>NZ_CP121471.1:1482500-2138270 GCF_033954835.1 Thiorhodovibrio frisius
GCTTTATGTAAAAACCCCAGGAAGAGCAATCTTTCTGGGGTTTTTTTTGTTTAGAGCAACCGTTTGATCAACATTAATCAATGAGGAATTTTAAATGAGCGATCTCATCGTGATCTCTTTCCCTGAACCGGCTCTGGCATTTGAAATGCGCGCGGCACTGGCAAAAATGCAGAAGGAATACCTGATCGAAATGGAAGATGTGGTGGTGGTCACAAAGGACGACCATGGCAAGGTGAAATTGCATCAGGCCGTTAGCCTGACTGGTATGGGGGCTGTTGGCGGCGGCTTCTGGGGTATGCTGATCGGAATGCTGTTTTTGAATCCGCTGCTCGGCGCAGCCGTGGGGGCAGGTGCGGGTGCGCTGTCCGGAAAAATGTCCGACATTGGCGTGGATGATAACTTCATGAAGGATCTGGCTGCCCATTTCCAGCCCGGTTGTGCTGCCATTTTCGTGCTGGTGCGCAAGGCCACCACGGACAAGGTGCTAGATGGATTGCAGGCGTTCCACGGCAAAGGCAAGGTGCTGCGGACCTCGCTGAATAAGGACGAGGAGGCTGAGCTGCGGAAAGTGATCGAAAGCACCGACTAAGGCTGGCTGGTCGTGTCGCACCACCGGGAACTGGTCGGACCTCAGCTTAGTGGTCAGGGCGTGCGGGAATGAACGGCAGAGGTTGTGAGTGACTCATTCGAACAGGTCGCCAAAGGCCTTGGCAAAGCGTTTGTAGGCGTCCCAGCCGTCCTTGTCCATGACCTGATCGATTACCCAGCGGTTTTCCTCGTGTTGACCCATCAGGCTCTGGATCTCAAAGCCAAGGTGGCGCAGGAATGCATAGCTGGGCCCCTCGGGGCTGAGTTCGAAATCGGCATATTCGCCCGAGCGGGTATTCAGCCGCTCGACAAAGACTTGGCCATAGTCCCCGGGGCCGAGTAAGTCGGTGCTATTGTCTTGCAAGTGCTCGATGCACTTCTTGGCAAAACTGGTGACCAATGCGCGGCGGTCCTCGTCACCGAAGCGCCCGAACGACAGCCGGTCGGCGATCTGGATCAGGAACACCAGGTATTCCTGAATGACTTGCAGACGTTGTGCGTCGTTGCTGTAGACAAAGCGCTCGCAGTGCAGGTTAATCGCCTTATCGACCGCGATGCGCCAGGCGATGAAGGCGAGTGCCGAGCCGATCTCAGCCAGGGAGCGGTCGTTCTCATCATTCCACCAGTGACTCTTAATGCGTAATGCCACCCCAGTCTCCGTTTGTGCAGGGATCGCCGCGGCAGGCGCGGGATCGGGATTATTCGCTTCTGTCCCTATATTTGGCTGTCAGGGCGCGGGACAAGCGCTGGGCAAGGGATTAGACTTTAAGCTTCCCAGGAAACAGCAGCTTCATCTGCGGGGATGTTACCGCAGGATGAAGGTGAGTTAAGCAGGCGTCTGGTGAGCGGGCGCCTTGAGCTTCTTCGCCGCCATCAACAGCCAGCAGGAGCCAGATGGACCAGCATCCGACACTGAATGCGCTGACGGCCGAACTTGGTCTGCCAGCTCTGCCGACTATCCGCGAGATCAAACCGGGCAGTTTCATCTTCGAGCGCCGGCAGGCGCTGCCACCGGCTTTTTGCGAAGAGATGATCGCGCGCTTTGAGGCCAATCCGTCGCAGCAGTTCGAGGGGCGGATTGGGCAGATTCAAGAGCGCGACCCTGGGATCAAACAGACCATGGATCTGGTGGTCAGCAACAAAGACGATTGGAAGGACGCCGACGGGATCTTCTTCCGCTCCTTGGCCGCCGCGCTGCGTGAGTTTCGCGAGACCTTTCCCTATTTCAAAGGCCCGTTCAAGGACATGGGCTACCAGATCCAGCGCTACCAGCCCGGCGAGTTTTATCACTGGCACATCGACGGTGGCAGTCATGAATTCAGCCAGCGTCAGCTTGTGGCGCTCTGGTACCTAAACGACGTGCCCGGTCCTGGCGGAGCGACCCAGTTTCTATATCAAGATATCAGCGTGCGCCCGGAGCAGGGCAAGTTGGTCATCTTCCCTCCCTTCTGGACTCACGAGCACCGCGCCGTCACACTCCAGGCTGGGGTGAAATACATCGCCACCACCTGGGTGGTTTTCGCATGATGGGGGCATCCGGCCAGCGCCCGCGTCTGCTTGCTATCATCGAGTTAGGCGGCTACCCGAATCTCACTGCGCTCTATCAGCGCCTGGGCTTCGATGTCGAGATACTGAACTCCCAACGCAAGGCGCAAGCGGCGCTAAAGCGTCAGGTACCGGACGTGGTTGTTGCGGAATACAATTTTCAATCCGATTTTCGGGATCGGACGAGCAATCTTGAGACGCTCATGGCGCGCCTTCAGCGTCATCCGCATGTCAAGGTGATCTGTTTTTACCAGCCGGAGCACCAGCTTAAGCTCGAACAACTTCGCCAGCGTTTTCCCGTGTTCGCGGCTTTGTCGCTGCCGGTGAGTGAAGAACAAGTGGAACAGAGCCTGCGCGCGGCGCATGCTGCGGCGTCGACCGTCGACAATTAGTCGGCAAGCTCGCCCGGTCGCGCCGTGACAGGGCTTTCGTTGTCATGCGCGCTTGTCCCCGCACCGGCGCCAAATTAGGATGCGGTTGTTAACCGGCATGGTACAGTCCTCCTCAAGCTCCAGACCGGCTGCCGCCGCGATGCCGACAAGATCGCGAATGTCGCGCACGCCGCTGGCCGGGTCACGCGCGCGCAGGTGCTGATCAAACATCGCATTGCTCGGACTGTTATGGCGTCCATCGCGGCTGAAAGGCCCGTAGAGCGCGAAACAGCCATTGGATTGCAGCATACGGCCGATGCCAAGAAACATGGCTTCCACCTCTGGCAGCGACATGATGTGCGCCGTATTGGCGCTAAAAACGGCATCGAACGGGCCGGTCGGCCAGTCCTGGTCGCGGGTGACATTGAGTTGCAGTGGTGGCGGCAGGTTGGGTAGCGCGGCCTCCGCGATCCATTGTCGTATGCCAGCGAGATTCTCCGCGCGATCAGAACATTGCCAGTGCAGATGGGGCAGCTGTGCCGCAAAAAAGACCGCGTGCTGGCCAGTTCCACCGCCGATCTCGAGCACTCGGCTCGCAACGGCGAAATGTCTCTCGAGTATCGCCAGAATCGGCGCCTTGTTTTCCTCGCTTGCTGCCGCGAACGGCTTGTTACCATGCATGCCTACCTCCATTTTCGCTGTCATCAGCCGCTTCCGCCATGCTTCAGCGACGCGAAAACAAGATTTTGGCTCTGTTGGCCAAAAGGCAAGTGTCGAATGCAAGCAAGCTGCGCAGCACCCGTCATCGTCTTCCGCGAGCCATAATCTCAAGGTTCGATTGCGAGATCGGCTGACATCCCGTATCCTACGCGACCTTGAGCATGGTCTTGCGCACTAGCGTCCCACCTCGGACCAGGCTCAACCACCCTCCCGGAGAGGTGTCCGAGTGGCTTAAGGAGCACGCCTGGAAAGTGTGTATGGGTTAATCCCCATCGAGGGTTCGAATCCCTCTCTCTCCGCCAATTTAAGCCGTATAGATGCTATCCCTAATTGATCTGATCGGGAGGCCCGACTATCTGCGCGGCCAGTTTTGACTGGGATCGGGCAGAGACCGCCATAAAACGGGGGATCTGTGCGACACCGGCGATTAGCCGCCTTGATGGCGAGATGGGCAAGTTCTACGAGCAGCGGCTGCGTTTCATCGGAGAAGTGTGCCTAAGTTGTAAAACGCTGTCCGGATAAGTGCCCAGTCCAAAAAAAAAGCCCGCTAGAAGCATGTTCTAGCGGGCTTTTTTCATTGAGTGGCGGAGAGAGAGGGATTCGAACCCTCGATGGGCTATTAACCCATACTCCCTTAGCAGGGGAGCGCCTTCAGCCACTCGGCCATCTCTCCGAAAGAGCGCTTTATTGTACCAAAGCTTGATTGCTTTGTGGCGAGGATTTCTCGCCGCTGGTGCCCGGCACCAATTTGGCGCGATTGGAGTTTGGGTGGCGCTGGCAGATGTTTCTGGCTGCGGTGGCGCCGAGGCGCCCCATGAGGGAGGCTGACAGAGGCTTATTGGCCAAGTGGCGTATGGTTGCCGACGGGACCCTTAGTGTGCCGCAAGCCAAGCAGGTCCATGACGGTCTGAATCATCGAGGGCACGGCATGGGTGGCAGCTTCGCTTAGATGAAAATGCCCATAGTCGAACTCCGCACCGCCAGCGGTGATCAGCCATGCCTTTGGCACGCGGCCATAGAGTCCCTGACACCAGGCTAATAGCTCGCGCGGGTCATGAAAATGCGCCATGGTCGATAGGGCGCTGGCGTCGGGGAGCAGGGGCTGGCAGCGCAGCTCGCCCGGCGGGAGATCGACAGCCGCATCGAGAAATATCACCTGGGACATGTGCGCCATGTCGGCGGCCAACTCGGCGGTCAGGATGTGGCGGGCTTCCACCTGTACCCAGTCAGGCAGGGTGAGTTGTTGCAGGCGATCAGCCACCAGCGGGCCGATAGCATCGTCGCCGCGAATGGGGCTGCCGTAGCCGATGACTAGGGCGGTTGCGCTCACGTCGGGTTTGATGGCCTGTTTGATGCTCTGTCTGATTATGGACTCAGTCGCGACTGAGGCGATCAATCACCTGTCCGGCGGCGTCTTTGAGTTCAATTACCAGCGGCATTTGCCCGAAGGCGTGGGAGGCGCAGGACAGGCAGGGATCGTAGCAGCGGATGACCGCCTCGACGCGGTTGAGCATGCCTTCATTGAGTTTATTGCCATCGACATAGGCGTCGGCAACCTGCTTGATGCTGCGGTTCATCGCCAGGTTGTTGTGGCCGGTGGCGATAATGAGATCGACCCAGGTGATCAGGCCGTTTTCGTCGATCTTGTAATGATGCATCAGGGTGCCGCGCGGGGCTTCGGACACGCCGATGCCCTCAAAGCGGTTACCACGGGCGTGGGCACGCACTCGGGTGTTGAGAATGTCGGGCTCTTTCAGGATGCGCTGCATGCGCTCGATGGCGTAGATAATTTCCACGAGGCGCGCATAGTGGTAGTGGAAGCTCGAAGCGACGGGGCCTGAGTCTTCCTGAAGGGTGTGGAACTCGGCCAGGGCGACATCGGCATAGGGGGTGCCGCAGGAGTCGGCGTTGTTCAGGCGTGCCAGAGGGCCGACGCGGTAGATGCCGCGCGGGTAGCCCATGGGCTTGTAGTAGGGGAACTTCATGTAGGAGAAGTCCTCCACCGCCTCGCCAATCAGGCGCTTGTAGTCGCGCGGCGGGACTTTGTCCTCGATGATGCGGCCTTGGGCGTCTTTGACCCGCAGCAGGCCGGTGGTGTGCTCGAGCTGGCCCGTCTCCGAGACCAGGCTCAGGAACAGGGTTGGCAGGCTGCCGAAGTGGCTGGCCTCGTCCTTGAACTTCGGCAGCAGGGTCTTGAAGGTGGCGTAGGTGCGCTTGGCAATTTCCAGCCCCTCGGGCAGCATCGCCTGGATGGCTTTGTGTTTCTCTTCCGAGAGTGCTTCGCTGACGCCGCCAGGTACCACCCAGGTGGGGTGAATTTTCTTGCCGCCGAGAATCTCGATGATGGTCTGGCCGATCTGGCGCAGGCGGATGCCATCTTTGGCCAGTTCCGGGTACTGCTGCATGACACCAAAGACATTGCGGCTTTGGGGATCGGCATCCCAGCCAAGCAGCAGGTCGGGTGAGGACAGATGAAAGAACGACAGCGCATGCGATTGAACTAGCTGGGCCAGGTTCATCACCTGGCGCAATTTCTCGGCAGTCGGTGGAATGGTGACCGCGAGCAGATCGTCGCAGGCTTTGTTCGACGCCAGCAGGTGACTGACTGGACAGATGCCGCAGGTGCGTGCGGTGAGCGCGGGCATTTCCCGGTAGGGACGGCCTTCGCAGAATTTCTCGAAGCCGCGGAACTGGGTCAGATGAAAGCGGGCGTCTTCCACCTCGCCGGTGTCGGCGAGTTGCAGCGAAATGCGCGCGTGCCCTTCGATGCGGGTGACCGGCTCGATGGTAATGGTGCGGCTCATGGTCGGCGGTTCCTGTGATCGATGTCGCCAGTGATGGAAACGGGTGCTTGCGGCTCGATGGCCTGGATTCGGATTGTTGCCATTCAGTGCGGGTCTTAGGCGCCGAAACGGGTGAGCTGATTGGGTTCTGGGGTGCGCCCGGCGATGAGTTCACTCAGCACATAGTAGATGGCATCCGCCGGCGGTGGGCAACCGGGAACGTAAAGATCGACCTCCACCACTCCATGCAGGGGCAGCACCACCTGGCGCAGTCGTGGCACGCCATCGACCGGAATCTGCGGATTCACATCCACATTCTCGCGGTAGGCGCGCTCAATTACGGCATCAAGCTTGAAGGCATTGCGCATGGCCGGGACATTGCCGTTGACCGCGCAGTCGCCAAGGCTGATCAGCTGCTTGCAGTGCTTGCGAAAAGCTTTGGCGGTGGTGACGTCATGATCATTGCTGACCGAGCCTTCCAGGATGCCGAGATCAACGCTCGCCGGCAGCTCTTTGGTGTCAACCAGCGGGCTGTAGACGATGTTGATCTGGCGGGCCAACTCGACCAGGCGCTCGTCCATATCAAGAAAAGACATGTGACAGCCCGAACAGCCGTCGAGCCAGGCGGTGGCGACCGTAATTCTGGAATCTGCTGTGCTCATCGCTGGTGTCTCCGACGGGCGAGAATGGGCAGGAAGCTTTGGTCTTTAACCATTTCCCCGGCCGATGTGCCTTGCTTGACCAGCGCGCCTGTGGGGCAGACCTGCACGCACTTGCCACAACTGGTGCAGGTGCTGCTGTCCCCCCAAGGGCGCGCCAAGTCGGTGATCACCTGACAGTCGCTGCCGCGGCCCATGATGTCCCAGGTATGAGCGCCTTCGATCTCATCGCACACCCGCACGCATCTGCTGCAAAGAACGCAGCGGGTGTGGTCGACGCGGAACATCTCATGCGAGCTGTCGACCTCATAATGCGGGTAACGATAGGGCATGCGCACATGATTCACGCCACACCCTTGAGCGAGATTTTGCAGCTCGCAATGACCGTTGGAGACGCATACCGAGCAGACATGATTGCGCTCGGCAAAGAGCAACTCGACGATGGTGCGCCGATAGTGTTGCAGTCGCTCGCTGTTGGTCACCACCCGCATGCCCTCGGCGACGCGGGTCGAGCAGGCGGCGAACAGGCGGCTCTGGCCTTCGAGTTCGACTAAACACAGGCGGCAGCCGCCAAGAATGGACAGGCCGTCGAGATAGCACAGGCTGGGAATGGGAATCTGGTTTTCCCGGCACACCTCGATGATGGTCTCGTCCTCGCGGGCGGATAGGTCCAGCCCGTCGACCTTCATGGTGACGACGCGGACCGAACTCTGGGGTGTCGGCAATGGCATGCAAGGGACTCCGGGCGGATGGACGGGTTAGGGCGCGGTGGCGGACGCTCAGGCTCGGGCCGCCGGGCCAGCAAGCGGAAAGCCGCCGTGGGGGCAGACCTGAGCCTGGTCGGAAACCTTGCCTTCGCATTCAGGGCATTGAATCAGTGCCATTGGTCGCTCACCGTTTCGTGTTGTTATCTTGTTTGATTTGTCTTGAATTAGACACTTAGGCGGCTTGTTCGAGCAGCCGCTGTTCGTATTCTGCGCGGAAGTAGCGCAGGGTGCTCAGTACCGGATTGGGCGCCGTTTGCCCAAGTCCGCATAGGCTGGTGGCCTGAACCACCTCGCAGAGTTCCTCCAGCAGGGCAAGATCCTGCCTGCCTGCCTCGCCCTTGACGATGCGATCCAGCAGTCCGTGCATCTGCGCGGTGCCGGCGCGGCAGGGGATGCACTTGCCGCAGGACTCCGACATGCAGAACTCCATGAAAAAACGTGCCACCTCGACCATGCTCGAGGTTTCGTCCATGACGATCATACCGCCTGAGCCCATGATGGTGCCGAGCGTCTTGAGGCTGTCGTAGTCGACTGGAATGTCCAGATGCGCCTCGGGGATGCAGCCGCCGGAGGGGCCGCCAGTTTGCACCGCCTTGAAGGCTTTACCGCCCGGAATGCCGCCGCCGATGGCCTCAATGATATCGCGCAGCGGGGTGCCCATGGGCACTTCAATCAGGCCGGTGTTACAGATGGCCCCCGCCAGCGCGAACACCTTGGTGCCTTTGGAGCGCTCGGTGCCAATGCCGGCAAACCAATCGCCGCCCTCGCGCACAATCGGGGCGATGTTGGCGTAGGTCTCGACATTGTTGATCAGCGTCGGATGGCCCCAGAGCCCGGACTCAGCCGGGTAGGGCGGGCGGGGTCTGGGTTGGCCGCGACCGCCCTCAATCGAGGCCATCAGCGCGGTCTCCTCACCGCAGACGAAGGCCCCGGCGCCCAAACGGATTTCGATGTCGAAGTTAAACTCAGTCTCGCAAATATGGTGGCCAATGAAGCCGGCGCGTTTCGCTTTGCGAATGGCGGTTTTGAGCCGCTCAACCGCCAGCGGATACTCAGCGCGGATGTAGACAAAGCCCTTGTTGGCGCCAATCGCATAGGCGGCCATCGCCATGCCTTCCAGCACCCGATGGGGGTCGGATTCGAGAATGGCGCGATCCATGAAGGCACCCGGGTCGCCCTCATCGGCATTGCAGATGACGTATTTCTGTGTTGCGGGCATTTTGGCCACAGTCGACCACTTAAGCCCGGTGGGATAGCCGCCGCCGCCGCGTCCGCGCAGGCCGCTGGTGGTGACCTCGGCGATCACTTCCGCCGGGGTCATTTCAGTCAGCGCATGGACCATGGCGTGGTAGCCACCGAGGGCCACATAGCCTTTGAAGCTGTTGGGGTCAACAATGCCAGAGTTCTCCAGCACAATGCGCTGCTGGCGGGCAAAGAAGGGCATCTCGGTCGGGCAGTGCAGGCGCTCCATGGGAGTGCCGGTTTTGGCGCTGGTGAGTATCTCCGGCGCATCGGTGGCGGCCACATCGCGATAAATCTGCGCTTGGTCGAGCGGGGCGTCTTTGGCGGCGATGGCCACCAGCGGCCCGGCCGAGCATAGCCCCATGCAGCCGACCTGCTTGACGCAACAGCCGGCATGATCGCTGGCGTCGCAGCCGGTGGTCAGAGCCTCGAGCACCGGCAGGGCGCCGGAGGACTGGCAACTCGCGGCGGTGCAGACGCGAATTTCCGTCTTGACCGCAGCATATTCCTCGCGATGCTTGTCGGCGAGTTCTTCGAGATCATCAACATTCACTGTGCGATCTCCTGTTCAAGCTTGGCATTAAGCGCGTTGCTGTCGAGTTTGCCCGACACCTGCCTGTCGATCACCACCGCCGGGGCCAGCCCGCAGGCACCAACGCAGCGCGCGGTCATTACCGACAGGGCGCCGTCTTCTGTCGTCTCGCCGGGATTGACGCCAAAGCGCTGCTCCAGCCCCTCGATCAGCGCACCGGCCCCCTGGATGTAACAGGCGGTGCCGGTGCAGACCACGCAGCTATGCCGGCCTTGGGGCTTGAGCATGAACAGGTGATAGAAGGTTGCGACCCCGAATACCTTGCTGAGCGGCAGGTCGAGGGAATCGGCGACGAAGATCATCGCATCTTCATCAAGAAAGCCGAAGGCATCCTGTACGCTGTGCAGGGCCTCAATCAGCGCATGCTCGGCATAGCCTGTGCGGCGCATGGTGGCATTGACGATTTTCCAGCGTTTGTCATCGCTGGGCAGGCTCGGGCGGGCGCGTTGCATGGTCATGGCGAATGCAAAATCCGTTGGCTGGCCGCAGTCTTTAGGCCTTGGGTCTTTGAGTAAGGTCGCGCTGAATAGCGTCGGGCACGACCCTGACAGAGCCACCATTAAAACGCGAGCGGGCAGGGTGCGCCAAGTAAAGATTTGATGTGACAGCTTGGTGCGCGCTATCTGGCATCCACTACGCGCCTATGTCACACGGATGTCAGTACCTTCATAATGCGGCATACTTTCAAGAAATAGCGGCTCCAGAACTCTTGCCACTGCGACAGGGCCACGTGTTCATGATGGCGGCCCGCTCTCTTGCAACTCATCACTCAAACCAACCCACTTTTGGGCGGCTATGCATCCAGAAAATACCAAACCACGGCGACGCAGCGGCATCTACCTGCTGCCCAATCTTTTCACCACTGCGGCGCTTTTTTCCGGGTTCTACGCCATCCTGGCCGCCGAACATGGACGTTTTGAGGCTGCCGCGCTCGGCATTTTCGCGGCCATGGTGTTCGATGGCTTCGACGGGCGCATCGCCAGGCTGACCAACACCCAGAGCGACTTTGGCGCCGAGTACGACAGCCTCTCCGATATGGTCGCCTTCGGTGTGGCACCGGCCTTGGTGGTTTACAACTGGGCGCTGTCCGGGCTGGGTAAGCTTGGCTGGCTGGCGGCCTTTGTGTATACCGCTGGCGCTGCGCTGCGCCTGGCGCGCTTCAATACCCAGATCGGCATGGCCGACAGGCGCTACTTTCAGGGGCTGCCAAGTCCTGCTGCTGCGGCTATTCTGGCGGGCGCGGTCTGGATCGTCACGGATAACGCCCTCAGCGGCGACTACCTCGCCTGGTTGGCCGCGCTGCTCACGGCTGCTGCCGGGTTGCTGATGGTGAGCAACTTCCGTTATCACAGCTTCAAAGAGCTGGATGTCCATGGTCGGGTGCCCTTTGTGGTTATGGTGGCGGTGGTGCTGGGCTTCTCGCTGGTGGTGCTCGACCCACCCATTGTGCTTTTTGTGCTCTTCGTCGGTTATGCCATCTCCGGCCCCCTGATGACGCTGTTCCAGTTGCGCCAGCGGCGCGACACGCGTCGGCGCGAGCGTCAGCCCGAGCACGACTGATCCCATGGAAGCAGAATCCTTCGTCTCCTCGGCGGTGCTGCTGCTGGTGGTCGCGGCTTTGGCGGTGGCTATCTTTCGCCATTTCGGACTGGGTTCGATTCTTGGTCTGCTGGTCGCCGGTGTGCTGCTGGGGCCGCACACGCCAGGCCCCTCAGTCACCAACAATGTTGAAGATCTACGCCATTTTGCCGAGTTGGGCGTGGTGCTGCTGCTCTTTGTCATCGGCATCGAGATGCATCCCGGGCGCCTGTGGGAACTGCGCCGCACCCTCTTTGGCCTGGGTTCGCTGCAAGTGTTGCTTACCGGGCTGGCGCTGGCGGCCTACTTCCGGCTGTTTCAACCCGACTGGTCCACCGCCCTGCTGATTGGCATGAGCCTGGCCCTTTCCTCGACCGCGCTGGTCGTGCAGATGTTGCAGGAACGCGGCGATATGGCGAGCTGCCATGGCCAGACCGCCTTTGCCGTGCTGCTGATGCAGGATCTGGCTGTGGTGCCGTTGCTGGCGTTAATGCCCGTGCTGGCCGATGTCGGGCCGCTACCGGAGGAGATACCCCTGTGGCAGCAGGTTGGAACCGTCGTGGCTCTGGTCAGCGCGGTGATTCTGGTCGGGCGTTATCTGGTGCCCTGGGTGCTGGAGCGACTGTCGCGTCAGGGCAATCGCGATGCCTTTTTTCTGGTGGTGTTGGCCTCGGTTTTTCTCGCTGCTGCCGCCATGGAACACGCCGGACTGTCCATGGCGCTGGGCGCGTTCCTGATGGGCGTGATGCTCTCTGGTTCGCGCTTCAGCCTGCAGATTCAGGCGTTGGTGGAACCCCACAAGGGGCTGCTGATGAGTCTGTTTTTCGTCGCCGTTGGCATGTCGGTCGATCTGAGCATTTTGATCGATGAGCCACTGCAGTTCGGTGAGCATCTGGCCAGCATTCTGGCGATTAAAATCCTGGTGCTCTTCCTGCTGTGTCTGGTGTTTGGCGTGGGCCGGGCGGCGGCTTTTCGCGTTGCCTTTCTGCTGTCACAGGCGGGCGAATTTGGCTTTGTGCTTTTTGGCGCCGCCAAGCTGCTTCGGCTGATTGATGATCGAACCTTCGTGCTCTTGGTGGCGGTCATTTCGGTCAGCATGCTGCTCACCCCGCTATTGGTGGCGCTGGGTGAATGGCTCGCGCGACGCGCGCCTGGCGGCATGGATGGTGTCGACGGCTCCCTGCGGTTGCCGGAGCGAGAGGCGGGCAGTGCGCCGGCGCGGGTTATCATTGCCGGATTCGGGCGAGTTGGCCACACGATCGGCGCCATTCTGACCGGGCATGGGATTTCCTACGTGGCCTTCGAGTCCAATCCTGAACTGGTCGCCAGCTGGCACCGTGAAGGCTGCCCGGTGTACTACGGCGACATCGGTGATCCCCATCTGCTGGAGGCGGCCGAAGTCGAGCAGGCCGATCTGGTCGTCCTGACCATCGACGACCAGCGCGCCGCCATCAATGCCACCCAACTGATTCGCGCTTATGCACCAGATGTGAAAATTGTCGCGCGTGCGCGAGATTTGACCACCTGCGATGCGCTCCTGCGCGCCGGCGCCACCCAGGCATTTCCCGAAGCGGTCGAGGCCAGCCTGCGACTGGCGGCCGAGACCCTGAGTGCGCTGGGTCTTGGGACTCAGGAAGTGGACATGCTGCTGAACAATGTGCGTGGCACGGGGTATGCACTGGTGCGCGAAGAGGTGCCGGAGGATTTGGCGGGCAGCGCTTGAACGGATCCGTCAGTCGGATGCTGCGCCCCGTTTTTACCTTGAAACCAAGAATCCTGACAGTTCGGAATTTAAGCCATGCCTGATATGCCATCCATCCTGATTGTCGATGACCAAGTCGATAATCTCAAGGTGCTGTTTAACACGCTCAAGCCAAATTATCGCGTGCGCGTAGCAAACTCAGGCGCCGAGGCACTGGAGATTGTGCACCGTTTTGAGGCGCCGGATCTTTTTCTGCTCGACATCATGATGCCGGAGATGGACGGCTATACCCTGTGCCAGCGGCTTAAGACGATTCCGGGCGCCAGTGAGACGCCGGTGATTTTTCTGACCGCGCGGGATCGACCTGAGGATGAGGAGCGCGGATTCGATGTTGGCGCGGTGGATTATGTCACCAAGCCGGTGAACGCCCGCCTGGTTCAGGCGCGGATCAAGGCCCAACTCGCCTTGGCCCGTCAGCTCAACCAGGCGCGCACGGCCTTGCAGGCGAGCAACCGGCTGGTCGCGCGCGTGACCCGCGAACGCGATGATCAGGAAACTCAAAACGCCCTGCTGGCGCGCGAAATCGCTGAGCGCCAGCAGGTCGAGGCGGCCTTGCGCGAAAGCCAGGCCCGTTTCGTGCGCTTGACCTCCCAACTGGCCGACCGGCTGTTTTTCTTCACCAACGCGCCTAGTGGCGAGCTTTTATATACCAGCGAGGGCTTCAAGCAGCTGCTGGGCGTTGCCACGCCGGAAGACGCCCTTGGTCAATCCTGGGGCAACCTGGCCGACTGGTCGCCGGAGTCGCTTGTCAATGTGCTCGAGGAAAGCCGGCGCTGGCTGACCCTTGGCGAGAAAGCCCGCTTCGGGTTGAGCATCCGCCATCCGCAGGCGGATTGGCGGCAGCTTGAGATCCATGCTTACCGGGTCTTGGATCAGGAGCGCGGACAGGAACTGATCGAGGGCATCGCGCTTGATGTGACCGAGCAGCGCGCGTTGGATGGGCGTCTTCGGACTCTGGCGCAGGCCGTGGAGCATGCGCCAGTGTCCGTGACAGTGACAGATCCAAACGGCAACATCCTCTATGTCAACCCCCATTTCACCCGGCTCTCGGGTTATACCAAGGAGGAAGTGCTGGGGAAGAATCCGCGTTTGCTCTCGTCTGGGGAACACGATGACGCCTTCTATCAGGAGATGTGGGCCACCCTGCATCGCGGCGATACCTGGCGTGGCGAATTGATTAACAAAAACAAGCAGGGGGACCTGTATTGGGTGGAAACTGCCATTTCTCCGGTATTCGACGAGCAAGGCGTGCTTCAGAGCTATGTCGCGGTCAAGCAGGACATCAAAGACCGTAAGGAACTCGAACGCATCAAGGAGGATGTCGAGCGCATCATGCGGCATGATCTGAAAACGCCGCTCAATGTCGTGATCAATGTGCCCGATCTGCTGCTGATGGACGACGACTTGAGCGCAGATCTTCGGGAAGAGATCGGACTCATCCGCGAAGCCGGCCAGCGCATGCTCGGGATGATCGAGCTTTCGCTTGACTTGTTCAAAATGGAAACCGGTCAACTCGACTACAGGGCGAATCCAGTCGATTTGGTAAGAATCGTGCTGGATGTCTGCGCGTCCATTGCGCAACTGCTGAGCCGCAAGCAACTGAGCCTCGCGATCCTCCGCAATGGCCAGCCGGTGTCACCAGAGAAGCCCGATGCCGGCGGGCGTTGCGTCGAGATGATCGCCGCCGATGCGCGACTGCTGGTGTCGATGCTGGGAAATCTGCTCACCAATGCTGTGGATGCGTCACCGCCCGGTGAGACCATTAGCCTGGACATCCAGGTCAATGAACAGGACAACCAGACCAAAGAATGGGTTCTACTCGACATCTGCAACCAGGGCGCCGTTCCGCCGCCGATGCGTGGGCATTTTTTCGAGAAATATCGCACGCACGGCAAGGCGGGCGGCACTGGGCTGGGCACCTATTCGGCCAAACTCATGGCCGACACCATGGGCTTCGAACTGACCATGAGCACGTCCGACGCGGATGATCGCACCTGCATTCATTTACGTATGCCATCGGCGGCAACGGCGGCGGCGACAATGGACGAGTAACACATGACTGCAGAGATGTGGTGGGCCTCGCTCGCGCGCATGATCTCTGGCTTGATTGGCCTGCTTTTCCTCCTGAGCGCTGGGTACACCGAGGCCGCGTGCGACGCCTTTGCACTCACCGCCGAGCAACGCGCCTGGCTTGATGCCCATCCGGATATCGTCCTTGGAATGACGGATCAATACCCGCCAGAATTGATCCGCGCGGGCGATGGTGAGCTGTCCGGGATCCTGATAGACGTGCTGGACCTGCTCAATCAACGCCTCGGTAGCTCGATTCGCTTGCAGGCGGATACATCCTCGCCGACGCTGATCGAGGAGGCCCGGGCCGGGCGGCTCGACGGCTTACTGGCGGTAGCGCAATTGCCGGTTTGGGATGATCAGTTTCTGCTGACCGACAGTTATTTCGAGACCTACCTTTATCTGTACGCGCGTGACGGCGTCTCCCTCGTGGGCACCGACCTCGCGGCCTTGTCGGGACAGCGCGTCGGAACGCTCCAGGATCACAAACGCATCAATGCCTTGCTCGCGCCGGTTGCCGAGGACATGGAGCACATTGAGTTTTCTTCCAATGAAGCCCTGGCCGCAGCGCTGATCGACGGGCGTATCGATGTGGCGGTGGCGCCTGGCACCTTCGACTGGTGGCGACGGCAAAACACCATGAGCGACTTCGGCATCGCCGGTGTACTCGAAGGCAGCGAGTACCAGATTGCCATGGCCATTCGCAAGGACTGGGCACCCCTGGTCAATATCCTCAATCTGGGCCTGGCCAGCATCAGCAACGACGAATGGATCGCGATCCTCAGTCACTGGGTCGGTGGGTTGCGGTTCGCGCGCCTGAGCCGGCGCCTGACATTGACTGAAGACGAGCGCCGCTGGCTGGACGAGCATCCAGTCATCCGCTATGGCATCAGCGCCTGGGCGCCGATTGAATACATCGATACCGAGGGCCAGCCGGCCGGCATCGCGCCGGACTATCTGCGCCAGATCGAAGCCCTGCTTGGGGTGCGCTTTGAGCCGCAGACCATCGAGCTTTGGCCCGAGGCGCTGGATGCGCTCGCGGACGGCAATCTTGACTTGCTTCCAGCGGCCATGCCCCGCAGGCAAGACCGCCAGGGGCCTTGTCATTTCACTGCGCCCTATCTGCGGTTTCCCGTCGCCATCTTCGCGCGTGTGGAAACGCCTTTGATCGACAGCCTGAGGCGCCTCGCCGGGAAGCGGGTGCTGGTGAGTGAGGGCTATGCCACCGAGGAATGGCTGCGCGCCGAGCATCCCGAGATCGACCTGGTGCTGGCGCCCGATGTGCGCACAGCCGTGCGCTGGCTGGCCGAGGGGCGGGCCGATGCTCTCGTCGGCAATCTGTTCGCGGTGAGTCAGGCGATCACGCTGGAAGAGTTATTTCAGGTCCGCGTCGCTGGCCATACGGACTACACCTACGAACTGGCCATGGCGACCCGTCCAGATTGGGACATTCTGAACGGGCTGCTTGAGCGTGCGATTGCGGCGATTCCCGTCAGCGAACAGGATGCGATCAAGAGCCGCTGGTTGAGCGCGCAGCCAGTGCCGCGCATCGACACCCGCTTGGTCTGGCAGGTAACGCTGGCGGTTGCCCTGGTGGTGGCCGTTATTCTGGCCTGGAACCTGAGTCTGGCGCGCCAAATCCAGCGCCGCCGGCGTGCCGAAGAGCGCCTGGGCGCCAGCGAGCAGCGCTATCGCGGCATGGTCGAGTCGGCCAGTTCAGTGCTTGTGTTTTATTGCCTGGACAAGCATGGCGTCGTGCTGGATGCGGGGGCTGGCACGCTTGAGCTGTTTGGCATGCAAGAACATGAAATGCTCGGTCGGAACTGGCGCGATATTGCCGCTTGGAGTGGCGACAGCCTGGTGCTGGGCCAGCGGGCGCTGGCGACCTGCTGGCTTGGCCAGGCGCCGGCGCCCGTGACCCTCACCTACGAACTGGATGGTGAGCGCCGCCATTTGATCAGCTTCCCGCACCCGGTCAAGGATGACAACAACCGCGTGGTGCGCATTGAGGGGCTGAATGTCAACCTGACCGAACGTCTGCGCCTTGAGGAAGAAGTACGCGAGCTGGAAACCGATTTTCGCACCCTCTTTGAGCTGTCCCCGTTACCGATCGTGATTTCAAGCGGTGACGAGGAACGCGTGCTGATGGTCAATCAACGCTTTCGCGATCTTGTGGGTTACGAAATCGACGAGATACCGGATGTCGCACGCTGGTGGCCCAAGGCCTATCCAGACCCTCAGTATCGCCAGCAGATTGAGGCGGAGTGGCAGCAAAAATTGGCGCGCGCCATGACGACGCAAAGCCCCCTGGAGCCCATGGAAGCGCAGGTGCGCTGCGGCGATGGACAAACCCGAATCTTTATTTTTCACGCCACCAGTCTGCGCCAGCGACAGTTGGTGATGTTTGTCGATGTCACCGAACAGCGCGCGACCGAGGCGCGGCTGCGCGCAGCCCAAGAGAAAGCCGAGGCGGCCAATCGCGCCAAGAATGAGTTTCTCGCCAATGTGAGCCACGAAATCCGTACGCCGATGAATGCCATTCTCGGCATGCAGTATCTGTGTCTGGAGACCGAACTGGATCAACGCCAGCGCGAGTATCTAACCAAGGCCCAGAGCGCGACCAATGCGCTGCTCGGATTGCTGAACGACATCCTTGATGTCTCCAAGATCGAGGCCGGGCATTTGCGCCTGGACGCACAGCCCTTCGCGCTGTCCCAGGTCTTAGATCAGTTGCTCGACATCGTCGGTCGCCAGGCCGAGGATCAGGGTTTGGGCTTTCTGATTGATTGCGCGCCCGAGGTGCCCGAGGCGCTCTACGGCGATGCGCTGCGGCTGAACCAAATCCTGCTTAACCTGGCGAACAACGCGCTGAAGTTTACCGAACAGGGCGACATTCGCATTGATGCGCGCCAACTCGAACGCTTGCCGGCGGCGGCCGGACAGAGCCGCGAGCGGGTGCATCTGGAGTTTCGCGTCCGGGATACCGGCATCGGCTTGAGCGAGGAACAGATCGCCACCGTGTTTCAGCCCTTTCAGCAAGCAGACGGCTCCATCACTCGCCGCTATGGCGGCACCGGGCTGGGGTTGTCGATCTGCAAGCGCCTGGTCACCCTGATGGGGGGCGCCATTGGCGTTGACAGCAAACCGGGGGAGGGTAGCACCTTCTGGTTTACCATCTGGAGCCAATGCCTGCGCGCAGACGAACAACCCGTTAGCCAGCAACCCCAGCGGTTGACCCAGGCGCCGCGCGGCCTGGCCGGTCGGCGGATGCTGTTGGTTGAGGACAACCCGGTCAATCGCGAGGTGGCGCGCGCCATGCTGGAGCGCGCCGGGATCATCGTCAGCGAGGCCGAGCAGGGTGTTGCGGCGCTTGCGCAGTTGAGTGAACAGGGCTGCGAGGCCTTCGATCTGGTGCTCATGGACATTCAGATGCCGGAGATGGGCGGGTTGGAAGCGACCCGGCGCATCCGCGCGCGACCCGATGGCACCCGGCTGCCGATTATTGGCCTCAGTGCGCATGTCCGCGATGAGGATGTGACCCGCGCCCGAGAAGCCGGCATGAACGCCCATCTGGGCAAGCCGCTTGATGTCGCACGCCTTTACGGCCTGCTGGCCGAACAGCTCGGCTTGAATGTGGACAGCTGCGTTGGAGATGGCGGCGAGCGACCGACCGATGCGCTTGAGTTGCCCGCCATCTCTGGGCTGGATCCTGCCGCTCTGAGCGTCGCGCTGGGTCCGAATTTTGACATGTGGCCGAAGCTGCTCAGGCTCTTTGAGTACACCCATATCGGGAGTCTGGCGCGCATCGATGCGGCACTGGCTGCCGGCGACATCGCGCTGGCCGAGAGCCATGCACACAGTTTAGCCGGTGCTGCCGGCAATCTGGGGCTGGTGGAGATTGGCGCCGCCGCTCGGGCGCTGGAAGATGTGCTAAGAGACCAGCCGCCGGCGGATGTCGCGCTGGCCGAGGCACGCGTGCAGCTCGCCGATCAGCTGGAGCCGGCACTGGCTGCCATCGCCGCCTGGCGCGACCAGGTCGCGACTGACCAGACCGCCATGGATCTGGGCGCCACTCAGGCACCGGCCGAGCCGCCCACTGCGGTCAGCCGTGAACGCCTGGAAGAGCTGCTGGCGCGACTGTACGAATTGACCCAGGCGCACGATCCGCGCGCGGAGGATCTCTTGCTTGAGGAAAATATCCTGCTGCATGCCGGCCTCGACCCGGATCAATATCGACGCCTGGAGCGCCAAATCACCGGCTATCGGTTTGCCGCAGCCAGCGACACGCTGGCGCAGTTGCGGGAAACCTAAGGACGCCTGTCGCTTTTTTCTCCTCTCCTGCCCAGTGCTAATGCCAAAGCGCCGATGACCGCTGCGGACACAAAGCCTGAACAATCGCGGACTCGCCAGTCTAGGTGATCCGCGAGATTGCTGAGCAGACCAACCTGCTCGCGCTCAATGCCGCCATTGAGGCAGCCCGCGCTGGCGAGCAGGGCCGAGGTTTCGCGGTGGTCGCCGACGAGGTCAAAAAACTTGCGGAGCGCACGGCTTCCGCCACCAGTGAGATCAGCACCATGATTGCCGCCATTCAGGATGAAACGTGCGTGGCGATCACCTCAGTCCGCGCTGGCAGCGAACAGGCCCATGCCGGCGCGGGGCTTGAACCGAATTAGGCTCAGTCTTTCGGTCTCGGGAGCATGCGATGAGCACAGTTCTTTGGGCTCCGTTTGGCCGATGCCACCGGCAATTTCTGGTGTCGCAGCTAAGTTGAGCTAACCGGGTCTGCGAGGAAGAGCGCGGCGCCGGTGGGGGAGGGTGCATGGATTCCCGGCTTGTGTGGCTTCATGGCGATATGCCAATCGCTCAGGATGGTCTGAACGCTTGTGAGAATGTCGGGCAGGCGCTGCTCCACGGGCGTGGACAGTTCGGTGCCGAGTTCCAAATTCTCTGGAACCACGCCAAGGAGTACGATCTCGCGCGGGCGGTAGTCGAGCAGTTGGGCGAGAGCCAGCACGTCGCTGATGCCCAGGTGATGCATGGAGAGTTTTTTGGAGAGTGCGGCCAGGATGGCGTCATTGCGAAGAATTTGAATATCGCCGGGCGCTGAATCCGGCGCGAAGAGGGCGTCGATCAGCAGGATGAGGTTATGTTCCTGAAAGAGCGCGAGCAGGTCGAGTCCGGTGGTGCCGCCGTCGACGAGCTCGACACTGCTGGGGGCGAAGCCATACTGCTGCTCAAGCCGGCGCAGGACGTGAATGCCAACGCCCTCGTCGCTCAGCAACAGATTGCCGAGTCCGATGATGAGCGCATCGGACTCGGCGGCGATATCTGCGGTTGGGACCGAATTAGGCGCAGAATCAGAGATTAGTGTTGACACGGACGATGTCGCGGCCCTGGTTGTCGTGCAGGTGGATGGCGCAGGCCAGGCAAGGGTCGAAGGAATGCACGGTGCGCAGCACCTCCAGCGGGCGTTGTTCGTCGAGAATGGGGTTGTTCATCAGCGAGGCCTCATAAGGGCCTTTCTCGTCGTTTTGGTTGCGCGGACCGGCGTTCCAGGTGGAGGGTACCACTGCCTGGTAGTTTTTGATTTTGCCGTTTTCAATCACAATCCAGTGCGACAGAAGGCCGCGTGGTGCCTCGTGGAAACCAAATCCCATCTGTTCACCCTTGGGGAATGTCGGCGGGTTGAAGGTGGTCATGTCGCCACTGGCGATATTACTGATGAGCGCGTTGTAGTTGTCCTCGAGCATGTCATAGAGCACTTGGGTGCGCACGCAGCGGGCGGCATGGCGGCCGAGGGTTGAATGCAAGACGGTCAGCGGCACCTGCGAGCGAGTGATGGCACCAATGCGGTCCATTGCCACCTTGAGATAGCCTCGGGTGCGCTCATCGCCGGCGGCAACCATGGCCAGCACATTGGCCAGCGGCCCGACTTGCGCCGGCTTATCGGCAAAGGTTGGCGCTTTCACCCAAGAGTAGGCACCGTTTTCGTCGAAGTCAGTGTATTTCGGAATGGTGTCTTCCTGATAAGGCGTGCGCGTCCAGTCGCCGTCGTACCAGGCGTGCTTGATACTTTCCTTGACGTTTTGCTCAAAGAAGGGATCACCAAAATGGGTGATGGGGCGGAATTGGGACATGTCCCCATTGGGAATGTAACCGCCGGGCATGGCAAACTCCGTTCCCTTGCCATCCTTGGGGAAGTCGGGTGCAGACAGGTAATTGGTCACCCCCTGACCATAGGGTAGCCAGTCGGCATACAGCGCCGCAATGGCGGTGACATCAGGCAGATAGACCTCGCGGATAAAGCCTTGAATCTCATCCATCAGGGTCTTGACATAGGCCAGGCGCTCCATGTTGAGCGCGGACTGCTCATTGGGGTTAATGGGATTGGCTACGCCACCAACTGCTAAGTTCTGAATATGCGGGGTTTTGGCGCCCAGAATGGCGGTGATCTGATTGGCCTTGCGCTGGTATTCGAGTGCTTCCAGATAATGGGCCACCGCCATTAAGTTGGCCTCAGGCGGTAGAATCATGGCCGGATGGCCCCAGTAGCCATGCGCAAAGATGCCGAGTTGGCCGTTTTCGACGAACTTTTTCACCTTCGCCTGTACTTGGGCGAATTGGGCAGCACTATTGTTTGGCCAGTTTGACAGGCTTTGGGCCAGTTGCTCGGTCTTTTTTGGATCAGCCGAAAGGGCGGAGACCACATCCACCCAGTCGAGTGCCGAGAGGTGATAGAAATGCACCAGATGGTCATGGATGCCATGGGCGGCCATGATGATATTGCGAATAAGCTGGGCATTGAGCGGGATTTCCATGTCCAGTGCATTCTCGACCGCACGCACTGAGACAATGGCATGCACCGTGGTGCAGACGCCGCAGATGCGCTGGGTATAGAGCCAGGCATCGCGCGGGTCGCGGCCAGTCAGTATGGTCTCGATGCCGCGCCACATCTGGCCGCTCGACCAGGCATTGACGACTTTTCCGTCCTTGACGTCGCAATCGACGCGCAGATGCCCCTCGATGCGCGTTACCGGGTCTACTGTGATGCGGTTAATGGTCACGGATGTCTCCCTGTAGGGACGACTTTAGTCGCCCTCAATAAAGCTGAGTAAAAGGTGTCTTGAGCAAAAAAGCCGCTAACGCCGCATGTTAATCAAGCCGCTCAATGCTCCACTGCCATGATGGGCGTCTTTTTCACAAAGAACAGATAAGCCATGACCTCAAAGGCAACAATGCCAAGGGCAATGCTCATCTCCCCAACTGATGGAAAATAATGCCAGCCCGGACCGGGGTCGAAGGCGATCATAAAGGCATTGAAGCGATACAGGGCGCCGCCTAATACCACGGCCAGTGAACTCCAGAACAAAATTGTCGGGCGGGTGCGATGGTGTTTGTCCATCAAAATGACAATCGCAAAGACAAAGAGGGTTATCTCGGCGAGAAACAGATAGGGCTCGGGACCAGGGCCGGCGATGGCGCTGATGTGGCCGCTTAAGACCAGATCCCCGATGCGCAGCACCAGATAGGCAATGAGTAGCCAGGGAATAATGGCGCTGACTTTGCTCAGTAGCGGGGTTTCGAGTTTGCGTCCGAGATTGACCGAGGCATAGAGCGACTCGAACACCACGATGCCATAGCCCATGGTGATGGCGGTGAGCAAAAACAGCAGCGGAATAATGGACGTTTGCCACAGATCATGCACCTTGTAGCCAGCAATCAATAGCAGGGATCCAAGCGAGGACTGATGCATGGTCGGCAGCAGCATGCCCACGCCGATAAAGAAGAACAGGATATGGCGCATAAAGCGCAGCAGCCGGTTGGCTTTCATCGCCTCCAGTATCGCCGGGGAGAACTCAATCCAGAGCACCAAGGTATAGAGAGTCACGCAGAGCGCGACTTCTAGCATCACGGAGTTTAGATTGATGTACTGCGGCAGAAAGACGTTATATAGCTGCCAGTAACGGCCCACATCGACGACGATGGATGCGCCGGCCAGGGTGTAGCCAAAGACGCTGGTCAGGAGCGCGGCGCGGATCATCGGGTGGAATTGCCCGCGATTGAAGACATACACCAGCAACGCCATGGCATAACCGCCGCAGGCGATGGCGGTGCCCGTGACCACGTCATAGGTGATCCACAGGCCCCAGGGGAAGCCGTCACTCAGGTTAGAGACATCCCCAATGCCAAAGACAAAGCGGCGGATGAGGAAATAGCCGGCGATCAGCACCAGCACTCCCATGAACTTGAAGTGCCGGGTGAGCACCTTGCCACCGACCGGGCGGAAGGCCTCAGTCATCGTGGTGCTCCGGTTGCCCGCACACCGACTTGTCTTCCGACTCTGGATCATGCTCCGGATGATCTTCGCGATCTTCCTTGGTGTGCTGATAGGCCGCATAGACCAGACCACCAAGCAGCAGGCCGGGGGCGACCATGCCCTTGTATAGCGTATGTTGCAGCGTCTCGGACAGACGCGCACGCGACTCATCACCCACCGGCGGCATGCCAAGCTGCTCGAACGGTACGCCGGCCACCATCAGATACTGGGTGCCGCCGGATTCGGTCTCGCCATAGAGGTGCGGAAGGTATTTTTCCGCCTCGGTCTCGCGCGTCTTGCCGCCGAGTTGATTGAGCGGAAATTCCGCCCGCTCGCCAGGCTGCATGGCAAGTCGCCGATGCCCTTCCGCGCGCAGATCCTCAACCCGGCCAAAGAGGCTAGCCCCAGTCGGGCAGACATCGCAGCAGGCCGGAATCTCGCCATCGGCAATGCGCGGCGCGCACATTTGGCATTTGACAATCTGCGGGAAGGTCTTGTCGTACTGGAACTTGGGGATGTTAAAGGGGCAGGCGAGCTGACAATAACGGCAGCCGATGCAGGCATCCGCGTTGTACTGCACAATTCCGGTGAAGGGGTCTTTGGTCAGGGCGCTGACCGGGCAGGCAGAGATGCAGTCCGGGTCGATACAGTGCATGCAGGCGCGCTTGATAAAACATGCATCAGGGTCATCGAGATCGGTGCGACTGCCCTCGGCCACATAGGCCTTGATCTTATTCATGGTGCGACCATTCAGGTCGTCATCGCCATCCCAGGCGCCATTGACGCCATAGGCCTGATCGATGGCGCCCTGACCGCTGACGGGCATGTCATTCGCGTCTTTGCACGCGACCTCGCACGCCTTGCAGCCGATGCACAGGTTGGCATCATAAAGAATGCCAATGGCATCCGGTGGTAAGGTTTTGCACTCGCGGGCCTGAACCGGTGAAGCACCGACGGCGACCGCGCTACCGGCGGCCATCACTTTGAAAAACTGACGACGATCAATGTTCATGGGTGTTCCTCCGTGTTAGGCCTTGGTGCCTTCGGATAATGCGTCGGATGATGGGTCGGATGCGCTCTGGGCTTCCGCCTCCTCAAGCGCTTTGAGTTTGCTGTTCGCGCCCAAGGCATAGACTAGGGCGCCGCCGCCGATGGCACCGGCCACAGCAGCGGAGGTCAGGGTGACGCCGCCGGGGTGCTCGGTGATGATTCCCGGGAAGATGGACGGCGAGGTAACAGAGACATTTTTTGCCTGCTCATGCTGCGGCTTGTGGAAACCAACGCCTTGCTCCGAGCAGCCAAAACAGGGATGGCCAATGCCGACCGGCCAAGTGTTGCCGCCGACATCGCCGAATTCGATCACCGGGCAGTTGGCATAGGTCTCGGGACCCTTGCAGCCGAGCTTGAATAGGCACCAGCCCTGACGGTGGCCCTCGTCGCCGTATTCCTCGGCAAAGTGCCCGGCGTCGAAGTGCGGGCGACGCTCGCAGTTCTCGTGAATCAGGCGACCGTAGGCGAATTTTGGGCGGTGCTTGGCGTCCAGCTCGGGGAGCTGTTGCAGCGTCAGGTAATACAGAACCGTCGAGAGGATGTTGTAGGGCGAGGCCGGGCAGCCGGGCAGATTGATCACCGGCAGCGGCGTGCCGTCGGCCTTGGTGATGCCATACAGATCCAGTGCTTCTTGAATACCGACAGCCCCGGTTGGATTGGGCGCTGCGCTCTGCACGCCGCCCCAGGAGGCGCAGGAGCCAATGGCGATGGCCGCAGCCGCGTGGGGTGCGATTTCATGCAGCATCTGCTGGGGTGTCTTGCCGGCTACCTTGCAGAAGTTGCCATTGTCCGCCGTGGGGACCGAGCCCTCGACCACCAGAATGAAGTTGCCCTTGTTCTTCTCAAGCGAGTCATGCAGTGCCTGCTCGGCCTGATGGCCAGCGGCGGCGAGCAGCGTCTCGGAATAATCCAGCGAGATCAGATCAAGAATCAGCCCCTCGAGCGTTGGGTGGGTAGCGCGCAGCAGGGACTCCGTGCAGCCGGTGCATTCCTGAAAATGCAGCCAGATCACCGGCGGACGCGCCGGGCTGGCAGCCTGTTGTTCCACCGCCGCCAGCACCTGGCCGGTCATGGTTGCCGGCAGCCCCATGGCGGCGGTGATGCTGGTGGCAAACTGCAAAAAGCGGCGGCGACTCAGGCCATGGAGTTCCAGATGGTCTTCGAGTGCAGGCGGCAGCGCAGGTGGCGGGGAGGACGGGAGGCTCCCATGGCTGGAGGCATCCGAAAAGGGCTGTTGTTGGTTGTTCATGGCGCGCTCTGCCTGACCTCTGTCGTCGTTCGCTGGAGTCTTTAAGAATTCGAACCGCTGCGGGAGAAACCCCAGTCGGCCCGTCAAGAATATGCGAAAGTGCTAATATGCTTATGTGCTATATTACTTATAGTCCGGATTTAACCAACTGTCCAGCCCCGGTGCGGATCGCTTAAGATGCTTGATCTCAATCAGTTTTTAACAGGGTTTTTTACTCAGTTATCGGGCTGCGCTGCTCGGATGGTAATGCGATTGGTTCGCGCTTGTTTTAATCTGGCGGGGTGCGCTTTTAGCGAATGTGCGTTGTCGTGTGCCGGTGATCGAATGCGCGGGTTTCTGGGGTTTGTGCAGAATCGGGCCGAGATCTAAACGGGGCTCAGCTGCGGGATCGCGCCATTGCCCGGGATCAATCAGGCGCGTTTTTCCTGGGCAGGAGTGCGCGTTTGGCGCTATGGTCACTATGTTGAAAGACTGACCTGGGGGGCAGTTGTCTGTTGACTGATTCGATGATAAAAAAACACCATGCAGTTCATCCTGGCCAGCGCTCTGACGGGTCCGTGCTAAACCAGTACGCGGCACTGCGGGGCTTGCCAAAAAGCGCGTCTGGGTTTGTCTTGGCGCTGATATTGGCGCTTGGCTTGGGCGCTCCCAGCATCGGGTTTGCGGAGCCGGCCATGGCGCTGCCAGCCCCGGCTGCCGAAGCCGCGAGCGAACAGCGTGCCTGCCTGCGTTGTCATGGCATGGCCACCCTGGCCTATCGCGACCCGGCCACTGGCGACATTGTTAATCTGGCACTCAATGAAAAAACATTCGGGCATTCCGTGCATGGCGAGCTGGCGTGCAGCCACTGCCACGAAGACGGCTATGAGAGCTACCCGCACTCGCCAGACGTATCGGCAGCGGAGCTAAATTGCGTGCAATGCCACGAGGATCACCCGGAAAACACCGACCGCGTCGATTTCACGGTGATCGATCAGGAATATCAGGCCAGCGTGCATGCGCGCTCCGATGACTCTGAGGCGGCGGGTTTTAACTGTCACTCCTGTCACGATCCTCACGCCTTCAGAGCCTCCCTGCTTGGGCGCGATATCCCCGATATCGTCGCCTACGACAATCAGATCTGCCTGTCCTGCCACGAGGAATTGCGCGATGCTTTCAGCACTTCCCACGCCTGGCTGCCGAATCGCGACAAGCACTGGGCGTCGGTGCGCTGTTTGGATTGTCATACCCCTTCGAGAGACAACGGTCGCCCGGTGTCGCATGAAATCCTGAGCAAGGAGCAGAGCAACGCCAACTGCGTCAACTGCCATTCCCAGGCACAGGGCCTCTTGAGCCGGCTTTATCAATACCGCTCGCGCGAGGATATCGAAGAAAAGGGCTTTTTCGCCAAGGCGGTGTTTAACCAGGCATATATCGTCGGCATGAGCCGCAACCCGCTGATTGATCGCTTGGCGCTGATCATCATCGGCCTGACGGTGCTGGTGCTGGCAGCCCATGGCTATGGCCGTTACCGGGCTTATCAGTCCTTGCGCGAGCAGCAGGCGACAGCCGCGAATGAAGGAGACAAACAATGAGCGCCCTGTATTTGTATCCCATCTGGATGCGCCTCTGGCACTGGTTGAACGCGGTGATCTTCATTGTGCTGATGGTCACGGGTGCGAGCATGCATTTTTCCGGCACGCCCTGGCTGTTGTCCTTCAATACCGCCGTGCCTATTCATAACGCCTCCGGCATTCTTCTGACCATCAGTTGGGTGGTTTTTATTGTCGGGAATCTGTTTACCACCAATGGGCGTCATTACCGGGTTCAATTCCGGGGCTTTTTCCAACGCTTGTTCGCGCAGATGGGCTATTACGGCTATGGGATTTTCCGTAATGCGCCACATCCTTTTCATGTCACCGAGGAAATGAAGCTCAATACGTTGCAGCAGATTAGTTACATTGGTGTTATGTATGGACTCATGCCCTTTTTAATCATCAGCGGTTGGGCCTTTTTGTACTCGGTGTATCTGCCGGAAACCCTCTTTGGTATTGGTATCCTTTGGCTGATTGCCATGGCGCATCTGACCCTGGCCTATTTTCTGGTGATGTTTTTAATTGTTCACATGTACATCATCACCACTGGAGAGACCCTGACCACCAACCTGCGCGCCATGTTTACAGGTTGGCACCGGGAGACAGATCAGCATTAAGCATGCACCTTGGTTTGCGCCTACAGCTTGCATTGGCCCACGCGCCTGACTGATATCGAGAAAAGATCATGAGTACCCTGACCGAAGACCTTGTCAGCCCCAAGTCCAAACGTCGTTTCCTGATCATCGGCGGCATCTTGCTGGCGGTGATTCTGGCGTACAAATTTCTCTATCCGCTGTTCTTCGATGCCTATGTCGGCAAGACCAATGCGCCGCTCAGCTATGAGAGCAGCCAAGAACTGAGTGATCTTGAGTTCGAAGCGCTAGCGCGCGATTTGAGCGAGGAGGCGCGTTACGAGAAAGCCGCAGCGGTGGTGAGCGAGGATCAAGAGCCCTTCGCTCGTCAGGTCAAGATCGAGATGCTGATGAACACCCCGTCCTTCGTCAGTGAGATCGAGCCCAAGCATATCGAGTATTTCCGCGAGGCCGGCATCCGCAAATATGAAGGGCCCGAGACCTGTCTGCGCTGTCATGAAACCATCACCGTCAACCACGGCGAAGGGGGGCTGAAGACGGTCAATACGCTCGATGACATCGTTAACTCGGTGCATTTCAAGTTCCAGACCTCGGCCGGCGGCTTCTCGACCTTTGGCTACGACGGGCGTCAGGTCAACGCCGGTCCGCACAAGATTCCTGTAGGTAAGATTGATCGCGCCTGCGGTATTCCGGGCAGCTTCACCTGGACCGGCTGGGCGGCGCTGGTGAAAAGCCGCCCTGAGCATGCAGGAGGCGAGGTTGAGATGCGCAGCGAGGGCTGCGGTCAGTGTCACATTGGCGGCAATTACCAGCCCGCCACCGAGAAAATGATGCCCATCGGCGATGTGCCCGAGATGGCTAAGGAAGGTATTGACTGCCTGATCTGCCACTCGCGCACCTACGACATGAACAAGCGTTATGTCATTCGCGACGACAAAGGCACCCGCTGGAACCAGGACCGCAGCATGCACGCGGCCCTGACTGTCGCCGAGATTCGCAGCGACAACTGCCTGCGCTGCCATCAGCACAACATGGGCGGCGATATCTACGAGCACAATTTTGCCGCCACCCAGTTGGGCGATGAGAACCAGCGGCTGTTGCACCATGGCGCCAAGCGGGGCAATCCCTTCAGTCCGCAGGACGATGTGCATGCCGCTGCCGGCATTCAATGCACCGACTGCCACGAGCCTGAAGGGCATAAAATCCCGCGCGGGCGCATGGGGGTCGACCTAGTCGCCAACGACTTGCCGGATGTGGATGTCACCTGTGCCAGTTGCCATACCGAGACCCCGCACAACAATTCCAAGGACAAAGCCCTGCTCAACGGTCATATCGCCCGCATGGCCTGCGAGACCTGTCATATCAAGGAGCTGGAAGCCAACAGTGTGGTGCTGCGCGACTGGGTCCACCCAAGTTGGAATTCCGAGGAAGGCGTCTGGGAACCCACCGATATCTTTCAGTCGGGCGAACCGGGCAAGGGCTTTAAGTTTCTGTGGTTCAACGGCAATGGGACTTTCCTCGCCAATGCGCTCGGCAGCAATCCCGCGGGTACCGGGGATTACAATCCGCTGATGAATCAGATGGTCAAGATCGATGATCCAGAAGCGCTCGCCGATATTCGTGCGGCGGTTGAGGAGCTGAAAGAGACCTATCCCGAGATCGATGTCGATGAGTATGTGAAAAAGGCGACCGATCCGTTAAGTCAGCTCACGCCCGAGATGCTCGCCAAGCGCCGCGAGATGATCGCCAAGAATCTGCAAGTGGCGATGAACGATGGCGAAAGCCGTATTTACCCGTTCAAAGTCTTCAATGCCATGATGTACGAGGACATGGGTAACCAGGGTCCCTTTGGTGCCATGATTCTGCCCTTCGATTACGCCACCTACTATGAGACAGGCGATGGCAAAGCCTCGGTCAAGCAGGCCATCAGCGATCCCATCGTTCAACGCATGTACCAGATGCCCTTTAAGGTCTACATGATGGATGAGTTCATGTACTACTTCGGCGTCATGGAGGGCTGGAACCCCACCTATCCGCTGGTCAATGGCGAGCTGGTCAATGTTGAGCCGCACTGGATGCGCCAGATGGGCACCCTGATGGTCAACCATGGTATCCAGGGCAAGGGTCGGGAATGCAAAGACTGTCACGATCCCAACGGCGTCATGGATTTCGCCGCTCTCGACTATTCGCCCGAGCAGGTCGCTGAATTGCAGGACCTTGAAGGATTAACAGCTAGCGGCAAGAGCCCGGTTCAAGATGTGCAGCCTCCCCCCGCGTCCTTACCGCAGCCTTCACCTGCGACGCCTGAGGTTCACACGCCAGCCAAGCCGCCGGTTGAGGCAAGGGCGCAGGAAATGGCTCCAGGTTTGCGCCCGCAACTGCCAGCTGCCAGCCTGCCCCTTGGCATGCCAGCACCACCAGTGCCGCAGGAACGAATGTCGGCTAACCCGTCCTATCCTTACTGGCCGCGCTAAGCCAATACCCTCCTAAGGCGGTCTGCCCGGCGCGGATCGCGGAGCCTCTGCTGGTTCCGCTGATCCGCGCCTGTTAATGTGCAGAATCGAGCCAGTCAGCCAAGGGCGCGAGATTAACCGCCATGTTGGATCGCGCGCCATGTCTGGCATTGAGTCCGTAAACCACACTATTGACTCCAATCACTTGCCCCTGCCGGAGCACCGGGCCGCCCGACGTGCCGGGGCAGAGCGATGGCGCACCATCCTGCTTCTGACCGGCCATGCTGTAGAAGTTGATCGCGTCGGCGCGAATGACCTGGGTGCGGCCCCAGCCGCGACGCACTGGCCCGCTGGTCTTGGCGCCAGGCTGGGCGCAACCATAGCCAACCAGAACCACCTCATCTCCCGGCGCTGGAGCCACGGCTCGCACCGCCAGGGTTGGAATTGTCGGCGTCTCTGTGCGCAGATCAATCAGGGCGACATCCGGGTAGCGCGCGGCGAAGTGATAACGCAGCCGCAACCGCAGTTTTAGCGAGGCTTCGACCGTCATCTCGGGAAGCGCCGATCCGGGCGAATCACCTTCACGTGCAGCCAACAACTGCTGCGCTTTGTAAGCGCGAAAGGCTTTCAGCCCGCGCGCGTATTCAGGTGAGAGCAGCGTCCGCGCGACTGTCACTCGCTGCCCGGCGCCAGGCTGGCGTTGCACGGGCGCCTGGTTCACAACAATCTCCCTTCCCGGCTCAAAAGCGGGCCGTAACTCGCCGTTTTGCGCGTCCACCACGCAATGGGCTGCGGTGAGGAGTCGTCGCGCGCCAATTTTGGTCGCGCTGCATAACATCTCGGTTTGGGTTCCGATGGCCACCACGGCGGGATAGCGCCCGTGGAGATCCGCCGTCCCCTGATAAAGTGCCGCGCTTGGGCTAGGGGCTAGCAGCAGACAGCCAAGCGCAATCAGACGTCGCATGCGTTGGCGCCGGTTTGGCGGGGATTTTTGATACGCCCGCTGAGACTTGGGTGCAGCCCCGGTCCATCCGAGTCGCGGATCGCACAAAGTGCCGCCTTGGGCTGTCGCGCTTGCGACAAGTGTTTGGCTGGCGGTTCTTAACATGCTGAATAAAAGAGTGTTTCCTGTGGTATCGGAATAGGCACGCGGGTTGCTAAGAATAACCAAACGGCTTGTTTAGAGCTCAGGCAATTCGCGTGTCAGGTGCTGTCTTGGGCGGCTGCCGATTCCAACGGGAGGCATCATGGAGTTGAAGGTTGTTGATTCGTCTGGGGTGCGGGAGAAAATCCGTAATCATCCCTGCTTCTCGAAAGATGCGCATCATCATTATGCGCGCATGCACGTAGCCGTGGCGCCAGCCTGTAACATCCAGTGTCACTATTGCAATCGCAAATATGACTGTGCCAACGAATCCCGTCCAGGCGTTGTCTCTGAGCTGCTGACACCTGAGCAGGCGGTCAAGAAGACCCTCGCCGTGGCAGCTGAGATCCCCCAACTCAGCGTCCTTGGCATCGCCGGACCCGGTGACCCTCTGGCCAACCCTGAGCGCACCTTTGCCACCTTCGCGGCCCTGACGGAGAAAGCTCCGGATATTCGGCTGTGTGTCTCGACCAATGGGCTCATGCTGCCCCCGCATGTTGACGAACTTTGCCAGCACAACATCGACCACGTCACCATCACAATCAACTGTGTGGACCCAACAATTGGCGCGCAGATTTACCCCTGGATTTTCTGGGAGCACAGGCGTATTCGCGGTGTCAAAGCCGCTGCCATTCTGATTGAGCAGCAGCTCAAGGGCCTGGAGATGCTGGCCGAACGTGGGGTCCTGGTCAAAATCAATTCGGTGCTCATCCCGGGTGTGAATGATCAGCATCTGGCCGAGGTCAGCCGCATCGTCAAGGACAAGGGCGCTTTCCTGCACAACATCATGCCGCTGATTGCCGAGCCGGAGCACGGCACCTTCTTCGGGCTTATGGGGCAACGCTCGCCGAGCGCTGAGGAACTCAAAGCAGTGCAACAAGCCTGCGCCAATGACATGGAGATCATGAGCCACTGCCGGCAGTGCCGCGCCGATGCCATCGGCATGCTCGGGCAGGATCGCCACGACGAATTCACTCTCGAGCGCATTGAAACGCTGGACATTGATCATGCTGCGGCCATGGAGCGCCGCGCCCGGGTGCGCGCCGAGATCGAAGCCGCTCGCGCTGCCAAGTCACAACAGCCCGCACTGGTGTCGCTTGCGTCACTGACAAGCCCCAAGCCCGCAGCTGAGGCATTGCCGTCGGTGCATGCTGGGCAGGGAAAGTCGGCATTTGCAGGGGCAAGCTTTCGCGTCGCAGTGGCCAGCAGCGATGGCCAGCAGATCGACCAGGCGTTTACCGAGGTCGAGGCCCTGCGTATCTACCAGGTCGATAACGACACTCTGCGCCTGATCGAGACGCGCCCGGTCGCAGTACCTGCGCTATTGCCAGAGTCAGGCCAAGACTTGCCACCAGTAATGGACTCTGGCGAGGGCTCTGCCGCAGCAACAAGAGTTGTTGCGGCGATGGCTCTGGTCAAGGATTGCGATGCCGTGCTCTGCACCCGCATTGGTTTTGGTGCATGGCAGCAATTGGAGCAGGCCAGCATTCGGCCCCTGAGCGTTGAGGCCGGCACAGCCACCAAAGCCGCGCTCAGGCAAGCTCATGCCGACTGGCGCGCCGAAACCGAGGCCAACATCGACGCGACGCCCCGCGCCCTGTCAGCCTGATGATCGCTGGCAGCGAACAGCGATCAATGAACCAGCGTCTTTGCCCTGAAACAGCTGCTTCATCTTCTGGGGTGGCGCCGCACGATAGAAGTCGCGAACAGGTTTTCGGTTTTGGGTCGGGTGACGGCCACGGGGGGGGCGGCGGCCCTTGATCGGATCAGGGACGCCGCCGGGAAGCAGCCTCTCTGGATGTAAATGGGGAAGTATTCACGGCGTTTCCAGTGGCCGTCACCCGGCCCAGAACGAGCGGAGATGTCAAATGCTTTCCGTATATGAAGGTTAGGAGACAGCCCGATGTCCTACCGTATCACCACTGACTGCGTGAACTGCTGGGCCTGCGAGCCCTTGTGCCCGCAACAGGCGGTATTGGCCGCCAAGCCGCATTTCACCATCGACCCGGCGCGCTGCACCGGTTGCGAGGGTGAGTTTGCCGAGCCCCAGTGCGCCAGCATCTGCCCGATTGAGGGCGCCATTCTCGATCCAACCGGCGTGCCCGTGAATCCGCCAGGCTCGCTGACCGGCATCCCGCCGAGCGCCTGGCAGCAGACGCGGGCGAGCATTCAAGCGCGCTGACCGGGCGTATCGACCACCGTTTTTTTCTGACAACACAGGAGTCAAAACCCAATGGCAAAAGCAAAAGTCACCTTCGAGGATATCAGTCAGACCGTGAATGTGCCTGCCGGCATTCGCGTGATCGATGTCTCCGAGAAAATTGGCGCCGGCATTATCTATGGCTGCCGCGAGGGCGACTGCGGCACCTGCATGATGCATGTGGTGGAGGGCTGGAACAACCTGACCGAGCCCTCCGTGCTGGAGGAAAAGGTCCTGCGCGAGAACATGGCCAGTCGTCACGACCGCCTTGCCTGTCAGGCACAGATTATCGGCGACTGCACCGTCAAGCCTGCTTGATGCTGACCCTCGACCACTGCGCAGTGACATGCCAATCGCAAACTAATGGTTTTCGGTTTTGGTCCGGGTGACGGCCACGGGGGTCTCTGCGGCATGGATGCCGCCGGGAAGCCTACAGGGAGGTATTCACGGCGTCCCTCGTGGCCGTCACCCGGCCCAGAACGCGCCGAAATCTCAAAAGGGTTTCGGTATAACAAACTTCCCCATCCTTTCCAACAAATGGAGCATCTTAAAGATGGCTTTAGTGACTTTTTCCAATCCCGACTTTAAGGACAAGACCGTTTACGCGGTTGCTGGCAGCCATACCGAGACCCTGCTGAAACTCGCCAAAGAGAACAAGGTGCCGGTCAACTTCGACTGCCAGGACGGCGAATGTGGCCATTGCCTGGTGCGGGTCAGCAGCGTCGACAATAAGGGGCGTATGGGCTATTTCCTGACCGATAAGGAACAGAGCGTACTCAAAGAGCTGGGTAAGCTCACACAGGAACAGATTGACCAGCTTCATGTGGATGACATGCCGAGCGAATGGCGGCTAGCCTGCCAGATGATCGTCCGCGATGAAGACATCCTCGTGGAGTACTGATCCCATGCTGGCGCGCGGCTCGGCAGTTGTGGCCCGCGACAGTTGGCAAGGACGACTGGATCAGCCGCCAGCGCCCTCGCTAGTGTCATCAGCGTCCTCGCCCGGGCAGTCGCCGAAGCAACCGACGGCAGAGGCGGACTGGCCCTTCGACGGCCGCGACATCTTCCACCGGCTGATGCAACATGCTGCCGGTCGCGGCAACGATCACGCCTACGCCTGCATGATCGCGAGCCGCTGTGGCGGACAGGGCGCGCTGCCCGATTGGCTGGGACTGGAATCCGCCGCGTTCGGCTGTTTGATGCGCTGGCACTTTCCTGGAGTCGAACTTGGCGGCGCTGTCGCCACGGGCGCGCGCCTTGCAGCTGAGCGCATGGAGGAGGTGGCCGACCTGGTGCGTATCTTGCTCATGGACAAGGCAGGCGATTCGCCCTCGGAAGTGTGGATGGCACACGTGATTGCCGCCGGCTGTTGCGGCGACGATCATCTTTGGCAAGACCTGGGCCTTTGGGACAGAGCCGAACTCACCGCACTGATGCAGCGTAACTTTCCCGCGCTGGCATCGCGCAATGTCAAGGACATGAAGTGGAAGCGTTTCCTTTACAAGCAATTGTGCGAATCTGAAGGCATCTACAGCTGCCGTGCGCCGAGCTGCGGCCAATGTGTGGACTATCATGCTTGTTTCAGTCCTTGATCCCGAAGCGCTGTTTCTTGCCCGCGCCGATTCGGGCGAACTCATCCGCCGTCGCGCGGTTGGGGCTTACCTTGGCCTCGCGGTCGGCGATGCCCTGGGCGCAACCGTCGAGTTCCTTATGCCGCGCGAGATTCAGGCCGAATATCGCGTGCACAAAGATATGCACGGCGGCGGCTGGCTGAAACTGCGCAAAGGCCAGGTCACGGATGACACCGAGATGGCGCTGGCTCTGGGGCGCGGGATTTTGCAGGCGGGCCAGGTTGAAGCGCAGGCAGCGGCTGAGGCATTCAGTGACTGGATGAGCGCCAAGCCGGTCGACATCGGCAACACCGTGCGTCGAGGTATTGCCCATTTTCGCCAAAGTGGCGAAACCGAAATGCCGGAGAACGACTACGACGCCGGCAATGGCGCCTGCATGCGCTGCCTGCCGGTGGCTCTGGCGACGCTCGGCGCGGATATCGAAGTGGTCGACCAGGCCAACCGGATTCAGGCCCATGTTACCCACCACAACAGGCTTTCGGACGCCGGCACCCTGTGCATCATCCGCATGGTGCAGGCCGCCATTCTGGGCAGTGACAAAAATGGCCTGAAGCTACTGGCCGAATCTCTGGTCGCCGAGGAAGCCCGCTTTGGCTTTGAGCGCAAGCGCATCGACAACCCAAGTGCCTATATCGTGGATACCCTCAAAGTGGTGTTCCAGGCTTTGTTCGCAACCGACAGCTTCGAGAACGCGCTGATTGAAGCCGTCAATCGTGGCGGCGATGCCGATACCACGGGTGCCATCGTCGGTATGATCGCCGGCGCCTTGCATGGCCCGGCCAATATCCCCGTGCGCTGGAGCCGGCACTTAGAGCGCCGCATCAAGCAGGAGGCCGTCAGCCAGGCCCACGCGCTGCTCGCACTCTCGCCTTTCGTGCGCAGCGGTCAGGTCAGCTGAGGCGGGTTCTGGTAGAGGCGAATTCCAGGTCGCCTTGGGTTGACTTGGATGTCAACACTCCCAGCCAGCAGTTTCCAGCCCAATGCCTTAACCATCCCCTAGCAACTCAAGCAAAATTCTCCAGGCCTCCGCTTTCTGTGCCAGCGTGAGACGCGCCATCGCTGGGCTGGTCGATGGCAACTGATGTTGCGGCAAGTCAACCGGCCTGGCGCTAAGCGCAGGCCCAATGTGGCGGCGAAATTCCCGCGCCGCTGTGCCGCCATTAAACAAAATTGCACCGATGGTCGGCTGTTCACCAAGCAACTCCGCGATGGGATTCACCACCACGCTAGCGGCATCAATGGCTGTATCCGCGCTGCCCTCGCGTGCACAGCGGGCAATTACATCCCAGAGCGCTACCTCGCGTTCAGCCAAAGCCGTGCAGCGCTCAGGGTAGGGCAGGTCCGCCGGCCAGCCAAATAGTTGCGCCATAATCGGCCAGAAGGCATTGCGCGGATGACCATAGTATTGCCGCTGTGCAAGGGATGCCGCGCTCGGCATCGAGCCTAGCACCAGAACTCGCGGCGCAGGCCCAAGAATGGGCGGAAAACCGGTAAGCTCCCGAGCCATGGCGTCAAACTCCTCAGGCGTTGCTGGCAACCGGTACCAATGCCGCTGCCGTTCGCAGCACCTCTACGCCAGCCCCGGCCCGATGCGCCTGCTCACTTAAGAGCCGCCGCCAGCGCCGCGCCCCCGGGCAGCCATTGAACAGCCCCAGCAGATGTCGGCTGATACTATTGAGCGGCACGCCTTCGCCGAGGCAGCGCTCGACGTAAGGATAAAACCGCTCTAGCACCTGATGCCGGCTTGGCAGCGGATGAGCATCGCCAAACAATTCAGAATCCGCCGCCGCCAGCAGCCAGGGGTTCTGATAGGCCTCGCGGCCGATCATCACGCCATCGAGTCTTTCGCACCAATATTGTGCTTGCTCCAAGGTGGTGATGCCGCCATTGAGCACCAGTGGCAGCCTGGGAAAATCCGCCCGCAGTTGCAACGCCACATCGTAGCGCAGCGGCGGTACCTCGCGGTTCTCGCGCGGACTCAAGCCCTGCAACCAGGCCTTGCGCGCATGCAGAACCAGCAGATCGCAGCCAGCGGCAGAAATCCGCGTCACAAAATCGGCCAGTTCTTCGTAACTATCACGGTCATCAATGCCAATGCGCGTCTTCACCGACACGGGTATTGAGACGGCGGCTTTCATGGCGGCGACGCAGTCAGCCACCAACTCGGGCTCGGCCATCAGGCAAGCGCCGAAACGCCCGTTCTGAACCCGATCCGACGGACAGCCGACATTCAGATTGATCTCATCATAGCCCCAGTCCGCGCCCATGCGCGCGCAACGGGCCAGCTCTGCCGGGTCCGAACCTCCAAGCTGCAAGGCCAGCGGGTGCTCGGCCGGATCAAAGCGCAGAAAGCGGCCAGTGTCGCCATGAATCAGCGCCCCGGTAGTAATCATCTCTGAATATAACCAGGTATGACGGCTGATCAGACGCGCGAAGAAGCGGAAATGCTTGTCCGTCCAATCCAGCATCGGGGCGACCGAAAGCGCCCTTACCCCGCATTGTTGCGGTATTTCAGGTTCAGAGTTAGTTTTCACGCCATTTTCCGTGCCGATAAAATCTTAGGTGTTTCATGTTCTAGCTGCGTGCTGCCAAATTGTTTCAGAAGTGCTAGGTGGCGCATCCCAGTCAATCGGCATGAATCGCCTGGAACAGCAGTGCGAGGAACGCCGGGAAGAAGCCGTTAGCGATGGCCAAGTGGACCGCAAAACTACCCGCGACCAAAGCGGCGCAGGCACCTAATGCGCCAATCTGCGCTCAATATCGCGAGCGAAATGTAAACTTTGGTTTTTCGGGACGCCTGCCTGATCGCAAAATTCTATCCATCGTGTTGCGGCAGCGGCGACTTCGGCGCGAATCGAATCCGCACGGAAAGCAGATAGGCCGAAAGCGCGTCCGAGTGCTGTCAGTGCGGCTTGCGTCGGGCAATGCCCGGTTGACCCGAAATGCAGAACATGTTCACTGCGGTTTAAGACGTCCGGCAGCAGATCGTAAGCTGGTGTCAGGCACCAGCCAACATCAGTATCCTGAAGGGAGAAATTTTTTAGGTGGTCGTCGGTATTGCCGAGTATGGCATTGAGTACAGCCTGGCGATAAAGCATAGGCAAATCGCGTTCAGGGGCATCCGAAACAGCGCGAATCGAGTCGGCTAAATCGACATACCCAAGTTGGTACCAGCCTCGCGCATCAAGTAGCGTTTGAGCGCTTAGCATGTGCCTGCGCCCACCATTTGCGCAATCGAAGCGCTCAATGAGCAAGGCTGTATGCCGACCGAAAGTCGCAATGCGAAAATTCGGCACATCCAGGCCGGCTGATCGAGCCAGTGCCAGGCTGGCCGCCTCTAGGCGAACAATATCGTAGCTATCGTGGGCGGAGGCCAGTTTGGCCAAGCAGGATCGCCCTTGATCCTCCAGCAGGAGTTTTGGGCGAGCGCCGCCCGGAGAACTGGCGGCTTGGAATAGGGCGCGCAGATGCAACTCTTCAACGGAAGACGGATCACGTTCATAGCGCTGCGCCGCTTCGATAAGGTCCTCCGTGCCACACAGAACTGACAATGCCGGTGTTGGTGGCTCATCCCTGCTGCTGTAGACCAGAGCGCCTAGACCATTGGCGCCCAAGCAATCCAGTAAGTAAGCGGGATGTTGATTACTGCGTGCGAGGTGATGTTGCCGGATCAGCAACGCGCGTCCCCAGCTGTCCGGCAACGAATCTTCAAAAACACCATGTAGACCAGATTCCGGTGCGGAAGCTGAAAACACATTGGGCGCAAGTGGCAGATGCACAGGATCGAGCGCTCTTGCCTCGGGATGATTGAGGTAGGCTCTGGCGTAGCGAAACTCCCCCCGCCGGCGCCCTCCGGCGGTTCTATCAGGATCGCTGATCCGGATTTCCCCGACGGGCAACTGGACTCCTGTGGTAGTGCATCTCCAGACGTTGAGTCTCATCTTGGTCGCGCGCGCTGTCGCTTCATGTCCGCATCGAATAAGGATTCTAGAAACAATGCGTCGATTTCCCCGATGTTGCCGTACAGCCGGATTGCCCGCACCCAGAGCCCAACGGGTGCCGACGGGTCACCTTGCTCCAGTTTGCGATAGGTTGGCACCGAAACGCCAATCCGAGCTGCCGCCCGATACTGGGGCTCGTTCGCCAGTACCCGACGCCGCCTTAAGCGAGCACCAAGCGCGTTGAGCCTCTGATTTTCAGTATCTGTTAAGGTAAGCATCGTTTGCATTATAGCGAATCAAGGTACCAACAGAAAACATGTTTTCTGTTGGTGGCGCTTGCGGAGCAGGCATGGAACTGAGGCCGATCTTTACCCAGGGCGGGTGCGGGCGGGCGCCTCCGAGTCCGAGATCGTCATCCTCAAGCAGTGGCCTGGGATACCGGACTATGCACAGGAAAGGGTCTTGGAGCGGTTTTTCTCCCTGGCGCGCCCGGGTGAGAGCCGCAAGAGCAACGGGCTTGGCTTGAGCTGTGTGCGTGAAGTCGCTGCTTTGCATCAGGGTCGGATCCTGCTGGACTGAAAGGAGACAAGCGCCACCGGCCCGAATGCTGAGGCCTCGGCATTCGGGTACCATGACGCGCAAGGACCGGCGCGGCTCTGTGGCGGCAACACCATCCATGGGAGCAATCCTGCCATGAGTATCCCCAAACCCGAGCATTCTTCGGCGCCGGCGGACGCCGTTCTGGCACGACTGGAAGACAATCTCGCGCGCGTCATCCGTGGTCAATCCGAGGCCATTCGGCTGCTGCTGGTCGCGCTGCTGAGCGGCGGGCATGTGCTGCTCGAAGACCTCCCCGGCACTGGAAAAACCACGCTGGCCAAGGCACTGGCGCGCTCGCTCAAGGCGGACTTCAATCGGGTTCAGTTCACGCCGGACTTGTTGCCGACGGACATCTTGGGTGTGTCGGTGTTTGATCCTGGTGCGCGCACCTTCGAGTTTCGCTCCGGTCCTGTTTTTACCCAGATTCTGCTGGCCGATGAGATCAACCGCGCCTCGCCACGCACTCAGTCGGCGCTGCTCGAGGCGATGGGCGAGGGCCAGGTTAGCATTGAGGGACGTGCGCGGGCGCTTGACGCGCTGTTTTTCGTCATTGCGACCCAGAATCCCATCGAATTCCACGGCACCTATCCGCTGCCAGAGGCTCAGCTTGATCGCTTTGCGATGCGCTTTCGTCTTGGCTATCTCTCGCCAGAGGTGGAAGCCGCCGTGCTGAGCGAGCGCCGTCTGGGCGAGCCGCTCGACAGTCTCGAGCCGGTTGCTACACCAGCGGAAATTCTCGCCCTGCGCGCGGCGGCGGCGGAGGTGACGGTCAGCCCGGCAGTGGCCCGTTACATGGTCGATCTGACCCGCGCGACCCGGAGTGCCGAGGGCGTGACTCTGGGCGCTGGGCTGCGTGCGTCACTCACGCTGATGAAATGCGCTCAGGCGCTGGCGTTGCTTGAGGGGCTGGATTTCGTTACGCCTGATCAGGTGCAGCGCCTCGCGGTACCGGTGATTGCGCACCGCCTCGGGCTCGACAGCCAGGCGCGTTTTGCCGGCCAGAGCGCCGAGGCAGTGGTGCGCGATCTGCTCGAGCATCTGGACCCGCCGCGCTGAGCGCATCGCACCGATGAGCGGGAGTTTGCTGCGGGCGGCACTCTATCCGGGCCTGCGCCGACTGGAGAGCTGGCAGCGCTATCAGCGCGACGGCTTGACACCGCTGGGGCGTCTGGTGCTTGCGATGGGTTTTGCCGCAGCAATTTTTGGGTTCGACACGCGGCTCAATCAGCTCTACCAGCTTTTTACGCTGGCGTTGTCGCTGTTGCTTTTCTCGGGTTTGGCCGCGTTGGTCGATTCCTGGCGACTGCGCGGACGTGTTATCGCCAGCCGGGAATTGCCGCGCACTGCCTGTCTGGGTATGGCGCTCGAGTATCGCGTGCGGTTGCAGGTGCTTGGTGGGCGCGGCGCGCGCGGGCTTTTTCTCGCCGAGCGCCTGCCCGATCCGACGCCGACCCGCGCGCAGTTTCGCGACCCGCGTGAGGGCGGCGATTTGAGCGATGGTTGGTTCGATCGGATCATGGGGTATCCGAGATGGCAGCGGTTGCGGCGGCATAATCGCGTGGCCAGCCCCGGCGAGCCGATTGCGATCAGCCCGTTGATGGATGGCGCAGACACCCATGTGCGCCTGCGCCTGGTCCCCCAGCGGCGCGGCTATCTGCGCCTGCGCGGACTCTGGCTGACGCGGCCCGACCCACTTGGTCTGGTGCGGACGCGGGTGAGCATTCCCTGCGAACAATCCCTGCTGGTGTTGCCCATGCGCTACCCGGCGCCGCAACTCAGGCTTCCCGGACGGCGCCAGTATCAGCCCGGGGGCTGGACGCTGGCCTCGGCGGTGGGAGACTCCCAGGAGTTTATCGGCTTGCGTGAATATCGCCCCGGGGATTCGCCGCGCATGATCCACTGGCCGAGCTGGGCGCGCAGCGGCAGCCCGCAGGTGAAGGAGTATCAGGATGAATTCTTCACCCGCCATGCCTTGGTGCTGGATACCTTTAGCGCAAGCGCCCTGGATGCTGATTTTGAGGCCGCCGTCAGCGTGGCTGCGTCCCTGTGTGATCGCATTGGCGATGCCGACAGTCTGCTCGATCTGCTGTTCGTCGGCGCCGAGACCTACTGCGTCACTGGCGGTCGCGGTTTAGGCGGCACTGGGCAGTTTTTGGAAGTGCTTGCCTGTGCTCAAGCCAGTCCCCATGGGTCGGTCGCGCAGCTCGAGCAGGCACTGCTCAGGCGCATGGGTCAGCTCAGTGCGCTGGTCCTGGTGTTACTTGGCTTCGATCAGGCACGACGCAATCTGGTCAGCGCACTCCAAGCTAGCGGGCTGCCGCTGCGGGTTCTGGCGATCTCCACTCAGCCGGCCGAGGCGCTGAACGCCGGCTGGACGGGGCCGCAGGTGCAGCCCATCCATCGCGGGCGCATCGCTGAGGATTTGGCGCGCATATGAACCGCGAACCGCCCTTGGTTTTCGTTCTGCCGTTGCTGCTGTGGAGCTGGCAGACCGGCGCCTGGCTTCCGGGGATGGCCCTCGCGGTCTGGTTCGAGTGGTCGCAACGCGCGACCTGGCGCTGGCAGATCGCGGACAAGACGCTCGAGCGCCTGGTCGATTTGACCAGTCTGGCGCTGGTTGTCCTGGTGCTCTTTGAATACAGTCGCGCGCCCTTGTCAGCCGGCATTTTTTCCGCCTTGCGCTGGTCTCCGGTGCTGCTTGCCCCCCTGCTGTCGGCGCAAGTGCTGAGTGCGCGAGATGGCATCAGCTACCGGGCTTTGTTCTTGTCTCAGCGTCGCAGCCGCTCGCCCGAAGCCGATCAGCTGCTGGACCTCAAACCCGTCTATCTGGTGTCAGCTTTGCTGGCCGCCGGGGTGGGAGCTCAGGCGCAAACGCCTTACGGCTATTTGGGTGGGCTACTGCTGCTCTGCCTTTGGGTCTGCGCCTGGCAGCCTCGGCCTGCAGGGCGACGGCAATGGGCGTTGGGCCTTGCACTGCTCGTCCTGACCGGGGCTTTGGCCTTTGTCGGGCAGCTGGCATTAAGCCAGGCGCAGCAACGCATCGAAGACCTTGCGGTCACCTGGATGAGCGGGTTGCTCTGGAGTGATCGGGACCCCTACCAGGCGCGCACCGCGCTTGGCGATATCGGCGAGCTGAAGTTGTCTGATCGCGTCCTCTATCGCGTCACCACCGAGACGCCCCTGACCCAGGCCCTGCTGTTGCGCACTGCGGCCTATGATCGCTACGTCAACACCACCTGGTTCTCGAACGAGCGCGAATTCGTCGCCGTGCCTCGCGTCGGGGATGGCTGGCAGTGGGCGTCCGGGGCCTTGTCCTCGGTCCCGTCCGCGGCGAGCCGGGGCGGCGGGAGCCTGCGAATCGGCAGCTATCTGCAACGGCGCGGACACCTCTTGCCCATGCCCATAGGCACTTGGCGCCTGAGCGATCTGCCGGTCGAGAGCCTGGAGCGACAATTGCTCGGCGCGGTCAAGGCCAGTGACGGGCCGCCGCTGATCCGCTATCGGGCGGACTATTCTGAGGGGGCTGGAGATGATCGACCGCCGCAGGAGAGCGATCTGCGCGTGCCCAAGCCAGAGCAGTCCGTCTTGCAGGCTCTGGTCGGCGAGCTGGGTTTGAGCGATCAGAACACCGCGACCGCAATTCGCCGGGTGCGGGAGTATTTTGCCACCCATTTTCGCTACAGCCTGCAATTGCCGGGATCGACACCCGGTCAGAGCGCAGTTGAGCACTTCTTGACGGAAAGCCAGCGCGGACACTGCGAGTTTTTTGCCTCTGCCACAGTGCTCCTGCTGCGTCAGGCCGGCGTGCCAGCGCGCTATGCGGTGGGCTATTCGGTGCAGGAGCCAGATGGATCGCCGGGCAAGTATCGCGTGCGCCGCAGCCACGCCCATGCCTGGGCGCTCTATTGGGATGCTGGGCGTTGGCACAACCTGGACACGACCCCGGCGCTCTGGGCGGAGCTGGAAGCTGATGATCGCCCTTTCTGGCAGCCGGTCGCGGATCTGTGGTCGCGGCTGTGGTACCAGTTCAACCTCAGTCGGTTGGAACCTGGGCAGAGCACGCCACCCTGGCTGTGGGGCGTTCTCGCGCTGCTCTTTGCGCTGCTTGCCTACCGGCTGCGACTTGGTGAGCGCTGGAGAGCTGGCCGCGAGCGGCGCAAAGGAGAAGGCGCGGCATCGCTAGACAGTCCGCTTGCGCCCATTTCGGAAGTGCTGACCCGCGCCGGCTGGCCGCGCCGCCCGGGTGAGACTGACCGCCAGTGGCTGCTGCGCTGCCAGCGAACTGGCCGTCGTGCGCATGGAGTGCCGGATGTCGATGTCCTCTTGGCGCTGAATGATCGCGCCCGCTTTCGCCCTGGCGGACTGAACCGAGAAGAGACCGCCTGCCTTCAGACCGAGGTCGAACAGTGGCTGCGCACCTGGAAAAGCGGTCGACCCGAAAGCGACAGCGAGCGCTCCCCATCCGCGCTTTGAAGTTGGCAGGATGCAACCCGCGACATCGTCAAGCTCAACGCCCACACTGATAAGAATGATCGGTTAACGACGCAAGTAGAATAGGAATGTCGCACATGGCCTGCGGTTTATCGGGGCGGTCTCGTTCGGTCAGTGTCGGTCACAATGTCGACTCCACCTCAAAGCCCACCACCGTGCGCTGCTCACGGCTAAACTCCACGCCGATGAGATGGATCGGCAGGCCCTCGGCGCGGTACTGGTCAGCATAGCCTTGGTCCTTGATCTGTTGCAGGGCGCGGCCCTCCGGCGCCAGCTCGACGACCTTGAACTCAAACAGGTAGAGGTTGCCGTTAAAGCGCAGCGCCATATCCAGCCGCCCGGCATTGCTGCTGTCTTCTGGCGTCAGGTCCAGTCCCAGAGATGCGAAGTAGGCGTAAAACACGCTGGCGTAGTAGCCCTCGTACTGGGCAATGGGATTGTTGCGGTACCAATCGTGCGGGATGCTGGCAAAGAAGGCGGTGAACAGCGCCTCCAGGCCGGCGAAGTCGTTTTGCTGCAACAGCCGATACAGCGACTTGCGTTGGCGCACCTCCACCGCCCCGGCCGGGGTCCAGGCATCCAACAGCGCCCCGGTGAGGCTCTGAGAGACCTCGCGATTCGGATAACGCAACCGGTAGAAGTAATTGCCACCGATGTTCTCCTCAACATCAATGGTCAGATAACCGCTCTGAAACAGCAACGCCTCGCTGGTCATGCGTTCCGCGTCGAAGCAAGACAGCAGCGCGGCATCGGTTTCCAATTGACCGAGTTCCGGTAGCCAGGTTTGGCGTTGGGTCAACAGATCAATCAAAAACGTCGGCGTCGCAGTCTCGAACCACCAGGGACGGAACTGGCGCTCCTGGAACAGCAGTAGCAGATCGAAGGGATTGTAGACCGCTACGCCGGTCCAGTTGTAGCCGTTGTACCAAGCGCGGATCTCCTTGCGGTTAAGGCCGTCGAGTTCTGGAGCGAAGACGGTGTCGAGATCGGCCTCGGTATAGCCGCAGATTGCCGAATACTCGGCCGAGACGGTGATGTCACGTAGGTTGTTCAGTCCCGAAAACAGGCTCACCTTGCTGAACTTGCTCACGCCGGTTAGAAAGGCAAAGCGAATATGCGCATCGGCACCTTTGATGACGGAATAGAGATTGCGCAGGCCGTCGCGCAGCTGGCGGGCAGTGTCCGTATCGGTCAGATTGTCCAGAATGGGTTTGTCGTACTCATCCACCAGCACCACCACGCGCTCTCCGGTGTGCGCATGGACGTTGCGCAGCAGATCGCCGAAGCTTCCGGCAATATCCAGGCCGGGATGAATCTCCACGCCCAGCGCTTGGCAATTGATGCGCAGCAGATCTTTGATGCGCCGATCCAACTGTGCCCGCGAGGCCATCACTCCTTCGGCAAAGCTCAGGCGCACCACCGGATAAGGCCGCGCCCAGTCCCAGTGGGTCTGTGCGTGCAGCCCTTCAAACAGCGGTGCGTTGGCGCTGAACAACTCCGCCAGGGTATCGAGGAACAGCGATTTGCCGAAGCGGCGCGGGCGGGAGAGAAAATAGTACTTGCCCTGCTCAATCAATCGCAGCGCAAAGGGGGTCTTGTCGACGTAGTAATGCCCGCCCTCGCGGATCTCGCGAAAGGTCTGGATGCCGATGGGTAAGGATTTGCGTTGCATGGGCCGACCTCAATGAGCATGCCGAGGGCCATTCTAGCGCGCTTGGCGCGGTTCGAGCTTCACCGCCCCGAAACATGAATCCGCGCGATGGCGGCAAGGATGCACCGTCTTGCAGCGCCTGGTGGGTTTTGCGCGATGACGGTGCGGCGGCGTGCGCTGCTGCGGTTGCGTCAAGAGTGATCGGAATTTTTTGCCATGATAATTGTGCGGAGTGCGGCGATTTGAAAGGGCGAAAACCACCATTTGGCTGATGGAGCGCAAGAGATTGCGCGTTTGGCTAGGCCAATGGCGTCACCAGCCGCATGAGCAAGATTTGGCACGCGTTTCGCTTATAAAAAATTGCAGACGGACGAGCTTTTTCTTTTGTCGAGTTCCGTTTTCCAACCTCCTCAGTGGTGAATTGCCCCGGGCGTTAGCTCGGGGCATTTTTTTTTTGGGGGGGCAGCAGCTTCCATCCACCGAGGCGGCCGGGAGCGTGAGCCTTAGGCCGCGAGTCCAAGCCATTCGAGTACCGCGGGAATGTCTTCGCGGGTATCGACACCCGGGCCTAGGGGCGCGCATGCCTCTTCGACCTGAATACGCTCGCCATGCCAGAGCACGCGCAATTGCTCGAGCGCCTCGACCTGTTCCAGAGGCGCGGGCGGCCAGGCAAGAAAACGGGCGAGAAAGCCGACCCGATAGGCGTACAGCCCGATGTGGCGCTGAAGTGTCAAGCCAGAGGGGAGCTGTGCGCGATCACCAAGAAAGGCGTCGCGATGCCAGGGAATGGGAGCGCGCGAGAAGTAGAGCGCTCTGCCTTCGGCGTCAGTCACCACTTTCACGATGTGCGGATCGCTCAGTGCCTGGGCCGCGTTGATGGGCGCGGACAGGGTTGCCATACCGAGTTCTGGATGCTGTTCGAGCGTGGCGGCGACCTGATTGATCAGGGCGGCTGGGACGCAGGGTTCGTCCCCTTGCAGGTTCACGATGATGGTGTCGGCTTCCCAAGCGCGCAGCCGCATTGCCTCGCCGATTCGATCAGAGCCGCTCGGGTGGTGCGTGGAGGTCATCAGGGTCTCTGCGCCAAATCCCCGGCAGACGTGTTCGATGCGTGCATCGTCGGTTGCGACCAGTATCTCTGCGGCCAGGCTTTTGCGGGCACGCTCCCAGACATGGGCAATGAGCGGCTTGCCGCCAATATCCACCAGCGGCTTGCCGGGCAGGCGCGAGGCGCCATGGCGAGCGGGAATGACCACCTTGAAGGGCGATTGGGGCTTGGTGACGTCGGTCATTGAGTTCAACCGGGTGGCTCCATGGCTTTGGTTGACGATGGCGCGCGGGCGGCTTCGAGGAGGCGAATATGTTGTTCAAGCGCGTTGATGAAAGCGGCATTGGGCACAGCTGTCACCGGCAGATACCAGTGCCGGCGCTCGGCGAAGGCGCGGCACTTGACGGCATCTTTTTCGGTCATCAGCACGGGGCCTTGGGGCCACTGAAGACAGTCTTCGCGGGTGAAGCCATGATGGTCGGGGTAGGGCAGGCGGGTAATGCGCAGTCCTTGGCGCTCAAGCAGCGCGAAGAACTGTTCCGGATGCCCGATGCCGGCTACCGCCGCAACCGGCGAGCCGATGAACTGAGCCAACGCCCGTGTCTGTCTTGAGTCGGCGAGGTTAAGCGCACGCTGCGGGCGCAACTCCATGCGCGGTTGACCATCCTCGGCACCGCCGTTGGTCAGCAGGATATCGGCACGGCGGGCGCGCGTGAAAGGCTCGCGCAAGGGACCCGCTGGCAGGCAGCGGCGGTTGCCGAAGCCACGCCGGCCGTCGACCAGCAGGATCTCCAGGTTGCGTCTAAGGCGGTAATGCTGCAAGCCGTCATCGGCCAGCAGCAGGTTGCAGCCGCATTCGCTGACCAGGCGCTGGGCTGCGGCGACCCGATCGGCTCCCGCCATCACCGGGCAGCCCGAGCGCGCGGCGAGCAGGACGGGCTCGTCGCCATGGTCGCGCGGATCGCCATCGGCTGGCACTTGCCGGGGCTCACCCTGGCTTTGTCCGCGATAGCCACGGGTGAGAATGCCTGGGCGCCAGCCGCGCTCGCGCAGATGCTGGGCGAGCCACAGAACCAGCGGTGTCTTGCCGGTGCCCCCCACGGTGAGATTGCCGACCACGATGACCGGTGCCGGGATGCGTTGTTCTGCCTCCGGTGGCTGGCGCCAGCGCCAGCGCCACAGGGCGGCGCGCGCTGCGGCGATGCCGCAGTAAAGCCAGCCAAGCGGTGCCAGCAGCCGGACGAACGGATGTGCCGGGCCATACCAGAGGGCCTGGAGTTGTGTCGAGAGCTGGTTAAGCCGCACTTGCATGGATCAACAGCAACAGGCTCAAAAGCGTGAGAATGTCGCCCCGCCAGGCGATCAATAACATCTTTGGCGGCGCAGTCATGGGTGAGACGATTGGTTGAATTGCAAGCGCCGCAGGCGGGCAAAGTGGCCGTCGCGGGCGATGAGTTCCGCGTGCGGGCCCTGTTCCAGGATGCGTCCTTGCTCAAGGACCACCACGCGATCAACCTGCTCGATGGTTGAAAGTCGATGGGCGATGACAAGTGTTGTGCGCTCGCGCATCAGCGCGTGCAGCGCGGCCTGGATGTGGCGCTCGGCTTCGGTATCCAGGGCCGAGGTGGCCTCGTCGAGAATCAAAATGGGCGCATCCTTCAGCATGGCGCGGGCAATGGCCAGGCGCTGGCGCTGACCGCCGGAGAGCAGCACGCCGCGATCGCCGATCAGGGTGTCGAAACCCTGGGGCAGGGCGCGGATGAAATCGAGTGCATGGGCGCCTGCGGCAGCACGCTCGATGTCATCGGGGGAGACCTGGCCAATGCGCCCGTAGGCAATGTTGTTGGCGATGGTGTCGTTGAATAGCACCACGTCCTGGGTGACGAGCGAAATCTGTGCGCGCAGGCTGGCCAGGCGCAGTTCGCGGATGTCGATGCCGTCGATTAGAATCTGACCGGCGCATGGCTCATAGAAACGCGCGAGCAGGTTCGCGAGCGTTGATTTGCCGCTGCCGGAGCGACCGACCAGCGCCAGGCTTTCGCCGGCGGCAAAGGACAGGTTCAGGCCCTCGATGACCAGGCCATTGTCTTCGTCGTAGCTGTGGCTGATGTTGACGTAGTCAATGCGTCCCTGCGCGCGCGTCAGGGTGCGGGTGCCCCTGTCCGGCTCGGGGGCGGTATCGAGCAGTTCGAACAGGCTCTCGGCTGCAATGATGCCGCGCTGGAGATGGGAGTTGACCGAAGTCAGGCGTTTGACTGGTGGCAGCAGCAGGCCCATGGCCACCACAAAAGACATGAAGCTGCCGACACTAATGTTGTCGCGCAGGCCCTGCATAGTGGATAAATAAACCACAATCCCGATGGCCACGGCCGAGATGAGCTGCACTAGAGGCACACTCACGGCTTCGGTGGCGACCATTTTCATCTGTAGGGCGCGGGTTTTTTCGTTCATCCGCTGGAATTGATTGCGCTCGTAGTCCTGCCCGCCAAAGGCCTTGATCACCCGGTGGGCGTCGATGGCTTCCTGCGCGACATGGGTCAGGGCGCCGACCCGCTCCTGAATGCGCTTGCTGTAGCGGCGGAACTTTTTGGTGGCGTATTTGATGGCAAAGGCCGTGGTCGGGCCGATGAACAAAAAAATGGCCGCGAGCTTGGCATCGAGGTACAGCATATAGGCCAGCAGCGCCAGCGCAGTAAAGCCATCGCGCACAACTGTGGTCACAGCCGAGGTGCTGGCGTTGGCGACGTTGTCGACGTTGTAGGTCAGCTTGGCAAGAATCTGCCCCGAGCCATGGGTGTCAAAATAGCGGGTTGGCGAGCGTAGCAGGTGATCGAACATCTGCTGGCGCAGATCGGTCACCACGCGCCGGCCAACCCATTTCAGGCAATAGGTGTTGGTGAAACCGGCAATGCCGCGCACGACGAAGAGCCCCACCAATAAAAAGGGCATCAGCCGCACGGTGTTTGGATCGCGCTCGACAAAGCTGCCGTCGAGCAACGGCTTGATCATGGCGGCGAACATGGGTTCGGTAACGGCAAACGCCAGCATGCCGGCGATGGACAGGGTGAACATGCCCCAGTAAGGCCTGGCATAGCCAAGCAGGCGCGCGTAGATGACCCGCGCGCTGGTGTTAAGTTCGGTCTGGCTCATTGCGGTGGTAGAGGGGGCGAGTCAGCCTGGGCTGGCGTTGTTTCAGCGGGATCGGGCATGGCCGGTGCTGACGGCGTATCCCTGTTCTCCGCGTCCGGCATGTGCGTGGCGGCAAAGGCAAGCTGGGTGAGTCCGACCTCTTGGGCCGCATCGAGCACTCGCATCACGGCCTGATGCGGCGTTTGGGCATCGGCCTCGATCAGTAGCGAGCGGTTCTTGGATGACGCGCTGGCGTGGCGCAGTGCGATGATCAGCCTTTCCCGCGTTTGCTCAGCGGAACCCGGATCAAGAGGCTGGCCGTCGACAACATAGTGGCTGTTGCGGTCGATGCCGATTGCCAGTGGCTTGCGATCAGTCTTTTGTGCGGGTTGCCCCTTAGCCTCCGGCAGGGCGATGGGTAACTCGCGTTGCTGCTCGAACGTGGTTGAGATCATGAAAAACAATAGCAGCAGAAACACCACGTCGACCAAAGGTGTCAAGTTAAGGTCGGCGGGCTGCGGCGGATGCGGTCGCAGATTCATGTCGGGGTGCCTGTTTCGTCAGGTTCGCGTTCGCCCTTGATGACCTCCACCAGACGCAGGGATTGTTCTTCCATGCCAATCGCCAGGTGCGCCACGCGGCTGTTGAAATAGCGGTGGAACAGCAGTGCCGGAATGGCAACCGACAGACCGGCTGCCGTGGTCAGCAGGGCTTTGGAAATACCGCCGGCCAACACCGTTGGATCGCCCACGCCTGCCTGCATGATGACGGCGAAGACATCAATCATGCCGATGACGGTGCCCAGCAACCCGAGCAGGGGAGCGACCGATGCGATGGTGCCAAGCATGTCGAGATAGCGCTCCATCTCTGCGACGACCTGACGGCCGGTGTCCTGGATGCTTTCTTTCATGATTTCGCGCGAATGCGCGCGGTTTACCAGGCCTGCGGCAAGCATGCGCCCGAGCGCCGAGCCCGAGCGCAGCTCGGCAATGCGTGCATCTGTGAGTTCACCATTGCGGTGCAGCTGCCAGATGTGCTCGACCAGATCGCCCGGCATGATCGCCCGCGACCGCAGCGCCCAAAAGCGCTCCAGCACAATCGCCAAGGTCGCGACTGAGCATAGGGAAATTGGCAACATCAGCCAGCCGGCGGCGCGGAACAGGTCGATGAAGGGAGTTAAAGCAAGCATTGTTTCAGTGGGAGGTCGGCAAGACGGAGCGCCAGCACTGGCCGGGTCTGGCGCAGGCGAGAAGCGCGGGGGCGCTGGGACTGCAAGTCGGCATCATACCGGATTGGGGCTGGCGGATGTTTGGGCGCATGGCGCCATCCATTGCGGCGCAAAGGCTGGTCATCTGAAGTGCAGACTCAGTCAGCCAGGGGGCTAGCGTGCTGCGGTCCTTGACATCAGGGCTGCCAGCGGCTCGGCCGTGACTCGCACGGGCGTGCCAACGGAGACCGACTGGAACAGAAACTTGATCGCATCGGCATGCATGCGATAGCAGCCTGAAGATGCCGCCCGACCAACACTATGGGGCTTGTCGGTGCCATGGATGCGGATATAGGGAAAGCCAAGATTCAGCGCATAAGCGCCGAGCGGATTGCGCGGGCCGGGGCCCATGCGGCTGGGTAATCGCGGGTTGCGCTTGCGCATGTCTGGCGGGGGTGTCCAGGTTGGATTAGGGCGTTTCACGGTGATCTCGGTATCGCCGAAAATGTGATACGACCAGTGTCGCCCGACCGCAACCGGCCAGACATAAATGGCACCGTCCTTGGCGTGATACAGCAGCTTGCGGTCGGGGATGGAAATGACGATGGAGTCTGGCCCCAAGGGTGATGCTGGGTAATCGAGCGTGGCACCACCCTGTCCAAAGCGCTCTGGTGGCTGCGGAGGCGGCGGCTCTGGCGGTGGTGGCTGGGATGGCGCGCTTTGTGACTCGGTCTCCGGTGGTGCGAGGTTGTTGTCAAGGTTCTTGTCCTTGGAAGCCTCGGCATTTTCATCGCGATTTTCATTGACGCCATCTGCTCCAGTGCCATTGTCCTCGGCGCCATGTTCTAAAGCATTGGTGTCAGCTTCTGCATCGGTTTGAGGCACCTCAGGTGAGTCATCAGCGGCTGGGTCTGTGTCGCTGGAGTCCGGTCGATGGTTTTGCGTCGGTGTCGGTAATGCCGCCAAATTTCCCGAGAACGCGACTTCGGTTGGTAGGCATTCAGCGCCACGCTGGCGCAGACTGGTGCAGATTCTGTCGCGGTCGGCCGCGTCAGCAGTTACCGCTCGCAGCGCGATATAGTTGTAAAGCAGGGTGTAGACGGGTACCAGATCGCCGAGCAGGTCGGGAAAGCGCTCATGGAGTAATTGCCAGCCTTGCTCCGCCATGGCCCGGTCATGGTAGAGCGCGAGCTGCATGCCGGGCTGTTCAGTCGCCAGCTGGGCGATGGGTGGGGTGATGGGCTGGGCAATGGGTTGATCGACCGGGTCGGTAATCGGCTCGACAGTTGGTTCAGCTTGTGGTTCTGCCTGAGGTTTTTTTTCAGGTTCTTCTTGGGGGGCCGCCTCAAATGCTTCCTGGGTCTCTGCCTGGGGTTCCGCTTGATGTTCCGCTGTGAGCCCCGGGGGTTTCACGGCCGGTGGAGGGGAAGCTTCGTCATTCAGGCTGCTGGCGCTAGCAAGGGATTCGGATGGCGGTTTTTCAGCCGCAGAGGGGGTGATTTCCTGTTCATTCGCCGGCCTTTGTTCGGTGCCTGGAATGTCGGATGATTCGCTCGGGCTGGTGCTGAAATCCGCTTGGCTCAGGAAGCACTGATAACCTGCCTGGCGCAGTTTCTCGCAGCCAGCTTGAGGGGAGCTGGTCGTAGCAGTTGCAATTAATGTGAAGACCCAGTCGCGCGCGACCACCTGAGGCTGGAGCCCTTCAACGGCGTCAGGATGCCGTCGCGCCAGCGCCTGCCAAGCGCTCCAAGCGGCTGATTCTTCAGGGTGGTCTGATATATGCATGACCGGTCTGGACTCTGCGAGCGCTGGATGATAGAGCGCTGGATAACAGAGGCCAAGGCAGGCGGCCGCGATGGTTCCTGGCCAGGTGGCTCTCAGCCATGGGCCGCGATTTGGCAGTCGAAACATCATGATGCGGTCTTGGGATTGTTCGGTGGGAAAGTATTCGGGCCGCGGACTGTGATATACCGAAACCGAAAATCAGTTCACGATTGGCATAACACAGTTCGAGAACCGATAAGCCGTGAAGTCAAATTTAGCCCAGGGTCTGCTGAAGCGTCGGCGACTCGACATAATTGTAGCAGCGCGCGGCGAAAATGTGACGCAGCCGAGGCGTAGATACTGGCAATTAAGCGGAGGTGCAGTGATGAAAGGAGTTTTGCTGTTGGTTTTGTTTCTGGGCCTTGCCATGCCGGTCTTCGCGTTGGACGACCAGGTGCTGGTAACGGGCAAGGCGCGGCCAGATGGGGTGCGTATGATTGTTCTGCATGCCACCGGCGGGCCTGACTGCGTTGACTCGCGCAGTTTTCGCGGTGGCACGCTGGATGGCATTGTGGGGCATTTTCTGCGCAATCGCAGCCGCATTAGCATCCATTATGTGATAGGCCGCGATGGCCGGGTCGTCAGCATGGTGCCGGAGTCACAGGTCGCCTGGCACGTGCGAGGGCATAATCAGGATTCGATCGGCATTGAGCTGGTCAACGACGGTGATGGCGTTGATCCTTTCGCTGCGGCGCAGATCGATACCTTGGTTGACCTCTTGCTCGGGTTGCTTGAGCGTCATCAGTTGGAGCCGGATGCGATTAAATCTCATGCCGAGCTTGATGATTCAACCATTGTCTGCAATGGCGTTGCGATCAAACGCAAGCAGGACCCAGGGGCGGCGTTCCCTTGGGAGCGGGTGTTGGCGGAGCTTCAGTTGGACTCAGACTCGGCCTCTGTGCCTCGCTGAGTGACGGACAGGATACTCTGATTGCGACTGAGCCGGTTTGCGGTCAACATTTTGTACCCGGAAATGACGCATAAAAAAAGGGGCGCTCAGCGCCCCTGACTGCGGATCAGCAGACTCCGCGCGTCCTATTCATGATCATTGGCCGGCCCGAGAAACTGCTCGGACTCATACCACATGACATTGATGATGCCGAACGCGATGGCCAGTAGGACGCCGAGAATCCAGGCGAAATACCACATGTTTTGTCCTCCGGTGATGGATTGATCAGCTCAGTAGGCCAGGGTTTTCTGGGCCTCGATTTCCTCGGTGGTGACGCGCCGCCACATCTTCGCGTAGGTCCAGGTGGTGTAGGCGAGGATGATGGGGATGAAGATCATCGCGGCCCAAAACATCACTGTGAGTGTCAGATGGCTGGAGGTCGCGTCCCAGGCGATCAGGCTGCTATTGGGGTTGGTGCTCGAGGGCATGATGAAGGGGAACATCGCTGCGCCGGCGGTCATGATGATGCCGGTAATTCCCAGGCCGCTCAGGATCAGCCCCAAGCCGGGGCGATCACGCATGGACATGACGATGGCGCCGCCTAAGCCGGCAAAGCCGAGGATGGGGAAGAGCAACGTCAGCGGCCAGTCTTTGTAGCCGTTGAGCCAACCCCAACGGTCCGCTATCACTTCTTTGGTGAGCGGATTGGGAATGGCGTCGGCACTGGGCATATCGACCACTGAGTAACCATAGCCGGCAATGGCCAGCCAGATGCCGGCCAGTGCGAAGGTGGCGATGGTCACCAGGCCCAGCCCCTTAACAACGGCCTTGGAACGCGATGCGACGGGTTCTCCGGTACGCAGCTGCAACCAGATGGCGCCGTGCGTGGTGAGCATGGCCAGGCTGACCACACCCACTAGCAGCGCGAAGGGATTGAGCAAGCCGAAGAAACTGCCGGTGTAGTAGGGGCGCAGCAGTTCATCGAGATGGAAAGGCACCCCCTGCAACAGGTTGCCAAAGGCGATGCCGAACACCAGCGCTGGCACGGCGCCGCCGATGAACAGCCCCCAGTCCCAGGCGCTGCGCCAGACTTTGTTTTCGATCTTACTGCGGTAGTCGAAGCCGACCGGCCGGAAGAACAAGGCAAACAAGGCTAGCAGCATGGCGAAGTAAAACCCGCTGAAGGCCGCCGCATAGACCAGCGGCCAGGCGGCGAAGATGGCGCCGCCGGCGGTGATCAGCCACACCTGATTGCCATCCCAGTGCGGGCCGACGGTGTTGATGATGACTCTGCGTTCGAGGTCATTCTTGCCCAAAAAGGGCAGCAGGGTGCCAACGCCCATGTCCATGCCGTCGGTGACGGCAAAGCCAATGAAGAGCACGCCGACCAGCACCCACCAGATGAGTTTTAGGACTTCGTAGTCGAGGATCATGGCATCAGTCTCCTGCGTTTTCCTTGCTCGGTGCGCCTTCAGGCACGGCGCCGCCGCCGGTACCGGTATCGCGTTCGTGATGATAGCGCCCGGTGTGAAGTGAACTCGGGCCCTGACGGCTGAACTTGATCATCAGGAACATCTCGATCAAAAAGAGGGCGGTGTAGAAGACGATAAAGGCCGTCAGACTGGTCATGACTTGATTCGCTGTCAGGCTCGAGGCCGCGATGCTGGTCGGCAGTACTTCACCGATGGCCCAGGGTTGTCGGCCGAATTCCGCCACGAACCAGCCGGTTTCAGCTGCGATCCAGGGCACCGGAATGCTCCACAGGAAGGCGCGCAGCAGCCAGCGTTTTTGTTGGATCACGCGCTTAGCGTTGTAGTAGAAGCCGAGCACAATCAGCAACAGCATCCAGAAGCCGGCCATCACCATCACGCGGAAGCTCCAGAACAAAGGCGCGACCTCGGGAATGGAATCCTTGGCTGCGAGCTGGATCTGGTCCTCCGTGGCTTCTGCCGGATTTTCGGTGTAGCGCTTGAGCAGCAGTCCATAGCCGAGGTCGTCGACATGCTCCTCGAACACCGCGCGATTGGACTCGGTATCCTCGTCGCCGCGAAGTTTTTGCAGGTAGTCATAGGCGATCATGCCCGAGCGGATGCGTACTTCGTGATCGCGCATTAGATCTTTGAGTCCGATGACTTCCTCATCCAACGAGCGGGTGGCGATCAGCCCGAGTGCCCAGGGGATTTTGATGGCGTCGTGGGTTTCCTCGTCCTCATTGCTTGGGTGACCGTAAAGGGTGAAGGCCGCCGGTGCCTTTTCGGTGTCCCATTCGGCCTCCACCGCAGCAAGTTTGACTTTCTGCACATCGCCGACCTCATAGCCGGATTCGTCACCGAGCAGAATGACCGACAGGATCGATGCCAGGGCAAAGCCGACGGCGACCGAGAAGGAGCGCTTGGCAAAGGCCAGGTCGCGCCCTTTCAGCATGTACCAGGCCGAGATGCCCATGACGAACATGGAGGCGGTCACATAACCGGCGGCGACCGTATGCACGAACTTGACCTGGGCGACCGGGTTCATCAGCAGTTCCCAGAAGCTGGTCATTTCCATGCGCATGGTTTCATAGCTGAACTCGGCCCCGACCGGATTCTGCATCCAGCCGTTGGCGATCAGAATCCAGAGTGCTGAGAGGTTGGACCCAAACGCGGTCAGGAAGGTGACGGTGAGATGCTGGCGCTTGGACAGGCGCTCCCAGCCGAGGAAGAATAGCCCGATGAAGGTGGACTCGAGGAAGAAGGCCATCAGGCCCTCGATGGCCAGCGGGGCGCCGAACACATCGCCGACATAGTGGGAGTAGTAAGACCAGTTGGTGCCGAACTGGAACTCCATGGTGAGTCCGGTGGTGACCCCGAGCGCGAAGTTGATGCCGAACAACTTGCCCCAGAACTTGGTCATGTCGCGGTAGATTTCGCGCCCGGTCATGACATACACACTCTCCATGATGACCAGAATCCAGGAGAGTCCGAGTGTCAGGGGCACGAAGAGGAAGTGATACATCGCAGTGGCGGCGAACTGCCACCGCGATAGCTCGATCATGGTACTGTCAAGCATCGCGCTGTTTCCTCAGAGATGGTGAGAATTTGGGTGACTTGGGGTCCAGACGTGAGCGATCTGACCGCGCAGCGCTGACCCTGTCCGACAGATTAAAGCAGGTTAGAGTCCGAGATGGTAGGTCGGATATTGTGATTTTGCTGCCGCACAAACGCAATTGGCCTGCCAGGCTCTGGGGCTGAGCTGATCGTCTTTGCGGATAATAATATGCTAAACGAATTGTTAGAGTACATAGAGTACCCAGCGATAGGCGTATTTGGCGACTTCGTGCGGCAGCACTATGGAGCCGGGGCCGCCAGCGTGCCCAGCGCACGGCAAATGGGGCTTGGCAGCCCCAAGGCATCAGGGCCAGATGCCGCGTTGTTTTAGCACGTGGGCCAGGCGTTCGAGTGATTCCACCAGCGCGGCGGTGCGCAGATCGCGGCGCTGGGAGTCGGGCGCCGTTTCATCCGCAGGCGGGGTGAATTGACGCCAGCGCGCTGCCACCCGGTCGGTGGCATCGTTCATGCGCACCCGCAGCTTGCTGTTGATTTCCTCCAGCGGCCAGGTGTGGTGCTCGATGTTCTGCACCCACTCGTAGTAGCTCACGGTGACACCACCGGCATTGGCGAGAATGTCCGGCAGCACCAGAATGCCCTTGTCGGTCAGGATGTCATCGGCCTCCGGCGTGATGGGCCGGTTGGCGCCTTCCACGATCAGCCGGGCCTTGACCTGCCCTGCGTTGCCGGAATGAATCTGCCCGCCGAGCGCGGCCGGAATCAGCAGATCGCACTCCAGTGCCAGGAGTTCTGCGGCGGTGATGCTGCGGCTCTCGTCAAAGCCAAGCACGCTGCCGGTGGCGGCCTTGTGACGGGCGAGGGCGGAGAGATCCAGTCCCTCCGGGTCGAGAACGGCTCCGCGCGAGTCGCTGACGGCGATGATGCGCGCACCAAGTTCGTGCAGCAGCTGCGCGGCAACCCGGCCGACCTCGCCATAGCCCTGAATCACAACGCTCGCGCCATCAAGCTCGCTCAAGCCAGGGACCGCACCCAAGGAGACCAGCCGCTCGGCGCTGTAGACGCAGCCGCGTCCTGTGGCCTCGTCCCGCCCCTCGGAGCCGCCGAGCTCCAGCGGCTTGCCAGTGACCACCGGCAGATTGTTTTTGCCCGGGTGCATGGCGTCGAAGGTGTCCAGAATCCAGGCCATGGTCTGGGAGCTGGTGTAGAGATCCGGCGCTGGGATGTCGGTATAAGGTCCGATATTGTCGCCAAGTTCCGAGATAAAGCGCCGAGTGATGTGGCGCAGTTCGCGCTCGCTCAAGTGCTTCGGGTCGCAGGTCACCCCACCCTTAGCTCCGCCGAAGGGCACCCGCACCAGGGCGCATTTCCAGGTCATGAGCGCGGCCAGGGCGCCGACTTCAGGCAGGGACACGCGCGGGTGATAGCGAATGCCGCCCTTGCCAGGACCAAGCAGGCGGTTGTGCAACACTCGGTAGCCAACGAAATTCGCCAGGCTGCCGTCATCGCGCTCAATGGGCACATTGACGGTGAGGGTGCGCCTTGGCCGCCGCAGCACCTGGATCAGGCCTGGGTCGATGTCGGTCAGGTGCGCGCAGGCGCGCTCGAACTGCACATCAATGATGCGTTCGGGGTCGAGTTCGTGCGGTGCCGGTTCGTTGCCCGCAGGGGTTGGTTGCTGGGTCTTGCTCATGGGTCCTTCCGTCAATGTTTGCCGGGCGCCGGCGGGCGCACTGGATCTAGCCGCCAGATATCGCGGTTGTATTCTGCAATGGTGCGGTCGGAGGAGAAATAGCCGCTGTGGGCGGTGTTGAGAATGCTCATGCGCAACCAGCGCTCACGGTCTTGATAGGCCTCGGCCACCTGCTCTTGGGTCAGGCGGTAGCTGTCGAAGTCGGCCGCCGTCAGCCAGGGATCAAAGGGATCGCGAATGCTGTGGATGATGGGGTCAAAAATGCCTTGCTCGAACTGGCAAAAATGCCCGGATTCCAGCAGCGCCATGGTCTCGGCCAGCGCCGGAGTGCGCTCGATGATGCCATTGGGGTCGTAGTTGCCTCGGGTTTGCTCGACTTCCTTAGCGGTCAGGCCGAACAGGAAGAAGTTCTCATCGCCAACTTTCTCGCGAATCTCGATATTGGCGCCGTCCAGGGTGCCGATGGTCAGCGCGCCGTTCATCATGAACTTCATGTTGCCGGTGCCGGAGGCTTCCTTGCCCGCAGTCGAGATTTGCTCGGACAAGTCGGTGCCAGGTGCCAGCACTTCCATCACAGAGACGCGATAGTCCGGAATGAAAGCAATGCGCAGTTGCTGATTGACCTTGGGGTCGGCATTCACCACCGAGGCGACGTTGTTGATGAGCTTGATAATGCGCTTGGCCATCTCATAGCCAGGCGCTGCCTTGCCGCCGATCAAAGCGCAGCGCGGAGTGCCAATGTCCTCGCCACGCTTGATGCGCGCATAAAGATAGATCAGATGCAGGACGTTGAGCAGCTGGCGTTTGTACTCATGGATGCGCTTGACCTGCACGTCAAACAGGAAGTCGGTTGGGAAGTCGACATTGCAGGCGGCCGTCACCATGGTGGCCACTCGCTTCTTGTTTGCCTGTTTGATCTTGTCCCAGCGCTCGCGCATGGCGGCATCCTCGGCCGAGGGCGCCATGCGCCCGAGCAGGGACAGGTCGTTGACCCAGTCCTCGCCGATGGTGTCGTTCAGTAGCTCGCGCAGGCCTGGATTGCACATGGCCAGCCAGCGGCGTGGGGTGACACCATTTGTCTTGTTGTTGAACTTGTCCGGCCAGAGTTCGTAAAAATCGCGGAACAGGCCGTGAATCAGCAACTCCGAATGCAGCGCCGCCACGCCATTGACCGAGAAGCTGCCGACAATGGCCAGAAAGGCCATGCGCACCTGGGGATCATCGCTCTCTTCGATCAGCGACATGCGCCGCTGGCGATCCATGTCGCCCGGCCAGCGCCCGGCGACCTCGGACAGAAAGCGCGCGTTGATTTCGTAGATAACTTCCAGCAGCCGCGGTACCAGTTGTGCAAACAGCCGCACCGGCCAGCGCTCCAGCGCCTCGGGCAGCAGGGTGTGGTTGGTGTAGGCCATGGTCTGGCTGGTAATGGCCCAGGCCTCTGCCCACTCCATGTGATGCTCGTCCATCAGCTGGCGCATGAGCTCGGGGACAGAGATGGCTGGATGGGTGTCGTTGAGCTGGAAGCAGTTTTTCTCGGCAAAGTGGGTAAAGTCCTTGCCGTGCAGGCGAATCCAGTCGCGCATCACGTCCTTGATGCTGGCGCTGGCGAGGAAATACTGCTGGCGCAGGCGCAGTTCCTTGCCGCACTCGTTGGAATCGTTGGGGTAGAGCACCATGGTGATGTGCTCGGCGTCGTTCTTGGCCGCGACCGATTCCGGATAGCTGCCGGCGTTGAATTCGCCCAGGTCAAACTCATCGGTGGCGGCGGCCGACCAGAGTCGCAGCGTATTGACGGTGTCGTTGAGGTAGCCGGGAATGGGAATGTCGTAAGGCACAGCCAGTACGTTGTTTGTATCGACCCAGCGTTTGTGTAGACGCCCGTGATCGTCAAGGTATTCTTCGGTGCGACCACCAAACTTAATGCGCTGGGTGTATTCCGGACGTTCCAGCTCCCAGGGCACGCCATCGCGCAACCAATGATCGGGTTCCTCGACCTGATGGCCGTTTTCGATCAGCTGGCGGAACATGCCGTATTCGTAGCGCAGCCCATAGCCTTTGACTGGCAGTTGCAGGGTGGCGCAGCTATCGAGAAAGCAGGCAGCGAGTCGACCCAGACCACCGTTGCCCAGCCCGGCATCCATTTCGGCGGCTTCAATTTCCTCCAGCATCAGGCCCATGTCGTGCAGGTTTTTTGCGGCCCCTTCAGTGAGACCCAGGTTCATCAGGGCGTTGCTCGTGGTGCGGCCCATCAGGAACTCGAGTGACAGATAATGGGTGCGCTTGCAATTGGCGGCATCCTGCGCGGCGCGGGTGCTTTTCCAGCGCTCCATCAGCCGGTCGCGTAGGGCAATGGCCAGTGCCTTGTAGGGGTAGTAGCTGGAGCGACAATCGCGATCACGGCCGAAATTGTGCGCGTAATAGTGTTGAAAATCCCGCGCCAAACCGGGTCCGTCCATCGCCAGGGGCGGCAGGTCGAACAGGCTGTCGTTAGGGGAACTCTCGCAGAGATCTTTGAACGGGGACATGGAATAACCTTAATAAAAAGACAGGGAATAAGGACTCTCGAGCGCTAGCGGCAGTGTAACAAAAGCGCTCGGGGTTGTTGGTGGCGGATCGCGCGGCTTGCTTTGCCTTTGTACCATCAATAAGAGACGGCTGTGATGCGCCAGCGCAGCGGCGCTGGGCGCAGTAGCAGGGTGACGGGCTCGCCGTCGGGCTGCTCGAGCTTGATCAGGAAGCCATGGGGAGGGTCATAAAAGGCATAGATAACACGTTCTAACAGCGGAGTCTGGCTGCTCTCATCGCGCAGCAGTCCAGCAATCCATTCGAGCTTGACCAGGTGATCAATGGCTGCGGTTCCCTGTTGCTGGAGACCTTGCTCGATCCACTCGATGAAGTGATCCGACACCTCGCCAATGTCGCTTTTGAGGTCTTTGTTGAGGCGGCGGCGAATTTGATCGCGCACCGCTCCCAGGTCAACAAAGGGGCGCAGCGCCTCCGGCGTGGCGGAACTGGCCGCGCGGCTCATGCGCCACAGAGTCCAGTAGGGGGAGGCGAAAAGTAGCAGCCCGGCCAAGGTCAGGCTGACAAGGGCATGCCAGGCCCATTTTGGCAGGCGCAGGCGCCGGTCGCGCAGCTCGTGCCATTCGCGCATCCACCACTGCCAGCGATACTGGGGCGGTAGGTGCGTCATGCGGCGGTGGCCTCGGCCTGTTCCAGGGCTTCGCCCGCCTGGAGCCAGCTGTGTTCGACGCTGGCAAGATCGGCATCCACCTGCTGCTTTTCGGCGATCAGCGACAACAGCCGAGCTTTGGCGTCTTCCTGGTAAAGCGCACTGTCGCCAAGCGCAGTTTCCAGCTCGTACTGGCGTGTGCTGAGGTGGTCCAGGCGTTGCTCAAGCTCGTTCAGGCGCCGGCGCAGTGGCAGGGTGCGGGCGCGGGCCTCGGCCTCGCGTCGGCGTTGATCCTTGCGCGCATCGCGTTCGCTAGCGTTGGCGCCAACCTGGAGGTTCAGCGTGTTTTCGGCAGCAGACGTGCTATTGGATCGGGCCGCGCCGGGCGTCTGGTTGCGCGCGGCTAGCCAGGCCGGATAGTCATCGAGGTCGCCGTCGAAACTTGTCACCTGACCCTGATCGACCAGCCAGAGTTCGTCGCAACTCAGGCGCAGCAGGTGGCGATCATGTGAGACCAACACCAGAGCGCCGGCAAAGGCCTGGAGCGCGCGGCTGATGGCCAGGCGCATGTCGATGTCGAGATGATTGGTCGGCTCGTCGAGCAGCAGCAGATTGGGACGCTGATAGACCAGCAGGGCCAGGGCCAGGCGTGCCTTCTCACCGCCTGAGAAGGGAGCAATGGGGTCGGTCACCCGTTCGCCACCAAAGCCAAAGCCGCCGAGATAGTCGCGCAGCCCCTGTTCCGGACGCTCCGGGTCGAGGCGGCGCAGATGCCCAAGCGCTGAATCTTCAAGGTTGAGCTGATCGAGCTGATGCTGGGCGAAATAGCCGATTTTCAGCCCCTCGGATGCAAGCCGCTCGCCGCTCACCGGCGCCAGCTGTCCAGCGAGTAGTTTGATCAGGGTGGATTTGCCGGCGCCATTGGGGCCAAGCAGGCCGATGCGGCCACCGGGCGCGAGGCTGAGATCAAGCTCCTGCAACACAGGGGTTTCGCCGTAGCTCACACTGGCGCTCTCGAGCCTTAGCAGCGGATTGGCCGCGCGTGCCGGTTCAAAAAAAGCAAAGGAGAAGGGTGAGTCGATATGCGCCGGGGCGATCAACTCCATGCGCTCAAGCGCCTTGAGCCGGCTCTGGGCCTGGCGCGCTTTGGTCGCCTTGGCGCGAAAGCGGTCGACAAAGCTGCGCGCATGGGCGATTTCGCGTTGCTGTTTTGCGTGTGCCGCCTGCTGCTGCGCCAGTCGCTCGCCGCGCTGGCGCTCGTAGGCGGAATAGCCGCCGTTGACCAGACCCAGGCGGCCTTGCTCGAAGTAGCAGACCTGGGTGGCAATGGCGTCGAGAAAATCCCGATCATGCGAAATCAGCAGCAGGGTGCCGGGGTAATCTTTAAGCCAGCTCTCGAGCCAGATCACGGCGTCGAGGTCGAGATGATTGGTGGGTTCGTCCAGCAGTAGCAGATCGGAGCGGCACATCAGTGCCTGTGCCAGGGCCAGGCGCATGCGCCAGCCGCCGGAGAAGCTGTCGATCGGGCGTTGCTCGCTACCTGGCGCGAATCCGAGCCCCTGCAGTAGTCGTGCAGCCCGGCTTTCGGCGCGGTAGCCGTCAATGGCCTCGAAGGCATCGTGCAGTCCGGCCAGGTGCAGGCCCTGGTCGGCCTCGTGGGCCGCTGCATCCATCTCGCGTTGCAGGCGGCGCCAGGGTGCATCGCCGTCGAGCACAAAGTCCAGGGCGCTTTGCTGGCCCGCCGGGGTTTGCTGTGCGACCGCCGCCAGTTGCCAGTTAGGGGGCAGACTGAACTCGCCATGATCAGGTGTCAGCTCGCCGCGCAACAATGCAAAGAGGCTGGATTTGCCGCAGCCGTTGGGTCCTACCACGCCAAGGCGTTGGCCTGGGTGAATGCGCAGATCGGCCTGCTCAAACAGCACTCTGGGACCGCGTCTGAGACTGAGCGCGCGCAGTTCGATCATGCCCGTGACGCCCTGTTGGTTTTCGGGCTTGATTGCCTGTTTGATCTTTGGCCCGCTGTTTGGTCAGCCGCGTCCCCGCGATCAAGGCGGCGGTAGCCGATGGCTTCGCTCAGATGCGCTGGAGTGATGGCCGGACTGTCGTCGAGATCGGCGATGGTGCGCGCGAGCTTCAAGATTCGATGATAGGCGCGCGCCGAGAGCCCCAGGCGCTGCATGGCGGTGCTGATCAGGGCGCGGCTGGTGTCATCGAGCTGACAATGTTGTTCGATGCCAGCGGGTTGTAGCTGGCTGTTGGGGCCGCCGCCGCGCGTCTCGGCGCGGGCGCGTGCAGCGCACACCCGCTCGCGCACCGCCGCGCTGGATTCAGTAGGGGGCCGCGGGCCGGCCAACTCGGTGGGGCTGAGCCTGGGGACTTCTAACTGCATATCGATGCGATCAAGCAGGGGGCCGGAAATACGGGCACGATAGCGCGCGACTTGCTCGGCAGTGCAATGACAGCGCCCGCTCGGGTCACCAAGGTAACCGCAGGGGCAGGGATTCATCGCGGCCAAGAGCTGAAAACGCGCTGGGAATTCGGCCTGACGCGCGGCACGCGAAATGTGAATGCGCCCGGATTCGAGCGGCTCGCGCAGTACCTCCAGCACCCGGCGATCGAATTCTGGCAGCTCATCAAGGAAGAGCACTCCATGATGTGCAAGCGAAATCTCACCTGGTCGTGGATGACTGCCACCCCCGACCAGGGCTGGTCCGGAGGCGGTGTGATGGGGTGCGCGAAAGGGCCGTTCGCGCCAGCGGCTGCGATCCAGCTGTTCTCGCCCCACCACAGAGCGCACGGCCGCTGCCTCCAGGGCTTCTTCTTCGGTTAGCGGCGGCAGAATGCCGGGCAGGCGGCTCGCGAGCATGGATTTGCCGGTGCCGGGCGGGCCGACGAACAGCAGGCTATGAGCACCGGCGGCGGCGATTTCCAGTGCCCGCTTAGCCTGGGGCTGGCCGCGAACCTCGGCCAGGTCGGACAGTGGTGCGCTGTCGGCTTCGGCGGCGGGTTGGGTTTGGTGAGGCGCCAGCGGCTCGATCTGATTCAGATGCTGACAGACATCGAGCAGGTGGCGCGCGGGCAGGATGCGCAGATCGCGCACCAGGCTGGCCTCATCGGCGTTTTCGACCGGTAGCACCAGCGCGCGTCCGGCAGCGCGCGCTGCCAGTGCCGAGGGCAGCACGCCCGAAACTGGCCGCAGGGCGCCGGAAAGGGCCAGTTCGCCCAGAAACTCATGCTCGGCGATGGCCTCGGGCTGCAATTGCCCGGAAGCACCAAGAATGCCAAGCGCGATGGGCAGATCGAAGCGGCCACCATCCTTGGGTAAATCCGCCGGTGCGAGATTGATGGTCACGCGCCCGTCCGGAAATTGAAAACTGCCGCTGCGCAGCGCGCCGCGCACCCGGTCCTTGCTCTCGCGCACGGCCATTTCGGGTAATCCAACGATGGACAGGCCGGGCAGGCCGCCAGCGGTCTGCACCTCGACAATCACCTCAAGCGCCTGAATGCCATAGGGGGCACGGCTATGGAGAATGCTGAGGCCCACGCGCCGCTCGCTTGCTGGTTAGGGGCGGTGTGCTGGCCATCGGGCTCGGATGGCTCAGACCTTGCCGGCGCGTGCCGATTGCTCAAGCTCGGCAATGCGTGCCTCCAGTGCTTCCAGCTTAGCGCGGGAGCGCGCCAGCACAGCGGCCTGAATGTCGAATTCCTCGCGGGTGACCAAGTCGAGCCGGTTCAGTCCAGCCTCGAGCGTTGCGCGCATGCTGCGCTGTAGGTCTTCTTGCAACACTTGCATGCCTTTTGGCATTGCGGCACTGAGACGGCGGGCGAGTTCATCGAGCTGTTTTGGGTCCAACATGGCGCGGCTACCTGTTCTTGCTGAAAGAAATATCAGCCATTATAGAGCCTGTTTGGGTGTCGCGTCCTCGGGGATTCGCGCACCGATACAGCGCATCTTTTGGGTGCGATCACGGATTTTTAGCACTATTTTGGTGCATTTATTGATGTATTTTTGCAACAGTCGTGAGTGATCGTTGTGTTTTCGTAACATTCAGGGCTGGCATGCGTTCTGCTTGCAGAATTGTCAGTTCCAGCCGCCGCAGCTTTTTGCTGCACTGCTTTTTGCTGCACTGAGGTGGCGGACGAATTAACCGGTTTTCACTGACAACTGATTAGGATGAGACGTATGAAAAAAATCGCCATGAAAGAAACCGCACGCATTCATCGGTCGTCGCCGCGACTCGCCGGTCTGGCGGCGGCAGTCGCTCTCTCGCTGGCCGGCACCAACGTCGCGCTGGCACAAGGGGCGGGGCCTTGGGATTTCAGCGCAAACATTGGCGCCGTTTCTAATTACATGTGGCGCGGCGTTACCCAGACGGGGGACGGCGCGGCAGTGCAGGGTGGGCTGGATGTGGCTCACGAGAGCGGCTTCTATGCTGGTACTTGGGCGTCGAACATCGATTGGGACGATGGAACCCAAACAGTGACCGGGGTTGTGCGACTCGATCCAACCACGGGGCGCCCAACGGTTGTGGGCACGACATCCGGCAATAATTCGGGTTTGCCGACCTATGAACTCGACTTGTATGCGGGTTACGACTTTAGCCTGCCTGATGAAAACGCCAGCTTGGGCCTCAATACCATCTACTACGCCTATCCTGACAGCTCGGGTAACGTCGACTTTTGGGAAATCGGTATCTCTGGTGGCTATGATTTCGGTCCTGCTGCCGTGTCTGGCGGCATTCAATATACCGCATGGAACGGCAAGGTGAACGATGGCGGCATGTTCGCGGAGGGCGACCTTTACTACAGCGCCGCCTTGGATGTCCCGCTTCCCCGGGATTTTAGTTTCGGCGTTTTCGGCGGTTACTATGACTTTGATAATGACCGCTATTTCTACGCCGACAGTAATGGTGTCGCAAAAAAAGCCTCCTACGATTACTGGCATTGGGGGGCGACCGTCAGCAAAGAGGCGGGCGACTTTGGGACCTTTAGCTTCACTTATGAACAAGTGGATGCCGATGGCGACTACTATGACGAAGATGCCCAAGTCTGGGTCGGTTGGAACAAAACGTTCTAAGTCGTCCGAGTATCCTGACGTTCCGACAGGCTAATTGCGCGGGGACCGTCAATGGCGGTTACCCGCACTTAATACACTTAGGGAGCTTATGCAATGAAGCTGATCACAGCAGTGATTAAACCATTCAAGCTCGATGATGTGCGGGAGGCGCTGGCCGATATCGGCGTGTCTGGCATCACTGTCATCGAGGTTAAGGGTTTCGGGCGGCAGAAAGGCCACACCGAACTGTATCGCGGTGCCGAGTATGTCGTCGACTTTCTGCCCAAAATTAAGGTGGAAATTGCTGTCGACGATGGTCTGGTTGAGCAGGTGATTGAAGCTGTCACCAATGCAGCCCGTACCGGCAAGATCGGCGACGGCAAGATTTTCGTCTTCGACGTCGGTCAGGTCATCCGCATCCGTACCGGCGAGACCGGTCCCGACGCGCTTTAAGCGACTTTTGCAGGAGGAACCTCATAGTGGAAGAACCAACGATACAGCTCGCCTACGCGCTGGATACCTTTTACTTTCTCGTCTCCGGTGCTCTTGTCATGTGGATGGCCGCCGGTTTTGCGATGCTCGAGGCGGGGCTGGTCCGCGCCAAGAATACCGCTGAAATTCTTACCAAGAACGTCGCGCTCTTTGCCATCAGCTGCATCATGTACATGTTGATTGGTTACGGCATCATGTATCCGGCGGGTGGTAACGGCGTTATCCCAAGCATCAACTGGTCGTTCATGTTCATGAACGCGACGGACGACAATACGCTCAAAGCGATCACCGAGGCTATTGCCGCGAAGGCAGCCAACCCAGAAGAAGCCCCTGACCCGTCCTACTACTCGGGTCTTTCCGACTTCTTTTTTCAGGTGGTCTTTGTCGCCACCGCCATGTCGATTGTCTCCGGTGCCGTGGCCGAGCGTATGAAGCTTTGGGCTTTCTTGGCCTTCGCCGTCATCATGACCGGCTTTATCTATCCAATGCAGGGTTACTGGAAGTGGGGCGGTGGCTGGCTCGACGGCATCGGCTTTAACGACTTTGCCGGATCGGGTATCGTCCATCTGTGCGGTGCCTCTGCGGCTCTGGCCGGTGTGATTCTGCTCGGCGCGCGTAAAGGCAAGTACGGCAAGGACGGCAGCATCAACGCCATTCCTGGCTCCAATCTGCCGCTGGCAACCCTGGGTACCTTTATTCTGTGGCTGGGCTGGTTCGGCTTTAACGGTGGTTCGGAACTCAAGATTTCCGACATCGGCGAGGCCAACGCGGTGGCTGCCGTCTTCGTCAACACCAACATGGCCGCAGCTGGTGGTCTGGTTCTGGCGTTGATCACCGCTCGTATCATGTTCGGCAAGGCCGATCTCACCATGGCACTGAACGGCGCTTTGGCCGGTTTGGTCGCTATTACCGCCGAGCCACTGACCCCGAGCCCGATCGCGGCAACCCTGATCGGCGGCCTCGGCGGCGTGATTGTGGTCTTCGCCATCGTCACCATGGATAAGCTGCGCATCGATGACCCGGTCGGTGCCATCTCAGTGCATGGTGTTGTCGGCATGTGGGGTCTGATCGCTGTGCCGCTGACTAATGGCGACGCATCCTTTGTTGCTCAGTTCATTGGTCTCTTCACCATTCTGGCATGGGTCTTTGCCGCATCTCTTCTGACGTGGTTCCTGATCAAGCTGGCCATGGGCCTGCGTGTCAGCGAGGAGGAAGAGTACGAGGGCGTCGATATTGGCGAATGTGGCCTGGAAGCCTATCCGGAGTTTGTCAAGGCAGGTTAGTGATGATGCGATAGCATCTCATCATCCTTGCAACGGGGCCTGCGGGCCCCGTTTTTTTTTGGCTATGCACCGCGCTGGTGCAACCGTCAGTGTGTCACTCAGGTTCAGGTGCCCTGTCCTCCGGTTCGGCGGCCCCGAACTCGCGGTTCGCGCTTTGATTGAATGCGCGAATCACGGGTGCCAGCGTCAGCCCCTGGACCATGATCGAGAACACCACAATCATATAGGTGACGGTCAGGATCAAGTCGCGGGTGGCGCCGGGTGGCAGGGACAATGCCAGGGCGACCGAGATACCGCCGCGAATTCCGCCCCAGGTCAGCACCGCCACGGTACCGGGTGAGACATTGCGAAAACCGCGATAAAGTCCCAGCGGCACGCCGATGCTTAGCGCCCGGGCGAGCAGCACCAGCGGAATGAGTAGCGCGCCAGCGAGGAGAAAACTCTCTTTAATCGTTAGTGCCAGTACCTCGAGTCCGATCAGCACGAACAGTACAGCGTTTAGCGATTCATCCACCAGCTCCCAGAAGGAATCCAGGTGCTCGCGCGTTTTGTTTGACATGGCGCCGCCGAGTCCCTGGTTACCGATCATCAAGCCGGCGACCACCACGGCAATGGGGGCGGATAAATGCACATGCTCGGCAATCGCGTAGCCTCCACTCGCCACGGCGAGCGTAATCAACACCTCAGCCTGATAATTGTCGATGCGTCTAAGCATTTCGAGCGCAATCTGACCAACGATGAGCCCGAAGATGGCACCGCCGATGGCCTCCTGTGCAAACAGGACCAGCACATGATCGAGACTGATGTGCTGACCGTCGATGGCTATGTCGAATAGCACCATGAAGAGCACCACCGCGACGCCATCATTGAACAGAGACTCTCCGGTGATCTTGGTCGCCAGACTTTTGGGCGCGCCGGCGCTTTTGAGTATTCCCAGTACGGCAATCGGGTCGGTTGGTGAAATAAGGGCACCGAATAGCAGACAATAAATATAGGGAATATCGAAGCCCAGCAGCAGAAAGACCAGATAGACCGCAAGGCTAATGATCAGGCTAGCGAGAAAAACGCCAATTGTGGTGAGGGCCGCAATGGTGTTGCGGTGTTCTGCCAGATCATGAATGTTGACATGCAAGGCTCCGGCAAACAGCAGAAAGCTCAGCATGCCGTGCAAAACGGTGGCATTGAAGTCGACGCTTGCCACCAGTTCGCGGGCGTCCAGGGCGATATACTCGCTCAGTGGCAATGGCAGTAGCAGGACCAGCGACATCGCCAGCGCCATCATCATCAAACCGATTGCCGTTGGCAGTTTAAGAAAGCGGGTATTGAGCCAGCTAAAAACCGCCGACAAGGAAATCAATACTGCGATGACATCAAAAAGATCCATACTTCAGGTCCTCTAAAGTGTCTGGTGAGGTGGCTGGTCGCCGGAGTCTTTCACCAGGGATGGGGCTGTGGGTGAAGCGCGATCAGGGAATTCACATAAATCCGCGATGCAACAATCCGTGCAGCGCGGGCGGCGGGCCGTGCAGCTGTAGCGACCGTGTAGGATGAGCCAGTGGTGGGCGTCTTTGAGGAATTCTTGCGGGACTAAGCGCAGCAGTTGCTTTTCGACCGCGAGCGGCGTTTTGCCTGGGGCGAGGCGGGTGCGGTTGGCAACACGAAAAATATGGGTATCGACGGCGATGGTCGGCTCGCCGAAGGCAGTGTTCAGGATGACATTGGCGGTCTTGCGCCCGACACCGGGCAGGGCTTCGAGTGCAGCGCGCTCGCGCGGGACTTGGCCCTGGTGGTGTTCAAGCAACAGGGCGCAAGTTTTGAGGATATTCCGAGTCTTGGTGTTGAACAGGCCAATGGTGCGGATGTGTTCGCTCAAGCCTGCCTCGCCGAGCGCGAACATGGCACGGGGTGTGTTGGCGATGGCAAAGAGCGTCTCGGTGGCCTTGTTGACGCTTTTGTCCGTGGCCTGGGCGGATAGGATCACGGCGATCAGCAGCTCGAACGGAGAGGCATAGCGCAGCTCCGTGGTGGGGTGCGGATTCGCGGCGCGCAGACGGGTGAAAATCTCGGTGCGTTTGGCTCTGTTCATGTTGGCGGTAAAGGATAGCCCAAACAGACAGGGTTGTTGGTGGCTTTAGGGCTTTTCAGGCAGGCTTTTTCGGGATGGGCCAGGCGCTGGGGCCTTGCGGCTTGCGAGATGGTCAGGACTGTCTAAAATAACAGTATTCTGATCTTCATTGATCCTAACCCACTCTGGAGTCGCCCGTGGCAGAGCCCACCTTGACTGACCGCCAGCGGGAAATTCTGGCGTTGATTCGCCGCTATGTGCTGGAGACCGGTTATCCGCCGACGCGCGCGGAGATTGCCGCCGCCTGCGGTTTCCGCTCGGTCAATGCAGCCGTAGACCACCTTAAGGCGCTGGCCCGTCGCGGGGTGATTGAGCTTAAACCGGGCGCGTCGCGCGGCATCCGGCTGCTTGATTCGCCCGCGCCCGCCTCAGCCCCTCCCGCGGCTGGCACTCTGCCGCTGGTCGGGCGAGTGGCCGCAGGGCGCCCCCTGCTGGCGCTCGAGCATATCGAGGACTATTACCCAATTGACCCCGCCCTGTTTCACCCGCGTGCGGATTATCTGCTGCGGGTCAGTGGCGCGAGCATGCGCGATGCCGGCATTTTCGATGGCGATCTGCTCGCGGTGCGGCGCACGGCAGAGGCGTGCAATGGGCAGATTCTCATCGTGCGTGTCGATGATGAAGTCACGGTCAAGCGTTTCCAGCAATCCGACGATGCACCTCATCGCGTGCGCCTGTTGCCCGCAAACCCGGAGTTTGACCCCATCGATATCGACTTGCGCGCGCAGGAATTGGCGGTCGAAGGTCTGGCTGTTGGCGTGCTGCGCCGGCAACTGGCGACATCTTTGGGGGGCTGATCCTTGGCACTGGCAACGGCAAGCACCCCGGAGCCGATGGATGTCGTCGCGGCAGCGGGATTGGCACCGGTATCGGCACCAGGACTGTCACCGGGACCAGTATCACCTCCTGTACCCAGGGCGCTGTTAGAGGAACTACTCGCTGAGCGCGGCGACCTGTGGCGTGGCAAGGGAGAGACGGCTTGTGCCGAGCCTGGGCTGGCGAGCGGTTTCGCAGCCCTGGATCGGGCGTTGGTCGGCGGCGGCTGGCCCAACGCCGGTCTGTGCGAGATTCTGACCGACAGTCCCGGTCCGGGCCTGGCGTTGATTTTGCCTGCACTGGCGCGGCTTGGCCGGCAGCGCCCCTGGATACTCATGGCTGCGCCGCCGCTGCTGCCCTATGCGCCGGCGCTGGCGGCCCGTGGCCTGGAGCCGGGTCGATTGCTGGTTGTCACCTGCCAGCCGGTGTTGTGGGTCATGGAACAGGCGCTGCAGGCTGGTAGTTGTGCCGCCGTCATTGGCTGGATCGAGCGCGGTACGATGGCGGACCTGCGGCGTTTGCAGCTGGCATCGGTGCAAACGCGCACCCCTGCCTTTGTGTTTCGCCCGCCAGCCGTGGCGACTCAGCCATCGCCCGCCGGTCTGCGCCTGCAACTCGGTGCCATGACGCCCAATCAACTCGAGCTCAGGCTGCTCAAACAGCGCGGTCGTTCAGCGACGGTCAAGCTGCGGTTCTAAGGCTCATGGTCCCGCTCACCACCAGCACTGAAGCGGCTGCTTCACGCTAATTGGCATGCTCCCATCCTGTTGGTTGGCGGTGTCTTTCCCGGCGCTCCCGCTCGAAGTCTATCAGCGCGCCTGGGGTGAGCAGCGACCCCTTGCCATTACGGATGGGGCGCGGGTCATCGCCTGCAATCCGGCGGCACGGGCGGTGGGCGTGCGCGCAGGGCTCGCGCGTTTGGCGGCGCTTGCGCTGAGTGCTGAGTTATGCACACGTCCACGCCGCCCGGCGCTGGAGCGGGCCGCGCTTGAGCGTCTCGCCGCCTGGGCGCTGGCGTTTAGCGATCAGGTCAGTGTGGCGCCACCTCGGGCGTTGGTTCTCGAGGCAGGGCGCAGTCTGAAGCTCTTTGGCGGTGCCCAAGCCTTCTATCGCGCTGTGGTTGAGGCAGCCGCAGCTCTCGGCTATCAAGCACAGGTCTGCATGGCGCCGACGCCCGGGGGTGCTCTGCTGCTGGCGGCCTGGGGCTGCGAGGAAATCCTTGTCCGCCCCGAGGATCTGCGCCGGCGGCTGGCTGCACTGCCACCGCTGGCGCTGGGTTTGAATGCGCGCGCCCAAGCCGACTGCCAGCGCATGGGCCTAGGCTGCATTGGCGATCTGCTGGCATTGCCGCGCGCCGGTCTGGCCCTGCGTTTTGGCACCGCGCTGGTGGACAGGCTCGAAGCTGTGCTGGGCGAAAAGCCTGATCCGCGACTGCCGTTTGTCCCGCCGGATCGCTTTCATGGCGAGCTGGAATTGCCGGTTGAGATACAGGAGACGGACGCGCTCATCTTTGCCTGCCGGCGGCTGCTGGCGGAGCTTTGCCGTTTGTTGCAGGCGCGCCAGGCGGTGGTGTCGATGCTCTACTGGACCTGGCTTCATGCCGAGGGGCAGAGCACGGCGCTGCGCCTCGGCAGCGCCAGACCCGAGGCCGACCTAGAGTCCTGGACGTGGTTGCTGCGCGCGCGTCTGGCCGCTGCGCCGGTGGTGGCGCCGGTGCGGGCGATTGTGCTCGCGAGCGATCCTTTTCAGATGATCACCCTGCACACTGGCGATTTGTTTGCGCACCATGAAGGGAGCCGTCACTATGGGGCTGATCTGCTCGATCGGCTGCGCGCACGTCTTGGCGAGGAGGCGGTTAAGACCTTGGCGCTGGTGGACGATCACCGCCCCGAGCGGGCCTGGCGCTGGATGAAACCAAGTTCGCCCCCGGGCGATGATGACCGGCCCGGGGGGCAGCCCGCTGACCTCCAGCCAATTTCAGGACGCGGGCGCGATGAGCGGCCGCTGTGGCTGTTGCAGCAACCGCTGCGTCTGCGCTTGCGCGACGGGTGTCTGTGGTTGGCCGACTCTGCCGCAGCGGCGATGCTGCCCGGGTTGGCGCGGGCGCAGCCGCTCAGATTCAGTGGTGGGCGTGAACGCATTGAAACCGGCTGGTGGGATGCGCATCCGGTGGCGCGAGATTACTTCAGCGTGCAGGCGGCAAACGGAGAAAGATTCTGGGTCTATCGCCGCCTGGCCGGGGATAGTACGCCGGGTCATGGCAGGCCGGCGCAGGCCCCTGGTGGCGAGGTGCATGCAGGCTGGTATCTGCATGGCGCTTTCGGGTTGTGAACTCAAAAAAAATCGATGCCTTGCGGTGACAAGTCCGCCGCTTTGCATGGTCGGACCGCGCCCTTTTCGATAGCAAGCCGCTGATGGCACGAGTATGATGTTGGGCCAATTCGCTCAATAAAGCGGCCGATGAGCAGGCCGTCAGCCTGGCGGTTTTCTAGCGGCAGCGGTCAAGATGCTCCGGCATTGCTAACCCGCGTGCGAGATTTTCGAATGGGCGCGCAACAGCGCCAAGGCGTATAGGTTCACAAAAGCTATGTCGACTCACCAAGAGCCTGTCACCGATCAAGCTGATGATGATCAAGCTGTGACAGATCAAACTGCACCAGATCAAGCTGCACCAGATCAAACTGTAACGGACCAACCGGGTCAAGAGGACCTGGCGAGCGCCACAATGGTGCCGGATGACGAAAAAGGGCGCTACATCGTCGCCGTTGGTGCCTCGGCCGGCGGACTCGATGCGCTGGAGCGGTTCTTTCAGGCGCTGCCCGAGCGTTCCGGAGCGGCCTATGTGGTGATTCAGCACCTCTCGCCAGACCATAAGAGCATGATGGCCAATCTGTTGGCGCGTCATACGCTGATGCCGGTGGTGACGGTTGAGGACGGGATGAAGATCGAGACTGATCGGGTGCATCTGATTCCGCCGGCCAGCATGATGAGTATCGCCAACAACGAGCTGCGCCTGAGTCCCAAGAACCCCCGTGGCCTGACCCTGCCGATTGATCTGTTCTTCACCGCCCTGGGGCGGGAGTTCGGCAAATACGCTATCGGTGTGGTGCTCTCCGGCACCGGCTCGGACGGTACCCGAGGTGCCGTGGCCATTAATGATGCCGGCGGTTTTCTGCTGGCCCAGGAGCCTGAAACAGCCAAGTTTGACGGCATGCCGCGCAGTGCCATCGCCACCGGTCTGGTCGATGCCATCCTGCCGCCGGAAGAACTCGGTCCGCGCATTCTCGACCACATCAGCCAGGTTGCGCGCATTAGCATACGCAGCAATCGTGCCACGGTTGGCTACGACAAGGACAATGCGCTCGAAGAGACCATGCATCTGCTCTATCACCAGGGCGGGATCAATTTTCGCGAGTACAAGCCGGCCACCGTGATGCGCCGCATCGAGCGACGCATGCAAGTGCGTCATGTGCCAGATCTGGAAAACTACGCTCGTCTGCTCGACGGCGACCGCACCGAACTCAACGCCCTGCGGCGCGAGTTGCTGATTCCGGTCACCAATTTTTTTCGCGATCCGGAGTCTTTCGAAACCCTGGCGCAGAATGCGATTCACACCATTGTGCAAGAGCGCGGCGAGGCGCAGGCTATCCGTGCCTGGGTGCCGGCTACCTCCACCGGCGAGGAGGCCTACTCCATTGCCATCTTGTTTGCCGAGGCATTCGATCGTTTAAAGCGGTGGCCAAACTTCAAGTTGTTCGCCACGGATGTTGAACAGCACAATGTCGATGTTGGCAGTGCGGGAGTGTTTTCCGAGGCCATTACTGCCGAGGTCTCGCCCGAGCGGCTGGAGCGTTGGTTCTACAAACGCGGCAATCATTTTGTGGTGAAGAACGAAATTCGCCAGAGCATTGTGTTTGCGCGCCACAATCTGCTGGAAGACCCGCCGTTCACCCGCATGGACCTGGTCACCTGCCGTAATCTGCTGATTTATTTCCGCAGCGAGGCGCAGGAACGGGCGTTGCGGCGCATGCAATATGCACTCGCGCCCGGTGGTTTCATGTTCCTGGGCTCGAGCGAGACCCTGGCCGGTCTCCAGTCGGACTTCACCGCTGTTAGTTCCAAGCACAAGATTTACCGCATCCTGCGGCATGTCTCGCTGCCGCTTGATCCGTCGTCTTCATCCCTGGGGCGCTATTCAAACATGGCGGGCAAACCGCGTGCGGTCAACAAGCCGGGCCGTGGCATGACGGATGCTGTGGCCATTGATGCCGGTCAGTCGTTGCTCCTGCGCAGCTATGCACCCAACACCCTGCTGCTGAACTCCAACAACGAGTTGTTGCATGTATTCGGCGACGTCGGTCGTTACCTGCGTTTCAGTGAAGGGGCGGTGTCGCTTGATTTGCCCAAGCTGCTGCCGGCGCAGGTGGCGCCTGTGGCGCAGGCCCTGCTGCACAAGGCAGCCCGGGGCGCCGAGCCGCTGCGCTCTGATGTGCTCAGCCTGAAACTGTCCGATGGCGAGTCCGAACGCTTGCGCCTGGTGGTGCGGCGGGTCGAGATCGAGCAGCGCGAGCCCTATCTGCTGCTATCCTTCGAGCCCATGGCCGCTGAGAGCATTTCCGTGCACAGCCCCGGTGGCATGGAAACCATGGACCTCAATCACGAGACCGCTGATCGAGTCGAGACACTCGAGCGCGAACTGGCGGCGACGCGCGAGAGCTTGCAGGCCACAATCGAGGAACTCGAAACTGCCAACGAGGAACTCCAGGCCACCAATGAAGAACTCATGGCCTCGAACGAAGAACTGCAAAGCTCCAACGAGGAGCTGCAGTCGGTCAACGAGGAACTCTACACCGTCAATGCCGAGAACCAGGAAAAGATCGAAATCCTCAACCGGCTAAATGCCGATCTCGACGGTATGGCCAAGGCTGCGGCCATTGCCACAGTCTTTGTCGACTCCGATTTGCGTCTGACGCGCTTCACTCCCGAGGCCACGGGGCTGTTTAAGATTCGCGATGGCGATCTTGGCCGCAACATCGATGATTTTAGCAATTTGCTCAATTATCCAAACTTTATCGAAGAGTTGCGCAATACCATTCAAAGCGGTGAGATGCTGCAGCGCGAGATTACTGCGAGTAACGGGCGCGTTTATTTAGTGCGGGTGCTGCCCTATGCGGTGCGTCGCGGCGATGCGCGCGGCGCGGTGGCGACCTTCATTGATGTCACGACACTGCACGACATCAAGCATTTGCAGGCGGTACTGAATTCCCTGCCCGAGAGTGTCGCAGTGCTCGATTCGCATGGTGAAATCACCATGGTGAACGATGCGTGGCGGAAATTCGCGCACCACACCGGCGATCAGGATCTGCAACAACATGGTGTCGGAGTAAATTATCTCGATATGTGCGAGTCTCCGGACGCAAGCCCGGACGCAAACCCGGATGAGATCAAGGACGGGAGCAAGAAGGAGCAGGTCGCGCTGGCGGCGAGATCGGGCATCGAAGCGGTGCTGTCAGGAGCAAAGAGCGGCTTTTCGATGGAGTACCCGTGTTGCCTGGACGAGCGCGAACATCGCCTTGTGATGCACGTTGCGCCGATTCGTCATCCTGCAGGGGGCTTGATTATTAGCCATGTCGATCTGACGCAATCCTTGCAGGATGGTGACAACCTTGGTGCAGAGGGTGACGAAAGCTGAGGGTCTATCAGTTAAACCACGAGTGCCGTGTCAACACGATTGCGACCGTGCGTTTTTGAGGAGCATTCGCTTCCGAGGCGATGAATGAATCAATTCGATCAAAAGTTCCCGCTCAAGGATGAGGATAACAATGTCACGCAGGCGCAGGATGTGCGCGAACAAGCGCTCCAAGCACTGCGCGACGGACGCTACGATCTGGCCGAGGAGGTGCTTGCCCGGGGCGAGTTAAATCTCGAAACCGTTGTGGAGAATCTTCGCATTTATCATGCGGAGCTGCTGATCCAGAACGAAGAGCTGCGCCGCAGCGAAAGTGGGCGCGAGGAAGCCCTGGCGCGCTTCACCACCTTTTTCAATTCGCTGCCGATCGCCGAGCTGATCGTTGATGCGCAAGGGTTGATTATGGACGCTAACCCGGAAGCCAGCCGGGTGTTCGCGCTCAAGCCGACACACTTGCATCAGCACTTTTTTGTGCGGCTGGTGGATGAAAAAGACCGCGGCCAGGTGATTCAGGCCTGGTCCCGTCTCGACACCGATCAGACCGTTGTGCTCCATGCGTTGCGCTTTCTCAGCGACGGCGATCACTTTTTTGTTGGCGATCTGCATGTTGCGCGACTGAGTTTCGAGCGTGACAGCCGTCGGAGGTTCCTGTGTGCGGTGATTGATCGCACCGAAGAAGAAAAACACCGCGCTGATCTCGGCGTGGCTTACCAAAGTTTGCGCGATAGCGAGGAGCGCTATCGGGTGCTGGCCGAGTTTAGCCCGGACTGGGAATATTGGTCCTCGGCCGATGGCGATTTCCTCTATATATCGCCTGCCTGTGAAGGGATCACGGGTTTTCCGGCGGAAGATTTCCTTGAAGACCGACATTTGATCGAGCGCCTGATTCACGAGGATGACCGTGAGCTGTGGCGAGAACATTTCAACCGTGAGTGCGGTATCCCCATCAGTGGCCCGCAGAAGCTGGAGCTTCGGCTGTTCGACCGCAATGGCAAGCTGCACTGGATTGAACATGTGTGCACGCCCGTTTCGGGTGCGGATGGGCGTGACCTCGGGCGTCGCGGTGTGAATCGGGACATTACCGAACGCAAGCTGGCCGAGGAGGCGCGGGCGCGCGGCGAGGCGTTGCTGCGCGCGACCGGGCGCATGGCGCGGGTGGGTGGCTGGGAGCTGGATGCGGCAACTGGCCAGATTATCTGGACGGATTCGACCCGGGATATTCATGAAGTCAGTGAGACGTTCTCACCCAGTCTGGCGCAGGCCATCGGCTTTTTTCATCCGCACGATCGCGACAGCGTGCACCAGGCCATTGAGCGCGCGTTGCGCGAGGGTGTGGAGTTCGCGCTCGAAGTCCGGCTGACTACCGCCAGGGGGCAGGCCCTGTGGGTGAAGATCGCGGGCGATCCGGTGTACCGGGATGGTGAAGGCAAGGGCGGAATCCTTAAGCTGATCGGCTCGCTACAGGATATTACTGAGCGGATCGATGCTGACAATGCCCTGCGGGAGCATGAGCTTCAGTATCGGGCGCTGTTCGAGTCGGCGAGTGAGGGCATGAGCCTGTTGGCCGAGGGGCGCTTTATCAAATTCAATCAAGCCGCCCTGCGCATGCTCGGATATCAGGATGAGTCCGCGCTCATTGGCACGAGGCCGTGGGAGATTTCGCCCGCGACCCAACCGGATGGCGAGACATCGATCACCAAGGCCAAGGCGCTGGTGGAGCAGGCGCTTGAGAGCGGATCTGCGCATACCTATTGGGATCATCAGCGAGCGGATGGTGGCGCGATCACGGTCGAGCTCAATCTCAGCCGGATCGAGCTACAGGGAAAGCCGGCGATCTTGGCTGCCTGGCGCGATATGACCGACGAGCGGGCCGCGCGCGAACGCGAAGTGCGCACGCAGACCGTGTTTGAAAAGACTTCCGAAGGGATCGTCTTCACCGACGCCGAAACCCGCATCCTGATGGTGAATCAGGCATTTAGCGAGATTACCGGCTACAGCGAGGACGAAGTGCTGGGCAAGACGCCACAGATGCTGCGTTCAGGCCGCCATGATGATGCCTTCTATAAGGCCATGTGGACGTCGATCGAGGAAACCGGCTCCTGGCGTGGTGAGTTTTGGAACCGACGCAAGAGCGGGGAGGTTTATCCGCAGCAGTCGACCATCAGCGCAATGCATAACGATGCCGGCGAGTTGACCGGCTACATCGGCGTTTTTGGTGATCTGAGCAGCCTGCGCCGCTCGGAGGAGGCGCTCTACCGCCTTGCCCATCACGACATTCTGACAGGTCTGCCAAATCGCGCTCTGCTGCGCGCGAGCCTGGAACAGTCCCTGGCGCGCGCGCGTCGCAGCAAGAAATTGCTGGCACTGCTGTATCTCGATCTTGATCTGTTCAAGAACGTGAACGAAACCCTGGGCCATCCGGTCGGCGATCAGCTGCTGCAGCAGGTCGCGACGGCGATGCAGAAAGCGATTGGCGACAGCTGTCTGATCGCCCGCGTCGGCGGCGACGAGTTCATGGTGGTGGCCGAGGATCTGGCCGAACCCAGCGTCGCGGGGCGACTGGCGGCGCGTATTTTGAACTGTTTTGCCGAACCTTTCAGTGCTGATGATCGCGAGCTGTTCATCACCGCAAGTATCGGTATCAGTTTGTTTCCAGCCGACGGTGACGACATCGACGAGCTACAGAGCCACGCCGATCTGGCCATGTACCAGGCCAAGGAGCATGGCCGCAATACCTACCGCTTCTTCGAGGCCACCATGACCTCGGGGGTCAGCGACCGCCTGCGGCTCGAAAGTGCCCTGCGCGGCGCCCTGGCGCGCGATCAACTCTGGCTCGCCTACCAGCCGCAGATCGCACTCGAGGATGAAACCCTGGTCGGGGTGGAAGCGCTGCTGCGCTGGCAGCATCCGGAGCTCGGTTTGATCTCACCCGGCGTGTTCATCCCCATTGCCGAGGAAACCGGACTGATTCGCGAGATTGGCGACTGGGTGCTGGAGCAGGGAGTGCGCCAACTCGCGCAATGGGACCGGGACGGCATCAAGGTGCCGCGCCTTGCCATCAATCTGGCGATGCCGCAGATGGAGAGTCCTGAGCTGGTGGCCCAGGTCCGCGGGGTGCTCGAGCGCACTGGTGTCAGCGCCAACCGCATCGAGCTCGAAGTGACCGAGTCCATGCTGATGCGCAACATCGATCAAGTGCGGGCAAATCTCGAAGCGCTGCGTGAGATGGGTGTGTATCTGGCTATCGACGACTTTGGCTCTGGGTACTCCTCGTTGCGCTATCTCAAGCGTCTGCCCATCCACCGGCTGAAGATCGATCGCAGCTTTGTCGAGCAACTCACGCAGGACCCCAATGACGACGCCATTGTGCGCGCGGTGATTGTTCTGGGCCGCAGCCTCGGCCTGGCGGTGCTGGCGGAGGGGGTGGAAACCCGCGCACAGGCAGACTTCCTTGCAGCAGAAGGCTGTCATGAGGTGCAGGGTTTTCTGTTCGGGCGACCGGTGCCGCCGGAGGAGATCAGCGCGCGCTTGCGGGCATGAATCCCTCTGAGAGCATCCCGGTTCGCGGCCCCAGGGTCCCTGAGCTGCTGCGCTCGGCGCGTCTGCTCGGGCCGCTGATGACAGTGCCGGGGGTGCTCTTTGTTGCTGTTTTGGCGCTAATCCTGCATTGGCTTCGTTTCCCGCCCGCAGCCGGTGTCTGGCTGTTTGTGGCGCTGGCCGCACTTGGCGTGGCGCTGCTTGCCGCGCTTGTGGTGGGGCAGCGGTTGTATGCGCAGTTGCTGCGCCCGCTCGCGCATCTGGAGGAATCAGTCGCGCGCGTGTGCCAGGGCGAACCTGGGGCGAGTGAATCCCTGCGCTACGCCGGGGTGCTGGGGAAAATGGCGCGTGATATCGGCAGTCTGAATGCCGAGCTGACCGACTTGTACGAAGACATGGACGCGCGCGTCGCACGCCAAACCACAAGGCTTGCGCAGAAAACCGCCTCGCTCAAAATTCTCTACGATGTCGCCGCTGGTATCACTACGGCTGACAGTCTCGAGGAAATGCTGCTGCGCTTTTTGCGCGTACTGAAAGAGATGGTCAATGGTCGCGCCGCCACCGTGCGGCTGTTGATGCCGGATGGTCAGCAGCGTCTGATCGGTTCCATCGGTCTGGATAACGACCTCATCGCTAGCACGGACAAATCCCCTGTCGATCTGTGCCTGTGCGGCACGGTGCTAATCCCCGGCGAGATTCTGTGTGACCATGATGCCCGCTATTGCTCGCGCATTTATGGTCGGCGAATGTTCGGCAGCGATGAGATTGAAGTGGTGACAGTGCCGCTCAAGCATCACGATGAACTCTTTGGTGCCTACAGCATTTTTGTCGATCGTCCGGGCGTGTCCGTACGTGAGGATATTCTGGAATTGCTGCGGACCATCGGTCAGCACATCGGCGTGGCTATCGCCAAGCATCGCTCGGATGAGGAAGCGCGGCGGCTGTCGATTGTCGAGGAACGCAGCACCCTGGCGCACGAGCTGCACGATTCCCTGGCGCAGACGCTGGCCAGCTTGCGGCTAAAGGTGCGCATGCTCCAGGATGCTTTGGTCGATACCGAATTGCCAAGCGATGCGCGAGTCGATCTCAACCGCCTGCGCAATGGCATCGACGAGGCTCATGGCGAATTGCGTGAACTCCTCGGCAGCTTTCGTGCGCCACTGGATCGTCGTGGTCTGCTGCCGGCACTGGAACATCTGGCCCAGCGTTTTCGCCAGGAGACCAATATCCCGACCTTCTTCCAGGCGAGTTGCCGTCACCTCGAACTCTCTGCGGCCGAGGAATTACATATTCTGCGCATCGCACAGGAGGCCCTCAATAACGTGCGTAAGCACGCCGATGCGCAGACGGTTCGGCTGCTGCTGATGCAGGAGTCAGATGGCCGCGCCGCGCTGCTGGTGGAGGACGATGGCGTAGGTTTTGCGCAGCCGGAGCATCAGGGCGCGCCGGGCGAACATATCGGGCTGTCCATTCTTGAAGAACGCGCCCGGCGCATCGGTGCCGATCTGAGCATCGAGACCGAGCCGGGGGAGGGTACCCGGGTGGAACTGCGCTTCGGTGCGGGTAAAGTCGGTACTGAAAATCATAGCGCCCCGGCGCGGCGGGCTGCCTGATGCGGGTGCTGCTGATCGATGACCATGCGCTCTTTCGCGTCGGCCTGCTGGAGTTGCTTGAGCGCCGTGGCATTGAGGTCATAGACGCAGTCGGCGACTGGGAAGTCGGCCTGCGCCTGGCGCGCGATTGCGGTCCGGACGTGGTGCTGCTCGATCTGCGCATGCCGGTGATGGGCGGGATCGATGTGCTTAAGCGCATGCGCGCCGAGGGCATTGAACGGCGCGTGGCCATGCTGACCACCAGTACCGATGAGCGCGACCTGATCGGCTCTCTTCAAGCGGGAGCCAACGGCTATCTGCTAAAGGACATGGAACCGGACGAGTTGGTCGCCGCATTGCGCGATATCCTTGCCGGCGAAACTGTGGTGGCGAAAGAATTAACCGGCGTGCTGGCGCGCGCGGTGCGCGATGAGAACACCACGCCGGTGAAAGAACCGCGCTTTTCCGATCTGACCCCACGCGAGATGGAAATTCTCTGCCAGCTTGCGGCCGGGCTCAGCAACAAAGCCATCGCGCGCGAACTTGGCATCAGCGACGGCACCGTGAAGCTGCATGTTAAAGCCATTCTGCGCAAGCTCGAGGTGCGCTCGCGGGTCGAGGCGGCGGTGATCGCGGTGGAACGTGGCCTGTGTGCAGAGACCTCGTCAAAGCCGGGTGCTGATGCAATTGCCGGTCTTTCCCGCAGTCATAGCTGAAGCAATCATTAATGAACACCTATTTGGACGATGAAAAAATTTATTGAACTCATTCAGCACTGTCTGACCGACGTGCGCGAGATCATGCCCTGGGATCTCGAAGAACGATTGCAGGAAAATCCGCAGATGCTGATTCTCGACGTGCGCGAGCCGGATGAATTCGACGCCATGCACATTGTCGGCTCCATCCATGTGCCGCGCGGCATTCTGGAGTCGGCCTGCGAATGGGACTATGAGGAGACGGTGCCCGAGTTGGTGCAGGCGCGTGATCGGGAAATCGTGGTGGTGTGCCGCTCTGGAAATCGCAGCGTGCTGGCGGCCCACTCGATGCAAGTGCTGGGTTACACCAATGTGGTCTCGCTACAGACCGGCCTGAGCGGGTGGAAAGACTATGAGCAGCCGCTGGTGAATGGCGCCGGCGAGGATGTCGACCTCGATGACGCCGATGTGTATTTTACACCCCGGGTGCGCCCGGAGCAGCTCAAGCCGCGTTCGGGCAACTGATGGCTAGCCAAGATACTGCTAGCCGAGATACTGCTAGCCGAGATACTTTAGCGCAGCGGTATTGAAGGGCGCGGGCCTGATGCCAAGCCGGCTGAAGCCGTCCTCAGTGCAGCAGTTACCGACGACCAGCATTTTGAGCTGATCGCGGGTCACAGGAAACCACTGAAAGCGCTCCATCACGGCGGCTATCGGGGCAATTAGCATGACCGGTGCCGGCAGCATGGTCTTCTTCTTGCCGCTTGCCGCAGCGATGGTGGTCAGTATCTCCTTCCAACTCACCTCGCTCGGGCCGCAGAGCGCATAGGTCTGCCCGATGGTGTCAGCGCCTGTGAGCGCGGTGGCGAAGGCTGCGGCCACATCCTCTACCCAAACCGGCCCGAGCTTGAACTGCCCGGCCTTGAGCGGCAGCAGGCCCTGGTAAAATAGCGGCGCCGGAACCGGGCCGTCGATCAGTTCGGCCTTGAGCTGGCTGCAGAACTCCATGCGCCCATTGGGTTCGCCGAAGATCACCGAGGGGCGGAAAATGCTCCACTCGAGCCCGGAGTCTTTGAGCGCAGCCTCGGCTTGGAGCTTGGTGCGTTGATAAGGTGTCTCGCCAGCATCAATCCCATTGGCGCTCATCAGCAGGAAACGCGCGACGCCTGCCGCTTTTGCGGCGGCGATGCTGCGCTCGACTCCCTGGAACTGTAGCAGTTCGAAGGTGATGCCCGCAGCTGCGTTCTCGCGCAGCAGGCCAACCAGATAGATCACTGCATCGCTCCCCGCGATGCAGCTGCGCAGGCTGTCGGGGTCTTCAAGCCGGCCTTCAATCCGGGTGCATTGGGGGTGTTCGGGCGCCTTCGCGCCGCTGCCCGGGCGCACCAGCAGCCTCAGATGATGGCCGTCCGCCAGTAGTCGATCAACAACCGCCTGGCCGACAAAGCCAGTACCGCCGATGATGGAAATATTCATGGATGAAGCTCCGAAGCCGCGATGGATAGGGCAGAAATGCCGTCAGTCGATTGGCGATTCAAGTGATGGCTGAACTGGCGAGCGTTGGTCGGTATACCTGATCCTGTTCTGCCTCGTTAGAATCGAGCCTACTGGCAGAAGCATCTGCTCGGCGCGGGTAACTTCGTGACCGGGCCGCTGATGGTAGATTGGGGTGCAAAAAATGGAAATTCGCCTTTTGGTGAACTTTGATGCAAAATGCCGGGTCGGAATAGGCGGCATGGGCCGCTTTTCCGTCTTAAGGCAAGCCCTGGGGCCTGGTTGCCCCAACGGCCCATGAAATTTTGTCGCGCACCGGCGCGACTTCAAGTCTACAGCTAGTTTAGGAGATGACAAATGTCCGATAAGCCAATGAATCAAAGCCGTCGTGATGCTGTCAAGGTGGTTCTCGGTGGTCTCGCGACCGTTCCGTTGATGAACCTCGTCGGCATGGCGGCCGCGCAGGCCGAGGAATTGCCGCATCTTGATCCGGCCACCAATCAAATGGCGGCCCAGCTGAAGTACGTTGAGGATGCCACCGCAGCGACGGAGCGCAAGACGGACGCGGATCACTGCGCCAATTGCATGTTCCAGATGCCGGAAAGTGCTGATGCATACATTCCCTGCACCTTGTTCACTGGGTTCTCCGTGAACCGGAATGGCTGGTGCTCCTCGTATTCTCCTAGGCCGGCCGCTTCCTGATCCGTCTCGCGGATCTTTGGCTGAGAAGCGCGGGCGGCATCCTCTACCGATACCGCCCGCGTCTATGCGTGCCGGAAAATGCCGTTTCTGGCGTTTGGTTTGCCTTCAAGCCCTTATTCGCCTAACTGCGAGTTCCCAACCCGCTTTTTGAACTGCCAGCTGCGGACATCTGGCCTCTGCTAGTTTGTTTCCCGTTTGACTGGGCACGCAGATCGCAGCGGCCTGTGCGTGATGCAATGCCGTGCTCGCGGCATGCGTCTGATCTGTGTCATCCGTTTTTCTTTCCGTGACAGGCTCCAAAATGACAACCGCAACCTATGCCGCAGGTGCACCGGAGAAGCGCCACCTGCTGCTTCGTGCGCTGATTTGGGCCATCATCGGCGTCATTTACGCGCCGCTGTTCGTGGCACTCCAAGACCTTTTTCTCCTGACGAATCTTGGCCCCTGGGCCTTGGTGCCTGCTGCGGCCCTTGCGGGTGGCGCGGGTGCCATGCTCTACGGTGCGCGCCAGGTGGCCATTGCCGCGAGCCTAGTCGGGGTGTCGACCGGGTCGATAATATTGCTGATTCCTGGCGCTGCCACGGAACTTTGGCAGCCGGCGCTGGCTGGACTGGTGGCCGGCGTTGTTGGCGGTTTGTTTGTGAGTTTTCCCAGTATTTGTACTTCTCATGTGGTGGCAAAGGCGGTGACAGGCATCGTCTCGGGGGCCTTGTGCGGCGCTTTGCTGGCGTTGGCGGCACCCTATGTTCCTTTGGTGCGGTTCGAGATTGTCACCGTGGCATTTTTGGTCTCGGTCAATGGTGTTCTCTATGTCGTGACCATTCAGCCCTGGGTTCGCCTACTGGCCCGGATTGACGCAGTAGACAATCGCTGGAAAGAGGCATTGGTGATCGGTGTGGTTTCCATGCTCACCGCCGCGAGCGTTTGGATTGTGTCAAAGTCGATCGCGGGCGATGTGTCGAGCCCAATGGCCATGGCGCTGATGGCCTTGCCGGACCGGTTGCCGGGTACGCTAATGGCGGGCGCTGTCGCCGGCGCCATCACGGGCGGGCTGCTCGAGATTTTCCGTTTTCGCTGGGTCTTTGACGTTTAGCGCGATGACGGGTCAGGGTTTTTCCTTAGCTTGCGCCGCCCGGCGTGGTTGAGGGATCAATCACCGCTTTCTTGGAGGGTCGGTTCAAGCACAATGGCGGTGCGAAGCAAAAGCAGCCAGCGCTGGCTTGAGCGCCAGCGTCGTGACCCCTATGTCAAGCAGGCGCAATCCGAGGGTTATCGCTCGCGGGCTGCCTATAAGTTCCTGGAAATCGACGCGAAAGACCGGCTGCTGCGCCCGGGAATGCGGGTGCTTGACCTGGGCGCTGCCCCAGGCGGCTGGTCACAGGTTCTGGCGGCTGGTGTTGGGAGTCGTGGGCAGGTGATTGCACTTGACCTGTTGCCGATGGACCCTGTGCCGGGCGTGGTTTTTATTCAGGGGGATTTCACCGAGGATGAGCCCCTGGAACGGATCCATGCGGCTCTGAATGGAGAATTTGTTGACCTTGTGCTTTCCGACATGGCCCCAAATATCTCGGGAATGCGGGCGGTGGATCAACCGCGCTCAGTGCATCTTTGCGAGTTGGCACTGGACTTGGCAACCAGAGTGCTGCAATCTGGCGGTCATCTGGTGATCAAGGCGTTTCATGGCGAAGGGTTTGACCAACTGGTGCGCGAATTGCGACGCTGTTTCGAGCGGGTCGTCACGCGCAAGCCAGACGCCTCGCGGGCCAACAGCCGTGAAACCTATCTGGTTGCCACGGGTTTTCGCTCAGCATGCCGATCGCCGGTTCGGGGTTGATTCCCTAAGGGTCATCAAGCGAATTCTCCGGCAGCTGATATCATCGATGAGGTGTGAAGCCTCGGCGATGAGGTGTGAAGCTCTGGATAGCGGGCTGACGGGTCGGGCTGATCGACGACGGGTCGGGCTGATCGACGACGGGTCGGGCTGATCGACAAGGTGTCCGGCAATGCTGGACAAATTTTGGAGAGACTGTGTCTGTGAGTGATATGGCAAAGAATCTGCTTCTGTGGGTGGTCATCGCGATTGTGCTGATGTCCGTCTTTAATAATTTCACAACGGCTCCAAGCACGCCGCGGACCATGGCCTACTCGGATTTTCTCGAGCAGGTGCAGCAGGGTCAGGTCAAGGAGGTGGTGGTGACGGGGCGCACCATTGAAGGTGTGGGTGTCGATGGCCACAAGTTCACCACCTACAGCCCGGGCGACGATGGTTTGGTGGGCGACCTGCTTAACAACAATGTTGAGATCAAAGCCGCGCCACCCGAGAAGCAGTCGCTGTTGATGCAGATACTGATCAACTGGTTCCCGCTGTTTATACTGATCGGCCTGTGGATTTTCTTCATGCGCCAGATGCAGGGCGGCGCCGGCGGGCGCGGTGCCATGTCCTTTGGCAAGAGCAAGGCGCGCATGTTGAGCGAGGACCAGGTTAAGGTCACTTTTGCTGATGTGGCCGGAGCCGAGGAAGCCAAAGACGAAGTCGTCGAGGTGGTCGATTTCCTCAAAGACCCATCCAAGTTCCAGAAACTCGGTGGCAAGATTCCCAAAGGCGTGCTCATGGTCGGCCCGCCTGGCACCGGTAAAACGCTGCTTGCGCGCGCGATTGCCGGTGAGGCCAAGGTCCCTTTCTTCACCATCTCAGGTTCGGACTTTGTCGAGATGTTCGTCGGCGTCGGTGCCTCGCGCGTGCGCGATATGTTCGAACAGGCCAAAAAGCACGCGCCCTGCATTATTTTTATCGATGAGATCGACGCCGTCGGTCGTCATCGCGGTGCCGGCCTTGGCGGCGGCCATGACGAGCGCGAGCAGACGCTGAACCAACTGCTGGTGGAGATGGACGGCTTTGAGGGGACCGAAGGCGTCATTGTCATTGCCGCTACCAACAGACCCGATGTGCTCGACCCGGCGCTGCTGCGGCCCGGTCGCTTTGACCGTCAGGTGGTCGTGCCCCTGCCCGATGTGCGCGGACGCGAGCAGATTCTGAAGGTCCACATGCGCAAGGTGCCGACCGCCGAGGATGTGAAGGCGTCCATCCTCGCGCGCGGCACGCCCGGTTTCTCGGGTGCCGATCTGGCCAATCTGGTCAATGAGGCAGCGCTTTTTGCCGCCCGCTCCAACAAGCGCTTGGTGGATATGCAGGACCTTGAAAAGGCGAAGGACAAGATCATGATGGGCGCCGAGCGGCGCTCCATGGTGATGTCTGATGATGAGAAGAAGCTCACTGCTTATCATGAGTCTGGCCACGCCATCGTCGGGCGCTTGGTGCCCCAGCATGATCCGGTGCACAAAGTCAGCATCATTCCGCGCGGACGGGCGCTGGGCGTGACGCTGTTTTTGCCCGAGGATGACCGCTTTAGCTACAGCAAGCAGCGGCTTGAGAGTCAAATCTCCAGTCTGTTCGGCGGGCGCATTGCCGAGGAACTGATCTTCGGACCGGAGATGGTCACCACGGGCGCATCAAACGACATCCAGCGTGCCACTGAGCTGGCGCGCAACATGGTCACCCGCTGGGGCCTGTCGGACAGGCTCGGCCCGCTGGCCTACGGTGAGGACGAGCAGGAAGTTTTTCTCGGCCACTCGGTCACTCAGCACAAGTCGGTGTCCGATGAGACCTCGCACGTGATCGACGAAGAAGTGCGCAGTTTCATTGATCGCAACTATGAGCGCGCCAAGAACCTGCTGAATGAGAACATGGAGAAGCTCCACAACATGGCCGCCGCGCTGATCAAGTACGAGACCATTGACCTGGAGCAGATCAACGACATCATGGAAGGCCGTCCGCCGCGCCCGCCCAAGGATTGGGACAAGGAAGATGCGCAGCATCCACCCGGCGGCAGTGCCGATGCTCCGGTGACTTCGGACGAGGATGGTAAGCCCGTCAGCGGCATTGGTCCAATCGGCGGTCCCGCAGGCGAGCATTGACGCTCGATCTCACTCAGCCCTCTGTCATGGGCGTGCTCAATGTCACGCCCGATTCCTTCTCTGATGGCGGGCGCTACGCCCAGATAGATGCCGCCTGCGCGCACGCGCAGGCTATGACCGAGGCCGGGGCGAAAATCATCGATATCGGCGGCGAGTCAACCCGGCCCGGCGCTGCCGTTGTCGCCGCGGCCGAGCAGCTTGATCGCGTCATCCCGGTAATTGAACGCATCGCGCCCACCCTGGGCGCGGTGATTTCTATCGACACCTCCGATCCTGTTGTGATGCGCGAGGCCGTCGGTGCTGGTGCCGGCATCATTAACGACATTCGCGCCCTGCGCGAGCCTGGTGCCATGGCCACGGCCGTCGAGTTGCAAGTCCCTGTCGTGCTGATGCACATGCGCGGCGACCCCGCGACCATGCAGCAGAACCCGGATTACGACGATGTGGTGGCCGAGGTGGCGGGATTTTTGCGCGCGCGGCTGAAGGCTGCTGAAGATGCTGGCATGGCGAGGGATAATCTTCTGATCGACCCCGGATTTGGTTTCGGCAAGCGCTTGGAGCATAATTTGGCGCTTTTGGCGGGGCTTAACTCCTTGCTTGCACTAGGCGCGCCGGTGCTGGTTGGGCTGTCGCGCAAGTCCATGCTGGGCGCCCTGACCGGTGCCGAGCTGGGCGAGCGTATGCCAGCGGGGCTCGCGGCAGCCGTCATGGCGGTGGAGCGCGGGGCCGCCATTGTGCGCACCCATGATGTCGCAGCGACTGTGCAAGCGCTCAAGCTGGTACAGGCTGTGCGGCTGGCTGGAAAGCCGTGATCGCGGGTTATTGTCTTTGATCTGCGGGCCCCCGTTACAGATTCACCAACAGGCTTCAATCTCGACCCAAACGCATGCGAAAGTATTTCGGAACCGATGGTATTCGCGGTCGCGTAGGCGACCCCAGCGTCAGCCCGGATTTTGTGCTCAAACTGGGCTGGGCTGCCGGACGCGTTTTAGCACGCCATGGCAACGGCCGCAAGGTGCTGATCGGCAAGGACACGCGAATTTCTGGCTATATGTTTGAGTCCGCCCTAGAGGCGGGGCTGGTGGCGGCGGGGTTGGATATCCGGCTGCTTGGACCGATGCCAACGCCGGGCGTGGCCTATTTGACCCGTACCCTGCGTGCCTTGGCGGGCATTGTCATCACCGCGTCCCACAATCCGTATGAGGACAATGGCATTAAGTTTTTCTCCGGCGCTGGGGATAAGCTGCCCGATGACACCGAGCTGGCAATCGAGGACGAACTCGAACTCCCGCTCGAGGCGGTCCCGGCGAGCGCGCTTGGCAAAGCCAAGCGGGTCGAGGATGCAAGCGGGCGCTACATCGAGTTCTGCAAGAGTACGGTGCCCTCGTGGTTCTCGTTAAATGGGCTGCGAATTGTGATCGATTGCGCCCATGGCGCTACCTATAATATTGCTCCGTTCGTGTTTGAGGAACTCGGTGGCGAGATTATCAGCCTTGGCGTTGAGCCGGATGGCTTCAATATCAACCGTGCGGTCGGATCATTGCATCCCGAGATTTTGCAGCAGGCGGTCAAGCGCGAGCAAGCCGATCTTGGCATTGCTTTCGATGGTGACGGGGATCGGGTGCTGATGGTAGATGCCGACGGGCGGCTGATCGATGGCGACTTGATGCTTTACCTGATTGCCAAGTCCCGCCAGCAGGCTGGCTGTCTGAAAGGCCCCGTGGTGGGCACCCTGATGAGTAATCTGGCGCTGGAGCAGGCCCTACAGCGACTTGGCATCGACTTCGCCCGCGTCAAGGTCGGTGATCGCTACATCATGGAGCGGCTCAAGGCCGATGATGGCATTCTTGGCGGGGAGCCCTCGGGTCATATTATCTGTCGGGACCGCACCTCGACCGGCGATGGCATTATTGCGGCCTTGCAGGTGTTGGCCGCGCTCGCAGTCTCGGAGCAAAGCCTGGCTGAGGCCGCGAGCGCGGTGGCACAGTATCCGCAGGTGTTGATCAATCTGCGCCTGGAGCGCCGGGTGGATGTCATGGCGCTGCCTGGTGTGCAGCGTGCGGTGCGTGCAGTGGAGGAGCGCCTGGGCGAACAAGGACGGGTGCTGTTGCGCCCATCCGGTACCGAGCCCGTGGTGCGGGTAATGGTGGAAGGACGCGATAGCGATCAGGTCGAACAGATGGCGGCCGAGCTGGCCGACAGCGTGCGCGAACAAGTGGGTGCCTAAGCTAAGCCGGGCGAAGGTCGACCCACTGAACGGATATACCGAAACTCTTTGGAATTTGGGCTCGTTCTGGGCCGTTACCCGACCTAAAACCGAAAACCATTAGTTTGCGATTGGTATAACCACAATTTTCGGCGGAGCAGACAACCATGGCAACTTCAACCAGCATCCATGGCATGTGGTCATCGCGTTTTGCCTTTATCCTGGCGGCCAGTGGCTCGGCGGTCGGCCTCGGCAATATCTGGCGCTTTCCCTATACCGCCGGCGAGTATGGCGGCGGCGCCTTTGTGCTGGTGTATCTGCTGTGCGTGGGGATGATCGGGATTCCCATCATGATGGCTGAGGTCATGCTTGGGCGGCGCGGGCGCCAGAGCCCCATCAACACCATGCGCGCTCTTGCGCAGGCCCAGGCTGCACCCAAAGTCTGGCAGTTTGTCGGCTGGCTCGGAATTCTCTCAGGGTTTCTGATTCTGTCTTTCTATAGTGTGGTGGCCGGGTGGACGCTGGCCTATATGTTGCGTGCTGGCATGGGGGGCTTTGCGGGGATTGACGCCGCCGCCTCGAGCCAGGTGTTCTCCAGCCTCATTGCCGATCCCTGGCAACTCTTGCTGTGGCACAGCGTTTTCATGGTGATGGTCGCGCTGGTGGTGGCGCGCGGTGTATCCGGCGGTCTGGAGCAGGCGGTGCGCTTTCTGATGCCGGCGCTCTTTGCGCTCTTGCTAGTGATGGTGGTCTATGCGGCCACCCAGAGCGGTGCCTTTGTTCAGGGGCTTGAGTACCTGTTCCGTCCGGATTTTGCCGAGTTCCAGGGCCGCGCTGGCGAGGCGATTCTCAGCGCCATGGGTCAGGCGTTTTTCAGCCTGAGCTTAGGCATGGGGGCCATCATGATGTACGGCTCCTATCTTAGCAGCCAGGCGTCTATCACTCAGAATGTTGTCATTATCGCGGGCATGGATACCCTAGTGGCCCTGCTTGCGGGCATGGCTATCTTCCCGATTGTGTTGGCCAATGGTCTCGCCCCCGGCAGTGGCCCGGGCCTGATCTTTGAGACTCTGCCGATTGCCTTTGGGCAAATGCCTGGCGGGCAATTTTTTGCGGTGTTGTTCTTCTTGCTACTCCTGTTTGCTGCCTGGACCTCGGCGATTTCCCTGCTTGAGCCGCTGACGGCCTGGCTGGTTGAAAACCGTGGCTGGCAGCGGCCGGTTGCCGCCGCGATTGGTACCGGGCTGATCTGGTTGTTGGGTATCGCCTGTCTGTTGTCGCTCAATCTTTGGTCCGATATCACGCTGTTTGGAAAGGGCTTTTTTGATTTTTTCGACTATGCCACATCGAATGTGCTGTTGCCAATTGGCGGTGTGCTCATCGCTGTTTTTGCCGGCTGGGTGCTGAGCCGGCAGGTCACGGCCGCAGAACTGATGGGCGGCGAACGCCGCGGCTACCTTTTGTGGCGCTTCCTGATTCGCTATATCTCGCCGGTTGGCGTAACCATTGTTTTTCTCAATGCCATTGGATTGATTTAACGTGCCAGTTATCAAGAAAAGTGCGCTCGTGCGCCATTCAGCTGACGATATGTTTCAGCTTGTCGCCGACGTGGAGGGCTATCCCAAGTTTTTGCCCTGGTGTCATGCGACCCAGCTGCTGTCGCGAACGGAGGATGAAATCTGCGGTCGCATCGAGGTCTCGCGCCTGGGTATTCATCAGGCCTTTTCCACCTGCAATCGCATCGACCCGCCGTATCGGATGGATATCAACTTGAAAGACGGACCCTTTCGCAAGCTCACCGGCGGCTGGGTGTTCACCCCGCTGCGCGAGGATGCCTGCAAGGTGGAACTGGAGCTGGAGTTTGAGTTCTCCGGGCGGATGATCGACCGTGCCTTTGGTGCCGTTTTTGGCCAGATCGCCGGCTCGCTGGTCGATGCCTTTTGCAAACGAGCCGATGAGGTGCATGGTGTCTAACAACACGACAAAAGATGCGGGCGAGGGCGGGAGCCCGAATGCTGACCCGACCATTGGCGTTGAGGTCGTTTATGCACGCCAAGCGGCGCAGACCTTGCTCAAGTTGAAAGCTGCTCCAGGGGTGACGGCGGGCGAGGCGATTCAACGCTCGGGTATCTTGCGCTTGCGACCCGAAATTGACCTGAGCGTGAATAAGCTCGGTATTTTCGGCAAGCCGATCAAAGCCGAGCAGGCTTTGGGCGATGGCGACCGGGTTGAAATCTACGCGCCGCTGATTGCCGACCCCAAGCAGGCGAAGAAGAAACAGGCCGCGAATCGGGCCGCCAAGGGAGGGGCTGAATCGGGAGCTGGACCTGAAACCGGACCGGCTTAAACTGGACCAGCGGTTGGAGCTTAGGCTTATTTCTTAGCGCCAACGGCATTGAGCGCTTTGTTGATCAGGCCTCGGTTGTTTTTCCAGTCAGGGACTTCAACCACGAATTCGCGCTCTTCTTCCGCTGCGGGCAGACCATCAGGGTTGGCCTCGTAATCACCTAAGATGCGCACCAGCGAGTCGCCATCGAACCAGAGCGTCAGTTTGCGCTCTTCCATTTTGCGGTGCCCGCGCCTGATGGTATAGGGGTAGTCCCAGCGGTCGGTATGAAAGATGTCGGTCAGCAGGGGAGTACCAAGCAGATAGCGCACCTGCGCCCGGGTCATGCCCAGCTCTACGCGGGCGACCATCTCCTCGGTGATGAGATTGCCCTGCTGCACCGTCATCTTATAGACGAAGGGCAGGTTCGAGAGCTTGGCACCTTTCTCGTGCGCCGGCTTGCTGCGTTTGCCGGCGCATCCACTCAGGCCGATTGCCAGCAGGCCAGCCAGGGCTGTGGCTGTTATAATGATGAGAAGCCTTCGCATTGATACTTTACTTCGCGTGCCGCCAGTGCAAAGCCTGAATGATACCCCAGACATGCCGCGTACGACATTCCCGCGTTCGATTTCCTCGCATTTGGTACCTTCGGGTTTGGTATCCCGACCTGTGGTGTCTGGCTTCGTGGCAGCTCTCAGGTGGAGCCGATTGAGATGAACCAGAGTCAGCAAATCAAAGAGGTCGGTTTGAAGGTCACAGTGCCGAGGGTCAAAATCCTGGGTATTCTGCAAACCACCGGCCAGCGTCATCTCAGTGCCGAGGATGTTTACAAGGAGCTCTTGGCTGCGGGCGAGGACATCGGTCTGGCGACCGTTTATCGGGTGCTGACGCAGTTCGAGGCGGCCGGTATCCTGATTCGCCATCACTTTGAAGGCGGGCAGTCGGTGTTCGAACTCAACCGCGGCGGCCACCACGATCACCTGCTCTGTATGAAATGCGGCCTGATCGTGGAGTTTGTCGAGGAGGAGATCGAAGAGCGCCAGCGCGCCGTTGCCGAGCAGAAAGGCTTTAGGATCGAGGATCACTCGCTGGTCATCTATGGCGTCTGTCCCAAGTGCCAGAGTAGCGGGCTCTAGTGCGATTCCCGGTTTTTTCGCGCGTCCGCCACGGCGGGCGCCAGGCCGCTTGATCATGCTAGCGGACATCGACTCTCGGCTTGTTTTGGGCCGGGCAGCTGTCACGCCCGTCGCCGCTCTAATGTTGCCGGACGGCCAGATCGCGCGCGACGAACTTTTTGCGCGAGGCCATGAACGCGCGGCCGTGCTGCGCCAGCAGGGGCTTAGAGGCGGCGATCTGGTCATTTGCCAGGTCGGCGGTGCTACCCCGGAGCTGAGCCTGATGCAGACTGCGCTGGCATTGAACGCAGCTGCCCTGCTTCCGGTTGCTGATCAGCTGGAATCTGCGCAGTTGCGCCAGATTGCTGCGCAAGTAGGCGCTGACTGGTGGTGGCAGCCCGGCGATGATTTCAACCGTCCGGGTGCTGGCGGTGCGGCAGCCGGGGGATGCTTAATTCCGGCGGGTGGGAAATCGGAGCCGGTCCCAAGGCGGGCCTGGCCTGAATCGATCGGGGACTCAACCGGAGAAGCAATCGGTCGAAAGGAGCCGCTCGCACTTGTCGTTCAGACCAGCGGCAGCAGCGGTGGTCGCAAGGCAGCGATGCTGAGCGGGGCGGCCTTGCGGGCCTCCTGCGAGCGCATCAATCAGCGGCTTGGCCTCGGGGCCGAGGATCTGTGGCTGTGCGCCTTGCCCCGGCAGCATATCGGCGGGCTGGCCATCGGCTATCGCTGCGCCTTGGCCGGGGCAGGAATGCTCTTGCATGCGCGCTTTGATGCTGCGCGTGTCGCGGTGGATCTGTGGCGGCATCCGGTTACTCACCTGTCGCTGGTGCCGGCGATGCTGGCGCGGCTGCTTGAGGAGTGTCAGCGCCCACCTGACTGGCTGCGGGTGGTGCTCATTGGCGGTCAGGCACTGGATACCGGTCTTGCGCGGCGGGCACTTGCAGCGGGCTGGCCCCTGCATTTAGGCTATGGCATGACCGAAACCTGTTCTTTTATCGCCAGCCGGGCGCTCAATGAGAACGGGGAACAGGCATTGGAGTTCTTGCCCGATGTTCGCGTCGAGGCACCTCGGTGCGCCAGCGGATATGCCGCTGCGCCGTTGCGCCTGACCGCGCCCATGCTTATGTCCGGTTATGCTAACCCAGAGCGCCGCCCGGGCCATGGGTTGGACGACCAGGGCTGGCTGAGCACGGGCGATCTGGCCTGCCTGAGCGACGCGGGTTGTCTGTGTATTTTGGGCCGCGCGGACGATCAGCTTGTCATTGCCGGCGTCAATGTGCAGCCGGGGTTGATCGAAGAGCAAATCCGCCATCAAGCCGGTGTTTCCCAATGCACCCTGGTGGGACTGCCCGAGCCGGTTTGGGGGCAGACGCTGGTGGCGCTCTATCAGGGTACCATCAGTGTCGATGCGCTCCATCACTGGTGCCGTGAGCATCTGCCAGGTCCGCAGCGCCCGCGGCTGTTGGTGCCGCTAGAGGACTGGCCGCTCCTGGCGTCGGGCAAGGATGATCGCGCTCGGCTGCGCTTGATTGCCGCTGATGCCTGGCGCCAGCATGGATGTGCCTCAGCATGAGCGTTAGGAAGGCGATTGCGCGCGCAGGTGGTGGCACTTGATCTCAAAATCAAAGCATAGGTCCCGCCGCCGGTCGCTTGCAGCGCGTTTGGTGATGGCGCTGCTGGCTGGCGGACTTTTTCTCATCGGCTATCAGTGGGGCAATCAGTGGCAGCCGCGCCATGAACCGGCGTCGGTGATTGAAGGCGTGCGGCTGCGCCCACCAGTGCCTTTGCCGGATTGGGAACTCCACACCGCCGCCGGTCAGGTTTTTGGCTCGGAGCAGCTCAAGGGGTTCTGGGTGTTGCTCGGCGTTGCTCCTATCGACGGCCTTTCTGGACATCTGAGCATGACGCGCATGCTGGAGGTGTTCAACCGCCTGGCGGACCGACCGGCCTTGCGCGAAAAACTGCGGCTGGTGCTGGTCAGTCCGCGCATGGACGCGGCCCTGGCGCAGGATTTTCGCCGCCTGCTCGCTCAGACCTGGGTCGTGTCGGGCACGCCCGAGCAACTCGCTCGATTACAGGCGATGTTGACCGGGCAGCCCGCTGAGACTGAAACCCTGACATCCGCAACCCAAGTCGCCGCATCCGCGTCGCATGTTCAGTCCCGCGAGCCCTTCGCCGCTGGCCCCGATGCGCAAGCATCCTCCTTGCATCTGATCGACCCCAATGCTGAGCTGATCGCCGTCTTTCCCGCCGCGCAGTCACCGGCTGGGATTGCGCGCGATATCCGGCATTTGGCCGAGCCTGGTTCTCAGGAGCCCTGAGTTGAATTTGTCGTTGAAATCATTCACCCAAACACGCCAAGCGTTGAGCGCGCGTCTGTTCGTCTGGCTACAGTACGCGCTGCCGCAGCATTTGCTCTCTCGGTTAATGTTGCGTCTAACCCGGCTGCGCCTCGGGCCTGTCACCCATTGGCTGATCCGGCGATTTGTTTCCCACTTTGCCGTGGATCTCAGCGAAGCAGTCAAGCCCAGGGCGGAGTCTTACGCAAGCTTTAATGCCTTTTTCACGCGCGCGCTGGCAGTGCATGCGCGTCCGCTACCCGATGATCCACAGGCGCTGCTGAGCCCGGTCGATGCGCAAGTGAGCGAGGCTGGTATCATCAAGGGTGAGCGCCTGCTTCAGTGCAAGGGACAAGGGTTTTCGCTGCCATTGCTGCTCGGTGATGGTGAGATGGCGGCGCTTTTTAGCAATGGGCTCTTTGCCACCCTCTATCTGTCGCCGCGCGACTACCATCGCATCCACATGCCGCTGGCCGGATGTGTGACCCGCATGCTGCATGTGCCGGGCCGGCTGTTCAGCGTCAACCCGACTACGGTCAAAGGAGTGCCAGGGCTATTTGCGCGAAATGAAAGGGTGGTGGTCCTGTTTGACACGGCCATCGGCCCCATGGCCATGGTGTTGGTCGGTGCCATCTTTGTTGGCAGCATCGAGACCCGCTGGGCGGGCGAGGTGACACCACCGCGCGCTCGGATGCTCACGCGCATGGACTATCCGCCGGCTGATCCTTTTGCCCCCTCGGCGGATGATCCTAGGGCTCCCATCACCCTGGCACGCGGGGAGGAGATGGGGCGCTTCAATATGGGCTCGACAGTGATTGTGCTACTGCCATCCGGCGCGGCCGAGCTATCCTCGGAGCTGATCCCCGGTGCCCGGGTGCATTGCCGCGCACCCATTGGGCGCCTGATTGGCACCCAATTCGGGCCTGATTCTAGCCGGCGGTGACTGTTATCCGGCGCTTGTTGCCTACGCGGTGGCTGCTGCCTAGTCCTAAGCAAGCCGAAAAACCATGTCCGCTGGGGCTGAATTAGGTGTTTTCCCTAATAAGGGTTTTCCTGTATCCTTGAGTCTTGTTCAATTGTGTGACCCAGTTCCGCTATCGCCAGCATGCGTGCTTTCGTGCTTGCGCGGCGGAACTGATGTTGATGAGGACTTGCAGGATGAAGACCAATACCTTTGCGACCATTGCTCACCGCCGTCTACCTGTTGCAGTCGCGGGCCTCTTGCTGCTGCTAATAGCGCTGCCCGGCATGGCAGCGGTGAAGCCCGCACCGGGAGCGGTACAGAGCGGAATGGCGTCTTTTTATCACGACAGCTTGCATGGAAATAGAACGGCAAGTGGTCAGGTTTACGATAAAAACCGCGTGAGTGCCGCGCACAAAACCCTACCGCTTGGGACCAAGGTCAAGGTCACCGATCTCGAAACCGGGCGCTCCATAGTGGTGCCCATCAACGACCGTGGGCCTTTTGTCAGAGGTCGCGTCATCGATTTGTCGCGCCGGGCTGCGGCTAAGTTGGACATGATCAAGCGCGGCGTTACCCGCGTTCAGATTGAGGTGCTGAGCATGCCGGGTTCTGGCGCCTAAATGCCCGGTTCTGGTATCTAAAGAGCTGTGCTGATCTAGCTCGGATGCTGCCTGGTCTTTACTGTGAATCACACGGATTCATTATCCGGGGTGGTCGGGACCATGAACGTTAGAGACCAACCACCAGGTATTGATCGTCCGGGGTGACCGAGACCATCGACCTCTGGTGACCCATCCATCACCATTCCCCTGCATAACCTTCAGTAGTCAGTAGTGACCCAGCCGGTCGCTGCGGCCCCTTGGCCGTGGCTGACTGGCTGGGTTTTTTTGTCTTGGCGCCATCATGAGAAAATTCGTCGGGATTTGGAATCCTCATTGTCCGTTGGGACGGCGATTGCAACAATGAGAGATCGAGAATCGAGAAGCCGGTCGGCCTCGTTGGCGTGGTTCGACCATTGGTATCCGGTTTTGTGTTTTTTTTTCTTGTTTCAAGGAGTTGTAATGATGCGCATCTCTTTCGTGATTGCTACCGGTGTGTTTTCTGTCTCGCTACTGTCCGGGGCTGCGATGGCTGAGCAGAACTCGGCCATGATGAACGCCTACCAGGCAAGAATGCTGATCCAGGACTTTACCCAAAGGTTGCAGGGCGAACTAAAGGGCGCGATGAAGGATGGCGGGCCGGTTGCCGCCGTCGCCATTTGCAAGGACAAGGCCCCTGGCATTGCCGATTCCTTGTCGCAACAGAGTGGTTGGCAGATTGGGCGGACCAGCCTGAAGCCGCGCAATGTTGAGCGAAACAGCCCGGATCTTTGGGAGCAGCGGGTGCTGCGGCAGTTCGAGGATCGCGCCCGCATCGGGGAAAACCCCAATACCATTACCTATGCCGAGGTGGTCGAAGAGAGCGGTGGTAGGAGCTACCGCTTCATGAAGGCAATCCCGACGGCGGAGGTCTGTCTGGCCTGCCACGGCAAGAAGATTAATCCCGAGATCGCCGCCGCTTTGGATGCGGCTTATCCGCAGGATCAGGCGCGGGGCTACGAGGCCGGCGATCTGCGCGGCGCCTTTTCGCTGAAAAAACCGCTCTGAGCGCTTGAAAATCCGTTAGTCTCTGGCCAGAATCTCCAGCATGAGCGCGCGCCCTGGGCATGCATGGACGCATCCGGGCGCAAATGACCTGTCCGGAGGAACCTAATGGCTGACCCCACATTCGATGTGCTCTTCTCTGGCGAGTTGCTGGGCTCGGCATCGCCGGACTATGTCAAGAAGCGGCTGGCGCAAATATTCAAGCTCGATGAGGCCGGCGTGGAGCGCCTGTTCAGCGGGCAGCGGGTGTTTGTGAAGCGCGGTGTTGATTTCGCAACAGCGGAACGCTTGCGCGAGGTGTTTGACAAAGCAGGTGCCCTGGCTGAAGTTGTGCCGGTCGGCGGCGATCCGGACGAGGTTTTTCACTTCGACGATTCCGATGATGAAGCGGATGTCGATGCATCGCCGAGCGCGGCAAAGGGTTCGACCATTACTCCCAGTTCGTCTCCCCCCAGTTCGTCTCCCCCCAGTTCGTCTCCCCCCAGTTCGTCTCCCCCCAGTTCGTCTCCCCCCAGTGCTTCCTGGTCGATCGCACCCCCCGGTGCGGAGCTTGAAGAGCTGTCTGATCGCGGTCCCGAACAGCATCCGGACATCAGTAAGCTGAGTCTGGTCGAAGACGATGATTAGCATGAATCCATTCAGGAAGACCACCCACGCGCATGAACCAGCTTACCTCATCTGACGTGCATTCTCATATCGTCATCGGCGGCGGGATCAGTGGCCTTGGCGCGGCGTTTTTTGCCTCGCGTGCCGGCACGCCCAGCCTGGTGTTGGAGCAAGATGACCGCGTCGGCGGTTGCATGAACACCCGCAGCTTCGCTGGGCTTGAAGATTTCTGGGTCGAGGCCGGCAGTCATAGCTGCTTTAACAGCTACGGCCATCTGCTCACTATCATGGAGGAAATCGGCACACTCGGGCAGATCCAGGCCAAGGCCAAGGCGAGTTACCGGCTGTGGCGGAGTAGCAAGCGGGTATCCATCCTGTCCGCGCTGCATCCTCTTGAGCTGATTGCCTCGCTGCCGAGGTTGCGAAAACTCGATAAGGAAGCACTCAGCGTCCGCGAGTATTACGGCCAGGGCCTAGGCCGCAAGAACTACAACGATCTGTTCGGTCCGGCCTTCCGTTCGGTGATCTGCCAGACGGCCGATGATTATCCGGCCGCAGCACTGTTTCGCAAGAAACCGCGCCGCAAAGACGTGCTGCGCAGCTTTACCTTGCCGAGCGGCTTGGCCGAGATTCCGCAAGCGCTGGCGCAGTCGAAGGGGATCGAGGTGCGTTTGGGCGCGGTCGTCGATGCTCTGAGCCCGGACGCGGGCGGCTATCGCATTGAGCTGACCAGCGGCGAGACGCTGCGAGCCGAGCGCGTTACCTTGGCGGTGCCGCCGGATGTGGCGACCCGTCTGTTACAGCAGGTCGCCCCCGCTGCTGCCAGGGCCACCGGACGCATTGGCGTCGCCGAGATCGATTCCCTGCTGCTGGCGTTTGATCGCAAGGATCTCAATCTGCCCCGGATGGCCGGCTTGATCAGCGTGGACGGACCTTTTCTGTCGGCCGTGTCGCGGGACTTTCTCGATCATCCGCGCTATCGCGGGTTCGCTTTTCATTTCCCCGGTGGCCGGCTTGAGGCCGAGGGGCAGATCGCCGCCGCCTGTCAGGCGCTGGATGTCGCACCTGCCAAAGTGGCCGCCGTGCGCCATGAGCGTAATCGTCTGCCAAGTCTGCGCAAGGGCCATTGGGATCTGGTCGTGGAACTCGATCAGGCGCTGGCGTCCGCGAGCGGGTCATCCATGGCCGTGACCGGTAACTGGTTCCTTGGGGTATCCATCGAAGACTGTCTGACCCGCAGTCACAGCGAGATGACGCGCCTTTTCGGGAGGTTTTAGCCAATGAAACATTTGAAATCTGTAAGCCCGCTGAGGGGACTGGGGTTGGCAACAGGTCTTGCCATACTGCTGCTCCCGCCAGCCTTGTGGGCCGAGCGCGTTGGCGAGGTCAGTACCAAGTTTAAGCTGATGGGACCAAACGATAAAATCGTTATCGAGGTGTTTCAGGATCCGGACGTTCCGGGGGTGGCCTGTTATTTGAGCCGCGCAGAAACCGGTGGAGTGAGCGGCGCCGTCGGGCTGGCCGAGGACACCTCCGATGCCTCCTTGGCCTGTCGTCAGGTGGGTCCGGTCAGCTTGCCGAAAGACATCGCCAGCGGCAAAAACGACGGAGACGAAGTCTTCAAGAAACGCACCTCGCTGCTGACCAAAACCATGCAGGTGGTGCGCTTTTACGATGCGCCGCGCAACACTCTGGTTTACCTGTCCTACAGTGATCGCATCATTGAGGGCTCGCCGAAAAACAGTACCTCGGTGGTGGTGATCCGACCCTGGTCCGGTGCGCCTCAGAGTGCGATCCAGAATGCGAGCCAGGGCGCGGCTGAGGGTGATCGCTAAGCCGGCAACGTCCTGGGGTTTCAGCTAATCGCCCGAGCCAGGTCGACCTGCGTGCGGATTGCCCGGGCAGCGGCCTGGGGATCACCCGCGGTAAAAATGGCCGAGACGACCGCCAGCCCTTGGGCGCCGGCGCGGATGACATCCCCCGCATGCTCGGCATGCAGGCCACCGATAGCCACCTTGGGCAATTCTGGCGCCTCACGGCAGATGGCACGCAGACCATCAAAGCTGAGCGGGGTGGCATGATCGGCTTTGGTCGCGGTGGCAAACACTGGACCAACGCCCAGATAGTCGATCAGTTCGGGGTTGGCCGCGCGCGCCAACGCGGGTGTTTCCACCGACAGCCCGATGATGGCCTGGGTGCCAAGCCGGGCCCGGGCCTGTGCCGGATCGGCATCGCGCTGACCGAGATGCAGGCCATCAGCGTCAATGGCCAGGGCAACGTCAATCCGGTCGTTCACAATCAGGAGCGCCGCGTGGGTGCTGATGGCGGCCTTGAGTGCCTTGCCGAGCGCAATCAGCTCGGCATCGCTGGCGGTCTTATCGCGCAGTTGCACCATGGTCGCGCCGCCCTCAACCGCAGCGGTGGCCGTGGCTAGAACCCCACGCGGTCCGCAGAGGTGCGGATCGGTGACCAGGTAGACGCCAAGATCGAAGGGTTTCATTCCGCCTTTTGTGTTCCTGCTGGCTGGGTTCCTGTCGGGTCGGCTCGGGCCATGCTCTCGATCCGCGCGGTGCGCTCAAGCTGATCTGCGCTCATCAGGGCCAGGGCATCGACGAAGGCGACCGCGAAGGAGCCTGGTCCCTGCACCGCCCATCGCTCATCCTGCGCGGCCCATTCACCGGCGGCGCCGTAGTACGCCAGTGCCGCCAGAGTACCCTCGTAGGGGTCGCAGCCGGCACCGAGAAAGCCGCCGATGATGCCGGTCAGTGAGCATCCGAGTGCTGTGACCCTTGGCATCAGCGGGTGCCCGTTGCCGATGTTCGCGGCGCGGCGTCCATCCGTTACCCAATCCGTCGGGCCGGTCACGGCCACCACCGCGTTGTGGCGTTTGGCCAGAGCAACGGAGACCGCCGCCGCCGCAGCAACTGGGTTATTGGAATCGACTCCGCGGCCTTTCACCTCGGTGGCGGCTTGCACCTCGGCGCTGGCGCCGAGCGCAAGAATCTCCGAGGCATTGCCGCGAATCACAGTCGGTTGTAACTCAAGCAGTCGGGCTGCGGCCTCGCGGCGAAAACGGGTGGCGCCTGCCGCGACCGGGTCCAGAACCCATGGGCGCTGATGGGCGCGGGCCGCTTCCGCCGCGCTCAGCATGGCCTCCAGCCAGGGGCGCGACAGGGTGCCAATGTTAACGGTCAGCGCACTGGCGATGGCGGCGAATTCCGCAGCCTCTTCTGGAGCATGCACCATGGCTGGCGAGCAGCCGGCAGCCAGTAGAATATTGGCCATGGGATTCATGGCGACATAGTTGGTGATGTTGTGCACCAAGGGCGCTTCTTTGCGCAGGCGGTGCAGGGCATCGCCGGGACGAATGGCGGACATCGGGGATCTCCTGATCTAAGGTGGCGCTGTCCGGGCTGAAGCGCGCTCACCTGGCCAGTTTAGCGCAGGTCGCTCAGAATCATGCGCTCGAACTCGGCGATGCGCACCTGCTGCCCATCGAGTGTGCGAAAGCCGCGGCCCTTGATGTCTTTGCGGTGCGCCTGGTAGTGGTCGATTGCGCCAGTGGCAGGGTTGACCACCTGAATTTCGACGATCTCTTGCGCGCGCTGCCACTGATGCAATACAGACCAAGCGCTGCCGATCAGCATGATTGCGATAATGCTCCAGGCGCCGATGCGCAAGGCCCGCCAGGGCAGGGCAGATTTGGCTTTTGGCGGCGGTGCGCCGGTGGATTTCGCGCGACGATTCCGCAGGGCCGTGTAGGCGGCAATGACCACGGCGAGAGTCAAAAGCAGTTTGGCAAGCATGATTGAGCTTAACCGTGAGACAACAAGCTGAATATTCCAGGGTGGCCGGGCTATGAGTCCTGCCGTAACAGCAGATTCATTCTCCGGGGTGGTGCCACAGTATGAAGTTGAGGATCAGAAATCCCAACAGCACTGCGCAGACGCATACCCTAGCACGAGGGCGGGGGCGCGGAAAATGTTGCGGCAAACGCCCGGTGGTGTCTGATCCGCTCTTTGGCCAGCGCATGCGCTCGTGCCCCGCATCCGACATCGGACCCATGACGGCTATACTCTGGTGACGGGGCAAAGGTATTCCCAGCGGACATGGACTTTCGGCCCAAAACAGAAAACGCATTTGCTTTGGTTATACAAGCGGATGCCAGAGTCAGAGGGCTCAGCCATCCTGCCAAACGGGCGCTAATAGAAACAGGCCAAAGAATGATGATAGCGATGACAGACAGAACTTTCTGTGAAGCCGCCTATCAGCTCGGACTCTTGTCATTTTCGCGGATATTGGATCTGTTGTTCGAGCAGCCAGAGGAGCGGGCTGCTTCGCTGGCGCAACGCTGTCATGAGCGGCAACTGCTGACGGCCGCCCAGTTCGAGCTGCTTGAGCAACATCTCGCAGTTCAGGCCGCAGCCGGCAAGCCGGACCTGGACCCAGACGAAGACCAGAATGAGCCATTGGATCAGACCACAACGCTGCTATGGGAGCAGGGTGAGGCGTCCAATCGCGGCGTCGAACGCGGCGAGGGCGACGAGCTTCTACTCGACGAGCAGGCCGGTCGCTATCTGGGGCAGAAAGAGATTGGCCGCGGCGGCATGGGTATTGTCTACTGCGTGCGGGATGTCGCCATAAAGCGCCGGGTTGCGCTCAAGGAAGTCCTGCCCGATTTGGCGGCGGATGAGTCCATGAACCAATACCTGCCCGACTTGCGCCGCCGCTTTTTGCGCGAAGCCGAGCTGACCGCTGCGCTACAGCATCCGGGCATCGTGCCTGTCTATGAGATTGGCCGGCGTCGCGCCTCGGGCGAGGCGTATTACACCATGAAGATGGTCGAAGGGCGCACCCTGGCCGAAGCGATCAAGACCGCGAAGGGTTTGGAGGAACGCCTGGCGTTGTTGCCCAACTTTATCGACGTGTGCCAGACCCTGGCTTACTCGCATTGCCATGGCGTGATTCATCGGGATCTCAAGCCCGCCAATATCATTATTGGTGAGTTCGGCGAGACCTATGTGCTTGACTGGGGGCTGGCACGCCGATTAGGCCCGGCGTCAGACCCAGCGCCAGACCCATCGTCGGCACCAGGGCCGGATGGACAGGCGCCTGGCAAACAGGCTGGCAGCGCGGCGAGCGAAGACGCTAATTTAACCGGGCATGGCGTCGGAACCCCCTACTACATGTCGCCCGAGCAGGCGCTTGGCCGACTCGAAGAGGTCGACGCACGCTCCGATATCTACTCGCTGGGTGCCATTTTGTTCGAGATTCTGACCGGGCGAAAGATCAAGTCCTACCGCGATGTCGCAAAATTGGAGGCCATTTTGTCGCAAGGGGACGGCCAGCCTCAGGACGCGGATCTGGCGCTGTCCCTGCCCGATGAACTCATTGCCATTTGTAAACGGGCGATGGCGCTCAAGAAATCCCAACGCTATGGCGATGCCCAGGCACTGGCCTTTGCAATCCAGCATGTGCAAACTGGCGCAGAAGTTGTGCTCGAACAACTCGCGGAGGCGGTGCACATCGCCTACGTGACGGAACGCACGGCGCAGGGCTGGCGCTATGGCCCGGTGCGCGACGATGCGCGCAAGGAAAATCCAACGCTGATCCCCTACAGCGAGTTGAGCGAAGAAGAAAAGGAACTTGATCGCGTCAGTGCCAGGCAGACCATCCATGCGCTGCGCAAGCTTGGCTACATTCTGGCGCGGGAGAGAAAGCTGTTTCCCGTGTGAGCGGGCGCCGGGTGAGTATACCCAGCGACCATGGATTTTCGGCTCAAAACAGAAAACGCATTGACTAAAGTGATAGGTCCCAAATCAGACCAGATCCGCAAACTCCAGCGTCTGGCCTGCATTCGCTCCGGTCATGGCCGCGCCCAGCGCGCGCCCGAAGGCACGGCAGTCCTCGAGTTCCGCGTCCGTCGGGATGAGTTTGATGCGCAGACCCACCACCGGCACCCGCAGTTTAAGCCCGCGCATCCGCTCCTCGATCATGCGCACCGCCTCGCCGGTCCAGCCGTAGGAGCCAAAGGCGGCACCCAGCTTGCCTTTGAGATCGATCACCGCCAGTGATGAGAGCAGATCCCAGATGGGCTTGACGGCGTCCCCATTGATGGTGGGTGAACCCAATGCCAGCGCATCGGCGGATTCGATCAGATCCACGAAGGGCTGAAGCGCCCCCCCTGCCAGGTCATAGAGCGACACCCGCACCCCGGCGGTCTCTTCCGCCCCGTCGCGGATCGCCTCGGCCATACGGGCCGTGTTGCCGTAGGAACTCAAGTAGAAGATGAGCAGGGTCTTGTGCGCCTCCTGTGCCTCGCCCAGTCCCTCGGTGAAACGGGGGCTGGAGAGTTCGCGGTAGCGGGTCAGGTAGCGGCGCGGGCGGTCGCGCAAGATGGGGCCGTGCGTGGGCGCGACCATCTTGAGCGGCAGCGGTTCGATCAAACGGAGCGCGTCCATCACATGCGTCTTGAAGGGGCGCATGATGTGGGCGTAATAGTCATCAAAGGCGAAGCGGAAGTCGCCGCAGCGGTCGTTGAAGAGCCGGCTGTCGCAGTGGTGACAGCCGAAGACATCGCCAGAGAACAGCACCGCCTCCTCGACCACATAGGTGCATTGCGTATCTGGCCAGTGCAGATAGGGCGTATGCAGAAAACGCAACGTGCGATCACCAAGCGACACCTCGTCGCCGGTGCCGACGGTCTGGTACTCAAAGGATGGCTCGTCCTCGCTCGGCTTGAGCAGCGCCTTCAGCATTGAGGTCGCGCGGGTCGAGATGTAGAGCCGTGCCTGAGGCGCGCGGCGCATCAGTTCGGGCAGCGCGCCGCTGTGGTCCGGTTCCAGATGATTGAGGACGATGACGCGGATCTCGTCGTAGCGAGCGACAGCTTCCAGCCGCGCAAAGAACTCGTCGGCGAATTCGGCCTTGACCGTATCGATGATCGCAACACCTTCGGTGCCACGCACCAGATAGGCGTTATAGGTGGTGCCGTTGGCCGTGCGCAGGATGATATCGAAGGTGCGCAGTGCCGGGTCGAGCGCGCCGACCCAGTGCACGCCGGGCGCGATCTCTACCGCCTCGCCCGGTCGGGCGCGTTCAGGGGCACCCGCGTCTGCGAGGACTGCGTTCATGTCGAGTCCGATCCGGTGGGGATGTCGCATTTGGGATCATCGCCCGTCTGGGAGCAGGACTGGAAATCTTGCTCCGGTTGCAGATGAACGCCAAGCGCGGCGAGCAGCGGACCAGATGCGAAACCGCAGCCGCAGCCAAAGTCGGACGCGATCAAGGGGCGACGGATCAGCAGTGGATCATCCAGCATCAGGGCCAGCGCGGTTGTTTCATCCAGTGCATCCGGCTTGACCTCGCCCGCTTTGATTCGAGGCGCGGTCGGATTGAACCAGTCGCGTACCGGCAGATCGCCGAAGAAGGGCCGCAGACGCTCGGGCGTCCAGCGCTCGGCGAGCAGGTTGTGCACGCTCAGATCGTGGCCGAGCGAGCGCAGCAGCGCCTTTTGCTTGCCGTTGGAAATGCAGCCTGGTTTTTCGTAGAAAATGACTGTGTTTGACAAGTGAGGATTCCATTGGTTGTGTTCAGTGGAATGAACCAGTCGGTCGGCACTGCTTTTGCAACTGCCCAACGCGCCCCCTGCGGCTCCGTTCTGGATCACGATCCGTCATCACACGGGCCCGAGACAATCGGGGGGAGGGGCCGTTCCAGTGTGGCGATCAATCTTGATAGCAAATAGGCAAATATCATACCTGCTTGCCAATCAACTTTAATCGTCTGATCGAAAGATGTTTTTCGAGCAGGAGCAAAGCATCTTGTGAGGATCGCGACAGCCAGGACAGAGAGGCATTTGTCCATATCGATACAGAGCGGGCGAGCGGCTGATCAGCGCGGATGGCCCCATGGACTTTAGCTTTAGGAGCCCGGCCAATCGGCCGCCCATTGGAGCCCTTCTTCCCGATGATCCTCCTCCATGTGGGATTCCACCCGGCGGTACAAAAGCCAGCCCCGTTCCTTAAGTCGCCAGCCCACGGCCGATTCGCCATAGGTCAGCAGAGTGTAAAACTCCTCGTCATCGTCCGAATAGGGATCGAGCAAGCGATAGTCATAGGCGCGGAAACAGATCGCGCCGCTGACATCAAAGCCCACGACCTGGCGCGCGGGCATTTCATAGTCAGGATACACCTTGAATTTGCACGGGGTCACCACGCGCGCTCGCCATGCTGCTGGCAGCCCAGCCGACCACTGGGGCTGGCAAAGATCGATCTGGTTACGGCACGGAAGCCGTTTCAATTTGCCATAAGCACATAATGCGGGCTGTAAGGACATGTTGGACTCCTCGCGATGAGTCAGGTGAAGTGCCTCGGTCGAACCAATGATGTTGCCGCATCAGGTCGAGGATTCCGTATGACTGACATCTCAGCATGCGCGCGCGCCATTCCCGAGTCGGCGTATTGGGGGGGCGCAGGGAAATCGACGACGTTGCTAGGCAGTATTCTTCGGATGGCAAAAGCTGACCAGTGCCCGGCTTTTTCATGAAATAGGCGTCAACATGCAGCTTTTGTGCCAGCGCTAGTACTTATCGTTCGCCCGGATAAATGGGGCGAAATCCGCTTTTCGCTATATTATGATATATATCACGAGACGAAGGCGCTGATACCCTTGTTGCGATCTTGCGTGGAGGAAGCGGTTGGCTTGCTGGTCTCTGGAATTTGACGGGGCATTGCCAGGACGCCGTCAAACGCCCGGATAAGCGCCCAGATGATGTAATTCTGGTCCACTATGCGCGCCACCAGTGACATCTCTATCTCCCTCTGGGTCCCGACGCAAGTCGGTGAGCACCAGGGTGGGCGGAACCAAAGGCAGCGCCAGTGCGCGTATCGATTATCTTGCGCAGCAACACCACGCTGACTTTGTTGCGTTATATACAAACATATATAGAGTCGCGTTCGTTTTGCTACAGCATCTAGCAAATCCGCCTGGTCACTCGCTCCGTCCAACTCTCGCTTGGAAACAATAAAAAACCTTTAAATATAGCATGTTATCTGGATAACTGACGTTTTTTAATATGTGGCGCATATTTTGCATAATGCTCGCGGTGCCCATGTTGCACGCGTTTTCTACCGTTATTCTCAAATGATGTAACGGTATGGGGCGTTATTGATCGCCCGTTTTCAAGTATCTTTAGGAGTGTTGTTTCATGAGAAGTCTCGTTCTTGTTCTTTGTCTCGTCCTGTCGCTGCCGGCGATGGCTGATCGTCTGCTGGTCGCCGCTGGCGCTGGCTACAAAAAACCGTTAACCGAAATCTATGCCGCGTTCACCGAGGAGACCGGCATTGGCGTTGACGCTGCATTCGGCAACATGCAGCAGGTGCTGGCGCAAACCCGCGACAGCGGCCGCGTCGATCTGGTGGTTGGCGAGCAGGGTTTTCTGCGCAAGAGCGGGCTGTTTAATCGTTTCGAGCCACTCGGGACAGGTCGGCTGGTGCTCGCCTACGGTCGGCAGCGGCTCGACAGCTGGCAGGATATCGCAGACCCCTCCATTGAGCGCATCGCACTGCCTGATCCGAAAAAGGCGATCTATGGACGCGCCGCCACGCAGTTTCTCGAGCGCAGCGGGCTGATGCCGCAGGTCAAGGAGCGGCTTATGACGCTCGCAACCGTCCCCCAGGTGTCCGCCTATCTGCTTGCTGGCACCGTGGATGTTGGTTTCATCAATGTCACCGATGCGCTCGGCATCGCCGAAAAGATCGCCGGATTCGACGAGCTTCCGGCCGATCTCTATGACCCGCCCCGGATCGTGCTGGCCTTTCCTACTTCGGCAGGGCAGACCGATGCGGCAGAGGCCCTTGCCACCTTCGTCAGTAGCGACCAAGCCCGCGCCATCTTCAAGCGCTTCGGGCTTTGAACAACGGGATGAAGGAGATCGTGAAGATGCAACCTCCGCCGTTACAAGGGCGCGCACTTAGCCGCAGACTCTCGCTCATCGCGCTTGCAGCAAGCCTGCTGGCGCCCTTGCCGAGCTACGCAATCAACTGGCTCATCCTGCAGGGCACCGAGCCGCCGAAGAGTACGAATACCTTCCGGCCCTGGGGGTTCGTTCAGCTCGAGTACCAGAGCACCGACGGGACCAAACTCCAGGCCGGCCCCTGGCAAGGGCAGCCGATGTTCGCGAACCTGATCGGTCCGCAGAAGACCGAGTCCAGTGAATGGCTGATCAAGCGCGCGCGGGTCGGTGCCCGCGGCCTCGTGCCGGAGCTACCGGCGTTCAATTACGCACTGGCCATCGATGCCGGCATTAATGCCGCCACCGAGAATGCCACCCCTATCCAGCTCATCGACGCCAGCCTGACCTATAGCTTCAACCCCGCGCTGCGCTTGCGCGCGGGCCAGTTTAAGACTCCAGGCAGCGACGAGGGTATGCAGCCAGCTTTCCGGCTGAACTATGTCAATACCAGTCAGGTCGTGAACCAACTCGTCAATGAGACCTTCTTCGATGGCGACGGCACCGCCCCCAACACGTCCAACCAGCCCAATGGAGCGCGTAGCGTCTACCACGATATTGGTATCCAGCTGTTCGGCGTGCTCCCCGTGGGTGGCGAGCAGTGGGAGCATACCTATGCGGTCATGGTCGGCAACGGCAACGGGATCACCCGGCCCGATAACAATGCCTACAAGGACCTCTACCTGTATTGGTCGACCGAGCGCATCCTGGGTGGCAAAGGCGGCAAGCGCGATGGTCTCAAGGTCTACGGCTGGTGGCAGCAAGGGATGCGGACACTGACCGGAGCCGGGGCTGGCAATTATTTGCGCACCCGTTACGGTGGCGGTGCAGTGCTGCGGCACAAGCGCTACCGGCTGTCCGGTGAACTGATCAGGGCCGAAGGCATGATCGCCAATGGCACTGATGGCGGCGCAGTGCCAGGCAGTCTCGACAATGCCGGCAACCGCATCGCCTCCTACAACCTGCTGCCGGACGGCGAGGCCAATGGCTGGTACCTGGAAGGGGGTTTCAACATCCTGCCGACCCTGCAGCTTGATCTGCGCTTCGATCAGTTGAACCGCGGAACCGAGAGTCGCGACACCGAGCGCCGCTTTAATACCTGGACCCTGGGCCTGCAGTACCGCATCGACAAGCGTTGGCGCCTGATGGCGAACTACCAGTGGCAGGATGCCGAGGCCCCCAGGCTGCCGAAGGACGACGTGCCCAACCGCATCCTCGACGGGCTCGACAACCTCGTTGCCCTGCAAATCCAGGCCGTCTTCTGACCCGCGCATGGATGCGATTCTCGCCTGTTCCCCGGCCGCCTTGATGCTCAGCCTCAAGGTGGCCGGCGTCGTGTTGCTGTTGTTCCTGGTGGCGGGTATCGGCCTCGGCTACGCACTGAGCCGGCCTTTCCCGCTGCGCGGTTTGGTCGATGGGCTGGTGTCGCTGCCGCTGGTTTTCCCGCCCATCGCCATCGGTTTCTTCTTGCTCCTCCTACTCGGACGCTATGGCCTGATCGGTGGTCCGCTGCACGCCGCCACCGGCTGGGACTTGGTGTTCTCCTTTCCAGGTCTGGTGCTGGCGGCCTTTATTGCCGGGCTGCCGCTGGTGGTGAAGCCGATCCAATCGGCGATCAAGGGCAGCGCATGCGAGCTGGTCGAGGCCTCCTATACGCTCGGCAAGGGCCGCCTGGCGACCCTGGTGCTGGTGCTGATTCCGGCAGTTCGCGGCAGCATCATCGCTGGACTCACCCTCGGGGTTGGCCGTTCCTTCGGCGAGGTCGGTATCACGCTGATGCTCGGCGGCAACATCATCGGCTCGACCGAAACGCTCTCGCTGGCCATCTACAATAGCGTGCTCGATGGTGATTTCACCTGCGCCACCCGGCTCTCGCTGCTGCTGGGGGCGGTTTCCCTGGGACTCTTCGCGCTACTGCGGCGGCTGGGGCGGCTCTGATGCCCAATTTCGACTCAGAACTCGACTCGGATCTCGACGCTCGTTTAGCGCTGCGGCGCAAGGGCTTCGCGTTGGATCTCGCTATCCGCATCCCAGCGCATGGTATCACCGCCGTGCTCGGCCCGTCCGGCGGCGGCAAGACCACCCTGCTGCGTCTGTTGGCGGGGCTCGAAACACCTAACTGCGGGCACATCCGTTATGGTCCGCACAGCTGGTTGGACACTGACTTAGGCATCGAGGTACCGACCCGCCAACGCCGCGTCGGCTTCATGTTCCAGCATTACGCACTCTTCCCGCACCTGAGCGTGGCCCGTAACATCGCCTTCGGTCTACCCCGCAGCGTCGACTGGCGCGCCCAGGTCGCGTTCTGGCTAGAACGGGTCGGGCTATCGCCGCTCGCGAGCCGACGACCAGGCGCCTTGTCAGGTGGCGAGCGCCAGCGCGTTGCCCTCGCCCGGGCGCTTGCTCCACACCCAGCGGCACTGCTCCTCGACGAGCCCTTCTCGGCCGTCGATGCCAGCCTGCGCCAAACATTGCGCCTGCTGTTGCACGAGTTGGTCGCGGAGACCCAAGTGCCGACGCTGCTGGTCTCCCACGACATCGACGACGTCCGCCAGATTGCCGACCGGGCCGCTGTCATTATTGATGGTGAGTTGCGCCGCTTTGGCAACACAGCCGAGGTCTTCGCCGATCCGGGCGACGCCGAGGTCGCGCGGGTACTCGGCTGGCCCAACATCCTGCCGATCAGGTCGCGAAACGAGACCTCGGTTGAGGGTCTTTGGGGGCGACTGCCGTTGCCAGCTGGCGGCTCGCAGCCGGCCGAGGTGGTCGCGATCCGCCCGGACGGTCCTTGTCTTGGCAGCGCCGAGGGGCTTCCGATTCAAGTTCTGCGCAGCGTCGACTTGGGCCGCTACACCGCCTGCTGGTGCCGGCTCGCCGACGGCAGCTCGCTGCGCGTGCATCTTCCCGATGGTGCACCAGGTCCGGCGCCGGGCGAGCAGTCAAGGCTTGGCGTGCCGGCCGACGCCATCGTCGCGCTGCCGCTTCGCGCTTGAGACCGCGCGCCACCAAACGGCCGATGGCACGAGCTGGCCAAAACCCTTAACGCTTCGGTTTATGCGTAAAGCAGGTTACCGGGGTTGATGGTATCGGCCAAGGCGCCTGCGCTATGGCAATGCCTATTAGGCGAGGAGGGCGTTAGCGAAAAATTCGCTGTTGAAACCGGCGCGTATATCTGTCCGAACCAGCGACGGGAAGGAAGCTCTCTCGTCCGATCGCGCGTTTGAGGTGGCAACCGCTTGCGGGCGATGGGGGCTGGGTCTTAGTATCGCAGCGGATCGGGTTGTTGTGGTCAAGGGGTTTGCCCCACTGCAACCGAGTCCTAATTCGATATGTAGACGAGTTTTCTAATGATACCTGCACCGCTGTCGTCCTTTGTTGCTAGAGCCTTGCTGGTCGCGGGGCTGTTAACCGCGCTCGTGCTGGCCGCTTGTGGAGAGCCGCCGCAGCCGACGACCAACCTCTATCGCGCGGTGCACTCTGGCGATCTCGATCAGATCAAGCGGCATTTGTTCTGGGGCACGGATGTCAATCAGCCCGGACCGGATGGGCGCTACCCGTTGCAGGTGGCGGTGGCCGACGGGCGGGTAGTCATTGCGCGCGAACTGCTCGACCATGGGGCGAGCATGGATGTGCGTGACCAACTGGGGCATACGCCGCTCTATGTCGCTTTGGCCAATGGCCGGGTTCCCGCAGCAGAATTGCTGATGGAGCGAGGCGCGAGGGATGATCCGCAGGTGCTGCTGAGGCAGTTGGTGGTTGAGGATCGACTTGACCGCGATACCCTGGCGCTGCTGGTCAGCCGGGGCGTCGATCTCAACGCGCTCGGGCCCGAAGGACTGGCGCCACTGCATCAGGCAGTGGCCAATGATAATCTGAAGATGACCAAATGGCTGTTGCAGGAAGAGGCCGATGTGAATCTGGTGACGGATTCCGGGGCTACGGCGCTCGATCTGGCGCTTGCCGCCGAGGCTGACCCCAATCTGATTCTGTTATTGCAGCAGTATGGCGCGCAGCAGTGAAATCACAACAAATCCACGAAAGGACGAATAGCAATGGCTGAAACGGTCGACGAACTCACTGTGACCTATGTTGATGACGGCATTGAAACCACCAAGGAACTCGATAAGGTCATATTGTCCAAAGGTAGTTGGGCGACCTTGCTGTTCCGCTACCAGGACTGGGATAAGGCGAAGGGTGAGTACGGTCCAGAGAAATATACGATTCGACGCTACCAGAAGCGCAGCGGTGAATATCGTCAGCAGTCCAAGTTCAATATCTCAAGTGCAGCCCAGGCCCAAGCCCTGATCGACGCCCTGCAAGGCTGGCTCAAGGCCGGTGGCGACTGACGCGTCTGCGCTTGTCGCTCAAAAGTGCAGCGGCGCCGCCTCGGCGAACAGCCAGCGGCGCCAGTCGCGGTTCAGTCCGGAGAGTCCGCCGGCATAGTCACCCTCCAGGAAAGCGATGTCGTCGAACATGCGGCAACGGTGGGTGGCGAGTTCGTTCAGCAGTCGGGTTACCGTGCGCTGCCGAGCCGGCTCCTGAAGCAGAAAATGCACCAGCGACCAGGCGTAAGGATAGGCCATGTCGTCGCCCCAACGATCCCAGTCCGCGCGTTCGCTCTCCAGGAAGGTGCGCAGTGCCGGCAACTGCCCGGCGCGGGCAAGCCGGCGCAGGTGGTCGAGCCGTTGCGGCGGCGCCAGGGCGGTGGCGAAGTTCTGTTGGAAGCGCATCTTCTCGACGATTTCGGCGAGACCCTCGTTCAACCAAAGCGGCGTGCGGCCGAGCCAGTTGCCGAGCGCCAGATGCGCGATCTCATGGCGGGCGACGGCGCGGGTTGGCTCGTCGCCCATCCAGCGCACCACGGCGAGGTTGTTGCGATGGGTGTAGAAGCCGCTATTGGTGCTGAGTCCGGCGCCGGCGGCAGCCTGGGCGAAGCGCCGTTGGTCTTTGATAATCTTTAGACGCAGGTGCACCGGCTGCACTCCGCGCAGGCCGAGGTCATCGGCTAGAAAATGGAACACCCCGTCCAGATCAATCTCAAGCTGATGCTGGAAGCCGAGCGGCGGCGTCAACCCATCGAAGTCGTAGTCAGCCGAGAAACGACCCACGCTGGCGTCTGCCTGAACAGCCAGCACTTCCCCGGCGTCGGCGCTGGGGGCGTGATCTGAGAACACCATTCGGCCCTTGGAGTCGACGTAGCGATGGATTTCGGTGGGCCTGCGAGCGCGGCTCGGGTTGCGGGCGACGCCGACGGCACAGGGGTCTGCGCCGTGGCCGACGCCATGGCTGGCAGCATCGGCTCCGCTCGGCGTCGAAGCGCCAGGTCTACCGCCCTCTGAGCCTCGGTGTGTTAATTGCTGTTCTGGGAGGCGACTCCGGCCTGGGTCGGGCTGGGGGGGTGCTATGTAGCGACTGATCGGCGGCAGCTTGGGCAGAAGCTCCCACTCGCCAACGGGTCCGATGATCCGAAGCCCCGCGAGTTCCGCCTGCGCCAGAGAATCGAATAGGCCGAAGCGCACCAGCAACCGTCGGCGCTGGTCATCGGTAGACAACGCCCAGGCGATGGCGACGACCGACAGTACCGCAATTGAAATGCGCAGCAGCGAGGCGATCCATTGGTGCATATCATTAGGCCCGCATGGTTGCGAAGGAAAAGTTCAGCATTAGCCGCCAGTAGCATTCATCGCGCGAGAAATCGGTTGACAGCCGTCGGCCAGTTGCGCGAAATCCGTCCCTCGCGGCTTGGTTGCGATGGCCTCCCGGATGCCGGCCTTGACCGGTGCGTCATCGCCAGGATGGGCGCGCACCAGCAGGCGCAGGTCGGTGGCCTGTTCGCGCCCAAGGCAAGTCAGCAGCCGACCGTCGGCGGTGATCCGCACTCGGTTGCAGTCGCCGCAAAAGTTTCGGCTGCGCGGGGAGATAAAACCGACGCGCGTCTCGCTGCCCGCGATCCGCCAATAGCGCGACGGCCCGCCGCTGCGCTCGGTTGTCGGCAGCAGTTCGACATGGCGGGCGAGGTCGGCGCGAATCTGTTCGCTTGAGCAGAAGTTGACAGGCGGCTCCAGGTTCTCGGCTGCGCCAAGCGGCATCTGTTCGATAAAGCTAATATCCAAATCCCGCTCCATCGCGAACCTCAGCAAGTCGAAGGCTTGGTCCTGATTCACGCCCTTGAGCATCACGCAGTTGAGTTTGATGCGGCGAAAACCGAGCGCGTGCGCGGCTTCAATGCCAGCCAGGGTATCGGCCAGCTTGCCGCCGCCCGTGAGCTGATTGAAACCTTGAGGGTCGAGTGTATCCAGGCTGATGTTCAGGCGTGCGACGCCCGCACGGTGCAGTTCGGCTGCAAAAGACGCCAGGCGGCTACCGTTGGTGGTCAGAGTCAGCTCGCGCAGCGCGGGTAGTTGGCCGATGCGCTCCAGCAGCCAAGGCAGGTTGCGCCGAGTCAGCGGCTCGCCGCCGGTGACGCGGATGCGATCAACGCCAAGCTCGCAGAAAATCCTAGCCAGTCGCGCGTTTTCCTCCAGCGTCAGCAGTTGCGCGCGCGGCAAAAAGCGGGTGCCCTCCGACATGCAGTAGCGACAGCGGAAGTCGCAGCGGTCGGTGACCGATACGCGCAAATAATGAATGCGCCGGCCGAAGGGGTCGATCAAGCTGGCAGTGCTCACAGCGGGGAAAGTCTTCAAAGTGGATGGGTTCCTGACGAAAAAACAGAGCCCGGCTGATGGATGTCAGCCTCCGGGCAAGGATAGCCGGGGCAGCGGGAAAAATCCCCTCCGCGTGGTGACGGAAATGCGCGAGTGTTGGGGGCGAACAGCCGTGATTTGGATGAATCATGCGCCTTGGGTTCTGCCTCCTACCCGCTGGTAGGTTATCCTTTGCCCCGCGTTCCCCGTGCAGGCACCCGCAACCAACATCCCGCAGTCATGGCATCCAGCAAGAAAAAGTTCCTCCACCTGCTCTACAGCGACCTGCTGAAGGTCGATCTGGCCGACCTAGACTTCGGCTTCTATCGCATCCTCAAGTACCGCCGCGACGAGGTGCGCGCGTTCTTCGACCAGCGCCTCCCGGAGATCATGACCCAGGCCATGCGGGGCCAGGCGGCGGACCGGCTCGCCGAGGTGAATAACGCGCTGACGACAGTGCAGGGCGAGTTGGAACAGGCGTCAAACGCTTGGGGGCTCGCGGGTCCCTTCATTGCCACCGATGAGCTGGACCCGCGCATCGCCGAGATGCCTGCTGGTAAACGCTGGCGGGACCTGACCGCCGAGCGCGCGCATCTGGCCGCCGCCGCCGGCTTCTCGGAGACCGAGGAAGACCGCCTTTACAACCATTTATACCTGTTCTTCTCACGCTACTACGCCGACGGCGACTTCATCCGCCAGCCGCGACGCGGGCGTGAGGGCCGCTACAGCGTCGCCTACAACGGCGAAGACGTGCACTTTCACTGGCGCGGGCGTGGCAGCCACTACGTCAAAACCACCGAGGAGCTGAGCAGCTACCGTTACCGCGACGGCGACTGGGCGGTCGAGTTCCAGCTTGCCGAGGCGAATCAGGAGCAGGATAACGTCAAGGGCAAAACGCGCTACTTTTTCCCGCAACCGCAAGACTTTGACCTGGACGTGGCCGGGCGCAGCGCCCGCCTGCCGTTCGTATTTCGCCCCCTGACCAAGCCGGAGGAGGAGCGCTACAAGGGCAACGGCAGCGCGCAAGAGCAGATTATCGATGACCTGCAAGCACCGCTCAAGGACCGCCTGAAGCCGGGGCTCGACCCCGCAACTCTGGAGCGCCACATCCGTCGCTATGCCCGCAAGCACCGCACCGACTACTTCGTGCACCCTAATCTCGGGCGCTTCCTGAAGGCCGAGCTGGACTGGTACCTGAAGCACGAGTACCTGGATCTGGACGGCATCATCGGCAGCGAGGACAGCGCCAGCACCGACCCGGCCTTGCTTTCCGACCGGCTGATCAAGCTCAAGGCGCTGCGTCGCATTGGCGGTCTCATTATCAACTTCCTGGACCAGATCGAGACCTTTCAGGCAGCGCTGTTCGAGAAGCGCAAGTTTGTCATGCGCGCCGACTACCTAGCCCCCGTGCGGCTGCTGGATCGCGCGCTTTGGCCGGAAATTTTGGGCAATTCGGCGCAGATCGCTGCTTGGCGTGACCTGTTCGGCCTGGAAGGCCCCGTCACAGACGAGACGCTGGAGCAATACCCGACGCTGGTGGTCGACACCCGCCATTTCGACGACGCCTTCAAGCTGCGCCTGCTGGCCTGCTACGACGACATCGACGCGGCGCTGGACGGACTGCTGGTGCATGCCGAGAACTATGCCGCGCTGCGCACCTTGGAATATCGCTATCGCGAGCGGGTCAAGTGCATCTACATCGATCCGCCGTACAACACCGGCAGCGACGAGTTTCTTTACAAGGACGACTTCTCGCGGCATTCGACCTGGCTGGCGATGATGGAGGAGCGGCTTCCGTTAATTTCCGAAGCGCTTAACCAGGATGGTGTTTTCTTTTCGAGTATCGACTCCAACGAACAGTCATTTCTGCATGAACTTCTGATGCGCACGTTCGGGAAGGCGAATTGCGTTGGAACCATGGTCTGGAAGGGCGCGACCGACAATAATCCAACAAGAATTCAATTCGAGCACGAGTATGTTGAGTGCTTCGTCCGTGATTCGCAAAGCAACCCCGGTGTTTGGTCTAGTGGTGACATCGATGCAAAGGATTTAATGCTGTCAGAATACGAGCGATTGAAAGAAGAGTTGAAGAAGCCGCAGGATGTGCAAGCCGCATTCCGCCTATTCATCAAGAATAACAAGCAGATCCTCAGCCCGCTGACACACTATGATCGCGTCGATGATGAAGGCCCATACACTGGGAGCCGTAAGGTGCATAACCCCGGTAAGGAAGGCTACCGCTATGACATCATGCACCCCAACGGAAAGCCTTGCGTGCAGCCCGCCCGGGGTTATAGGTTTCCTCCCGTAAAGCGGGATCAGCTTCTTGCTAAAGGCAAGTTTATTTTCGGGGAAGATGAAAAGCAGATTGTGCAGATCAAAGAGTATTTGCGCGATTATTGTGGCTCATTGAAAGGTGTGATTGAGCTTGATGGTCGGATCGGCGCGAATGCGCTAGAAAGTCTTTTTGGTTCGCGGGAGATATTCAAGAACCCCAAGCCGGTTTCTTTAATAGAGAAGCTGATCAGCTTCGTAACAAATAATTCCGATTTGGTAGCTGATTACTTTGCGGGGTCTGGCACGAGCGTTCAGGCAGTTATCGAGCAAAATCGTAACGACGGCGCAAATCGTCGATTCCTGGCAGTAGACTACGGCCAATATTTTGAATCTACGCTTGTCAAGCGAACGACCAAACTGATGTCTTGGCCTTTGTGGAAGAACGGGGCTCGTGACGGCGCGGTCGACGGGCAGGATTGGGTCGAGCGTTCCCCCCGCCTCATCAAAATTCTTCGCCTGGAATCCTTCGAAGACTCCCTGAACGCGCTCGAATTGCCCGAAGAGCGCAGCGCCCGACTCATGGGCCAGCAGGATATTTTCGGCGACGACTACCTGCTGAAATACATGCTCGACGCCGAGACGGAAGAATCCGAGGTGCGGCTCAACACCCGCGCGCTAGAGCAGCCTTTCGACTATCGGCTGCGTGTGCATGGCAACAACGGGCTCACCGAGGTGCCGGTGGACCTGGTGGAAACCTTCAACCTATTGATGGGCTTTCATGTTCGGCGCATTCGCGCGCTGAAGGACGGCAAACGGCCCTATCGCATCGTCGAGGCGCTGGAGGACGGTCGGCCGGTGCTGGTGGTCTGGCGCGATATGACGGGCTTCGATCATGTGCGAGATCGCGCTTTCGTCGAGGGCGAGTATCCCGATCTGGCAAACTACACGACCGTTTATGTCAACGGCGACAGTTGCATTCTCAACGGGCGCAGTCTGGATGGCGAATTCCACCGCCGGATGAACGAGCGCGACGAGCATTTTTTGCAATGAAGCTGCATCAGGACCTGCTGCTGTTCGACTTTCTCTCGGCGGCGCTCGGCGGAGATTTTGCGGCCCTGTCCGCTGCCTGCAAGGATGCCGACCACAGGCGTCGCGCGGACGGGCAGAGCCATTGGTGCGGCGTGCTGGAGGCGCGCGCGTCGAAGTTCGCGGCTGGGCCGCTGACGATACCGCTGGACCAGCACGCGCTGCGCCGTTACGACCTGAATATTCTCAAGCACGAGGCCCGGCTAGCCGAGCGCCGCGCGGGCTTTCGGCTGAAGTTCTTCCAATACCTGGCGCTGCTGTATGCGGAGGTGTTTCTCGACCGACTCACCACGGATGCCGCGCAATTGCTGCTGGACCTGGAGGGGTTCCGCAAGGCCCGCTTCGGCCATCAGGCGCCGCTGCAAGCGCCGGACCTGCTGAAGCTCGCCTTCTGGATGGCGACCGGCGCCGGCAAGACCCTGCTGCTGCATCTGAACTATTTGCAGTTTTTGGACTACGGCCTGTTCAAACCCGCCAATATCCTGCTGCTCGCGCCGAGTCGGGGGCTGGCCGACCAGCATCTTCGGGATCTGGAGCAAAGCGGCATCCCTGCCTGCCATGCGCTGGAGCGCTGCGCCTGCTATGCGGGTATTCAGGTGTTGGAAATCACCAAGCTCTATGTGCCGGAACCGGGCAAGGCTGGCCCGCGCTCCGGCGAAAGCCTGCCCACGGAGCATTTCGAGGGGCCGAATCTGCTGCTGGTGGACGAGGGCCACAAGGGGACGGCCAGCGAAACCGATGCCAAGGAGGAGCGCGCCTGGCGCAACATCCGCGAGGCGCTGGCTGCGAACGGCGGCTTCACCATCGAATACAGCGCGACCTTTGCCCAGGTGGCCGAGAAGGACGCTGTGCTGCATGCCGAGTATGCCCGCTGCATCCTGTTCGATTACGCCTACCGGAGTTTCTACCGCGACGGCTATGGCAAGGACTATTGGGTCGCCAATCTGCAAGGTGATGAGGGCAATACGCAGGAGGAACTGCTGCTGATGGGGGGCTTGCTGGCCTTTTACCAGCAGCGCCGATACTTCGATGCCGAGCCCGATGCGCGCAGCCAGTACCTGATCGAGCCACCGCTGATGGTTTTTATCGGCGACAAGGTGAGCGCAGGCAAGGCACCAGAGGTGTTGGAGGTCATGCGCTTTTTGGATCGGGTCTGTCGCGACAAAGCATGGGCGGTGCGGCTTGCGGGCCGAGTGCTGAGCGCCGACACCGACCTGACACGCCCGGATGGCGCCGATCTGTTTGCGGATCGCTTTCCCTATCTGGCAAGGCTGAACCTCAAGCCCGAGCGCGTTATTGCGGATCTGCGCCGGGATCTGTTTCTGGCCGAAGGCGATGCCGACAGCGGTCTGAGCCTGCATCTCATCAAGGGCGCTGACGGTGAAATCGGCATCCGTGCCCGCGCCAGCGCGCGTGATGCCTATTGCGGCGTCATCAACGTCGGGGACCCAGGTAATTTGCTAAAACGGATCGAAGCCGACCCCGAGATCAGCATAGCGACCGACGAGGACGACAGCATCAGCCCCTCGCTGTTCAAGGCGCTGGACGCGGCCGACAGCACTGTGTCCTTCCTGGTGGGTTCCAAGAAGTTTCTGGAGGGCTGGAGCAGTTGGCGCGTCTCCACCATGGGGCTGCTAAAAGTCGGGCAGAACGCTGGCGCACAAGTGCTGCAACTGTTCGGGCGCGGCGTCCGGCTTAAGGGCTTGCAGTTTTCCATGCGCCGCTCTGGGTCGCTGGACGGGGCGCTGGCGCGTGAACATCCGCCGCATCTGCCGCTGCTGGAAACCCTGAACATTTTCGGTCTGCGCACCAAGTATCTCGCTACCTTTCTGAACACGCTGCAACGCGAAGACCTGGAGCTTCCGGTGGTGATGCGCCTGCCCATTGATGTGCGACCAGGCATCGGCGCGGCGCGGCTGAGCTATCCGAAGGTCCGCGATGATTTCCGCTTCAAGGACCGGAGTATCCGCTTCGACCCGACAGCATCTTCGACGCAGTTGAATCTGATGCCGATGCTTGGCGTCGGCGACAAGGACGGCTTCGCGGCCAGCGCGCGCAAGGTCCACTGGCAGACGCTCGGCGGTGTGCGAGCGCTCTTGCCGATGGAGTTGCTGTACCGAGATGCGCTCGCCCACAAGGCGCGCAAGGACTGGTGCAACCTGTACATCGCCCGCGAGGATATCGACACCTTCATGGAGCAAAGCGCCCATCTCGCCGCTCCCCCGGAGGTGCTGGCGCCGCGCACGACCAAGGACTTGGAGCGCCTGACCAATGCGGCACGAACGCTGATCGAGCAGGGCATTGATCGGTTTTACTTGCGCCTTCAGCGGACAGAGGAAACACAGAACTCTCAGCTCGAACTATTCGACGCAACCCATGCCAATATCCCGCGCCTGGGTGAGCCGCCGATACCCGCTTACGAGCTGCATGTGCCGCCAAACCGGGTGACGGAGGTCCGCGCCATTATCGAGCAACAGCGCAAGCGCCTGGACGAAGACACGCGCGAGCCACTGCCGCGCCTGCACCTGGACGAGCACCTCTATGCCCCGTTGCTGCTGGCCAGCGATGGGCTACCCGATGGCGCGGCAGTGGTGAAGTCGGTACCGATGGGACTCGTCGGCAGCGAGCGGCGCTTTCTGCTGGATCTGCGCGCCTACTGGTACGACGCTTGGGAGGCACCGGATTGGGACGATATTGACGTCTTCCTGCTGCGCAATCTGCCGAAGAAGGGCATCGGTTTCTTTCAGACCGGGGGCTTCTATCCGGACTTCATGCTCTGGATGCAGCGCGGCGACCAGCAGGCGCTCGCTTTCGTCGAGCCCCATGGCGTCGTCCATCAGGAACAGGAAAAGCTCGACCTGCTCGGATTCATTCGCGGCGATCTGGCGCAGCAATTGCGCTTCCCCATTTTCGCCTTCATCGTCACCGACACGGAACTGAAGCAAGTCAAGTGGCTGACAGGTACCGACAAGGAGAAGCGTGCCAAGCTGCGAGCCCAACATGTGCTAACCATGGATGGATCGGAGTACATTGAGGCGATGCTGCGCGAGATGCTTGCCGCGCTGACACAACGAACCCTGAACCCCGATGCCCCTTGATTCGGGTCGCGGCTTGTCTTTCCGCCCGCTGACTCGGACAATGCGAAGCTTCCAGGCACCAGATTCCGCCTTCAAACTAACAACGGAGAAGTATCCATGGCGAACGAAGGTTACCACGAGCCCATCGACGAACTGAGCGCCGAGACGCGCGACATGCATCGAGCGATCCAGTCGCTGATGGAGGAGCTTGAGGCGGTTGACTGGTACAACCAGCGTGTCGATGCCTGTCAGGACAAGGAGTTGGCGGGGATTCTGGCCCACAACCGCGATGAGGAAAAAGAGCATGCGGCCATGCTGCTGGAGTGGATCAGGCGCCGGGATGCGAAATTCGAAGGCGAGCTGAAAGATTATCTGTTTACTGACAAAGCCATTGCTCATCATTAGGTCATTAAGGCCGCGTGCCCGCGTGATCGATCACTGAAGAGGAGAATCATTGTGTCTGAATCTATTGCTATGACTGACGCTGAGGCCCAGAAGTCTGCCAAGAAAAAAGCGCGGTGGGTGTTTTTTTTGAATCAGCTTCCGTACGTCATCCTTTACGCCACAACCATCGTGCTGGTCGCGATGACGGACAGGGAGCCGACCGATGTAGCGATGAAGTGGATTTGGTTCATCCCTGCCGTCGCGCTGGTGGCCATTTTTGGTGGCTGGAAATATCACGCCGGTGAGAGCGCGAAATCGCGCGTCTTTTATCTCTTTCGCCAAGTGCTGCACTGGGCTGCGCTGGCGGTAGTGGTGCACTACTTTTTCACCAAGGATTTGCTCCACTTTCTGAATGCTGAAACCGACGGCGTGGTGATGATTTTCCTGCTTGGGCTGACCGCGATTCTGTCTGGGATCCATGCGGATTGGAAAATGGGTCTGTTCGGCGCTTTCCTGATCATGAGCGGCGAGACCATCGGGTGGTTCGATGACAATGCCGTACTCATGGGCATTGTTGGCGGTGCCGCAGCGGTGGCTGTGATTTTGACCCTGTTGGTGCGCTCGAGAGTCACAAGCAGAAAGAAAACCAAGAGCGACGCAGCGGGCGGGATCGAGGCGAACGCCAGCGCCTGATGTGGCGCTGTCTGTCTCGCCAGCGCAGGAGCCGATTTTTGTGCTCGCGGCGCTCAGTGGCGATGACGGAAGCGCCAGCAATGATGAATGCGCGCGTTGCGCTTGAAGTCTCGCGGCAAGGTGCGGGGCTTCAAGTCCTCAATCGCTAGGTCCGCTAGGGCTTCGGTTTCCAGCTTGAAGCGGCGCAGATTGGTGGAGAAGATCAGCTCGCCGTCCGGCTCGAGCAGCCGGGCGGTCTGCTGGATCAGCCTGACATGGTCGCGCTGAATATCGAAGCTGCCGCGCATCCGCTTGGACGTCGAAAAGCTCGGTGGGTCGAGAAAAATCAGCCCGAATTTGTCCCAACGCGGACGCTCGATCCATTGCAGGCAGTCGGCTTGTTCAACTCTGTGCGCGGGTGGCGCGAAGCCGTTGAGCGCCAGATTGCGCTGCGCCCAGTCGCAGTAGGTGCGCGATAGATCGACTGTGAGGGTCGAGAGCGCACCACCCGCTGCGGCATGTACGCTGGCCGCACCTGTGTAGCCGAAGAGATTCAAAAACCGCTTCCCCTGCGCGAGCTGCCCGATGAGCGCGCGGGTCTGGCGGTGGTCGAGAAACAGCCCGGTGTCGAGATGGTCTTGCAGGTTGACCAGAAAGCGCAGCCCGGCTTCGCGCACTTCAAAGAACTGCTCCGCTTGGCCCTGTCTGTCGTATTGCGCGTTGCCGCGTTGGCGCTGTCGCACCTTAAAGAACAGGTTCTCACGCGCGATGCCCAGGGTTTCGCTGATTACCCCCATGGCCTCGCGCAGACGCCGGCGTGCCGCGCGTGGGTCGATGTCGGGCGGTGCAGCATATTCCTGCACATGGGCGAGCCTTTGCATGCCAGCGTCGTGCTCTACGCTAGCGCGAGGTCTCGCGCTCGCCCCCGCCTTCGCGTCAGCCCCGCTGTTGGCGTCCGCTGCGGCAGCCGAGTAGATGTCGATGGCCAGGGCATATTCGGGCAAATCGGCGTCATAGAGCCGATAGCAGCCGATGTCCTGCTGCTTGAGCCAGCTATTCAGGCTTTTCTGATTTTTGCGCAGCCGGTTGGCGAGCATCTCGGCGCCGGGGCCACGGTCCTCGGGTGGCAGCGGGCGCGGGCTGTCATCCACATGCGCCTCAGAGCGGATGTCGAAATGCAGCAACTGGCAGTCGAGCGGGCCGTTGAACAGCCGGTGCATGCGGTGCGCGCGCAGGCCCATGTTGCGGCCAAGCTCGGGGTTGGCGGTCAATACCGCGCCCTGCCAGCCGTCGAAGCGCTCGCGCAGGACCTGTCCGAGCGTGCGGTAGAGCGGCACCAGATTCTCCTTGGCACCGAGGCGTTCGCCATAAGGCGGGTTGCTGATGACCAGCCCCTGCCGCACCTGACCACAGGGCTGGCAGTCGGCCAGCTCGCGGCGCTCGAAATGCAGGCGCCCGGCCAGACCGGCGCGCTCCAGGTTGGCATAGGCCATGCGAATGGCGGCGCTGTCGCGGTCATAGCCGCACAGGCGGCCAAGGCTTTCCAGTCCTTTGCTCGCGCGTGCTTCGGCCTCCTCGCGCAAGCCGTTCCAGGCTGCTGCATCATGTCCGCGCCAGGCGCTAAAGCCCCAGTGCGCGCGGTTTAGCCCAGGCGCGCGGTCGGCGGCCATCAGCGCGGCCTCAATCACTAAGGTACCGGCACCGCACATGGGGTCGACCAGGGCGCCGCCGGCGGCGGCAATCGCAGGCCAGCGCGCGCGCAGCAGCAGGGCGGCGGCCAGGTTCTCCTTGATGCTGGCCGCGCCGGCTTCGGTGCGATAACCGCGCCTGTGCAGCGCATCGCCCGACAGGTCCAGGCTGAGCGCGGCCTGATCGCGAAACAGCCGACAGTAAAGGCGGATGTCGGGCTGGGCGGTATCGACGCTGGGCCTTTGGCCGCTGCGCTCGCGGAACTGATCGACAATGGCATCCTTAATGCGCAGGGCGGCGAAATGGGTGTGATCGATGCCGGAACGGGCGCTGTCGACATGAATTGCCAGGGTTTGCTCCGGCCCCAGATGTTGCGACCAGTCGATGGCGGCGATGCCGGCGTAGAGTGCATCGGGATCGGCAGCGGGCCATTCCGCCAGCGGCAACAGCACCCGGCTGGCGACGCGCGACCACAGGCACACCCGATAGGCATCGGCCAGGGCGCCGGCGCAGGCGACGCCAGCGCGGGTCTCGCGCACCTCGGGGATGCCAAGGCCGCGCAGCTCCTCGGCGAGCAGGGTCTCAAGATGCCGGGCAGCGGTGACGAAAAAGTGGTGCTGATCCGGTGCCTCGCTGGGCGGTGTTGCGAGCTCTAGCACCTCGGCGCCGCCGCTGGTGTGGCCGAGGGAGTCACTGGCGAAGTGACTGGAGGCGTGTCTGGGGGAGTGTCTGGGGTATTGACTGGCGGAGCAGCCTGCGCAGTGATTGGGCTGGCAGGGGTGCCCGCGGGCGGCGCCAAATCTGGCAGCACCTCGCGCACGACCCGGGCCAGAGCCTGAAGCGCCGCCGTGCGCGGAAAGCTGCGGCGATGCACCAGCGAGATGTGCCGCCGCGCATCCGGCAGCGACAGGGGGCGCACGCTGATGCCAGGTGTGTCGCGCCAGCCGCTGTCGAGCGCCAGCGCGGGCACCAGAGTGCAGCCGAAGCCGGCGCGCACCAGATGGCGCAGGGTCTCGAGGCTGGCGGCACTGAGATCGGCTGCCGCGCTGGTGTGTGGGCGTTCGGCCAGGCGGCACACATGCATGACCTGCTGGCTTAAACAGTGTCCCTCAGCCAGCAGCAGCAGGTCGGCCGCCTCGAGGTCGGCATCGGTGATCTTGGGCTTGGCCGCTAGCGGATGCCCGGGCGGATGGGCGAGCCAGAAGGGTTCGTCAAACAGCGGGATCTGGTCGAGATCGGCATCCTCCGCCGGAGTGGCGAGCAGCAGGGCGTCTAGCTCGTGCCGGCGCAAGCGCAGCAGCAGGGCGTCCGTGACCTCTTCGCGCAGGATCAGCTTGAGCTGCGGATACTGCTGGCGCAGGGGCGCGAGCAGTTGCGGCATCAGATAGGGGCTGAGTGTCGGGATGGCACCGACGCGCAGCGGCCCGGCGAGTGGGTCCTGCGCGGCGCGCGCGACCTGCTCAATGGCGTCGGATTGCTCCAGCAGTCGGCGTGCGTGGCGCAGAATATCCTCGCCCACGGCGGTGATGTCGACCGAGCGGTTGCTGCGCTCAAAGATGGTCACGCCGAGCTCTTCCTCAAGCTTTTTAACTTGACCGCTCAGGGTGGGTTGGCTGACAAAGCAGCGCTCGGCCGCGCGGCCGAAGTGGCGCGTTTCTGCGACGGCGACGATGTAAGAGAGATCCCGCAAATTCATGCGTGGGATTATACCTGTCGGGACGGAGAGCAGTCGGCCAGTTCACTCTCGATGGCCGATTGCATCATGTTGCTGCCAGCGCCCCGGCTTGCCTCAGTCTTGTCGCCTCCTTATACTGGTCGTGTTACTGCCTTGTAAGGCACTGCTGGAGTTTTTAGACCGTGTAAGCATTGGCTCGCACTGAGTCCCCGGATGGATTGTTCGGATAGGTTCTTCGGATTGAGTTTCCCGTCATCTCCTTCCGCATGAAGTCCCGACGACTCCCGCTCCTGTGTCACGCGATGCCGCGCGCCTGCCGTTTCCATTCTCTCGCTTTTCTGGTCTGCGCTCTTCCCGCCAGCTAACCCAGCGGCGGAACTGATCGGCCTTCGCGTTTCAAGCCCGCCGGCCCGTCCGGCATCGATTCACGAAGGTACCAATCCCGCATGAAATCCATCCGTCAGGACTGGTTCTCTAACATTCGCAACGATTTGCTCGCCGGCCTGGTGGTCGCCTTGGCGCTCATTCCCGAGGCCATCGCTTTTTCCATCATCGCCGGTGTCGACCCCAAGGTCGGACTCTACGCTGCCTTCTCCATCGCCACGGTCACCGCCTTTGTCGGCGCCCGACCGGGCATGATTTCTGCCGCTACCGGCGCCATGGCGCTGCTGATGATCGGCCTTGTCAAGGAGCATGGTCTGCAATACCTGCTGGCCGCGACCGTGCTGACCGGGCTATTGCAAATCCTGGCCGGCACCTTGCGCCTCGGCAGTCTGATGCGCTTTATCTCGCGCTCGGTGGTGACCGGTTTTGTCAATGCACTGGCGATTCTGATCTTCATGGCGCAGATCCCGGAGCTGACCCATGAGGGCGTGACCTGGGAGGTCTATGCGCTGGTGGCCGCTGGCCTTTGCATCATCTATCTGTTCCCCTATCTGACCAAGGCCATCCCCTCGCCGCTGGTCACTATTCTGATCCTGACCGGCGTGACCATTTATTTGGATCTTGATGTGCATACCGTGGGCGATATGGGACAGCTCCCGGATACCCTGCCGGTGTTTCTGCTGCCGGATATTCCGCTGAATTTTGAAACCTTGCAGATTATCTTTCCGGTGTCGGTCACTCTGGCTGTGGTCGGGTTGCTCGAGTCCCTGATGACCGCGACTATCGTCGATGATCTGACCGACTCCAGCAGCAACAAGAATCGCGAATGTGTCGGCCAGGGTGTGGCCAATGTCACCACCGGCTTTCTCGGCGGTATGGCCGGCTGTGCCATGATCGGCCAGTCGGTCATTAACGTGAAATCCGGCGGGCGCGGACGGCTTTCGACCCTGACCGCCGGCGTCTGCTTGCTGCTGATGGTGGTGTTCGCCGGCGACTGGGTGGCGCAGATCCCCATGGCGGCCTTGGTGTCGGTGATGATCATGGTGTCCATCGGTACCTTCAATTGGGCCTCGATTCGCAACCTGCGCGAGCACCCGCTGGCTGCCAATGTGGTGATGCTCTCGACCGTCGTGGTGGTGGTCGCCACCCATGACCTGGCGCAAGGAGTGCTGGTCGGCGTGCTGCTGTCGGGCTTCTTCTTTGCCCACAAGGTCGGGCAGGTGCTTTATGTCAGCTCGGTGTCGCTCGATGAAGGTCGCACCCGCGCCTATCTGGTCATTGGACAGGTGTTTTTTGCCTCGGCGGATCGCTTCGTTGCCTCCTTTGATTTTAAAGAGGTGATTGAGCGGGTGCGCATTGATGTCAGTCGGGCGCATTTCTGGGACATCACCGCCGTGAGCGCGCTCGATAAGGTGGTGATCAAATTCCGCCGCGAGGGCACCGAGGTCGAAGTGGTGGGTCTGAATGAAGCCAGTGCTACCCTGATTGACAAGTTCGCGGTGCATGACAAGCCCGAGGCGGTCGAGCAGTTGATGGGGCACTGAGGACGATTCGCGCCGCTCCCGCCTCCCTAAGCGACAACCCTGCACACGGAGATGCCCGATGGACGAGGAAGACAAAATCCTGGCCTGTGTCGATCAATCACACTACGCTGATACCGTCACCGACGCGGCGGCTTGGGTAGCGGGGCGGCTCAATGCCCCGCTGGAACTGCTGCATATCATCAACCACCAGGCCCAGGTCGCGGCAGGCGGGGATCGCAGCGGCGCCATTGGCTTTGATGCCCAGCAGCATTTGCTTGAAACCCTGTCAGAAGAAGACGCCAATCGCGGGCGCGACGCACGCGAACAGGGCCGGCTGTTTCTCAACCGGTTACGCCAACGCGTCGCCCAGACCGGCCAGCTCGCCCCCGATGTACGCCAGCGTCATGGCGATCTCGAAGAAGTGCTGGTTGAGCAGCAACCTGGGGTGCGTTTGTTCGTGCTCGGGCGCCGTGGTGAGTCGGCCGAGGCAACGCACCGCGACCTCGGGCGCAATGTCGAGCGCATGATTCGGGCGCTGAAAAAGCCCATTCTGGCCGTTACCGAGCAGTTTCAGCCGCCGCGCCGGGTGCTGATCGCCTTTGACGGCGGCAGCATCACCCGTCGCGGTGTCGAGCTGGTCGCGGCCAGTCCGCTTTTGCGCGATCTGCCGGTGTATCTTCTGATGTCGGGCAAGGCAACCCGAGATGGTGCCAAACAGCTCGAATGGGCCAGAAGCACGCTCGAACAGGCGGGCTTCGATGCGCCTGCGGAGCTGATTCCGGGCGACGCCGAACGGGTCATCGCCGAATCGGTGCGCAAGTTAGAGATCGACATGCTGATCATGGGCGCCTACGGACACTCGCCGATCCGCACCCTGTTGTTTGGGAGCAAAACCTCTGATCTGCTGCGCTCGGCGCGCATCCCCACGCTGCTGATTCGCTAACCGCAGGGGCATCATGATCGCGAATCTCGCCCCCAACTGCGAGCGGGGGTGAGCGAGTTTTCATCCTGCTCGGCAACTCCGGTCGGATTCTGCGCAAGCTGCGTGCATACGGGTTTGCGCAAGAGCGCGACATCTTTTCGCGGAATCTCGCACAACCAGCCGCGCCGGGCCGCCAGATAGCGCCAGGTTGCGGCGCGGTAGAAAACCACATGGGTGGGATCGCGCCGATAGTGCCAGGCAGCAAAACGCGCGTCCTCGGTCTGAAAGCAGGTCATGATGCCCAGCCAGCCACCCGGTGCGAGTAGCCGGTCGAGTCGGTCCAGTTCCTCGGCCGGATGATGGAAGTGCTCCGCCGTTTCGGTGCAAGTGATGAAATCGTAACGGCCTTGCAGCGCACTTGGGTCGGACTGGAAGAAGGGATCATAGAGCGTCATGTCGTGCCCTGCATCGCGCAGCATGGCCGCTAGCGCCGGGCCGGGCCCGCAGCCGAAGTCGAGTCCGCTGGCAGCAACGGGTAGACGGGCCAGGAGCGGCTCGGCGAGTCGGGCAAGAAAGCGTCGGTAGCCTGGGTCCGCCGGGTCGTTTTGGTGATAAAGATAGTAGGCCTGTTCCTCGGCGCGCGACGGATATTGGCGCGGATCCAGAAAGCGCGCCTCGCAGACCGCACAGGCCCAATAGTCGCGCCCGCCAACCGACAGCAGCGCATTGGGTTTCGGCGCGCGACAGACCGGGCAATGCGCAGGCGCTGGCGTCTCAGATTGTGTTGTCATAGCGCAGCCCGATAGGCCGGCGTTCTCGCGGTCGGGGATGCGCCCTTTGCCGCTCACTCGGCGCTGCTATTTCAGGAAGTTGCGAACGCCATCGACGAATGAACGGCCTTGTTTGATCATGGCTTGTTTGACCGCCTCTGCGAGTTCGGGTCGGGGCAGGGTGCGTCCATCGAGCTGCATCTTCGATGGTGATGTAGAGTAAGAAGAGAGTGGATCGCTCAGGGCCAGGGCAGTATCGTCGACGGCATTGTAGGCATAATAGCAGGCGGCGCTGCCGTCATTGCCAGATGCGGAAAAGTTGAGTTGCACCACGGCGTCGTTGTAGCCCGGGGTTTCGGTTCTCACGTCCTTCCAAACGACCTCATCGCCGCGCTTGATGCGCACCAGGTCTTTGCATAGAGTCACACGAACATCTTCCATAGGATTGGAGCAGGCTGAGAGTAAAAGGGCAGCCGCTGCGCATAGGGTGGCCATGGAGCGGGTGCGTGTCGTGAACCTCATGGATTGATTGCCCGGATTGGCCGAGACCATCAGCCTTGGTCGGGAACGACTGCATGGGGACTGAATCACTGAGCAATCTCCTCTTGGTATGTGATGCTGGCGGCTATGGTCGATATTCAATAAGCCGGAGCTTATTAACAACTTGCCTTTACGCGACCGGGTTGTTGGATTTGAACTCATCCACCTCTTTGCACGCCGAGACCAGCTTCGCCGACAACTCCGGCAGTTGTCCGTAGTCCGTCCATAGCGAGTCCTCGACGATGTCGTGGATCTGTCCCGCGATTTCAGTGGCCTTCCGTTTTAGCTTCGCTAGGGCCTTTTTTTGATCTTGTGCTTCATCTGACATTTTCTATCCTCTTGAGTTAATTTAAGTAAACTGTTCACAGAGATCAGCTGCCCGAGCTGCCCGGACCTGGCAGGTTTAGGGATCACTGCGCTGCTTTTTCAGCCAGGCTTTGATCAGAACGGGATCAAGCCCTTTCAGGCGCGCCTCGGAATCGAGCCCCCTCAGCCGCGCTTCAGGATCAAACCGCTTCAGCACCTCATCAGGGTCAAGACCCTCTGAGATTATACAGGTGTGCGCGCGCGATGCTGCGCGGGCGATTGGCCTGATAGGCGGTGAGCCAGCGCGCTTAGTCGGTGGCAAATAGGCCTTAGGGGGCGTTGCGCGGGTGGGGTCGAGTTGATTGATCAGGGTCAGTTTCCGACCAGTCGAGTCCCGATGGCCCCATGAAGACTCCACCGGTTTCCCCGATACTTGGCTAGGGTTTCAATGAAAGACTGAAGCCGACTTAGCCCGATATGAGCCGGATGCTCACCGAACTACACTTAGGTGGGCAGTCTCGGTACTCAGTTGAAGCTAGTCTTCGGATAATGCCTTCTGTGCAGAGACAAATCATCCGCCGGTAGTTTTTCTCAGAGGATCAAGACGATGAAGGCGCATGCGGTGATTGATGAACTGAGCGAACGGATCGGTAGCCTTGACTCTGAGCGGCAGGAGGAATTGCTGGAACTCGTGAGGCAGTGGCAAGTTGGGCAGCAGCGTCAATCTGATCGGTTTGAGCAACCTGTCGATGTTGGTATTGGCTACAATGGCCGAGTAACTGTGGGTAGAGCGAAGGATCTCAGTGCGGGTGGCATCTTCATTCTTGTCGATCAGGATTTTGTTCCGACACACAAAGTCGATATTGTGTTTTCTCTCCCAGGCGCGGAGCGACCGTTCAAAATCAAAGGCCGCGTCGTTCGCATTGACCACGATGGAATCGCCGTGGAATTCGATCAGGTGACTCCGTATTTCGCAAGGGCTTTAGATAACATACTTCGCGTCAATAAAGAAACCTGACGACAGTGCAACCAGGCTGCGCGTGCTGGCGCGCGTTCCAGTTGGTTGGGGAGGGCAATTTCGAGGGTTGTCATTCTGCGTTACCGGTTGATGCCTGCGTGGCTTTCTTGACGGCAAGGATGGCTTGCCTTCAAATGGCGGCCAACCCTTCACTCAGCCTTTCGTGGAACCCTACTTTTGATCTCTACAGCCAACCTCACCATGCAGTTCGGCGGCAAGCCGTTGTTCGAGAACGTCTCCGTCAAATTCAGCGGCGGTAATTGCTACGGACTCATCGGTGCCAACGGCTCCGGGAAGTCGACCCTGATGAAAATCCTGGGCGGCGATCTGGAGCCCAGCTCAGGCAACGTCTCGGTCGATCCCGGCAAACGGCTCGGCAAGCTGCGCCAGGACCAATTCGCCTATGAGAACCAGACGGTGCTAGACACCGTCATCATGGGGCACGACGAGCTGTGGCGGGTCAAGCAGGAGCGCGATCGCATCTACGCCCTGCCGGAGATGAGCGAGGAGGAAGGCATGGAGGTCGCGCACCTGGAGGTGCTGTTCGCCGAGCTGGATGGCTACACCGCCAAGTCACGCGCCAGTGAACTGCTGCTGGGGCTGGCCATACCGCTGGAACAGCACGAGGGTCCGATGAGCGCGGTCGCGCCGGGCTGGAAGCTGCGCGTGCTGCTCGCCCAGGCGCTATTCGCCGACCCGGACATCCTGCTGCTCGACGAGCCCACCAACAATCTGGACATCCACACCATCCAGTGGCTGGAAGAGGTGCTGATCACACGCGATAGCACCATGATCATCATCTCGCACGATCGGCACTTTCTAAACAGTGTCTGCACCCACATGGCCGACCTGGACTACGGCGAGCTGCGTCTCTACCCCGGCAACTACGACGAGTACATGACCGCCTCCAGCCAAGCACGCCAACGCCTGCAGGCGGACAACGCCAAAAAGAAGGCCCAGCTCACCGAGTTGCAGACCTTCGTCAGCCGCTTCTCCGCCAACGCCTCCAAGTCCAAGCAGGCCACCTCTCGCAAGCGTCAGATGGAGAAGATCGTGCTGGAGGACATCAAGCCCTCCAGCCGGGTTAACCCCTTCATCCGCTTCGCTCAGGACAAGAAGCTTTATCGTCTGGCGCTGGAGGTCACGGACCTGGCCAAAGGCTATGATGGCACACCGCTGTTCAGCGGCTTCGACCTGACCGTCGAGGTCGGCGAACGCGTCGCCATCATCGGCCCAAACGGCATCGGCAAGACCACCCTGCTGCGCTGCCTGGCCGGCGACCTGACGCCCGACGGCGGCAAGGTCAAGTGGTCCGAGAACAGCCAACTGGGCTATTTCGCCCAGGACCACGCGGCCGATTTCACCGAGCGCACCACGCTCTACGACTGGATGGATCAATGGAAGCAACCCAGCGACGACGAGCAGGTCATCCGCGGCACGCTGGGGCGGTTGCTGTTCTCCCAGGACGAGATCAAAAAACCGGTGAACGTCATCTCCGGTGGCGAGCAGGGCCGCATGCTGTTCGGCAAGCTGATGCTGCAAAAGCCCAACATCCTGCTGATGGACGAGCCGACCAACCACCTGGACATGGAATCGATCGAGTCGCTCAACACCGCGCTGGAAGGCTACCCGGGCACCCTCATCCTCGTCAGTCACGACCGCGAGTTCGTCTCCTCGCTGGCGACCCGCATCATCGAGCTGACGCCCCAGGGCGTCATCAACTTTCGCGGTGACTACGAAGAGTATCTGGAAAGCGGCAGCGCGCCTGCGTAAGGCAGGTCGGTGACTGATCGATGATCGCACCTCATCATTAAGACTTGGGTGGACGTGCGCCGATGACCGGCAACGCCTTGGAAAAACGTCTCGCGATCCTGCACGACCTGGATCGCTATGAGCAACTCATTGAGGAAGCGGGTCGGGCAACGGCGATTGCACAGGACGAACTCGACGACCTGCGGCTGTCCTGGCGCTATCTGATCCTGGGGTTGATGATGTTGGAGCTATTCTAGGACGCGCTGGCGCGCGGCCAAGAGGCTTCATGTGGCCCGAACTATTTTCTACGAAGAGTATCGCTCAAAAAACGCTTCCGTGAGAAGAGCAGAGTCAAGAATTGTTTGTCGGAATCGATGCGCTTTCGGTTTGCCTGGGGTTGATGGTCTTGATGCCGGCGGCCAGGAAATCTGCCCGATCGCGAGTGACGACTGCAAGACGTTACTGGGCTGACGCATCAATATTCCCCGGTACCCGCATCGCTGCAATTGTCATAGACCCGAATCATCACCGTTTGCTTGGTGCCTGAAATCCGCACCGAGCCAGTGCAGATGAGCCCGACCTCGTCCGGGTTGAAAAACCGGGTGCGGCCGAATGTGACCTGATAGTTGTAGGTGCCGGCCATGCCACCTCCAAAGCCCTCGGTGATTGTGGGGTTCCACGTGTTGTTGTCGCTGATGTAGCCGGGTCCGCCGGATAGGCTGATCCGCATGGCGTCAGGCGGGCAGTTCCAACCCGTGCAGTCGGCATCCACCATCACAAAATCAACTGAACCGCCTCCGGACGAGCCCCCGCTCGACCCGCTATAGGAGCGCCGCGCCGCCAGCCGCCGCTGTTCCTCCTGCTCGCGTTTGCGCTGTTCCTCGGCCTCGGTGGCCTCGGCGGCCGCCCGGCGCTGGCGCTCCGCCTCCTCGCGCTCGCGCCGCTCCTTGTCGGCCTTGGCCGCGCGATTGTCCGCGATCAGCTTCTCGACCGCGCGAATCTCGTCCGGCGCATAGGCCATGTTGCGCGCCGCGGCCAAGTGCTCCTCGGCCAGCTCGAAATCCCAGTCTTTGGCGGCATCGCGCGCCTGCTTCAGCAGCTCCTGCTGGCCCCGTTCCTGGTATTGCTTGTAGCCCTGATAGCGGTCGTAAAGACCGCGGTCGATGGCTACCGCGGTGCCGCAACAGATGACACCGGCAGCCAAGACAACCGGCTGTATCCATGATGAATTCATATGCATCATACCTGCTGAGATTGTGGTGGATGCGCTGCGCTTGTCCACCCTGCTGAACTGTGGCGCGGTCGTAAAAAAGGTGGCGGCCGTCGCCCACGAGGGGGCCAAGACGGACGCCGGGGTGGACCAACGGCCATGCCGTGGTCCCGTCTCATCATGATCGGTCCTGGACGCTTCCCCGCTCGCCCGACGGGTCCGTAAACCCATCGGCTCCGGCCTGGGAACGTACTGGCCACGCGGAAACCGAGGTTGTTGTTCCGGTTGCCGGTGTCGTTCCTGTTGCGGTTGCCCGAGCGCAGATTCCTTGGATTGTTGTTCCAGGAGCCGCCCCGCAGCACGCGCCGCGCGCAGGGGACCGATCAGGCCCCCGGACGGGATCGAAGACCCCGCCACGGAAGATGGCATGGCGCAGGCCGAGGGTATCGGCAAACTCGGCATGCGCGATCCATGCCTGCACCCGCTGTTGTACCTCCTGACAGGATACCCTACCCGCGCGCCAACGGTCGCGCAGACCGCGCAGCCGGTTGCGGAAGCGGCGCACATTCTCCTCCGGCAGTCGCCGCCGACCGCCGGCATGCAGCTCGTATCCGAGAAACCGGGCTGGTTGAGCCGTCGGCACGATGAAGGTCTTGCGCGGGTGCAGCAACAGCCGGCGTCCGACCAAGAATTCCGCAATGCGCACCTGCCACTCGGCCAGCACGCTCGGATCGTCGTGGAACAGGGCAAAATCATCCACGTAGCGCAGATAGCCAGGGGCGCGCAGCACCTCCTTGGCGAAGTGATCGAGCCGGTCCAGGTAAACGTTGGCGAAGAACTGGCTGGTCAGATTGCCGATGGGCAGGCCGCGCCGACGCTCCAAGGGCGTGAGCAGGTCGTCGCCCGGGAAAAGCAGATCCACGGGCTCTTGGGCATTGGAGGCATCGATGACCGTATCGACGAGCCACAGGGTCTGTTCGCAGGCAATACGCCGGCGCAGGTCGGCCTTGAGGATGGCGTGATCGATGGCCGGAAAGTAGCGATAGATGTCCGCCCGCAGCACCTGGGCGCGCCGATTTCGGTAGTGCTCGTAGCGTTGCACCGCCCGGTGGGTGCCCTTGCCAAGACGATTGGCGTAGCTGTCGTGGATGAAGCCGCGCTCGAACAGGGGCTCCACCACCGCGCACAAGGCCTGGTGCACCACCCGGTCGCGAAAACGCGCGGCGGAGATCATGCGCCGCTTGGGCTCGCGCACCTCAAAGGCCACATAACGCCCCGGCCGGTAGCTGCCCCCACGCAGTTCGCGCTCGAGGTTGAGCAGTTCCGGCTCCAGCCGGGCCAGGAAGGCCGCCACACCCGGATTGCGACGCTTGCCCCGCGCCGCGCGTTCGGTGGCGGCGTAGAGGGCGGCGAAGTTGGCGATACCGCCGAACAGGTCCCTATGACGCCGCGGCATGATCCGGATCAGGTTGGGGTTTGCCCCTGAGCCAGCCACCCACCAGGCGCCCGGTCTCGTCGATGGCCCGCGCCGCGTACTCATAACGACGGGGATCGAGAAAGCCCAATTCCAGGGCCAGGCGCATCAAATGACGCAGCTTCTCCAGGCCCAGATTGGCCTGTTGCAGCATGTCGCGGCGTTCGCGGGTAAAGGTCGCCTCGATCAAGCGCTCCAGCACGTCCAGGGCGGTGGTCTCGATGCGGTCGCCAAGCAGGAAGCGCTGGGCGCGCGGAAACTTGTCCAGGGTCGGGATCAGCCACAGCAGGAAGCGGCGGTGGGCCTCCAAGGCCGGGCCGGTGCGGCGGGCGGGGTCAGTCATGATGAAAAAAATCGCGACCAAGGGGCTATCGCCCCCTGGACCCCCAAGAGGTAAAGAAGAAAAGAATCAAGGTGTAAGCGTCCTGGCCACGCGGAAACCGAGGGATCGGCTCCGGAGGCCGGTGTCGTTCCTGTGGCGGTCGCCCGAGCGCAGATACCTCGGAGAGTTGTCCCAGGAGCCGCCCCGCAGCACGCGCCGCGCGCAGTCTCCACGCGTCCAAGCAGCGCCATTCGTCGGCGCTCCCCGGTAGCTGTCGTTCCAGCAGTCTTGGGTCCATTCCCAGACGTTGCCGTGCATGTCGGCGAGCCCCCAGGGGTTGCTCGGGTAGCTGTCCACGGGCTGGGTCTTCTGCAGATACACGCCGGTCTTGGCACCGCAGTCGTTATAGTCGACGTTGCCGTCGTAGTTGGCTTGGCGGGTGCTGATGCAGCGCCCGGTGCTGAAGGCGGTGGTGGTGCCGGCGCGAGCGGCGTATTCCCACTCGGCCTCGGTGGGCAACCGATACGCCTGGCCGGTCTTGCGGTTCAGCCAGCGGAGGTAGTCCTGGGCATCGTCCCAGGAGACGTTGATGACCGGGCGCTCATCCCGGCCCCAGCCCTGGTCTTCCGGCTCGTGCTTGCAGCCGCCGTCGGCGACGCAGGCGTCCCAGTCGGCGAAGGTGACCTCGGTCTTGCCCAGCTCGAAGGCGGGTACGCTGACCTGGTGGGCGGGCTTCTCGTCGTCTCTGCATTCGGCCTCGCCGGGCTGGCAGCCCATCAGGAAGCGCCCGGCGGGGATGCGCACCATCTCGGGGCCAAGAACTGGCGCGAGGTGCACCGGCTGGATGGCGCCAGCGGCGACGAAGACCTCTTGGCTGGTCTTGCCAGGGCGCTTGCCTTCGACAACGGCCTCCACGCGGTATTCGCCTTCGTCCAGTTCCAGCACCAGGGCCTTGCCCGGTTGCTTGGGCGTGTTGCCTTTGCGCTGGCCGTCCAGGTAGATCTTGGCCCCGCCGGGGCTGGAGGTGACCTCCAGCAGGCCCTTTTCCGCCAGCGCGGGCAGCGGCAGCGCCAGGATGAGCAGGGCGCAAAGGGCATTGCGGGCACGGGGAAGGCGGCAGGCCGCGGGGGCTGCGATGGTTATCATTGGGGGAAGAATCCTTTCGGTCGAGGCTAGAGCGGATGTGCCGGCGTGGACGGCGAATGCTGGTGGGCGAGATGGTAGCCGTTATGAGCGCTGAGTTCCAGCTTTGCCGACAGGCGCTTGGATCAGAAAGGCGTTAGAGGGCTTTGGCTCGCGCTAGTCGGGGGGAGGGAGGAAGTGTGCTCAGCTTTGCGGCCCTGTTCGATGATTAGACGCCATTGCACTAGGACATCCTCCGAGATGGGGAGCACGCGATTCTCAAACATCGGACGGAGTTGGTTTTGCAGCCAAAGCCGGATTTAAGCGCGGTGCTTGAGGTCGCCCAATTGATTATTTTGCAAAAGCGGAACAGCACAAATTTTCCGTTCCCGTTTGCGCTTGGCCCCGATGGGCGGGGGATGTAGGATGCGGCGGGGTGATGTTCCCTAGCGGCTAGCCGTGCATCTATAGAGTTGGCAGGAGATGCCTTATGGCAAATGGTAAGAGCGCGGACGAGCGGTTGGCTGACCTGGAACAGACGGTGGTATACCTGAGTCGGCTGATCGTGAAGGCGCAGCAGTATGCTGTGACCGACCCCGAGGTTGCACTCGGGCAGGCGCGCAAGTCGGCGGAGGCGATCTGCTGCCGCCTGTTCCAGGCCGAGATCGGCAAGCCCGGGAAGATGATGCTGGATGAGCTGATCACCAAGCTTCAGGCCCGGCAGGTTATCCCGCCCGATGTGCTGGTCCCGCTGCGGACGATCCAGATGTACGGCAACTTCGGGGTCCACGCCCAAGACGGGCACCGGGAGATTTCCGCCGAGTGGGTTGCCCCATGTCTTTCCGCCCTAGCGCAGGTCACCACTTGGTACTTTACCGACTACCTCGGGGTCGCCCTGCCGAGCACGCTCGAACGGAGCAGCGACGACCGACCGCCGCCGGATAGCGATGGCGGCGAGGAGCCAACCCCAGAGGTCGAAACCTTGGCAAACAATGCCAGCAGAGCGGAAGAGCCGGTTCAGAAGGCCCAGACAGCCCCGTCGATGGTGCGACCGGTCCGCCGGTGGCGATCCGCAGCCCTCCCCGCTGGCCTGCTCTTGGTTGGCCTAGCCGGGGTCGGGGGCTACCTCTATTACGAGTATTACGAGGATCGCGACCACGCCGCGCTTCCAATAGCTCCCGTGACCCAGATTGCCAATGGAATGTCACAGTGGCCTCAATGGGAGATCGAGAAAGGCACATATATGGCAGATGAAGATACATCAATATTTAGAAGCAGTCCCACGAGCTTAACAATCAAGCAAGTGTCAAAACCAAAGGAAAAGGATCCTAGCAGATCGGGGATTTGCCAAAGCATAAAAACAGATAATTTTAGAGGCAAGAGAATTAAGTATTCTGCGTTTATAAAAGTAAGCTCTTTGGAGCAATGGGCGTATATGTATGTCCTTTCGGGAGATCTATATCCAGTCGAAGGAATTAAAGGAAGCAAAGAGCAGCCATTAGAAAAAGACTGGAGTCAGCTATCTATGGTATTCGGTATTCCGGAGAGCCATGAAAAGCCTTACATTAAATTTTGTTTTTCGCTTTGGGGGGGTGGCCAAATGTGGATTGATGATGTCAAATGGGATGTAGTTAATAATACAACCCCGGTAACATATGCTGCTCCATTATCCGAGCCAAAACTTTAAGCAATTGGACCTAGTGGTCGGCTTGAGGGAGGTTGACAGGATCTCGCGACGGATGGGGTTAGCCCCCAATGCCGTCAACGTTAGCGCCATCGCACTGATTTTTTTTTAAATTACGACGGTCGCGACCACATTGTATATTTTGATAAAGAAATATCCGTAGGAGATGAGCTTTATACAGGAAGCGCTTACGATGATTGCGATAAATTGAAAATTTGGAGAAAAACGGCTACTGAAATAAATGAGCAAGGTATCAATTATAAAACCGCATTATCGGTAATGACCGAGTCCGATTTAGAATCAAGCCAGGTAACCCTTAAAAACATAAAAAACACAGGAAGGGCGCACCAATATTGTATGCAAGGAGGTTGTTCCACCAAGGAAAAGAAACCGGTATCTGATGCAAAATGCTGGTTAAGCAGCAAATGCGCATTCAGAAACAAAGAATAGCTGAAGTATTGCTCAGCAAATCAATCGCCTAATTTGCTGCTCCAGACGCCCTACCAAAGCGCCGGGGCTATCGGTTTACCGCTTTAATGGTCGCATGAGCCTAAACGTTAGCAACAGTGAGAAAAAAAGTAGATGTTAGAATTGAAGACTTTTAGGCACGGGATTTTTTTTATCTTTATGTTGGCTCCACAACTGCTAATCGGAAATACCTCTGAATCATGGGGTCATATACTAGGAGCGCGTACAATAAATATTAGTGGCGTTGATTTGGTTTTCTGGGAGGGAGCGCTTTATACCGAAGAGGCAGCGGAAGTAATACAGTCCTTCATGTCGCTCTCCACCTTTAATAAGGCATTTGAAGGGGGAGTTGTCATTATTGCTCCGCGTAATGAAGCGGAACACGGCGTTTACGATGCGCTTAAAAGAATGGCTATTGATGGTGTGGTAGCAGAAGGCTTTAAGAGCGCAGAAGGAACAGCCAAGCCAATAGGACGATGGTCTCCACCATTTGATAATAGGCCGTTTGTTGTTATTACCGAGGAATCTTTGAGAAGGAGTAACGCCGGGTTAGTCCATGAATTGCTGCATCATTATTACTGGGCGGCGCCGAAGTCCGTTATAGATGATGTAACTAAGCTGCACGCAGAGTTCTTGTCTTTGTCTGGTAATAACTTCACCTGGAAAAACGACCCTGGGCACATTTTTGTATACGGCTGTCAGTATTTTTCAATGGGATACAAGGAAGTACTGAAAGAACACATTTCTAAAATAACGGAGATATGTAACCGTGCCCTCGGGACTATTCTAATTGACCCGCGCGGCACTACGGAAAATGGAGTAAGTAGTTGGATTGCTGATTTTGTGAAGCGTAATGGAATGCAACGCAATTAAAGTGCTAAATTGGCACTCCAGTGGACAGCTTTTCTCTGCGCTCCAAGCATCGAAAGAGTTGTGCGGTATGCCACAAGAGAGAGAATCGCAGCAATCATGGCTAGGGTATCTCGGTCCAAGTAGAATTTATGGGGTCTGAATTTATGGGGTCTGGATCGAATTGTTTTCCCGCCTAGAAAATTAAAGGTTCCAGGTTTGATTTTACTTTCTTCATGAGTTGGTCGGGAGTGGAAATGCCGTGTAAGTCATTCTGCGTTACCGGTTGATGCCTGCGTGGCTTTCTTGACGGCAAGGATGGCTTGCCTTCAAATGACAGCCAACCCTACCATCAGCCTTTCGTGGAACCCTACTTTTGATCTCTACAGCCAACCTCACCATACAGTTCGGCGGCAAGCGGACATCCTGCTGCTCGGCGAGCCCACCAACCTCCTGGACATGGAATCGATCGAGTCGCTGAACACCGCGCTGGAAGGCTACCCGGGCACCCTGATCCTTGTCAGTCACGATCGCGAGTTCGTCTCCTCGCTGGCGACCCGCATCATCGAGCTGACGCCCCAGGGCGTCATCAACTTCAGCGGCAACTACGAAGAGTATCTGGAAAGCGGGAGCGCGCCAGCGTAAGGCATGAGCCTGACTGGTCGATGATCGCACCTCATCTTTAAGACGTGGTGGACGTCCGCCGATGAACGGCAACGCCTTGGAAAAACGCCTTGCGATGCTGCACGACATGGATCGCTATGCGCAACTGATCGAGGAATCGGCCCGGGCAACGGCGATTGCACAGCACGAACTCGACGATATATAACCCAAGTAGCTCGCATAGGCTCCCTGTCAGTAATTCCCTATTCCTATTGCACGGGACTTAAAATCAATAACCTACGGTCCAGAGAATACCTTCTTCCCCAGCTGCAAAAGCTGTAAGTAAGTTAATTATTGTTGGAGTTACATTCACGGCAGAAGTCGCGTTTTCGGCGTTGGAATACTCTAAAGCATCTGAGTCTTTGCCCAAAATATCAGCATCCAAGAAATGATACAGTCGCATGTGATGACCGCATTTTTGTAGATCAGCCTTAATCGAGACAAAATCAGTCACGACTTCGCCCCGGAAAAACACAACTCGTGCGTTTCTTGTTTGGCATTCTGTATCCAGAAATGCTTTAAATTTTTTCACATTTATAATTCGGCGAATGAAATGTGCTTCAACTACAGTGACGCATCCATGGTTTTCTGTTAAAAAAGGGCGGCAGTCGCTCATTCCTTCGGTCGGTATTTCACCCTCATACATTGTATTCAAATGCAGACTGCGCCATTGATTCTTAGTATTTTGCCGTTTTCCTATCAATCCTATGAAAAATATAGACTCCATCTTTATTTCCTGTCGTTGGACGAAGCCGCTCTGCGGAGAACCGAGCGATGCAGTCCGGTCAACAATATCACCTTAAACCCTCGGGTTGGAGGGGGTGTCTATCAATAACCATGAGGTGATACTCACCTATCAAGGTCGGAATGGCAGTTTTCTGGATCGATGATCGCACCTCATCATTAAGACTTGCGTGGACGTCCGCCGATGAACGGCAACGCCTTGCGATCCTGCACGACATGGATCGCCATGAGCAACTGATCGAGGAATCGGCCCGGGCAACGGCGATTGCACAGGACGAACTCGACGACCTGCGGCTGTCCTGGCGCTATCTGATCCTGGGGTTGATGATGTTGGAGCTATTCTAGGACGCGCTGGCGCGCGGCCAAGAGGCTTCATGTGGCCCGAACTATTTTCTACGAAGAGTATCGCTCAAAAAACGCTTCCGTGAGAAGAGCAGAGTCAAGAATTGTTTGTCGGAATCGATGCGCTTTCGGTTTGCCTGGGGTTGATGGTCTTGATGCCGGCGGCCAGGAAATCTGCCCGATCGCGAGTGACGACTGCAAGACGTTACTGGGCTGACGCATCAATATTCCCCGGTACCCGCATCGCTGCAATTGTCATAGACCCGAATCATCACCGTTTGCTTGGTGCCTGAAATCCGCACCGAGCCAGTGCAGATGAGCCCGACCTCGTCCGGGTTGAAAAACCGGGTGCGGCCGAATGTGACCTGATAGTTGTAGGTGCCGGCCATGCCACCTCCAAAGCCCTCGGTGATTGTGGGGTTCCACGTGTTGTTGTCGCTGATGTAGCCGGGTCCGCCGGATAGGCTGATCCGCATGGCGTCAGGCGGGCAGTTCCAACCCGTGCAGTCGGCATCCACCATCACAAAATCAACTGAACCGCCTCCGGACGAGCCCCCGCTCGACCCGCTATAGGAGCGCCGCGCCGCCAGCCGCCGCTGTTCCTCCTCACGTTTGCGCTGCTCCTCGGCCTCGGCGGCCGCCCGGCGCTGGCGCTCCGCCTCCTCGCGCTCGCGCCGCTCCTTGTCGGCCTTGGCCGCGCGATTGTCCGCGATCAGCTTCTCGACCGCGCGAATCTCATCCGGCGCATAGGCCATGTTGCGCGCCGCGGCCAAGTGCTCCTCGGCCAGCTCGAAATCCCAGTCTTGGGCGGCATCGCGCGCTTGCTCCAACAGCTCTTGCTGGCCCCGTTCCTGGTATTGCTTGTAGCCCTGATAGCGGTCGTAAAGACCGCGGTCGATGGCCACCGCGGTGCCACAACAAATGATACCGGCAGTCAAGACAACCGGCTGTATCCATGATGAATTCATATGCATCATACCTGCTGAGATTGTGGTGGATGCACTGCGCTTATCCACCCTGGCCAGCGGCGGGATCGAGAAACCCTAGCTCAAGGGCCAGGCGCATCAGATGCCGCAGCTTCTCCAGGCCCAGGTTGGCCTGTTGAAGCATGCCGCGGCGTTCGCGGGTAAAGGTCGCCTCGATCAGGCGCTCCAGCACGTCCAGGGCCGTGGTCTCGATGCGGTCGCCAAGCAGAAAGCGCTGGGCGCGCGGAAACTTGTCCAGTGTCGGGATCAGCCAGAGCAGAAAGCGGCGGTGGGCCTCCAAGGCCGGGCCGGTGCGGCGGGCGGGGTCAGTCATGATGAAAAAAAATCGCGACCAGGGGGCTATCGCCCCCTGGACCCCCAAGAGGTAAAGAAGAAAAGAATCAAGGTGTAAGCGTCCTGGCCACGCGGAAACCGAGGCTGTAGTTCCGGTAGCCGGTGTCGTTCCAGTTGCGGTAGCCCGAGCGCAGATTCCTTGGAACGTTGTCCCAGGAGCCGCCCCGCAGCACGCGCCGCGCGCAGTTGCCACGGTTCCAGGCAGCGCCATTGGTCGGTGCGCCCCGGTAGCTGTCGTTCCAGCAGTCCTGGGTCCATTCCCAGACGTTGCCGTGCATGTCGGCGAGCCCCCAGGGGTTGCTCGGGTAGCTGCCCACGGGCTGGGTCTTCTGCAGATACACGCCGGTCTTGGCGCCGCAGTCGTTGTAATCGCTGTTGCCGTCGTAGTTGGCTTGGCGGGTGCTGATGCAGCGCCCCGTGCTGAAGGCGGTGGTGGTACCTGCGCGGGCGGCGTATTCCCACTTGGCCTCGGTGGGCAACCGATACGCCTGGCCGGTCTTGCGGTTCAACCAGCGGAGGTAGTCCTGGGCATCGTCCCAGGAGACGTTGATGACCGGGCGGTCATCCCGACCCCAACCCTCGTCTTCCGGCTCGTGCTTGCAGCCGCCATCGGCGACGCAAGCGTCCCAGTCGGCGAAGGTGACCTCGGTCTTGCCCAGCTCAAAGGCGGGCACGCTGACCTGGTGGGCAGGCTTTTCATAGTCGCTGCATTCGGCCTCGCCGGGCTGACAGCCCATCAGGAAGCGCCCGGCGGGGATGCGTACCATCTCGGGGCCAAGAACTGGCGCGAGGTGCACCGGCTGGATGGCGCCAGCGGCGACGAAGACCTCTTGGCTGGTCTTGCCAGGGCGCTTGCCTTCGACGACGGCCTCCACGCGGTATTCGCCTTCGTCCAGTTCCAGCACCAGGGCCTTGCCCGGTTGCTTGGGCGTGTTGCCTTTGCGCTGGCCGTCCAGGTAGATCTTGGCCCCGCCTGGGCTGGAGGTGACCTCCAGCAGGCCCTTTTCCGCCAGGGCGGGCAGCGGCAGCGCCAGGATGAGCAGGGCGCAAAGGGCATGGAGGGCACGGGGAAGGCGGCAGGCCGCGGGGGCTGCGATGGTTATCATGGGGGAAGACTCCTTTCGGTTAGGGGCAGGGGGCTGGAGTGGATGCGCCGGCGTGGACGGCGAATGCTGGCGGGCGAGATGGTAGCCGGTATGGGTGTTTGGCTCTAGCTGGCATTGGTGGATGCGCTTCGCTTATCCATCCTACGGCTTGATTCTCCATCGTGCCCCACCAAGGCGAATTGCTTGGGGAAAATCCTTCCGGCAGAAAAGTAGCATCAAGTCCTGGTTGAGGAATCGGGGTCGCCTTAGCTCTGCCAGGGGTTAATGGTCTTGATGCCGGCGGCCAGGAAATCCGTGGTATCGCGCGTGACGACTGATAAACCATTGTGGGCGGCTGTGGCGGCGATCAGAACATCCGGATGGCTGAAAGTGTGGCCGGCTTTGCGGCCCTGTTCGATGATCAGGCGCCATTGCACCAGGACATCCTCCGAGATGGGTAGCACACGATTCTGAAACATCGGACGGAGTTGGTTTTGCAGCCACAGTCGGATTTCAGCGCGGCGCTTGAGGTCGCCCAATTGTTCTATCCCGAAGCGTATCTCGGCGAAGGTGACCTCGCTAACGAATAGTTGCGACAGGGGCAGCCCGCGAATGAATGCGATCACCTTTTGCGCAGGTCGCGGGCGCCGCAATTCCGATAGGACGTTGGTATCGAGCATCCATCCGGTCATAGGGCAACGTCCCGCACCGGCCCCGATACCCTGGCATGCTCAATGTCGACTTCGGCAAGGGGGGATTCGCGCAGGAGATCGATCAACTGCTGACCGGTGGCCTGTCCGCGCAGGTGTTCGTATTCTGTTTCGGACAAGACCACGACTTTGGGTTGACCGTTCACCGTGACATGCTGCGGTCCGGAGTCGGTCGCGAGACGGACAAGTTCGCTGAAACGCGCCTTGGCGTCTTGAAGCTTCCAGCTGTGCGCGGTCTGGGGCGATTGCTCGTTGGAAACAGATTGATGATTCATGGCGTGTGCTTCATTCTAGTTTGGCTGACTAGGAGGTTAGCGACTCTCGTTGATTCGGGCAAGTTCGAGGGCTAAACCGCGACAACGGCGGCCCTGTTGCAAATATTGCTTTTAGCCCTGATCGCGGTCATGGAACCCGCGGTCGATGGCGACAGCACTGCCGCAGATGGCGTCGCCCCGCGGCGCGCGACGGGAGCATTCGCCATGCATCGAGGTAGCACCATTGGTCGGTGCGCCCCGGTCGATGGCGTTCCAGCAGTCCGGGTCAATTTATTTACAAATTACAAGGTTCCAGGTTCGATTTAACTGATTCGCGCAGGAGATCGATCAACTGCTGACCGGTGGCCGCCGCTTCAAAGCAGATCATCAAGCATTGCAGGCTCTTACAATTTGCAGTTTTGATCTGCAATTTGTAAGAAAACCGAGCCCGGCGGCATTGCGTGCTGGGGTTTCTGGTGTGATGTGATGCTCCACGCTCGTCGCTGGCACGCCAAAACGGCCATTCCGAAATGACCATTCCAAATAAGGCCATCAGAGCGCGCAGCCCATGACGATGGCATCTTCGCGGCCTTTGACGGCCGGATAGTAGCCGCGGCGCAGGCCGATCTCGTTGAAGCCTTCGGCCTGGTAGAGGGCGAGGGCGGCGCGGTTGGATGCGCGCACTTCGAGAAAGGCGGAGGCGGCTTGGCGCTGTCTGGCGATCGCGAGCAGGCGTCTGAGCAGGAGACGTCCGAGTCCCTGGCGCTGGTGGCTGGGGTGGATGCAGAGATTGAGCAGATGGCATTCGTCGACCACGAGCATGATGACGCCATGGCCAATCAACTCGCATGAGACCGGCTGTTCGAGCACCATGCAGTAATGGCCGGCCTTGAGTGAGTCCTGAAAGATGCCCTGGCTCCAGGGGCTGTGATAGGCGGCACGCTCGACGGCGAGCACGGCTGTCAGGTCGTGCAGGGTCATGCGGCGCAGATACAGGCCGGGGCTGTCTGGGATGTCGTTGGTTGCGGTCTCGGTAGCCTGCATCGGGGGAAGGACTGTCGCTTGGGGTCGGTGGTTGTGATTTCGGGGGATTTGCCAGCTGCGGTGCGCGTTCCAGCGCGGGTTTCGGGCCTAGTTCCGCAGCACAGGGGTTGATGGGGCAAATACTGACCGGCGTCACGCGCTTGCGCGATTATCGGAAGAAGCTTGCTCAAAGGGGGTCAAAAGCCGTGCCATCCGCGTTATATTGGCAACCTTGGGATGGGGGCGCAAGGCGACCGGGATCACGATTCTGGGCCGCCGCGCAGGCCGCTATCCCAGGCAGCCACTATCCCAGTAGGCATCCCAGTAGGCACTGCATCAAAGCGTTCAGCGAGTCTGAGGATCATCAGTTTCCGCAGCTACAAGGTGACGGCGCTCGCCGGTATGCTCCGGTCGGGCGTGTCCGTGTTTGGTCAGATTTGCGCTGAAGCATGTTTTTCAGCCAATCTGGCGATTGGAAACATGGCGATTGGGAGCGAGTTGCCTGCCACTGAACCAATTCATCTCATCCGTCAACCCAGCATTCGGGACTGATCATGTCGCAACAGCAAACGGTAACCATCGACGGCAATGAAGCCGCCGCCTATGTCGCACATATGACCAACGAGGTCATTGCGATTTACCCCATTACGCCGTCGTCCAACATGGGCGAGTGGGCCGACGAGTGGTCCTCGCTCGGCGTCAAGAACCTCTGGGGCACCATCCCCGATGTGGTCGAGATGCAGAGCGAGGGCGGTGCCGCCGGCGCCATTCATGGCGCGCTGCAGGGCGGGTCGCTGTCGACCACATTCACCGCCTCCCAGGGTCTGCTGCTGATGATCCCGAACATGTATAAGATCGCCGGGGAACTCACCCCGACGGTGTTTCATGTCTCGGCGCGCTCGCTTGCGGCCCAGGCGCTGTCGATTTTTGGCGATCACTCGGATGTGATGGCCTGCCGTGCCACCGGCTATGCCATGCTGAGCTCGTCCTCGGTGCAGGAGGTGATGGACTTCGCGCTCATCGCCCAGGCGGCGACGCTGGAGTCGCGCATTCCCTTCATGCACTTCTTCGACGGCTTCCGCACCTCGCATGAGGTGACAAAAATCTCCAAGCTGCCGGTCGAGACCATTCGCGCCATGATCGACGAGGAGCTGGTCAAGGCGCACCGTGGCCGGGCGCTGAATCCTGACCACCCCATCATTCGCGGTACCTCGCAGAATCCGGATGTTTATTTCCAGGGCCGCGAGACGGTCAATCCTTACTACGACGCGCTGCCCGGCATCGTGGTCAAGTGCATGGACCGCTTTGCCGAGCTGACCGGACGCCAGTACAAGCTGTTTGAGTACGTCGGCGCGCCCGATGCCGAGCGGCTGGTGATGCTGATGGGCTCCGGCATTGGCGCCGCCCAGGAGGCGGTCGAGCATCTGGTCGCCCAAGGCGAGAAGGTGGGCATGATCAAGGTCCGGCTGTATCGGCCCTTCGACGTGCCGCGACTGCTTGAAGTCATGCCCGTCACGGCGCAGAAGATCGCCGTGCTCGACCGCACCAAGGAGCCGGGCGCCGATGGCGAGCCCATGTATAAGGACATGATCACGGCCATGGCGGAGGGCGTCGGCGAAGGGCGCATTGCCAAGATGCCTTACATCGTCGGCGGTCGCTATGGCCTGTCATCCAAGGAGTTCACCCCGGCCATGGTCAAAGGTGTGTTCGATGAGCTGAAAAAGGACAAGCCGAAGAACCGTTTCACCGTCGGCATCATCGACGATGTGGGCCAGACCAATCTGGAGTGGGACCCGAGCTTCCAGCCCGATGCGGTCAAGGGCGTGACCAACTGCGTCTTCTATGGTCTGGGCTCGGACGGCACCGTCTCGGCCAACAAGAACTCCATTAAGATCATCTCCGAGGAAACGCCGAACTATGGCCAGGGCTATTTCGAGTATGACTCGAAAAAGGCCGGTGCCATGACGGTCTCCCATCTGCGCTTCGGCCCCAAGCCGATCAACAGCACCTATCTGATCGGCGAGCATGAGGCGAGCTTCGTCGCCTGCCATCAGCCGACCTTCATCACCCGCTTCGACATGCTCGAGAAGGCCGCCCCGGGCGCGACCTTCCTGCTCAACTCCCAGACCCCGGCGGACAAGGTGTGGGACGATCTGCCCAAGAACATGCAGCAGCAGATGATCGACAAGAAGATCAGCTTCTATGTTGTCGATGCCTACGGCATTGCCGCCAAGACCGACATGGGTCGGCGCATCAACACCATCATGCAGACCTGCTTCTTTGCGATTTCCGGCATTCTGCCGCGCGATGAGGCGATCGCGCAGATCAAAAAAGCGGTTGAGAAGACCTATGGCAAGAAAGGCCAGCATCTGCTTGATCGCAACTATGCCGCCATCGATGCCAGTATCGCTGGGCTGCATGAAGTCAAGATTCCCGGCCAGGCTAGTAGTGCCTTCGAGCGCCCGCCGGTGGTGCCCGCCCAGGCACCGGAGTTTGTACAGCGGGTGACGGCTACGCTGATCGCCGGCAAGGGCAATCAACTCCCGGTCAGCCTGATGCCCTGCGATGGCACCTGGCCGACGGGGACCACCCAGTACGAGAAGCGCAACATCGCCCTGCAACTGCCCAAGTGGGAAGAAGACCTCTGCACCCAGTGCGGCAAGTGCCCTATGGTGTGCCCGCACGCGGCCATTCGCGCCAAGGTGTATCCGGTGGGGCTGACCGACAAGGCACCGGAGGGCTTCCAGCACGTGCCCATCAAGGGCAAGGACTTCCCCGAGGGCTATCACGTCACCTATCAGGTCGCGCCCGACGACTGCACAGGCTGTGGAATCTGCGTCGAGGTCTGCCCGATTCGCGACCGCAAGGACCCGAACCGCAAGGCGCTCAACATGGTGCCGGCGGAGGAAATCCATGATCGGGAACAACCCAATTGGGAGTTCTTCTTGACCCTGCCGGAGTACGACCGCACCAAGCTCGATTCGGGCAAGATCAAGCATGCCATGATGATGCAGCCGCTGTTCGAGTTCTCCGGTGCCTGCGTCGGCTGCGGCGAGACGCCCTATGTGAAACTTGCCACCCAGCTCTTTGGTGATCGCATGCTGATCGCTAATGCCACTGGCTGCTCAAGCATCTACGGCGGCAATCTGCCGACCACGCCCTATACGACTGACCCCAATGGCCGCGGCCCGACCTGGAACAACTCTTTGTTTGAGGACAATGCCGAGTTCGGTCTCGGGTTGCGCCTCGCCGTCGACAAGCAGGCCGAGCAGGCGCGCGAACTGCTGGTGAAGCTGGCGGACAAGATCGGTCAGGATCTGGTCGATGGCCTGCTGAGTGCGGATCAGACCACCGAGGCCGGCATTTTTGAGCAGCGCGAACGGGTCGATGCGCTCAAGAAAAAGCTCGCCGCGATGGAAGGCAGCATCGACGTGCACTCGCTTGAATCCACCTGCGAGCAGTTGGTCAAGCGCAGTGTGTGGATCGTCGGCGGCGACGGCTGGGCCTATGACATCGGCTATGGCGGCCTCGACCATGTGCTCTCCACCGGGCGCAACGTCAACCTGCTGGTGCTCGACACCGAGGTCTACTCCAACACTGGCGGTCAGACCTCCAAGGCCACGCCCATGGGCGCGGTGGCCAAGTTCTCCGCCGGCGGCAAGGCGACTTTCAAGAAAGACCTGGCGATGATGGCCATGGCCTACGAGAACGTTTATGTCGGTCAGGTGGCCTTCGGTTCCAAGGACGTGCATACCCTGCGCGCCTTCATTGAGGCCGAATCCTTCGACGGGCCGTCGCTGCTGCTTTGCTACTCTCCCTGTATCGCCCACGGTGCGGACCTGTCGAACAATCTGCGCCAGCAGGACATGGCGGTCAACTCCGGGCATTGGCCGTTGTTCCGCTACGATCCGCGCAAGACCGCCCAGGGTGAGAATCCGCTGCACATCGACAGCAAGGCACCGAGCGTTCCGTATCGGGATTACATCTACAGCGAACACCGCTTCAATGTGCTCAACCGCACCCATCCGGACGCCGCTGAGCGCTTCCTGGCCCTGGCGCAGAAGCATGTCGAGACGCGCTTCTCGCTCTATGAGCAGATGGCCCATCTGGCGGTGCAGAAGGCGCCCAAGCCCGTCGATAAGCCGGCTGAGCAGAAGTCGTAAGGGGCCGGCTCGGCTCACCGGGTGCCGGACGCGGATTGGCTGCGCGTCTGGCACTCGGTTTCAGGATTCAGAACGCCTAATTTTTTCCCGGAGAAACACCCATGGATTTAACCACCCCCTACCTGGGCATGAGCCTCAAAAACCCGCTGGTGCCCTCGGCCTCGCCGCTGTCAAAAAGCGTCGATATGTCCAAAGAGCTGGAAGACGGCGGCGCCTCGGCGCTGATCATGTACTCCCTGTTTGAAGAAGCCATCCGCGCCGAGTCCGAGGGCATGGACCGTTTTTTGATCAACCAGAGCACCGGCTTTGCCGAAGCCGATGATGGCTTTCTGCCCGACTGGCAGGAGTTCAGCACCAGCCTGGATCAGTACCTGGAGAACCTGCGCAAGCTCAAAGAGGCGCTGGATATTCCGGTCATCGCCAGCCTCAATGGCGTCACCCCCGGCGGCTGGATCGAGCATGGCAAACAGCTCGAGCAGGCCGGCGCCGATGCACTCGAGCTGAATGTTTATTACATCGCCGCGGATATCAATCAAAACGGTCAGCAGGTCGAAGACCGCTATATCGAACTACTGAAGCAACTCAAGGGCCAGATCAAAATCCCGGTCAACATGAAGCTGTCGTCTTCCTTCAGCTCGGTCGGCAACATGGTGCAGCGACTCGCCGCGTCCGGTGCCGATGGCGTGGCCATGTTCAACCGCTTCTACCAGCCCGACATCAACATCGACAGCCTGCGCCTGCAGCCCAGCCTGCATCCGTCCACCTCCGCCGAGGCGCTGCTCGCCATGCGCTGGGTCGCCATCCTTTACGGTCGGGTCGAGAACCTGTCCATCGGCGCGACCGGCGGCATCCATACCCCCGAGGATGTCATCAAGCTGCTGCTTGCCGGTGCCGACGTGGTGCACCTGTGCAGCGTGCTGCTGAAAAAAGGCGCGGGCGAAATCCCCAAAATGCTGACCGGCCTTGAGCACTGGATGGAAGAGCATGGCTTCGAGTCCGTCAGCGACATGCGCGGGCGCATGAGCGCGCTGGCCATCCCCAACCCGGCGGAATTCGAGCGTGCCAACTACGTTAATATTCTGGATAGCTACAGCTTCTCGCCTGGCGTGATGGTGTAGTCGGCTCGCACGGTCAGGGGCGAGGAACGGGCTCACAAGCGTTTGTTCCTCGCTCTGCGGGGGCGGTGGGTTTCATCAGCTCCCAGCGGCGGTTAGTGCGGTTCCTGGCTGCAGCCGGGTTTCGACAATTGGAACATAGAGCGGCTGATCCAGCGGCAGGACCGTTTTGGTGTCAATATCCGGATTATATTGGCGCAGCAGCCAGAGCGGGATATGGTAGGTCTCGACCGCGATATCCCACAGGCTCTGGCCTTGGCGGATCAGGTGCTCGGTCACGCCGGTGATGCGGTACTGGGCAAAGTAATCGAGCTGGCGATTGCGATGGAAGGCGATGCGCTCCTGCTCGAACTGCTCGGGCGAGACATGGCTAAAATCCAGTTGCAGCCGCTGGCCGATGATTAGCGATTTGTCCTTGCCAAGCGCGTTTTTGCCGCGTATCTGACTGGCCTCCAGTTTTAACCATTGGGCGTAGTGGCCCAGTGTCTCGGCCACCTGAATTTCGATACTGCCATCTGTGGAGACGCTGTAGTCAATCGGGTCTGCGGCCAGATCAGGCTGTGTCTCGGCCAGGGGTGCGGCCGTTGTTGGATCGGCGTCGAAGTGCTCGACATCGGTTCCGGTATCGGCTGCGTCGGCGATGATTTGTGGTGTGTCCTGCTTGGTTTCCTGCTTGGTCTTTTCCGGCGGTTGCTCCGGTGATGGGGCGCGCCGGCTCGCGGCGGCGGCAATGGTCAAGGTGTCTTGCTCCGGTTCTTGCAGCGAAAGCAGTTCCGGCAGCAAGAAGGCCGCACTGGTGCCAAGCGGCCGCGGGACATTTGGTGTCGGGATGCGCAGTCGCTGGCCGGTCTGCACTTGATGTGCATCATCGAGGTCATTCATTGCCACCAGTTCGCTGACGCTGGTGTCGAGACGGCTGGCGATGCCCGACAGGGATTCCCCATAGCTGAGATCGTAATAGGTCAGCGGCAGTTGGCCATCGAACCCGTAGCGGGCGGCAAACTCGGCGAGTTTGCGTTCGGCGACGGGCTTTTGGATGGGAGGCGGCAGACGCAGCAGGTCGTTGCGGGCAATGAGTTGCTTGCCGTTCCAGATATCATGATGCATCCCTGGGTTGACCGCGCGCAGGTCGTGCAGGCTGATGTCGAGAAACTCGGCAAGCTCTGGTGCCGGCAGGTAAGCCGGTGCGGCGATTTTGAGCGCACTGTCCGGGTCAAGCTGGCGGAAATAGCGATCCGGCGCCACGGACAGATCATGGGCGGCGATGAAAGCAACATAGAAATTGCGCGATGCAAAGCCGAAACGGTTGCCCTGGTATTCATCAATGATACGGACAATGTCATCGCTGCCGGTCGCGCGCACGGCGCGGCGCACGCCGGCGAGGCCATGGTTGTAGGCGGTGATGGCCAGTGGCCAGTGTTCGAGCACAGAGTAATTATGTTGTAGCAGGTTGGCAGCCGCGTGCGTTGACTTGATTACGTCATAGCGCTCGTCAACCTCTTCATCGACGCGGATATAGCGCCGTGCCGTGGTTGGCATGAACTGCCAGAGACCAGCGGCGCCGACTTTGGAAATAGCTTTGGGGTTGTAGGAGGACTCTACATGGGGAATGGCGGCCAGACCGACGGGTAGCTCCTGCGCGCGAAAGATTGCCTCAACCTGGTGCACCCAGGGTTGTGCGCGCTTTAGTCCGGCGCGAAAACGATCTTCCTGACCCCGCTGGAAGCGGATGCGCTCTGCTGCGGCGCGTAATTCCTCGGGCGTCCCGCCGCGGCGACGCCAGGGCTCAAGTGAGCGCTGCTCGAAGGCATTGAGGTCGGCACGTTTGCCATCCGCCAGGGCCAGCATGGCGGCACGGTAATGGCTGATGGTTTCCTCGATCACCCGATTCTGCGAGGCCAAAGGGGCGCCCCGGTTCAGGTACAGCGGCGTGTAACAGATGGACAGGTCGCGGCTATCGTGGATGAGTCCGCTGGAAATGTCGAACTCTGAATAAATCCGCATCCAGAAACGCATGGCCGGTTGCAGCGCCGGCGGGCGAGGGAAGGGGTCGGCTGGCAGTGCCAGCGTTGTCTGCCAGCAGGGTGCGAGTGTCAGCAGCAAGACCGCAGCGAGTCGGTTGCGGCGAGGCCAGAGTGCCCGCAGCCCGATCAGCCGGTAGCGGTTCTTTTGTGACCATGCGCCGCAGTGGCGCGACTGTTCGGGGTGATCGTCCTGAGTTGGGCTGGCAGGCATGAGCGTGCGGCGGCTCTCGTGCGCCAGAGCCGGGAGCAGCAATCTCTGTTCTAGGGCTCGCCGGTGCGCAGCATATCGACCACGGCGACGGCTGGATTATCACCGAGATAATGCACCGAAATCTGGTAGAGCAGCGACACCGGGAGCGCGATCAGCACAAAGACAAGGACCGCGCTCAGCAGATCAATCCGGCGGCCCTGGCGACGCGGGGCAATGGCGGATTTGGGTCGCAACATCATCATGGTGGGGAAAGCCTTAGGGGAGCCAGGAATGGGGTGATAATTTAGTTGTTAATAAACAACCGGTTAAAAGCCGCAGGTAAAAACCTTGAAAAAGGTCGAAGTTTAAGATCGGGCTGACTGCTGTGTGATCTTGGAAATCCCTTTCGTGCTGGCGCATTATTCTACCTGAAAGTATTGATCATGTTGAACAAATTAGCCAGGCAAGGAATCAGATTTTGCCAACTACCCGGCAGTTCACTCTTGTTGTTGTCTGGCGTGGGTCATTCGCGTCTCGGTTGCGCGAAGTCACTGACATCCATGCGATCTTCGACGATGCTATGGTTTTGGCTGTGGACTCGCTGTTCCGGAAACGCTGTTGTCTAACGGCACGCTGGCAACCCTCCGGAATGTTCCAGCAATATCGATGCCAAGCGGCCTGGGGAGTTGATTGCATGCGTCACATTACGATGTTTTCCTGCTTAGCGCTGATGACAGCAATGTTAGCAGCCTTCCTGAGTGTGCCGCAGGTGCAGGCGCGTGATGGCTGGCCCACGCCGCCAATCAACCCGGATCGTCGCGCGCAACTATCTGGTCCTTTGCAGGGCGGCACTGCGGATCACGCCAAATTCCCGGAACTTCAAGGTCCTTTTGCGACCGGATCGGATGTGACCAAAGCCTGTCTTGGCTGCCATACCGAGACCGGCAAGCATTTCATGAAGAACATCCACTGGACCTGGTCTTATGTGAATCCCGACACTGGCCAGCAACTGGGTAAGCGGTATCTGGTCAATAACTTCTGCACCAATTCGCGCGGCAACGAGGGCATGTGCGCCCAGTGCCACGCGGGCTATGGATGGAAGGACGAGAGCTTTGACTTTAGCGACGAGACCAAGATCGATTGTCTGGTCTGCCACGAGACCACTGGCAACTATTACAAAACGCCCAACAGTCCGGGTAACGCGGCTTGCTCGGTCATGTTTGCGGACAGGCCGCCCATCGATCTGGCGGCTTCAGCAAAGAGCGTCGACCTACCCCAGCGCGAAAACTGCGGCACCTGTCATTTTTATGGCGGTGGCGGCGATAACGTGAAGCATGGCGATCTCTCGAGCGCCCTGAAAGAGCCACCGCGCACGCTTGATGTGCACATGGGTGTCGATGGACTGAACTTTGCCTGCACCGCCTGTCATGTCACCAACCGGCACATCTGGGCGGGCAGCCGCTACCATGTGATTTCCAAGGACACAGAGGGCACGGGGCAGCCAGGCATGCGTCCTGATGTGGCGACTTGCGAGTCCTGTCACGGTCTGGCGCCGCATCCTGTCAATTCACTGGCGAATTTCAAGCTCAATGACCACATTCAGAGCGTTGCCTGCCAGGCTTGCCATATTCCGGAATTTGCGCGCGGCGGGGTGGCAACGATCGTCAATTGGGACTGGCGCACCTCCGGTAAGACCCGCGATGGCGAAGGCTATCATGAAGAAGGCTATATTCAGGGTAATGGTGAGCATCGCTACACCTACAAGTCGATCAAGGGCGACTTTACTTACGATGAGAACGTGATTCCGGAATATGCCTGGTTTGACGGCCAGATGCGCTATACCACCATCGACACCGAATTTGATCCCAATGCCGAATTCATTGAGATAAACGGCTTTAGTGGCTCGCGCGAGGATCGAGAATCCCGTATCTGGCCTTTCAAGCGCATGCACACCTGGCAGCCCTATGACAAAGGCCGGGGGACACTGGTGTATACCAACCTTTGGGGCGAGGATGAAACTGCCTATTGGGGCAATTACGATATGAATGCGGCTATTGCCAAGGGCATGGCGGATTTCGGGCTGGACTACTCCGGCGATTTTGGCTTTATTGAGACTCTGTCATGGTGGCCCATTACTCACATGGTTGCGCCCAAGGAGAGCGCGTTGGCCTGCCGCGATTGTCATCAGCCAAAAAATAGCCGTATGGCGTCGGTGGAAGGGATTTATCTGCCTGGGCGTGATCACAATCACTGGCTGGATATCATTGGCACCCTGCTGGTCGGCGGCACGCTCGCGGGCATTATCATTCATAGCCTGGTCCGCATTTTTTCACCCAAGGGAGAGCAGGAGTAATGGCTATTTTTAGGGTAAAAATCTTTAGTCTGTTCGAGCGCTTCTGGCACTGGTTGCAGATGCTTTTGATTCTGGTTTTGCTGATCACCGGTTTTGGACTGCACGGTTTTCACAATCTGATGAGCTTTAGAACAGCGGTCACTCTGCATACGGGGGCGGCGCTGACGCTGCTGCTGCTATGGGCTTTCAGTGTGTTCTGGCTGTTCACCACTCGCAGTTGGCGCCATTTCATTCCAACCTGGCAAGGAATGTGGGGGGTGCTACGGTTCTACGCCTATGGCATTTTCAAGGGCGAGCGTCATCCCTACCGCAAAGCCTATTGGCGTAAGCACAACCCGCTGCAGGCGCTGGCCTATCTGATGCTGAAGATCGTGCTGTTCCCGGCCATCTGGATCACCGGGCTGTTATATTTATTTTATTTCGCCTGGCGGAATCTGCCAGACGCGCCTCTGTGGCTAGGTGCTATCGCTCAGGTGCATACGGCTGCGGCCTTCCTGATTCTGGCCTTTGTGTTTATTCACGTCTATATACTGACCACGGGCCATTCCTTTCGCGACCACGTCATGCCGATGGTGACCGGCTTTGATAAGGTGGATCTGAGCCCCGAGGAAGAAGCCTACCTGCGCAAGGATCAGCCGGAGGATATTCGTTAGTCAGCTTTATACCAATCGCAAACTGATTTTCGGTTTTGGCTCGGGTGACGGCCACGGGGGTCTCGGCGCCAGGACGCCGCCTGGAAGCCTACAGGGAAGTATTCACGGCGGCCCCGTGGCCGTTACCTGGTCCAGAACGAGCGGAAATCGCAAAAAGTTTCGGTATAGCAGCCGTGCGAGTTTCAGCGCGGCGCGCGTTGCACCAGTCGGCACAGGGCATCAAGCAGGGCCGGGTCGCTCGACTCTGAGGCCACGGCCACGGTGCGAAAGCCAAGCTCCATGGCTCGGGCTGCGGTGCGGTTGCTGTAAACCGCCAGCGGTAGGCTGCGCAGCCAGGGGTGTTCCGATTCGGGCACCAGCCGATGCAGATTGTTGAGCACCTCGTCACTGGTGGCGGTGAGCAGATTGAGAGTTTCATGCCAGCGCGGCAGCTGCTCGGTGGCGTCTTGCTCGGGCAGGCCACGACAATAGACCTCCGCATAGACAATCTCGGCCTCGCGTTGGGCCAGGGTGTCGCCAAGCATTGGGCGGCCACCTTCGCCGCGGACGATCAAAATGCGTCGTCCGCGCACATGCGTCAGCTCGGGCAGCTCGAGCAAGCCCTCACTGTCAAAATGCGCACTGGGGATCAAATCTGGCGGACGCCCGGCATCGCCCAGCGCTGCGGCGGTGGCAGCACCAACGGCGGCGATCATGGGGCCAGCGGGCGGTGGTGGTGGGAGTTGGCTGCCGGGCAGGAGTTTTAGCGCGAAATTGACCGCATTGCGGCTGATGAAAATCAGCAGATCCCAGGGCTCGGCCATCCGCGCTTTCGCCTTCTCAGCATGGGTGGACGGGCGAATGCTGACGGTCGGAAAGAGCAGCGCTTCGCCATTGGCCTGCTGGATGAGATCGCACAGATGCGGCGCCTGTTCGACCGGCCGGGTGACTAGGATGGTCTGGCCCTTCAGGTCGCAGGGGATATCGTCGGGCAGATTGCCGCTGGGTTTCGGGTTGCGGGTCGGGTTTGTCATTCTTCGGCCAGTGCACTGAGGATTTCATCGGCGCCTTGGTCGAGTAGCAACTCGGCCACCCGACGGCCCATCGCCTCGGCTTGCTCGGGGGCGGCGCGTTCCTCGGCACGCAGAATGCGCTGGCCATCAGGAGTGCCGACAAGACCGCGCAGATAAAGCTGCCCGTCTTGGTGGATCGCATGGCCGGCGATGGGCACCTGACAGCCGCCATCGAGTCGCTCGTTCATCGCGCGCTCGGCCAGTACTCGTTCGGCCGTGTTCTGGTGATGCAGCGGGGCGATCAGGGCATTGACGCGCTCATCCATGCTGCGGCACTCGATGCCAATGGCTCCCTGGCCAATGGCGGGTAGACTTTCCTCCGGCGGCATGACAGCACGAATTCGCTCGCCAAATTCCAGGCGAATCAAACCCGCAGCGGCGAGAATGATGGCGTCATAAACGCCGTCGTCGAGTTTGGCCAGCCGGGTGTTGACATTGCCGCGCAGCGGCTCGATGCGCAAATCTGGGCGCCGGGCCGCAAGTTGACATTCGCGCCTGAGGCTTGAAGTGCCCACGCAGGCCCCTTGGGGCAAGGCGTCGATACTCGCGAAGCTATTGGAAACAAAGGCATCGTGGGGGTTTTCGCGCTCCAGAATGGCGGCAAGGTGTAGCCCCTCGGGGAAGCCGACCGGGACATCTTTCATTGAATGGACCGCGATGTCCGCATCGCCATCGAGCATGCCCTGCTCGAGTTCCTTGACGAATAATCCCTTGCCGCCGACCTTGGCCAATGGTGCATCAAGCAGCTTGTCGCCACGGGTGGTCATGCCGATGATTTCAACCTTGAGTTCCGGGTAGAGGCGTCCAAGGGCGGTGGCGACATGCTCGGCCTGCCACATGGCAAGCGGGGATTTGCGGGTAGCGATTTTCAGAGTCTCGGTCATGACAAGGGGGTCCGATGCAGAAGGGCCAGAATAAAAGTGCGAGGGTGAAGTATAGCGAGTTGCGGGGGGGGGCCGCAGCGATAATCCTGATTTCAGCTTGCGCGCAGAAAGCGGCGCACACTCGGAAGATGACGGCGGCTGACGGGCAGGCGCTGGTCGCTTCCATCCAGGACAGCGAGAATGCCGCCTTGAGGGCTTTTCTCAAGCCCGATCAAGCGCCGAGCACACACCAGAATGCTGCGGTGAATGCGCAGGAAGCGCTCGGGGAATTCCTCCTCCAGGGTCTTTAGGGATTCATCGAGCAGCATTTTGCCGCCGCCATGATAAACGGTGACGTATTTCTGCTCGGCCTGTAGAAAAAGGATGTCCTCGATTGCGACTCTTTGCACACCGCCGCGATATTGGGCGCTCAGGTGGCGGCGTGGCCAGGCCGGCGCATCCTCGTCCGCCATTTGTTGCTGTGGTCTGGTGACCACATGCAGCCGCTCGAGTGCTTCGCGCAGCCGCTCGGCACGCACTGGCTTGACCAGATAATTGGCGACCTGATGCTCAAACGCCTCAAGCGCGTATTCCGGATAGGCGGTGATCAGAATCACTGCGGGTGGTGGACTGAGCTGCGCCAGATGCTCGGCAACGCTCAAGCCATCCATTCCGGGCATGCGAATGTCGAGCAGCACCAGGTCGGCGCTGGCCTCGCTGCAACGACGCACAGCATCGGCGCCATTGTCCGCTTCGGCGACGATCTGGTAGTCGCCGTTGAACTCAGCAATCAGGCGCCGCAGGCGCTCGCGTGCATGTGCTTCATCATCGACGAGAAGTATCTTCATGCCCGTCTCCATGGGTGGGGAAAGGCGAGTCTCACCTGGTAATCCTGGCCTCTGGTGCCGTGACGCAGGCTGGCGGTGCCAGGGAACATGGCTTCCAGCCGCTGCGTGACATTGGCAATCGCCATCTGATGCCCTTGATGTCGCTGTGTGGGGTGGTTCCCGGCCAGCGGCAGGCTATTGACGATGGTGACATGAATTTGTCCGTGGTGGTAGTTCGCGCCGATGCGGATAAAGCCCGGGTGCAAGGATGGGGAAATTCCGTGGTAAACGGCATTTTCAACCAGAGGTTGCAAAATCAGCGGTGGCAGGAGCGCCTCGCCTGGTGCTTGTTGGATATCCCAATCGACGCGCATGCGCTCACCCAGACGCAACTGCTCGATATTGAGATAACGCCGGGCTAGCTCGAACTCTTCGCTCAAGGTGGCGGTATCGGCCTCGGTCGCAAGGGAGGCACGGAACAGATCGGCAAGATCAAGCACTGTTTCCTCGGCAAGCTTGGGATTGCTCCGCGTCAGGCTGGCGATGGTATTCATGCTATTGAACAAAAAATGCGGGCGAATCTTCGCCTGCAGGGTCTTGAAGCGTGCGTTCGCAACCGCCTCCACTTGGAAACGCCATTGCTGATGTAAATAGAGGTAGCGCAAGAAGAGCGCTCCGACGATAGCGCTGATGCAAAGTGCGCGGATCATCAGTCCGGCAAGACCATCCTTTGGAAACAGCCGTCGGGCCATTTCCGGCGGAATCAGCAGCGTGGCGCCGACAGTGATGGCCGCGCTTGAGCCGATGATGATAACCAGCGCGCCCAGGACGCCAAGGCGGGCATCAATGTGCCCCAGCCTTGGCCGGGCGGCGCACATCAGTGCCGCGCTTAGCAGCGCGATCAACTGCACAAAGACTGACAGCGGCCCCATTCTGGTCCAGAATGTCGCTAGCGGCTGCGGGGAAGTTAGGGTGATCAAAATCGCTAGCAGCTCGGCGTAGACCACCACACCCAGCACCATCGGCAGGCTACAGAAATCGGGCAGCAGATTGGCCCGTGCCGGGGGTTTGGAATCGCCGGCGGCGCTTGCGGCTCCTTCATGGCGCGCACCTGGCGCCTGGCCAGTGGTTGGCTGGTCTGTCTGGGATGGGCGTTTCATCTTATTGTGGTGACGTCTGGCACCTATTTCGCAACCGAATTTTGCACTTCTGGCGTGCGCAGACATTGCTGTCGCCGCGCGCCGAACTTTAATTATCGCTTCTGGCGGATGTCATGCAGCAGACAGAGTCTACCCAAAAGCCCTGGGCAGGGCGCTTTAATGAACCAACCGATGTGTTTGTCGAGGCCTTTACCGCCTCGGTGGGTTTTGATCGCCGATTGTATCGGCAGGACATTCAGGGCTCTCAGGCGCATGCGCGCATGCTCGCTCGTCAGGGCATTCTGAGCGACAGCGAATGTGACGCCATTGTTGCCGGTCTTGAGCGCATCAAAACGCGCATTGAACAAAATAAGTTTAGCTGGTCTGTGCCGCTTGAAGATGTGCATATGAACATCGAAGCGGCCTTGACTGCCGAGATTGGCGATGCTGGTAAGCGCCTGCACACCGGGCGCTCGCGCAACGATCAGGTTGCGACGGACATTCGCCTGTGGCTGCGCGAGGAGGTGGACGAGATCAGTCGCGCCATTCGCCGCCTGCAGCAGGTGCTGGTTGACCTGGCCGAGCGCGAGGCAGCGACCATTCTGCCCGGCTTCACCCACTTGCAGGCGGCGCAGCCGGTGACCTTTGGCCACCACATGATGGCCTGGTATGAGATGCTCGAACGCGATGTCGAGCGTCTGCGCGACGCGCGTCGGCGCATCAACCTGATGCCGCTCGGGGCTGCCGCGCTGGCCGGGACCACCTATCCGATCGACCGCGACTACAGCGCGCGCCTGCTGGGTTTTGACCGCCCGGCGGCGAACTCGCTCGATGCCGTTTCTGATCGGGATTTCGCCATCGAATTCAGTGCTGCGGCGGCCATTTTGAGTATGCATCTGTCGCGTTTTTCCGAGGAGCTGATTATCTGGTCATCGGCACAGTTTGGCTTTATTACACTCTCGGACGCCTTCTGCACGGGTTCTTCGATTATGCCGCAGAAAAAAAATCCCGACGTGCCCGAGTTGCTGCGCGGCAAGAGCGCCCGTGTCTTTGGCCATTTGATCGCCCTGCTGACACTGATGAAAGCCCAGCCGCTGGCCTATAACAAAGACAACCAAGAGGACAAAGAACCCCTGTTCGACATTGTCGATACCCTGCGTGGTGGGCTCAAGGTGTTTGCCGACATGATGGGGGCGCTGAGCTGCAATCACGCGCGCATGCGCACCGCGGCCCTGCAGGGCTTCACCACGGCAACCGATCTGGCCGACTACCTGGTGCGCAAAGGCGTGGCCTTTCGCGATGCGCACGAGATCGTCGGGCGGGCGGTGGCTTTGGGTGTGGAGCGCGGCCGCGATCTTGCAGATCTGAGTCTGGAGGAGCTGCGCGGCTTTTCTGCTGCCATTGACGAGGATGTTTTCGATATCCTGACCCTCGAAGGCTCGGTGGCCGCGCGCGATCACTTCGGCGGCACCGCGCCTAACCAAGTGCGCGCGGCCGTGGCGCGGGCGCGCGAGGCTCTGGCGGCCGACGAGTCTGCCCTTGCGTCCTGAGCCTTACCGCGAAATATCGGTTTCATCCTCTGGGGCGGCAGGGCAAGTGTCGTCCGGCTAGGGTTGCAGCCATGGTAGCAGCCGCTCAACTGTCTGCTCGATCCCGGTCGGGACCACCGGCTTCCTGGCATCCAGGCGGGCCTGTTCCAGCAGCGCTTCGATTGGCCCGACCATGTCGCCGCGCGCGAGCTGTTCTGGGGTGATTACGCCCGCTGTTACCTGCTGGTGCAGCCAGTCGACCAGTGCCGGGGTTTCCGGCCAGCCATCGCGTGGCACATAGAGCACCGGAATGCCATGGCAGGCGGCTTCGCTAAAGCTGCCATAGCCCGGTTTGGTGATCATGGCATCGCAGGAGGCGAGCGCCTCGAGCATGCTGGGGCCAGCGCCTCCAATAGGACTGACCGCAGAGCTGTCGGCGAGCTTGGGGTCGGCTGTGAGCAGTTGCAGGCGGGCGCGCGCAAGGGGGCCGGGATCAATGTGCAGCGACCCGGTGCCGCCGAATTGCATCAGAATCAGCCGCTGATCTTCGGCCAGCCCCAGCCGGGCGCGCAGGCGTTCGGGATCACGCGGGTGCAACTGCGCCATAGGCCCGACGGAGATGGCGTTGGGCAGCCAGGGCATGGGCATGGAAGGGGCAGGGCGGATGAACAGCTCGGCCCCGGCATAAGCGGTGTGCAGGCGCTCCACCAGCGCGGAGGAGAGTCGATCACCGAGCGGACTTTGGCGCAGAATATCCAGCCAGTTCAGCGAGCACAGGCCCACGGCTGGGATGCCGAGCCGGTGCGCGGCATCAAGTGGGAGCCAAGGAATGTCGGCCAGCACCAGATCCGGGCGCGCGTCGGCCAGAAGGTCCATCTGGTGGGCGAGATGGCGGTCATAATCGGCCTCGAATGCCTCATAGAGTGCAAGCCCCTGTTCCCAGCAAACCGTCAGCGGGCCATCCATCGGCAGCGCGACATCGGCGGCATGGGGAATGAGCGCGACATCTTGTGGCAGGCGGGCGCGCACGATCTCGGGCTTGAGGTTGCCCTGCAAGCTGATGCGCAGCCGGGGTAGGCGCGCCTTCAAGGCATGAACGACAGGGGCTACTTGAGCCAGATGCCCATAGCCGTGCGCGGTGACGGCAAGGTAGAGATGGGCCATAAGAGATAGCCTGAGCGGGATGTGCTTGCGCGTCTCAGTCGGGCACGGGTCCGCTGTGGTCGGCTGGAACTGGCGTTGCCGCAGACACGGGGCTCTGCTGCTGGTTGTCTTGATGCTCGGTGCGCGGCGGCTCGGGGGGCACCTGGCTGCCAATATCAAGTGCGTACTCGCGGCTGAACAGTAGCTCGCCGACAGGAATGACCACCTGTACGCTGCGGCGAATGGTCCCGGCGTTGCAGGTCTCGCAGGCGCAGCTATGAATCAGCGCCTTGAGCTTGGCGCCCTCGGGTGCAGCCGCATCGATTGCACGGAAACGTTCAAATTGCTCCGCGCTCAGATGGTTTGACTCATCGGTGTCGCAATCGAGGCTCTGGCCGTCGATGCACTGATCGCCATGGGTGATGTCGTCGAAGCGGATTTTCCGGTATCGCTCAAAGCCATCAAGTGGCTGATAGGCGGTTGCGCGGATGGCGTCGAGAATTTCATCTTCCGGCAGCAGATTGAGCTTGAATCTGGCCTTGGCGTTGTCGTCCATGTGGTTTTCGACCCAGGCGGAGAGCTGCTTGGCGCGGCGCTGCTGGGATGCCTGCCGCCGGGCGGCGGACTGGGCCTTGTGCTTTTCCATGTCGCGGTTGCGTTGCTCGGCAAGCTCGCGCGCCTGATCGAGCTTATCGGCCAATGCCTGCTCGATGCGTTCAAGCTCCTCGGCGGCGTCGCGCTCGGGCAGGGGCGGGCTGTGCGCGTCTGCGGCGGGCAGGGCAGCGCTAAAGTAGATGGCCGGCCAGTCTTTGCGAATGAAGCGTTCTGGGGGATGCTGCGACCAGTAAAGGATATAGGCGTCGGCCTGGGCTTTCCATTCGGCCTGTTGATTGATCAGGGCCTGCTCGTGAATGCGCGCGCATTTAATGCGCCAGCGCAACCAGGCGCGGATATCGGGCGTGGCGGTTTCGGGCGGTGTGGGGTAGCTGCCGGGGCTCGGAAAGGGTGCGGTCAGATCGGTGACGCCTTGTTGCTCGGGCGCGAGTGCCAAGGCGTTGCGCTCATCAAGGTTCAGCTCGCGCGGGTCCACCTCGGCAATCAGATCGCCATAGCAGTCGCAGCCGGCAAGGATCGCGGCGACGCGGTCGACACGGATCATGACCTTCATTGGCGGCAAGTTTCCTCTAGCGCAAAGGCACGCACGGAGCGCGCGGGATTAAGGGCAGTCGCTTGCTGATCAGGGCGAGATGGCGGCATTTGAACTCGGGCCTATGATTCCGGCAATCCGGGAACTTGAAGCTGTTGTTTCAGGGTTAAAGATTTAGCAAGAGTCTGGCCGGGTCTTCAATGGTGTTTTTGATGGCCACCAGAAAGCGCACCGCCTCGCGTCCATCAATCAGCCGATGATCGTAGGATAACGCGAGATACATCATTGGGCGAATGACAACTTGTCCGTCGATGGCAACCGGGCGGTCTTCGATCTTGTGCATGCCCAGAATAGCGCTTTGCGGTGGGTTGATAATGGGCGTTGACAGCATGGACCCAAATACGCCGCCGTTGGTGATGGAGAAGGTGCCGCCGGTCAATTCGTCGAAGCTCAGGCTGCCATCACGGGCCTTGCCGCCAAAGCTTGCAATGCCGCTTTCAATCTCGGCCAGACTCAGGCGGTCGCAATCGCGCAGGATGGGTACCACCAAGCCGCGCTCGGTGCTGACGGCGATGCCGATGTCATAAAAGCCCTGATAGAGAATGTCGCTGCCGTCGATGGTGGCATTCACAAGCGGAAACTGCCGCAGTGCGGCGACCGCCGCCTTGACGAAGAATGCCATGATGCCGAGGCGCGTGCCGTGCTGCTGTTCGAACTCCTCGCGGTAGCGATGGCGCAGCGCCATGACCGCGCTCATGTCGACCTCGTTAAAGGTGGTGAGCGCGGCAGTTTGCCGCTGCGCCTCAAGCAGGCGCTCGGCGATGCGCGCGCGCAGGCGGGTCATGGGTACGCGCTGTTGCGGCCGCGTCTCGGCGGACATCGCCTGCTGGGGAAGCGGGCTCTGACGGGGCTGGGCACTTGGCGATGAGGTGCTGGCGTCGCCACCAAAAGCGGCCTGGTCAGCGTCGGCTTGGGGATCGGTCGCCTCGTGGCGGTCGAGCCAGGCAAGTACGTCGGCCTTGTGAACGCGTCCATCGCGGCCACTGCCGGAGATTTGCGTGGGGTCGAGACCGAGTTCTTTGATCAGGCGCCGGGCGGCTGGCGCCATGAGCCCTAGCGGGTCTGGCGCGGGGGCGTCCTCGTCGGCTGCATGAGGCTTGGTGTCAGACGCTGCGATGTCAGTGGATGGGTTTCGAGCGGGTCCTGCTGGGTGCTCGATTGGATGATCGGCCGGCTGATTGTCTGGTTGGTCGGCTGTTTGATCAGGTGGTTGATCGGTTAGCTGGGTCTCGTCAATGCGCGCGAGCAGGGTGCTGGCAGTGACGGTTTCTCCGGCCTTGACCAGGGTTTCGCGCAAAATGCCATCGCAAGGTGCTGGCACCTCCAGGACAACTTTGTCGGTTTCGAGGTCAACCAGATTCTCGTTGGCGCGCACTGGGTCGCCGGGAGCCTTGTGCCACTCGAGTATGGTGGCATCGGCGACCGATTCGGGAAGGACGGGGACATGCACCTCGGTTGTCATGCGACTTGAGCGACTCGGTCAATGTGGTGGTTCATGCTGGGGTTGATGCGACCGGTCAGTGCCTCGTCGATCAACCGTTGTTGCTGCTCGAGATGAATGGATCGATGGCCAACGGCGGGCGCCGCAGATGCGGGCCTGCCGACATAATAGACCTGTTTTCCGGCGCGGATCAGGGGTTGAAAACGGTGTTTAATCATATCCCATGCGCCTTGGTTCTGGGCTTCTTCCTGACACCAGATAAACTCTCCGACATGAGCGTAATCGGCCAGGGTCGCCGCGAAGTCCTCTTTCGGGAAGGGGTAGAGCTGCTCGATGCGCACAATGGCGACATTCTCGAGTGCCCGGGTGTGGCGCTCCTCGAGCAGATCGAAATAGACCTTGCCGCTACAGAATATCACTCGTTCGATCTTGTCTGCTGGCAGCGGGTCACATTCCGAAATCAGTGGCTGGAAGCCTCCCTCAGCGAGATCCTCAAGTGCCGAGACCGCCAGTCGGTGCCGGAGCAGACTCTTGGGCGTCATCACGATCAGCGGGCGGCGATAGGGTCGCAGCATCTGACGGCGCAGCAGATGAAAAATCTGCGCCGGGGTGGTGGGTACGCACACTTGAATATTGTGCTCGGCGCAAAGTTGCAGATAGCGCTCCAGCCGGGCGGACGAATGCTCAGCGCCCTGGCCTTCGAGTCCGTGCGGCAGCAGCATGACCAGGCCGCACTGCAGGCCCCATTTGGTGCCGGCGGAGGCGATGAATTGATCGACCACCACTTGGGCGCCGTTGGCGAAGTCGCCGAACTGGGCCTCCCACAGCGTCAGCCCGTCGGGCTCAGCCGTAGCAAAGCCGTATTCAAAGCCCAGCACGGCCTCCTCTGACAGGATAGAGTCAATGGCAACAAAAGCGCCTTGGTCAGGGCTGAGGTGCTGCAAAGGGCTGTAGTCATCGCCGCTTGCTTGGCAGTGGATTTTTGCATGGCGGTGGAAGAAGGTGCCGCGCCCGGTATCTTGGCCCGAGAGGCGCACCGGCATGCCCGCATCAAGCAGGCTGGCATAGGCCAGGTTCTCGGCAAAACCCCAATTGATGAGCTGTTCGCCGGCGGCCATCTGGCGCCGTTCGGCCCAGATCTTGGCCACCCGCGGATGCAGCTCGAACCCATCGGGCAGGGGCAGCAGGCGTTCGCCAACATCCCTTAGACTGGCGAGCGCCATACCGGTGTCGCAGGTTGTGGTCCACTGGTCGGTGAAACGACGCCAGTTGGTGCGCTGGCTTGTTGTGATGTCACACAGTACTGGTCGAGTGACGACCAGACCGTGCTCAATGGCGTGGCGGTAGTCGGCCATCATGGCCTCGGCGGCATCAGCCGTCAGCCCGCCGGTGTCGATCAGGCGCTGTGCATAGAGGGTGCGCGCGCTCGGATGCTGGCGAATCTTGCGATACATCAGCGGTTGGGTGACGGCCGGCTCGTCGGCCTCGTTGTGGCCGAGACGCCGGTAGCAGACCAGATCGACGAAGACATCGCGCTTGAATCGATTGCGAAAATCGAGCGCCATGCGGGTGGCAAAAATCACCGCTTCTGGATCATCGCCGTTGACATGAAATACCGGCCCCTGGACCATCTTTGCCACATCGGTGCAGTACAGGGTTGAGCGGGTGTCGAGCGGATTGCTGGTGGTGAAGCCAATCTGGTTGTTGATAATGATATGCATTGTGCCGCCCGTGCCATGGCTGCGCGTCTGCGACAGTTGCAGGGTCTCCATCACCACGCCCTGACCGGCAAAGGCCGAGTCGCCATGAATCAGCACCGGCAGTACCTGGCTTCCGTCCCGATCGTTGCGGCGGCGCTGGCGCGCGCGCACCGAGCCCTGGATCACCGGGTTGATGATCTCCAGATGCGATGGATTGAATCCCAGCACCAGATGCACCGGCCCGCTGGGGGTGTCGACATCGGTGGCAAAGCCCAGATGGTACTTGACGTCCCCGGCGCGCTGACCGGCTTTGAGGGCGACCTTGCCCTCGAATTCAGCAAAAATATCCTGCGGCGGCTTGCCCAAAATATTGGTCAGCACATTGAGCCGACCGCGATGGGCCATGCCAATGATGATTTCACGTATCCCGTCGCGTCCGGCGCGCTGGATGAGTTCATCGAGCAGCGGGATCAGGGCCTCGCCACCTTCCAGCGAGAAGCGCTTTTGTCCGACATAGCGCCGGTGCAGGTGTTGCTCAATGCCCTCAGCGGCGGTGAGCAGTTGCAGCAGCCAGCGGCGGGCCTTGTTGGTGAGTTCCGGGCGTGCCTGGTAGCTTTCGATACGCTTCTGCAGCCAGCGCTTTTCGGGTGTGGTGGTGATGTGCATGTACTCGCAGCCAAGGCTGCCGCAGTAGCTGCGTTTGAGGCGGTCGATGATCTCGCGCAGTGGCATGCGTTCGGGACCATAGAGGGAGCCGCTATGAAAGGTCCGGTCGAGATCGCCGTCGAGCAGACCGTGCTGGCTGGGCTCCAGGTCGGCCACTTCGGGCAGTGGGCGTAGACGAAGCGGGTCGAGGTTGGCCAGTTGATGGCCGCGGCTGCGGTAGGCATTGATCAATCGAAGTACGGCAGCCTGCTTGGTGGCGCTAAACTCGGATGTGCCATCGCGGGCGGGGGCGGCTTGAGTAGCCCCATGCGGTGACCAGACTGGGTTGTCATATCCCTGTTGCAGTGCTGTCAGGCGAACGCGTGTTAGCTGGTGGCCAATGTCATCGGCTGCGCGCCGGGGCAGCGCATCGAAACGCGCGCGCCAGTCTGCCTCAATGCTGGCGGGGTCGCGCAGGTAGCGCTCGTAGAGCTGTTCGATGAAGGCCGCATTGCCACCATTGAAGGCGGAAGAGTCGTGAAAAAGCTCAAGGAGCGCGCTCATGAGTTGATCGTTTTTGGCAGACGGGAGAAAAGTGTCGGGTTCGGGGATGGTATATCGAAACCCTTTGAGATTTCGGCGCGTTCTGGGCCGGGTGACGGCCAGGGGGGACGCCGTGAAGACCTCCCCGTAGGCTTCCCGGCGGCATCCCTGATCCGATCAAGGGCCGCCGAGACCCCGTGGCCGTCACCCGACCCAAAACCGAAAACCATTCGTTTGCGATTGGTATAATGAGCGACCAGACCGGAGCAGCCGAGCAAAAAATGAGCGAAACACCCGCAGTCAAAGCCGCGCTGGCACCAAACATTGCCGAGCGCCCGGATACGCGCGAAGAAATTATTCAGCGCCGCCTGCTGATGATTCAACTGCAGTCTGATTTGGCGTACTTTCAGGCCAGGCTTGGGCTGATCGGAGAGCCCAAAACCACCAATCAGGAAGCTCAGAGGCGCACCTTTAAGTTGCTTCATCAGGCTGTCGGTCAGCAGATGATCAAAGCGCGCAAGAGCGGTTCGGCGCCCGGCAAGGGAGGCTAGCCGAGCGGCCAGAAAATACCGGGCCAAAAAAAAATGGGCCAAAAAAAAATGGGCCAGAAAAAAATGAGCCAGAAAAATTTGGCGAGGCAAAGGCATCGTGCAACAGAGTGTCGACCTTAGTCGTCCAGATCGGCCAGTACTTGCCGCTGGATCTCCATGACGGCACGGGTGATTTTCTGGGCGTCTTTACTTGACAGACATAGAAACTCCAGACCCAGAACCAACTCGTCTTCGGTATTGCCCGGGCGGCAGTTGCGGACGTCGGCATCGACGGTGACATCAAGAATGTTTGGAACTCGAATGCGGCTCTGATAAAGCTTGGTCCCCTCGCTGATCAAAGAAGCAGTTTTGCCGCTGACCGACATACCGGCGCCAGTGGCCGACAGGTTCTGAAGCATGGCACGAAATGGGTGTGCTTGCTCGGCGGCTGGGTTTTCCAGCTCGCCGGTCATGGTTGCCGTGAGCCGCGTGGGCAGGTGCGTGCGAAAGGAGTTGCGCCGCTGTAACTGAAAGAGTTTTTCGGGGTAGGGGATCTCGTAGTAGCGCTCGCCATCCTCAACGATCACTTCGAGCTTGCCGGTGTGGTGGAACCAGCTGTAGAGAGATTCGATCGAGCCGCGGAGTTCGACCTTGTCTGCATGTTCGATGGTCTCGCCGACGTCGCTCGGTAAGGCATCGAGCAGTAAGTACTCCGCAAAGGGGTCGTTATCCACCACTTTGGAGTTGGCCTTGCAATCGCCGCCAATGGTCGACACGCAAAGAGTTCCACGCGCCTTGAAATGCTTGGTGAGAATCTTGGCGATGATCTCAGGTTTGTCGATGCAGTTGATGTGATCGCTGTCCATAAGGGAATCGGGCAGTGGTAAAGATTGCGCTTGCCTGAAGCGACCGGTGTCGCTCCAAAGCCGACGTCGGATGGCCTCCAATGGCTCAGGCTGAAAGGCTACACTGCTCGATCAAAGGCTTCAAGATAGCGGAGATGTCGGTGTCTTATTTGACTGACTACAAAGAGTTCAATTGACCAGGGTTTTTTCTTCGGGTGGGCAGCGGCAGGCGTTGGGGTTAGACGGACTATTCGACGGTAACGGATTTGGCTAGATTGCGCGGTTGGTCGACATCCGTCCCTTTGAGGACGGCGACATGGTAGGCCAGCAGTTGCATGGGGATGGTGAACACCAGCGGGTCGATCAGATCATCGGTTTCCGGCAGTCTTAGCAGATGCACACCCTCGGCCTGCTGCCAGGCGACACTGTCATCGGCAAAGACGAACAACTGCCCGCCACGTGCGCGGACTTCTTCAAGATTGGATTTGAGCTTCTCGAGTAGGGCATTGTTGGGCGCGACCGCGACTACTGGCATATCCTCATCAATCAGCGCCAGCGGACCGTGCTTGAGTTCACCGGCTGGGTAGGCCTCGGCGTGAATGTAAGAAATTTCCTTAAGCTTGAGCGCGCCTTCCATCGCGATGGCGTGTTGTTCGCCGCGCCCGAGAAACAGCGTGTGCCGCTTTTCGACGAAGTGCTGGGCCAGATCAGCGACGGACTCGTCGATGCTGAGCGCGCGTGTGATCTGAGTCGGCAGGTTGCGCAGCACTTCGACGGCATGGGCTTCGCGCTCCGGGCTCAGACGGCGCTGATGCCCAAGCGCGAGCGCCAGCAGCAGCAGGGCAACCAGTTGGGTGGTGAAGGCTTTGGTCGAGGCTACGCCGATTTCAGGCCCGGCGCGAGTGAGTAGCTGTAGTTCGGATTCGCGCACCAGGGAGCTTTCGGCCACATTGCAGATGGCGAGTGTGGCGAGATAGCCACTGTGCTTGGCCATTTGCAGCGCGGCCAAGGTGTCGGCGGTCTCGCCAGACTGGGAGATGCTGACAAAGAGGGATTGCTCCGGTACCACGTGCTGGCGGTAGCGATATTCGCTGGCGACTTCCACCTGGCAGTGAATGCCGGCGAGGGATTCAATCCAGTGCTTGGCGACCAATCCGGCATGAAAGCTGGTACCACAGGCAATAATGGTGACTGAGCGCACCTGCGCGAACAGGGTTTCTGCTTCGGTGCCAAAGGCGGCGGGGATCACATGGTCGGCGCCAAGGCGGCCTTCGAGGGTTTCGGCAATGGCGTGTGGCTGCTCGAAAATCTCCTTTTGCATGAAGTGCCGGTAAGGCCCGCGCTCGGTGGCGTCGACCGACATGCTTGAGGTGCGCACCGGCCGCTCGACCTCCTGCCCGGTCGCATCCCAGATGCGCACCGAGGTGCGGGTCAGCTCGGCCAGGTCGCCGTCTTCGAGAAATATAAAGCGATTGGTTACCGGCAGCAGGGCCGGCACATCCGAGGCGATGAAGTGCTCATGGAAACCGACACCGATCACCAGCGGACTGCCGAGGCGGGCGGCGACCAACTGCTCCGGGTGCTGGCGGTCAATCACGCCGAGCGCATAGGCACCATCGAGTTGCTTGATGCAGTCGCGTACCGCCTCGGTCAGGTCGAGGCCGCGCTCGAGGGCGTCATGAATGGCGTGAACCACCACCTCGGTATCTGTTTGCGAGGTGAAACGATGCCCGGCGCTTTGCTGTTGCTGGCGCAGACTTTCGTGGTTCTCGATGATGCCGTTGTGCACCAGGGCGCAGCGCTCGCGGCAGATATGCGGATGGGCGTTGCGTTGGGATGGCTCGCCATGGGTCGCCCAGCGGGTGTGGGCAATGCCCAGGGTGCCGGGCAGGGAGGTCTGCGCCAAGGCATCCGCCAGTGCCGAGACCTTGCCAAGACAGCGTAGTCGTTTGAGTTCGTCCTGCTCTGAGAGCACTGCGATGCCGGCGGAGTCATAGCCGCGGTACTCGAGCCGCCGCAGGCCTTCAAGCAGGATCTCAGCGACGGGTCGCTGGGCAATGGCGCCGACGATTCCACACATGGATGTCACCTGATGTCAGAAAAAAACGACGGATTTGCGGGCGGGAGTGGCTGTGCCGTGAAACAGCCGCCTTTTCAACTCCGGGCTGGGAGGTGAGCCCTATTTTTTCTTGCGTGGTCGCTCCCAGCCCTTGACGGTCGTCTGTGGCGCGCGGGTCAGGCTGAGCTGGCCGGCGGGGGCCTCGCGCGCGATCACCGAGCCGGCGCCGATGGTGGCGTCTGCGCCCACTTCGACCGGGGCGACCAGGGCGGTGTTGGAGCCGATGAAAGCGCCATCGCCGATTTTGGTCAGATGCTTATTGGCGCCATCGTAATTGCAGGTGATGGTGCCTGCACCAATGTTCACCCGGCTGCCCAGTTCGGCATTGCCGATGTAGCTCAGGTGATTGACCTTGGTGCCCTCACCGATGCGGGATTTCTTGACTTCGACAAAATTGCCGATGTGGCAGTGGTCGCCGATGTCGGCCTCGGGTCGCAGGCGCGCGAAGGGGCCGATGCGCGCGCCAGCGCCGACGTGGGCGCATTCGACGATGCTGTTCGCGAACACCTCGCTGCCGGCGCCGATCTCGCAGTCTTTGAGCAGGCAATTTGGCCCGACGCGCACATTGGCCCCCAGGCGCACCCGTCCTTCGACGATCAGGTTCACATCCAGGGTGACGTCGCGCTCGCAGATCAGGGTGCCGCGAATATCCAGTCGTGCCGGGTCGAGCACCGTGGTGCCCTGGAGCATCAGGGTTTCGGCCAGGCGACGCTGGTGGTAGCGTTCGAGTTCGGCAAGTTGCAGCCGGTCGTTGACACCGGCGACTTCTTGCGGGGCCTCCGGGTGGGTAGTCACCACCTCAATACCCTGCGCTGTGGCGAGACCAATGACGTCGGTCAGATAGTATTCGCCCTGGACGTTGTTGTTGCCGATCTGCGTCAGCCATTCACCAAGGCGACGGGCGTCGGCCACGATGATGCCGGTGTTGATCTCCTGAATGCCCAGTTCGGCCTCGCTGGCGTCCTTGTGCTCGACGATGCGCAGCACATGGCCGCGTTTGTCGCGCACAATGCGCCCGTAGCCGCTGGGATCATCGAGATGCATGCTGATCAGCCCAAGCGCCTTGCCATTGCTGTCAGCCACCAGGCGGTTGAGGGTTTCGGGTTCAATGAGCGGCACATCGCCGTAGAGCACCAGAATGCGATCCATGCCCGCCATGCTGGGCATGGCTTGCAAGACGGCATGGCCGGTGCCGAGCCGCTCGCTCTGCTCGACCCAGGTGCAGTTGGCATCCTTCAGGGTTTTGGGGACCAGGTCGCCGCCATGGCCATAAACGCAGCAGATGCGCGCGGCCCCAAGGGCTTCGGCGGCATCCAGCACATGTTGCAATAAAGGCCGCCCCGCGAGAGGGTGCAGTATCTTTGGCAAGGCCGAGCGCATGCGCGTGCCCTTGCCGGCGGCCAGGATGACGACTCCAAGTTTCATGTCGACAGGCGCTCCCCGTCTGAATCCATCGCGTGATGAAGTGGCTGTAAAAACCAAAAACCCCCGCCATGGGCGAGGGTTTGGTGGTCGCACGCCCCGGAGATGGCGATGCCTAGCTTAGCTAGCGCGCATCTTGCGCAATTTCTCGATGGCGCGCAACTGGGCGATCGCCTCGGCCAACTCGGCCTGGGCCTTGGCGTATTCAAACTCGGCCGCCTTGCCAGCCAAGGCGTCCTCGGCGCGGCGCTTGGCTTCGAGTGCCTTGGCCTCGTCGATGTTCTGGGCGCGGATGGCGGTGTCGGCAAGCACTGTGACCACATCCGGCTGGACTTCGAGCATGCCGCCCGAGACGTAGAAATGCTCCATGTCGCCTTTGTCGTCCTCTACCCGCACATCGCCGGGCTTCAGGCGGGTGATGAGTGGCGTGTGGCGCGGCGCGATGCCGAGCTCGCCCATCTCGCCAGGCGCATAGACCATGGCGGCCATGCCTGAGTGGATAGCGCCCTCGGCGCTGACGATGTCGACATGTACGGTCATTGCCATTGGTGTCTGGTCTCCCTGTTACGGCGGTCGATGCGCGGACGCGGCGGGAGTTGGCCTCAAGCCTGGGGCTTAAAGCTGGGAACCCGCCAGCGACTTTACATCTTCTCGCCCTTGGCGACGGCCTCGTCGATGGAGCCGACCATGTAGAAGGCCTGCTCGGGCAGCGCGTCGTGGTCGCCATTGACGATGGCCTGGAAGCCGGCAATGGTGTCTTTCAGGGAGACATACTTGCCGGGAGCACCGGTGAAGACCTCGGCGACGAAGAAGGGCTGCGACAGGAAGCGCTGAATCTTGCGTGCGCGCGAGACAGTCAGCTTGTCTTCCTCGGACAACTCGTCCATGCCCAGGATGGCGATGATGTCTTTTAGCTCCTTGTAGCGCTGGAGTGTGCCCTGCACCGCGCGGGCGGTGTCGTAGTGCTCTTGGCCGACCACGTTCGGATCGAGGATGCGGCTGGTGGAGTCGAGCGGATCAACCGCTGGGTAGATGCCCAGTTCGGCGATTTGACGCGACAGCACCAGGGTGGCGTCCAGGTGAGCAAAGGTTGTGGCCGGGGAAGGGTCGGTCAAGTCGTCAGCCGGGACATACACCGCCTGGAAGGAGGTGATGGAGCCGGTGCGGGTGGAGGTGATGCGCTCTTGCAGGGCACCCATCTCCGAGGCCAGAGTTGGCTGATAGCCCACGGCTGATGGCATGCGCCCGAGCAGGGCCGAGACCTCGGTACCGGCCAAGGTGTAGCGGTAGATGTTGTCGACGAACATCAGCACGTCGCGGCCTTCCTCGCGGAAGAACTCGGCCATGGTCAGGCCGGTCAGGGCGACACGCAGACGGTTGCCCGGGGGCTCGTTCATCTGGCCATAAACCAGGGCGACCTTGTCGAGGACGTTTGAGTCCTTCATCTCGTGATAGAAGTCGTTGCCCTCGCGGGTACGCTCGCCAACACCGGCGAAGACCGAATAGCCAGAGTGCTCGACGGCGATGTTGCGGATCAGCTCCATGAGCGTCACTGTCTTGCCGACGCCGGCACCACCGAACAGACCCACCTTGCCGCCTTTGGCGATGGGCATGATCAGGTCAACCACCTTGATGCCGGTTTCCAGTACCTCGGTGGAGGTCGCCTGGTCCTCGAACTTGGGCGCCGGGCGATGGATGGGCCAAGTCTCCTCGGAGCCGACAGCGCCAAGTTCGTCGATGGGCTTGCCGAGCACATCCATGATGCGCCCGAGCGTGGCCTTGCCAACCGGTACGCTGATCGGTGCGCCGGTGTTGCTGACTTCAACGCCGCGCTTGAGGCCGTCGGTCGTGCCCATGGCAATGGTACGGACCACGCCGTCTCCAATTTGCTGTTCGACCTCGAGCGTCAGGCCAGTGGCGTCGATTGTGAGCGCGTCATAGACCTTGGGCATATGTTCGCGCGGAAATTGCACGTCTACGACGGCACCGATGATTTCCACCACCTTACCGGAGCTCATAATGCTGTCCTCTCTTCTGCCTTGCGGCGGGTTCGATAACGAAAAATGATAAAAAGGGGTTAAACGAGCGCGCCAGATACACTGGCTGGAGCCAAAGCCTAGACGGCGGCGGCACCGCTGACGATCTCAGAGATCTCTTGCGTGATGGCCGCTTGGCGCGCCTTGTTGTAAACCAGTTGCAGTTCGTCGATCAGGTTGCCGGCGTTATCGGAGGCAGACTTCATCGACACCATGCGCGCGGCCTGCTCACAGGCGCCGTTTTCGACCACCCCCTGATAGACCAGGGATTCGATATAACGGGCTAGCAGATTGTCGAGTACCAGGCGCGCGTCGGGCTCGTAGATGTAATCCCACACCGGGCCGGAGGCGGAAGGCTCGTCATCGGGCACAATGGGTACCAGCTGTTGCAGACTGGGCTTTTGCGTCATGGTGTTGACGAATTCATTGTAAGCGATGAAAACTGCGTCGATTTCGCCTTTCTCGAAGGCGTCGAGCATCACCTTGACCGGACCGATGATGTCGGCAATGCGCGGCTTGTCGCCAAGCTGCGCGGCCTCGGCCATGACGTCACCGCCAAAGCGTTTGAAAAAGCCCAGGGCCTTGGTGCCGATGGTGCAGAAAGCAGTGTCGATACCCTCAACGCGCTTTTGCTTGAATTCCTGTGTCAGCATGCGAAAGAGGTTGGTGTTCAGACCACCGCAGAGTCCACGATCAGAGGAGACGACAATGTAGCCGACGCGCTTGATCTCGCGTTCCTGCGCCATGAAGCTGTGACGGTACTCGGGCGAGGCCTTGGCCAGATGGCGGATGACCTGAAGCATTTTCTCGGCATAGGGGCGAGTGGCATGCATCCGTTCCTGCGCTTTGCGCATTTTGGAGGCGGCGACCATCTCCATGGCACCCGTGATTTTCTGGGTGCTTTTGATGCTTGAGATCTTGGTGCGAATTTCTTTAGCGCCAGCCATGAGGGGTTCCTGAAGCGATCCTGGTTGAATCTAGGGCACTGAGGCTTTGGGCGCAGGGACCATCAGACCCGCGCGCCCAGCCGGATGGCCTTACCAGGTGTTGTTGGCCTTGAAGTCCTTGATGGCTTGATGCAAGGCTTCCTTGATGTCGTCGCTGTAGTCGCCAGTCTCGTCGATCTTGTCGATCAGGCTCTTGTGCGCGCTTTTCATGTAGCCCTGCAGTGCCCGCTCGAAAGCCACGACCTTGTTGACTTCGACATCGTCGAGATAACCCTCGTTGGCGGCGAACAACGACACGGCCATGGTGCCGGTAGTCATCGGCGAGTACTGCGTCTGTTTCATCAGTTCGGTCACACGCTCACCGCGCTGGAGCTGCTTGCGGGTGGCCTCGTCGAGATCGGAGGCAAACTGGGAGAAAGCCGCCAGCTCGCGATACTGAGCCAGGGCCAGACGAATACCGCCGCCGAGCTTCTTGATGATCTTGGTCTGGGCCGCGCCACCAACACGAGATACCGACAGGCCGGCGTTGATGGCCGGGCGGATACCGGCGTTGAACAGGTCGGTTTCGAGGAAGATCTGCCCGTCAGTGATCGAGATAACGTTGGTCGGAACGAAAGCGGAGACGTCACCGGCCTGGGTCTCGATGATCGGCAGGGCGGTGAGCGAGCCAGTCTGGCCGCGCACGCGACCACCGGTCTGCTTCTCGACATAGTCGGTATTGACGCGCGCGGCGCGCTCAAGCAGACGCGAATGCAGGTAGAAGACATCACCCGGATAGGCTTCGCGGCCCGGCGGGCGGCGCAGCAGCAGAGACACCTGACGATAGGCCCAAGCCTGCTTGGTCAGATCATCGAAGACGATGAGCGCATCCTCGCCCTTGTCGCGGAAGTACTCGCCCATGGCGCAGCCGGCGTAGGGAGCAATGAACTGCATCGCGGCCGAATCCGACGCACCGGCATGCACAATGATGGTGTGGTCCATGGCGCCGAATTCCTCAAGCTTGCGCTGCACGCCTGCAACCGAGGAGTTCTTCTGGCCGACGGCGACGTAAACACATTTAACGCCGGTGTGTTTCTGATTGATGATGGCATCGATGGCCACCGCGGTTTTGCCGGTCTGGCGGTCACCGATGATCAACTCGCGCTGGCCGCGCCCGACCGGGACCATGGCATCGATGGCCTTAAGACCGGTGGGCAGGGGTTGATCAACCGACTGGCGTTGGATAACGCCGGGTGCGATTTTTTCAATTGCTGAGGTCTCGCTGCAATTGACCGGTCCCTTACCGTCGACCGGGGCGCCGAGGGAGTCGACCACACGACCGAGCAGGCCTTCGCCGACCGGGACTTCCAGCACGCGCCCGGTGCAGCGCGCCCAGTCGCCTTCAGACAGGTGGGTGTAGTCGCCGAGTATCACGGCGCCAACCGAGTCGCGCTCAAGGTTGAGCGCCAGGCCGAAGGTGTTATTCGGGAACTCGAGCATTTCGTAGTACTGGGCGTCGGACAGGCCGTAGATACGCACAATACCGTCGGTCAAGCTGACGATGGTGCCTTCTGCGCGCGCCTCGGTCTTGATGTCGAACTGCTCGATTTTCTGTTTGATCAGATCGCTGATCTCGGCAGGATTCAGTTGCATGGCGGTGTTCCGTTCAGAATTGCAATTCGTTTGAGAGCTGCTGTAGCTTGCCCCGGATCGAGCTGTCGATGACCAGATCGTCGGCGCGAATCTCGACCCCACCGATCAGGTTAGAGTCTTCCTCGACGCTGAGTTCGACCTCGGCACCAAAATGCGCCTTGAGCGAGGTCATCAGACCCTGCTGTTCGGCCTTATCGAGAGGGAAGGCGCTGCGCACCAGCACCTGGCGCACGCCCTGCTCAGCGGTTTTGCGCTGATCGAACAGGCGGGCGATCTCCGGGAGCGCCGGCAGGCGGCCATTGGCGGCCAGGATGCGCGCCAGATTCGCCGGGCCAGCCGGAAGCTCCTTGCCGTTGGTGCCAGCGGCAATCGCCAGCACCAGCTCGCACAGGCGCTCGCGACCAACATTAGGATTCCCAACAATGGCGTGCAGTTGTGGGTCGCTGGCAATGGCGCCTAGAGCATTGAGCGCCGCAGACCAAGGCTCGAGTGCCTGCTCTGCTTTGGCGATGGCAAAGGCCGCCTCAGCATAGGGGCGGGCGATGGTGGTGAAGTCTCCAGCCATGATGTCGCCCTAAATTTGCTTGCCGAAGGATTCGACCAGCTCGCGATGCGCGCCTGCGTCGATTTCCTTCTGGAGGATTTTCTCGGCGGCCGCCATGGCCAGGGTCGCTACCCGCTCGCGCAATTCCTCACGCGCCCGATTGGTTTCCTGCTCGATCTCGGCCTCAGCCGCGTGCTTCAGTCGGCTGCCCTCGGCAACCGCGTCATGCTTGGCCTGGTCGAGAATCTCGTTGTAGCGGCGTTGGGCCTGATTGACGATCTCGGCCGCGTCCGTCTTGGCCTTGTGCATCACTTCAAGCGCGCGCTGCTGGCCAAGTTCCTGTTCTTTCGCGCCGCGCTCGGCGGCGGCCAGGCCTTCGGCGATGCGCTTCTTGCGCTCATCGAGCGCGTGAATGATCGGTGGCCAGACATAGGTCATGCAAAACCAGACGAACGCCGTGAAGGAGATCATCTGGAGAATCAGTGTCAGATTGATATTCATCCGTAAGCCTCGTGAAGACGAGTGACTGTGATCCGGCCTGCGGCGGAACGCTTGGCCGGAGCGGCGTCAGACAGCGAACATCAAGTACAGACCCATGGCGATCGAGATGACCGGCAAGGCGTCGGTGAGACCCATGACGATAAAGAACTGAGTACGCAGCATCGGGATCAGCTCCGGCTGGCGGGCTGCGCCTTCAAGGAAGCGACCGCCGAGCACACCGATACCGATGGCAGCGCCGACGGCACCTAGACCCAACATCAGACCAGCGGCGATGAATATAACGGCTTGTGCAAGTTCCATTGTGTCCCCCATGGGTGTTTGGAAAATAATGAATTAAACAGAAACGAAACTCTGAGAGACCCGAACCGGGCGCCATGCCCGCGGGCTGATGTGCACCGGATCAGTGGTGCTCCTGATGCGCCATGTCGAGGTAGACAATGGTCAGCACCATGAAAATAAAGGCTTGCAGGGTCACGATCAGGATATGGAAAATGGCCCAGGCCAGCTGCAGCGCGCCGCCAGAGATGTCCATGATGATGTTGTGACCGTACATCAGCGCGATCAGAATGAAGATCATCTCGCCAGCGTAGAGGTTGCCGAAAAGTCGCAGCGCCAGGGAAACGGGCTTTGACAGCAGGTTGATGCCCTCAAGCAGCAGGTTGGCCGGCAAGCCCCATTTACCGAAGGGCTGCAGGGTGAGTTCGCCAACAAAACCGCCGACGCCCTTGATTTTGATGCTGTAGTAGATGACCAGAAAGAAGACCACCAGCGACATGGCGAATGTGGTGTTCGGGTCGGTAGTCGGTACAACTTTAAAGAAGACGTGATGCGGGTCCGCTCCAACTCCGGCCATCAAGTGCTGGGCATAGAAGGGCAGCAGATCGACCGGGATCAAGTCCATGGTGTTCATCAAGAGCACCCAGACAAAAATGGTCAGCGCCAGAGGGGCGACCATGGGGTTTTTCCCACTGAAAGAACCGCGGACGTTCTCATTGATGAAATCGACAATCCACTCGACAAAGTTTTGTGCGCCACCGGGAACTCCGGCGGTGGCTTTTTCTCCAACCTTTTTGAAGAACCACAGAAACAGGCCGCCGAGCAGCAGGGAAAACGCCATGGTGTCGACATGGATGGCCCAGAAGCCCATCTCAGCTGCCTCGGCGCTGTTTTCTGCGAAGCTAAGTCCATGCTCCGGGTGCCAGCCAAAGGTCAGGTTGGTCAGATGGTGCTGGATGTAATCCTGTGCTGTCATCGCTGATTGTGAAGACATGGGAGGCCCTGTGGGGATCTTCTCAACTGGGTTTCTAATTAGGTTTGTGCTGATCGGCTAGGTCTTGATTTTGCAGCCTTGGGCTCTAGTTACGATCAACTCTCAAAGTAAATCTGGTCAAAGCAAATCTGGTCAAATTAAATCTGGCACATCAAATCAGCCTTGGCCTGACATCGTCCTGTCGCTGCGGCGATCAGGCATCAGCGCTGGTAACGTCTGAACTGCCAGATAGCTGCCCAGAACGATTGGCAAAACCAAATCATCGAACACCGCATAAGCGATGACGAAAAGCGCCAGAATCAAGGTGATTTTGACAATTTCAGCGCCATAGAACCGCAGCACCAAGGCGCCCGGTTGTTGCGCGCGATAAGAACGAAAAACCCAGAACGCGGCAACTGCATTGGCCAACAGGCAGGCTGCACTTCCCGCGCCGGCGGAGACCAGGGCGGGCAGGCCAAAAGGGGCTGCTAGCAATAACAAAATCACACCAATGATTCCCTGCCAGCGCAGAAGGTGCTGAATCTGGCGCGGCTGAGAAAGCATTGCGTTTTTTTTGCGCGTCTTGAGTTCCGGTTCAGCCTGCAAGAGTGCTGGTTCATCCGTTTCTGGCTGTTAACTCCGACCCTCGGGTTGGGGCCAACAGCCTGGACACCAGCATTGGATGCAGGTCTGTCGTTACAGCCGCGCAGTATAAGCGCATGGGAATACTCGGTCAAACCCGACAATGCCTCTATGGCGGTTTTTGTTTTGCAAATGGCGGGTGCCGGCGCGATTCGGTCTCCGATTCGCTATGAGCGGCTCTGGGGCTGGCCGCATACATAAAGACGCTGCTCGGTGACCACCGCATCCAGTGCCACATCCCAGGGGTTGGTCTCGATGCGCTCCACACGCTGGCACTCGTGCGCCAGCCCGATCAGACGCGGGCGGCGATACCAGTGCGCCCTTGCGCGAATGGCTCCGAAGCAGCGGTCATAGAAGCCAAGCCCCATACCAAGGCGCTGGCAGTCTGGGTCGAAACCCACCAGCGGCAGGAATACCAGGTCGAGCGAGGAGATTTTGATCGGGGCTTGTCGGCGTGGGTCGGGTTCCGGTATTCCGAAACGATTGCGTCGCCGCCGGTGAGCGCTCTGGTCAGGGTAAAACGCGAGTCGAGGTGGGGCTAGGGAGGTGATTACTGGCAGATACCAGGTGGTGCTTGCGCGTGCGAGTCTGGCGCGGATCGGGCTGGGGTCGAGTTCACCGTCGGTCGGCACATATAGCGCGATGCAACGTGCCCGCGCGATGCCTGGCAGGCGCAGAATGCGCGCGGCGACCTGATGTGCGTGCTGGCGTTGGATGCTTTGACTTAAGGCGCGGCGCTTGGTGCGTAACTTGCGTCTGAGCGCAGGTCGTGCGGAAAGGTTTGGGATGGATGAGGAGGGGCTGGAAGGGGGTTGAGGCGATATCATGCTCTCTCGCCTGGCGGAAAAAACCGGGCAGACAGAAAACCAGGTGGATAAAAAGCCGGGCAAAAAGAAAGTTGGGTGGGTAAAAAAACGGCGCCCCCCGCGTTTGCCGGTACCGACCTTCGTTCTTGAACCAAGGGGTTCAAGTGGGGGCACTCGCGCTGGCTTCAGGCTTCCCGCTCGTGGGCGGGCATGCACAACAGCCTTTACATTATGCCCCCAGGGTACTAATTAGGCTCAAGAAAATACCCAGGCGGTTATCGAGCATCGCAGGCGACGCCTTAGTTCGTAGGCTAGACCTGTTTTTACAAAAGGTCCAGCGAAATTCGAAAATAATGCGTTTTTCTTGCCGCCTGGGGCGTCCTGTTCAAATAAGTCTCAGGAGTTTCCGCCAGCCGGTGCCCGGGCTGTGGTTGCGGCGAGCGGTGAGGCGGCGGGCAAAACGGGCAGCCGCTGTCCGAAACGCTGGGGATTTTGCACCATACTGATGACAGCGAGGAGCTTGGGCACATAGTCCTCGGTCTCGCGCGGCAGGTCGAGCGACCAGTAGTCGGTCGGTTTGCCAGCGCGCTTATTGGCCCGCTGGGCCGCCTGGACGCGCGCGGGGCCGCAGTTGTAGGCGGCCAGAGTCAGCGCCCAGTCGCCGTCAAAGGTCTGGTTTAGCTCGGTCAGATACTTCACCGCTCCGCGAGTGGATGCCAGTACATCATGGCGGGCGTCGTAGGAGCCATTTTGCTCGAGCCCCATTTGCTTTCCGGTGTAGGGCATGAACTGCCACATGCCAGCTGCGCTCATGGGGGAGACGGCGCGGGGGTTGTAGCGGCTTTCAATTTCCGGCAGTAGCGCGAGTTCTGTTGGTAGACCGCCGCGATCAAGTTCGGTGAGGATGAGATGGAGATAGGGGCTCGCGCGGTCAGCAAGTTGGTTGAGGTACTTTTTGTTTCGCGCCAGTTGCTTGAGGCTTTGGCTCACTCGAGGGTTTGGCGCAATGCCCAGACTGGGACCGCTTCTAATGCGCTGCCAGGGGTCGCCGCTGATGCTGCGAGATGATGTGCCGGGGCGAGCGGAGCGGCGCTGCGTATTTTGCGCCAAGGTTTGTGGATCAATGGCGGGGCGGACGAAGCCGTACTCGCGCGCCGATACCGAGCGTGACGGCTGATCGACCATGTTATCCGCCAAGGCGGAACCCCGCGTGGGATTGGAGACGCAGCCGCCGAGCCCTGTCATGGCAAGTGGCAGGGCGACTACCAGGGCCGACAACCGCATGATGTTGGTTCCGGTGCGTCTGTTCGCTTTGTTGGCGCGGCCAGCGGAACCCGGCAGCCTGGGATGATCAGCCTTCGTATATAAACGAACCGGGTCGACATGAGCCGGGCCAGAGAGTGGTGCTTGGGCAGAGTGTCCTGTCAGAGTCACGCACTGATCCTCCGCATGAGGGCTTAACGACGAGGTTTGTCCGTGAGGCCTGATAGTGTTGCGCGTCGATGACGCCAAATCCGGCCTCGGTGGATAAGTCGTTGCACTATACGGGAATACCCGGATGCTTGCCAGTCGTTGCAATGGTGTCCTTTCGCGCGCCCGGTTCTGCGAAGACCCCACAGGCGCGTTATGCTGTGGCGTTCTTCTCTGCTCTTGCCTGACGAGGTTCCATGAAAGACTGCGATGGCGTTGCGGCCGATCCGCTGATCTCTCTCGATGCATGGTATCGCAGCCCTCTCGGGCGCGGTGTCGCGGAGGCGGAGGCGCGCTGTCTCGAGGAGTTACTCGAGGATGCATTTGGGTATTTTCTGCTCCAAGTCGGTGCCCGGCAGCCGTTTGCTGACGCACTCGCTGCAAGTCGCATCCGCCATCAGTTCTTGTTGCAGCCGGCGGCCGAGAATTCGATGGTCACGAATCCCGGTGGCGACCTGTCGCTGCGCGCGGAGCTGACGCGACTGCCCTTCGCCTCCGATAGCCTGGATGCCGTGGTGCTGCCGCACAGTCTGGACTTCTCGCCCGATCCGCACCGGGTGCTGCGCGAAGTGGAGCGGGTGCTGATTGCCGATGGACGAGTGTTTCTGTTCGGTTTCAATCCGCTTAGCACCTGGGGCGTGCGACGGGTATGGCCGCGACGGCGCGGTGTCGTGCCTTGGTGCGGTTCGCGGCTGACGCTGTTTCGCGTCTGCGACTGGCTTAAGCTGATCGGCTTTCATGTGGAGGTTCGGCGCATGCTGGTTTTTCGCCCCCCCTGGCGGCGCGCTTTTACCACGCGGCTGGACTGGGTCGATGCGCTCGGCAGCCGGTATTGGCCGGTGTTTGGTGGCGTTTACGCGGTGCGCGCGGTCAAACGGCTGTCGGCGGTGACACCGCTGCGCTCGAGTTGGAAACCACGACCGTCGTTGCTGCCGGGTCGAGCGGTCAAGCCCACGGCTCGGGAGTCCAGTTATGACTAAAGCGGTCGAGATCTTTACTGACGGGGCCTGCAAGAAGAACCCTGGGCCGGGCGGTTGGGGCGCCTTGCTGCGCGCGGGTGAGCACCAGAAAGAACTCTGTGGTGGGGAGCCCATGACCACCAACAATCGCATGGAACTCATGGCGGTGATCCAGGCGCTGGAGGCGCTCAAGCGCCCAAGCGAGGTGGTCATCACGGTCGATTCGCGCTACGTCCAGGATGGGGTGGAGCGCTGGATGGCCAACTGGAAGCGCAATGGCTGGCTGACCAAGGCGCGCGAGCCGGTCAAGAATCAGGACCTGTGGCAGCGCCTCGACCGCGCGCTGACCGGGCATCGGGTGCGTTGGCAATGGGTGCGCGGGCACAGTGGCCACCCCGGGAACGAAACCGCCGACAGGCTCGCCAATCGTGGCATTGCCGAGATGGACAAAAAGGCCAAGATGGCAAAGAAAACAGGGTAGACCGAAACCTCTTGAGATTTTGGCTCGTTTTGGGCCGCCACCCGACCTAAAACCGAAAACCATTGATGTCATTGGTATAAGACAGCATGCGACAGATCGTACTGGACACCGAAACCACCGGCCTAGAGCCGAGCCAAGGCCATCGCATTATTGAGATTGGCTGTGTCGAGCTAGTTGATCGACGCCTCACGCGCAGCTCATTTCACCAGTATCTGCAACCGGACCGGCAGGTGGAGGAGGGCGCGGTTCAGGTGCACGGGATTTCCGATGAATTTCTCGCCGACAAGCCGCGCTTTGGCGATGTGGCCGAGCAATTTCTGGACTACATCGGTGGTGCCCAGCTCATTATCCATAACGCCGATTTCGACCTTGGCTTTCTGAATCACGAGCTGCGCTTGTGGCGCAAGGGCGCAGCTAGCCTCGAGAGCCAGTGCGAGGTGATCGACACCCTGAAGCTAGCTCGCAGCCGCCATCCTGGTCAGCGCAATAGCCTGGATGCCCTGTGCAAGCGCTATCACATCGACAACACCAGGCGCGATCTGCACGGTGCTCTGCTCGACGCCGAGATTCTGGCCGAAGTGTACCTGGCCATGACCGGCGGTCAGGCCAGTCTGGAGCTGGACGTGCAGCCGGCGCGCCAGCGTGACGGGCAGGGCGCTCAGGCGGCGCGGGTGCTATTAAAGGACCGCCCGCCACTGGCTGTTATTCGCGCGACCGAGGTCGAGATCGACGCCCATCGGCAGCGGCTGGCGGCCATCGACAAAGCCAGTGAGGGGCGCTGTGTGTGGTTGCGCCAGAGCGATGCCTGATGGGCTAAAGCCGGGGAGGGATCAGTCTCCGCCCGGCTTGCGAGGCACAAGGGCCGGGGCGGTTTTAGCCAGTAGTCGCGGACACCAAACCTGCCGGCAGCTTAAAGGTCCCGAAATTGATGATGAAGTGGCAGAGAATGGACGCGAAGTAACCCGCCGCGATATAGGGCATCCACTTCAGATGGCCAAAGAAGGTATACATCCCTTTGGACTGGCCCATCAGTGCCACGCCAGCGGCAGAACCAATCGATAGCAAGCTGCCGCCCACTCCGGCCGTGAGCGTCACCAGCAGCCACTGGCCCTGGCTCATGTCCGGGTTCATGGTCAGCACTGCAAACATGACCGGGATATTATCGACGATGGCGGACAGAATGCCGATCAGGGTATTGGCAATGGTCGGCCCCATGCCGTCATAGGCAACATGGGAGACCAGTTCCAGATAGCCGATAAAGCCCAGCGCGCCGACGCATAGAATCACGCCGTAGAAGAACATCAGGGTGTCCCACTCCGCGCGTGCCACTTTATTGAAAATGTTAAAGGGCATGCTGTCTTCGATGTTGCCCGCTCGCACCGTTGACATCTCTCCGGTCATGTTCAGGTAGTAGCTGAAGAAGCTCAGATAGGCCAGGCCAGTCATCATGCCCAGCACCGGCGGCAGGTGGTAGTAATTGTGAAAGCTCACCGCCGTGCCAATGGTGGCAATAAACAAAAGCACCACCCGGATTGCGCCGCGTTTCATGCGCACGCGCTCATTGCTTGGCGGTGGCTTGATGTCGGGGATTTCCTTGTGCATGAACCAGGCTGGCACCGCAAAGCTCACCAGCGAGGGGATGAACAGCCGGAAGAAGGTCTCGAAATGCAGCAGGCCCTTCTGCCACACCATCAGGGTGGTGATATCGCCGAATGGGCTGAAGGCGCCGCCTGCGTTAGCCGCGATTACGATATTGATGCAGGCGAGCCCGACAAATTTGGGACTGTCGGCACCGACCGCCATCACGACCGCGCACATCAGCAGCGCCGTGGTCAGATTATCGGCCACCGGGGAGATAAAAAAGGCCAGGAAGCCTGTCATCCAGAACAGGGTGCGGTAGCCGAACCCCATGCGCAGCAGCCAGGAGCGCAGGGCATCGAAGACCAGGCGCTCCTCCATGGTATTGATGTAAGTCATGGCCGCGAGCAGGAACAGAAACAGCTCCCCAAACTCCATGATGTTATGCCGCACCGCTTCGGCCGCCGCGTGCGGGCTGCCGTGATGGGTGGAGTAATAATAGGCGATCAGCAGCCAGATCGCGCCTGCCGCCAGCATGACCGGCTTGGACTTGCGCAGATGGGTGAATTCCTCGGTCATCACCAGGCCATAGGCGACGACAAAGATCAAAAGTGAGGTAAATCCTACCCAGGTGGTGGTTAGATTCAGATGTGCAGCGCCGCCTTCAGAGGCCAGCAGACTGCCCGAGAAAAGCAGTAACAGCGTTCCAAGCAGCGCAGTGCTGATGCCGAGGGTCGTGCGGCCAATGACAATGGAGGGCAAGGCCGGGAGGGACCGGAGTGGCCGATTGCGAAGATCGTGCATGACGGGAAATCCTGAAAAAGACAGCAGGTGCGGGACAGGCGGCTGATTGCAAACCAGCCCCAAGGGCAAAAAAGCGCTAAGGATGTCGCGATTGCGCCGCCGATGCAAGACAGTGCTGACCGGATCGCCACTGCGCGCCTGAGAGTTGATAGGGCATTCTGTTGTGACTGATGCTGTTTTAGTGCCTTGACAGTCAGAGGCTGATATATCGAAACCCTTTTATATTTCAGCGCGTTCTGGGCCACTCGAGCTCAGTTGCTCTCCCGTCGGCTAGCCCGATTTTGCGCAACGCCCGCGAGGGTCTCGAGTCGCGCCATGTCAAGCACCTGCACATGCTTGCGGTCGACATCCAGCAGGCGCTCGTCCTGAAAGCGGGTAAATAGTCGGCTAACGGTCTCGACCGCCAGCCCCAAGTAATTGCCAATCTCATGCCGCGACATGCTGAGGTGAAAATCCGTTGTCGACAGGCCGCGCTTACCAAATCGTTGCGACAAGCTCACCAGAAAAGAGGCAAGGCGCTCCTCGGCATTGCGTTTGCCAAGCAGCATCAGGAGTTCGGATTCCTCGACAATTTCCTTGCTCAGTAGCCGGTAGAGCTGATGTTGCAGTGAGGGCAGGGTGGCTGCCAACTCCTCGAGCCGGCGGAAGGGGATCTCGCAGATCGCCGAGGTCTCAAGCACCCGAGCCGAGCAGGAGTGAAAATCCTGATCGATGGCATCCAGACCGACGATCTCGCCGGGCAGGTGAAAGCCGAGCACTTGCTCGCCGCCCTCGGAGCTTGGGGTATAGGTCTTGACCGATCCGGTCTTGACGACAAAGAGCGATTGAAAACGCTCACCGCCGGAAAACAGATGCTCGCCGCGATGCAGCGGTCGCGAGCGCTTGATGATGCTCTCCAGCTTCTCGACATCCTCGCTCGACAGGCCCATCGGCAGACAAAGGGCGTTGAGCGAGCAACTGCGGCAAGCAACCCGGATATTTTCGAAAGAGATGATTTTGTCCTGACTCAAGGTGCTCCACTCCGTTTGGTTTTTTTGCCATTTTGCAGCTGTCATTGACGGAGATCAAGAGACGTGATGCATAAGGCGAATCCTGAGGGTGATTTGTCAAGGTCAACAGGGAATCGAGCGGGCACAAAAAAGCCGCGCCTTGATTAGGCGCGGCTTGGTGCTCAGGCACTTGTTGCCTGAGCGGTCTGCTTAAGGAGCTAAGAAGCAGACTGTCCGAGTCCGATTATTGGGACTCGCCACCGGCGGGCGGAGCCGGGGGAGCCGGCGGCGCGCCATAGGGAGCACCATAAGGAGCTGGAGGTGCGTAGCCGTAACCCGGATAGCCATAACCCGGATAGCCATAGCCATAACCCGGGTAGCCATAACCCTGGTTGTAGTAGTTATTACCGTAGCCATAGCCGCGACCCTGACCACGGCCCTGACCACGACCACCGCCTGACATGCCAAAGTTGAAGTCGCCATAGCCGTCGCCAAACATGTCGCCGACGCCGTCACCCCAGCCGTTGTTGTTGTAACCGCCGGGACCGCCCCAGCCGCCTGGTCCCCAGGCCTGCGCCGAGCTCATCGAGAAAGCAGCAGCGCCAGCGATGGCGGCAACACCGAGAATTTTGGAAAATTTCGTCATCGTCTCTCTCCTGAATGGTTACGTCTTGCGGGTAAGCGGTTTTATGTCATTTACTTAAAAACACAATGCCTGCTCCGAATCAGAGCGGGTCTACCCATTTGGGTCGGGCCAATCGGGCCGGACCAGGCTCGTTAATATTCGGCCGGTTTCGCGCCGAATCAAGAGTCCAATAAAACTGTCCGACCGCTCCTGCGGCCCCGACTCGTGCATTCGCAGAAGCGAATGGCTGGCCAGTATAGGTGCAGATTCCGCGCTTGTGAAGTAGCGAAAGAACGCCTTCGGCACGATTTGACAAGGGGAATTGTCATTACGGCTTGCGGGCGGTCTTTTAGCAACTCTAGCAACGGCAGGCTTCGCTGCCAGCCTGTGCCGCAATTTGACGCGGGTTCGGGAAGCGTCTTCGCTCGGGTGAAAAATGCTCTGTGTCCCAGATGGCGGCCAGATGGAGCCAGATAGTGGCCGGATACAATGGGTATTTTGTCCTTGCTTTTCCGCTGCATTCGCGTATGGTGTCCGCTCAGATGCAGCGCCCTCCGGTCGGCGCGCCCGGTCTCAAGGCTTGTTTGGTTTACCGCCGCTCCTTGACTACCTAATCAAGATTGCCCATCAGGGGCCTTAGGCCCTCCCGCTCTTACCCCACCGCCTAGACCGGCCCAGCCTGAATCCCTGGGTAGGCCAACCCAGTACCTTCCCCGGGAACTTCAGGAGTCTCTATGTCCTTTTCCGATCTCGGCCTGTCGGCCAAATTGCTGCGCGCCGTGACGGCGCGGGGCTACACCGAGCCCACCCCCATTCAGAACCAGGCTATCCCCGCCATTCTTGCAGGTCGTGATGTGATGGCCGGCGCTCAGACGGGCACAGGCAAAACCGCCGCTTTCACCTTGCCGCTGTTGCAACGCCTGAGCCAGAGCGGCCAACAAGCCAGCGCGCGTTCGCCGCAACCCCGTGCTCTGGTGCTGACGCCGACCCGCGAGCTGGCTGCGCAGGTGGGTGAGAGCGTCAGTGCTTATGGCCAGTATCTGCCGCTGCGCGCCTTGCAGATTTTTGGCGGTGTTGGCATGGGGCCGCAAATCACCGCCTTGCGCCGGGGCGTCGATATCCTGGTCGCCACACCAGGGCGCCTGCTTGACCACGTCGGTCAGGGTAATCTGGACTTGGGCCATGTCGAACTGCTGGTGCTTGATGAGGCCGACCGCATGCTCGATATGGGCTTCATGCCGGCCATCCGCCGGGTGCTGAAGCTGCTGCCGGCTCGGCGTCAGAATTTATTGTTCTCGGCAACCTATTCGCGCGACATCGAGCAGCTTGCTACTGGCCTGCTGAACGACCCGCTGCGCATTGAGGTCGCTCGCCGCAACACCGCCGCCGAGACGGTGCGGCAACTTGCGCACCCGGTCGAGCGTGGCCATAAGCGCGCGTTGCTCTCGCACCTGATTGCCAGCGGCGGCTGGGACCAGACACTGGTCTTTACTCGCACCAAGCATGGCGCCAATCGACTCGCGCAGCAGCTCGAACGCGATGGCATCAGCGCCGCCGCCATTCATGGTAATAAGAGTCAGAGCGCGCGCACCCGCGCCCTGGCCGATTTCAAACGCGGGGCCGTGCGCACCCTGGTCGCCACCGACATTGCCGCGCGCGGGCTCGACATCGAACGCCTGCCGCATGTGGTGAACTTCGAGCTGCCGAATGTGGCTGAGGATTACGTGCACCGCATTGGCCGCACTGGTCGTGCCGGAGAGAGCGGCACCGCCGTCTCTTTGGTTAGCCCCGAGGAAGGCTCGCTGCTCGCTGGCATTGAGCGCCTGTTGGGCCGTCGCATCGAAAGCCAGGCCATCCCCGGCTTTTCTGATCGCAAAGCTACTCCCGCCAGCGCGGATGATGGCGCAGACACCCGCTCGCGCACCAAGGGCTCGCGCCCGCCACGTTCGGCGTCGCCCAATGGCGGCTCCGCTCGGGCACATCGCCAGACGCTGCCGGGTGCACGCGGGCGGAAAACGTCCCGGGCTAGCGGTCCCCGCGCCGCGCGTTAACAGCCCGTTATTCGAACAGTCGCGGCCATCCGCAATGGATTGGTCGCACACTCTTCATCCAGGCCGCGCATCGCCTGGTTGGAGTCTTCTTAGGTTGATGCGCAATGTCCCTTAGAGAGAAAGCGATAGATGAATATTTACGTTGGCAACCTGGCCTATGGCGTCACCCAAGACGAACTCCGCGACACCTTTGCCGCCTATGGTCAAGTGGAAAGCGCCAATTTGATCACTGACAAATTCACCGGTGATTCCAAAGGTTTTGGCTTCGTTGAGATGCCGAACAATTCCGAAGCTGATACCGCGATCAAAGCCCTGAACGAAACTCCTTTGAAAGGTCGCCCATTGCGCGTCAATCAGGCCAAGCCGCGCAGCGACCGTCCCGCACGTGGCGGTGGCGGCGGCGCGCGCTGGTAAGCACAAAACCAGCCAAAGCCCTCCAAAGCCCCCCTGCGGGCTTTCCGCGAGCCATGGGTAAGCCCCCCTGGCTCGCGGTCTTTCCCCTCCGAGTTTCCCCATCCTCTGGCCCATCTTTTTGATCGGCGCCAAACTCCATGCCTGGCGTATGGCGCTCGACCCGATTGCGGCCGTTGCGCTTGGCCGCATACGTGGCCAGATCGGCGTGTTTGAGCAGTGCGCCCAAGTTGGGGCTGGTTTCATCCAACTCGACCACACCCAGGCTGATGGTCACCTGGAGTACCTGGCCGTGTCCATTCCCACCCGACTTCCCCCCCTCCCTTCAGTCGGCCTCCACATCGATGAGGTCGACATATAGCCGTGCGCTAGCACGCAAAGGCTCTTTGTCGCATTCTGCAAGCAGACTGACCAGCACAAGCGGCACCTGTAGCGGTTCGACCAGAACCTTCGTCTCCTCGGCGACCCGATCACGGAATGAAAGCCAGAATGATGTCTGCCGGCAGGTTGCGGGTTTTCATTATCCAGCAGAGCCGCGACTGAGGGGCTCGGATCAGGCCATGGTTTAGGGGCGAGAAATAAGCTGAGCTTAAAGCTAAGGGTTTTGCGCCCATGGCAACATCGGGGTACGCCTTATGGCAGTAACGGGCAAGCTCGCGCATGCTTATTTGCAAGGGAGTGCGCCTGTTCGCAGTCGGTCAGCCGGACATGCGCCATGCAAGCCTCGCAATTTTGCCACGCCAGTTTCCCAATCAGATCGCTAATTAGTAGCGGGACAAATCTATTGCAAAGAACCCAGATAGCCGGGTTCGTCCTCACTCGGGCTGGTCTGCCATGCAGGCCGGAGTTCATTCACCGCAACAGGAGCATTTGTCATGCGTTTTGATTACAAACAACCCAACATGGGTAATACCGATACCTTGATCCGCGCGATTGTCGGTGCACTCATGATCATCGCGGGATTTCTCGGTGGTGGCTGGATAGTCGCGGTGATTGGCGCGGTGGTGTTGACCACCGCTTATTTCCGCTTCTGCCCGGCCTACGCGCTTTTTGACTTCCGCTCCAACAAGAAAGCGGCGGCCGTGAGCAAATAGGTCATCAGAACGCCAACCATAAGCCACAGTGAGAAGTGAGACTGATGACTAAGCTATTTAGCCTAATGCTGTTGATTGCGATCACGGGGCTATCCGGCTGCAGCACCATCGAAGGCGCGGGTAAAGATATCCAAAGTGGCGGCGAGTCCGTGAGCGATGCGGCGCGAAGCGTCAGAGGTGATATGTGACGCATTAGAAATCGGAGGGCGTTGCGAGCGCCCTTGCGCCTTTACGTGAAGTCGACTTTTGGTTTTCCCCTAATCAATAAATTACCCGCGAGAAAATCCCATGAACAAAGAACAAAAAAGCAATAAAGAAACGAAGAAAAAACCCGCGCAGACGCTAAAAGAAAAGCGGGCGACGAAAAAGACCAAGGAGGAATCCAAAACTCTGCTGGGGAACGTCAAGCTAGTGTCGGCTCGGCTTTAAGGGCCACTCTCGCGCGTGGTGACGCTCTCCACTTTTCTTGTCGGATGGGTCTCGACCGTCAGCACTTGACCTCAGTGCATCAGCAACCAGCCTAGGCCAACGCATGAGTCACCAGCGCACTTTATCCCCCAACAACGGCCTGGTGGTTGCGGTGCGCGGCAGCGTGGTGGATCTGCACTTCGAGACGAATCTGCCGTCGATCTATCGGCTGCTGCATGCGGGCTCGGAAGGCGAGATCCGTATCGAAGTGCTGGCGCAGTTGGATGACCATCATGTGCGCGGCATCGCGCTCACCCCGACGCAAGGGCTGGCGCGCGGCATGTGGGTGGAGGACAGCGGCGGGCCGCTGATGGCGCCCGTGGGCCAGGGCATTCTCGGGCGCATGTTTGATGTATTCGGCAACGCCATCGACCGCCAGCCGACGCCCGAGGATATCCAATGGCGTTCGGTGCATCGCGCCCCGCCAGCGCTCGCGCGGCGTTCCACCCAGTCCGAAGTCTTCGAGACCGGGATCAAGCTCATCGACGTGCTGGTGCCGCTGGAGCGCGGTGGCAAGGCGGGGCTGTTCGGCGGGGCGGGCGTGGGCAAGACGGTGCTGCTCACCGAGATGATCCACAACATGATCGGGCGCCACGCTGGCGTCAGTCTCTTTTGCGGCATTGGCGAGCGCTGTCGCGAAGGCGAGGAACTCTATCGCGAGATGAAGGACGCCGGCGTCCTGCCGAATATGGTGATGGTCTTCGGCCAGATGAACGAGCCACCCGGCAGCCGCTTTCGCGTGGGCCATGCGGCGCTGACCATGGCCGAGTATTTTCGCGACGACGAGCAGCGCGACGTGCTGCTGCTGATCGACAACATCTTCCGCTTTATCCAGGCCGGCATGGAGGTCTCCGGGCTCATGGGTCAGATGCCTTCGCGCCTGGGCTATCAGCCGACCATGGGCACCGAGTTGTCGAGCTTGGAAGAGCGCATCGCCAACACCGATGCCGGGGCCATCACCTCCATTCAGGCGGTCTATGTACCGGCGGACGATTTCACCGACCCGGCGGCGGTGCATACCTTCTCGCATCTCTCCGCCTCCATTGTGCTGTCGCGCAAGCGGGCCGGTGAAGGCTTGTATCCGGCCATCGACCCACTGCAATCGAGCTCGCGGATGGCCACGCCGGGCATCGTCGGTGAGCGGCATTACGCCTTGGCGCAGGAGATCCGCCGCACCCTGGCGCAATACGCGGAGCTGAAAGACATCATCGCCATGCTTGGCCTGGAACAGCTCTCGCCGGAGGACCGCAAGCTGGTCGCCCGTGCCCGCCGGCTGGAGCGTTTTCTCACTCAGCCCTTTTTCACCACCGAGCGCTTTACCGGTCTCACTGGCAAGCTCGTCAGCCTAGCCGACGCGCTCGACGGCTGCGAGCGCATCTTAAACGACGAATTCAAAGACGCCCCGGAGCGGGCGCTTTACATGATCGGGAACCTTGACGAAGTGACGTTGAAGCCGGCATCGACGGGTTCCTGATGTCCTCTTTCCGGTAACGAACACGGCAGGTTTTGGAAACCGCTAACAGCAGGCATGTTGCGAGCCTTCGGTGCGTCTGATGGGACTTGCGGATTTGCGGACTGAAGGAATGACGGACTTAAGGCTTAAGTGCGGAACCGAACAGACTCGGACCGATGCCGTGGTTACAGTCTCGGATGAGTGCCATGACTAACAAAAGCACCAACACAGGTGATCACCATGAAAACATCTCTGGCCAGCAACAATTCGGCAGGCGAGCAATCGAGGAATCGGGTTTCACAATCTCCCTCGATCCCACCCGCTTCGAAGCCCGTTGCCCGCGACATCAAGCATGTCGAGGAACTCATCGCCATGCGCAGGAGTGTGTCCCTGAGATTGAAGCGGACAGGAAGAGAGACTGACCGCGTCATGCTTGAATCACTGGATAACCAATTAGCTTTGCATCGGATCGATATACCCACTGTTAAGCAATGGCTTACAAAAACCAACCGTTGAATGCCTGAGGAGCAAGTCATGTCCTTCATGCCGATGAATCTTGCGGTTCTTCTGCCCTTCCGGATTTTTTCGCATGCAACGCGCGTATTGCGCATCGTCGCGGAGACGCCGGACGGCTCCTTCGGACTCCTGCCCCATCGATTGGACTGTGTCACCGCGCTCACGCCGGGAATTCTCACCTACGAAACCGAGGCCGAGGGCGAGGTCTATCTGGCCGTGGACGAGGGGGTGTTGGTCAAAGCCGGCGCTGAGGTGCTGGTTTCCGTGCGCCGCGCGACCTGCGGCAGCGATCTCGATCAATTACGCGCGACCGTGGTCCAAGAGTTTCTGATTGTGAATGCGCGCAAGAACAACCTGGAAAGGGTAATGGCAAGAATGGAAGCCGGATTCATGCGCCGCTTCGTGAGCCTGCAACATGACCAATGACCCGAGCAAACAGACTCCGAACTTGGGGTCTGGATCTGGGTCTGGTTCGGAACATGCCTTTGCCAGTCAGGTCGGTGCCAAGGCGGCGCGCAAGCTTCATGCCCGGCGCAACCCCACGCCTGGGGTTTGGTTTGGCCTGGGCATGATGGGGCTGATCGGCTGGTCGGTGGTGGTGCCGACGCTACTCGGCGCGGCCCTGGGACTCTGGCTCGACAAGCAGCATCCAGGCGCACATTCTTGGACTTTAGCGCTCTTGGTGGGCGGTCTCACGCTCGGCTGTTTCAATGCCTGGCATTGGGTTGCCAAGGAAGAACGGGCGATGCGGGCGGAGGATCAGGAAGATCCGGAAGAACGCGATGAATGAAACCCTGAGCCCATTGCTGGAACTGGATCTGGAACTGGTGCTGATCATGGTGCTGGCCGGGGTCGCGGGCCTAGCGCTTGGGGCGATCTTCTTCGGAGGGCTCTGGTGGACGCTGCGTAAAAGTCTTGAGTCCCCGCGCCCGGCGCTGTGGCTTCTGGGCAGCCTGCTGGTGCGGATGGGTGTGCTTCTGTTTGGTTTGTATCTGATCTCCGACGGCCATTGGGAGCCTTTGCTGGCCGCGCTGCTCGGCGTCATCGGCGCTCGGGCGCTGGTTCTGCGATGGACTCGCCCAGCTGACCATCCATTAGCCGATCGCCCATCACCCAAGCAAGCAGCACCCAGTCAAGCCGCCGCCAATCAACCGTCAAAGGGTCACGACGGAGACCGGACATGCGCCTAAGTCCCGATGAAATCGTCTACTGGCAATCCGGCATTATCCAGCTCAACGCGACCATCGTTTTCACCTGGGCGCTGATGCTCGTGCTGGTGGTTGGCTCCATCCTGGTGACGCGCAAACTCTCCCGCGACCTCACCCGTTCGCGCTGGCAGAACCTGTTGGAAATCCTCGTCACCGGCATCGAAAAGCAGATCGCGGAGGTCGGGCTGCCCGACGCGCGGACCTATCTCGGCTTTCTCGGCACCCTGTTCCTGTTCGTCGCTGCCGCCGCCCTGGCCACCATCATTCCAGGCTACGAGCCGCCGACGGGATCGCTGTCGACCACGACGGCGCTGGCGCTTTGTGTGCTTGTGGCTGTACCCGTTTTTGGCATCGCGGACCAGGGACTCGGCGGCTACCTCAAGTCCTACATGGAGCCGACCTTCATGATGCTGCCGTTCAATATCATCAGCGAGGTCTCCCGCACTCTGGCCCTAGCGGTGCGGCTCTTCGGCAACATGATGAGCGGAGCGATGATCATCGCCATCCTGCTCACCATCACGCCCTTTATCTTTCCGATCCTCATGACGGCGCTCGGCCTGCTCACCGGGATGGTGCAGGCGTACATCTTCAGCATCCTGGCAGCCGTCTATATTGCGGCCGCCACGCAGACACGAAAGCCAAAGGCAGCAACCAACCCGTGAGATCACTCATGCAAGCAACCGAGGACCTATCATGGACAGTTTAGCGCTGATCGCGGTGATTTCGATCGTCATGGCCGGCCTCACCACCGGCTTCGGTACCATGGGACCAGCCCTGGCGGAAGGCCGAGCGGTAGCGACCGCACTGACAGCGCTGGCGCAGCAGCCTGACGCCTCCGCCACCATCACCCGCACCCTGTTTGTCGGTCTGGCGATGATCGAGTCCACGGCCATCTACTGCTTCGTGGTCTCGATGATCCTCATCTTCGCCAATCCCTTCTGGAACCTCGCCATTGCCCAGGTCGCAGGAAAGTAGACCATGCTCATCGACTGGTTCACCGTCGGCGCGCAGGTGCTCAACTTTCTGGTTCTGGTGTGGCTTCTCAAGCGCTTTCTGTATAAGCCGATTCTCGACGCCATCGGCGCGCGCGAGCAGCGCATTGCGGCAGAGTTGGCGGACGCCGACGCAAAACGCGCCGAGGCCCAACAAGAGCGTGAGACCTTCCAGCAGAAGAACCAGGAGTTCGACCAGCAACGCGCGGCACGCCTGGCCAAAGCCGTGGATGAGGCGAAGACCGAACGCCAGCGCCTGCTTGATGAGGCCCGGCAAGCTGCCGACGCCTTGCGTGCCAAGCGACAAGTTGCGCTGCGACAGGAGTCCGAGCAGCTCAATCAGGCCCTAATGAACCGAACTCAGCAGGAGGTGTTTGCGATTGCGCGCAAGACGCTGACGGATCTGGCCGGGGCGAGCCTTGAGGAGCGTCTGGTTGATGTGTTCGTCAAGCGCTTGGAGTCTTTGGATGGAGAGCCGCTCGCCGTGTTGACCAAGACGCAGAAGACGGCGACCGACCCCGCGCGCCTGCGCAGCGCCTTTGATCTGAGCGCTGATCAGCGCGCGACGATTCAGACCGCACTGAACAAGACATTTGCAACTGAGATTCCGGTTCGGTTTGAGACTTCGCCTGACTTGATCAGCGGGATTGAACTGAGCACGAATGGGCAAAGGGTCGCTTGGAGTATTGCGGAGTATCTGAAGTCGCTGGAGCAGGAGGTTGGGGAGTTGCTGAAGGCAAAGGATCAATCCGATGTCGAGCCCAAAGCCGCGCAGCCCGCACCCGACGCAGCGCATCCATGAGCGCCGCACCCGAGCGTCTACAATCGGTCTTCGATCAAAGCTTCAGCGCCATCGCCCAAGCGAGAGACGCCTTCACGCCGCAACTCGCCCCTCACGAAATCGGCACCATCGCCAGCGTCTCCACCGGCATCGCCAAGGTCTCCGGCCTGCCGGGCATCGGCTTCGAGGAGCTGCTCGCCTTTCCCGGCGATGTGTTCGGTATCGCCTTCAACCTGGACCCGGACGAGATCGGCGTGGTCTTGCTCGGCGACTACTGGCAACTGCACGCCGGCGATGCGGTGGAGCGCACTGGCCGGGTCATGGACGTGGCCGTCGGCGAGGGTCTGCTGGGGCGCGTCATCGACCCGCTCGGTCGACCGCTCGATGGCCTCGGGTCTGTCCCCGCCAGCCAACGCCTGCCAATTGAGCGTCCCGCCACGCCCATCATGGACCGCGCGCCCGTCACCGTGCCTTTGCAGACGGGGCTCAAGGTCATCGACGCCCTCATTCCCATCGGGCGCGGCCAGCGCGAGCTGATCCTGGGTGATCGCCAGACTGGCAAGACCGCCATTGCGATCGACACCATTCTCAACCAGCGCGGCCAGGATGTGCTGTGCGTCTATTGCGCCATCGGCCAGCGCGCGTCCGCCATCGCCAAGACGCTGGCGACCTTCCGGGACCAGGGCGCGCTGGACTACACCCTGGTGGTCGTGACCGAAGGCAACGATTCGCCGGGGCTCACCTACATCGCCCCCTATGCCGCGACCAGCATCGCCGAGCATTTTATGGAGCAGGGCCGCGATGTGCTGATCGTCTATGACGATCTCACCCACCATGCGCGCGCCTATCGCGAGCTGTCGCTGCTGCTGCGCCGTCCGCCCGGTCGCGAGGCCTTCCCCGGCGACATCTTCTACATCCACTCGCGCCTGCTAGAGCGCGCCACCCACCTGCGCGAAGACCTTGGCGGTGGCTCGCTCACCGCGCTGCCCATCATCGAGACCGAGGCGCAGAACCTCTCCGCCTACATCCCGACCAATCTCATCTCCATCACCGACGGACAGATCTACCTCTCGCCGTCGCTGTTCGAACTTGGCGTGCTGCCCGCCGTCGATGTCGGCCAGTCCGTCTCGCGTGTTGGCGGCAAGGCGCAGCGGTCGCCCTACCGCGCGGTGGCGGGCGATCTGAAACTGGCCTATGCGCAATTCGAGGAGCTTGAAACCTTTGCCCGCTTCGGCGCCCGCGTCGATGAAGACACCCAGGAGCGCATCGCGCATGGGCGGCGCATCCGCGCCTGCCTCAAACAGCCTGAATTCGCCCCGGTGTCCATGCCCGCGCAGATCACCATCCTGCTGGCTCTGACCGCCGGGCTCTTCGACACCGTGCCGCTTGAGCAAATGCCCGACGCCGAGCGCGCGGTGCAAGACGCGGCGGCGATGATCCCGGAGGATCTGATCGAGCGCTTGGTGAGCGCCGATTCCTTGAGCGATGAGGATCGTCAGACCATCGTGGAGATCGGGCGCGAGGCGCTCGCCGGGTCCCAGCCCGAGTCCCAATCCCAATCCCAATCCGTGCCCGAGCGCCAGCCCGAATCGCAGCCGAACTCGGAGCCGAACTTGGAGCCTGGCGTGGAACCCAAACTCGGCGGATCGCCTAAACCGGCCCTATCAGCAGAGAAGCGCCAAGCATGATCACCAAACTCCAGCATGCTTGGCAATCGATGCGCTCGAGCTTCTGGTTCGTCCCTGCCCTGATGGTCGTGGATGCGGTGGTGCTGGCCATTGTCCTCATCACCCTGGACACCAACATCGATCTGCATCTGGCGGCGCGCTGGCCGCTGATCTTTGGCACCGGCGCGGCGGGTGCGCGCGGGCTGCTGACGACCGTGGCCAGCTCCATGATCACCGTGGCGGGACTGGTGTTCTCGATCACCCTGGTGGCCCTGTCGCTCACATCCAGCCAGTACAGCTCGCGGGTGATTCGCAACTTCATGCGCGACCGCGTCAACCAGTGGGTGCTGGGCGTCTTTCTCGGCATTTTTGCCTACTGCCTGGTGGTCCTGCGGACGATTCGCGAAGGTGGGGCGATCGAGTTCGTCCCTTCGCTCGCGGTCTTGACTGGCCTGCTGCTCGCCTTCGTCGGCATCGGGGTGCTGATTCACTTCATCCACCATATCGCGACCTCAATCCAGGCATCGAGCATCGTGGCCAAGGCCGCACAAGAGACTTTGGCAGCCGTGGATAAGCTGTTTCCGCCGCCGCCAGATAAGTGCGATCATGAGGACAAAGACGGGCGCGTGGGCGAGAACAAGAAAAAGCGCAATCACGAAAACGGTGAAGGGGGCTGCAACGAAGGCAAGGACGAAGACGGCGATCAAGCCCTGGATGACGACCTGGCGGACAGGCTCGCCAGACAGCCCTGGTCTCCCGTCCCGGCGCGCAAAACCGGTTACATCGAGCGCGTCAATGCGGACGCGCTGCTGGATGTCGCCCGCAGCCTGGACAGCATCCTGCGCATGGAGCATGGCGTCGGTGACTTCGTCGTCGAGGACACACCGCTGGTCTCGCTGCTCGACTCGGCTGAGCTGAATGAGACAACGACGGACAAGCTGAACGCGGCTTTCGTGATCAGCAGCCAGCGCACGGTGGAACAGGATGTCGCCTTCGGCATCCGCCAGATCGTCGACATCGCCCTGAAAGCGCTGTCGCCCGGCATCAATGACACCACCACGGCGGTGATGTGCGTCGACTACCTGGCGGCGATTATGACCCGGCTGACGGCGCGCCGGATTGGCACAGGGCACGGACTGGATCAGGGCGTCGTGCGCGTCATCGCCTGCGGCCAGAGCTTCGAGAGCCTGCTGAGCGAGGCCTTCGATCAGATCCGCCAGGATGCCGAAACCAATGTCGCCATCCTGCTGCGGCTGCTCGGCGCGCTGGAAACCATCGCCGATCTGACCGCCAGCCGGGACCGGCGCTGGTTGCTGCGAGAAAAGGTGGAAGAGATCGCCGAGGCCGCCGAGCGCAACATTGTCGCGCCGCATGATCGGACTCACCTGGCACGTCGGCTAACGCAGGCGCGCGCAGCCCTCGACAGGCGACGGAGCGCCCCGTGAGTGACACCACCGCCAGCCTGCGCCGCCAGATCAACAGTGCCGGAGACCTTCAATCGGTCGTGCGCACCATGAAGTCACTGGCCGCATCCAGCATCCATCAGTACGAGCAATCGGTGGATGCCCTGGTCGATTACGCGCGCACCGTCGAGCTGGGTCTGGGTGTCTGCTTCCGGGGTATCGGCAAGGCAGGCGGGCCGGCGGCCCCATCCAGGCAAACCGCTTCAGGCCCGATTGGCGCGGTCATCTTTGGCTCCGATCAGGGGCTGGTGGGCCAGTTCAATGATCGGGTGGCCGATCATGCCGTGCAGAAGCTGGCCGGACTGGCAGCCCCGCTGTCTGGCGCACAGCCTGCTGGACAGCTTGACGCAGGGCCTGACGCGCCGCTTGATGCACGGCCTGACGCAAAGAAGGACCAATCACCGAGCCAACCCCAGGTTTGGGCAGTCGGCGAGCGCGTGCAGGCGCGCTTGGCGGACGCCGGTCTGACGGTGGTGGGCCAGTTCACTGTGCCCAGCTCGGTCGAGGCCATCACCGCGCTAGTCGGGGAGATTCTGGTCGAGATCGAGGCGCACCAGCGTCAGGGCGAATTCGGCGCGCTTTACCTGTTTTACAACAGACCCAGCTCCGGTGCCGTCTACGCGCCCGTCGACCAGCGCCTGCTGCCCCTGGACGCGCCCTGGCGGCACGCGCTCGCCGATGTCCCCTGGCCGACGAACAATCTGCCCGAGGTGATCGGGGGCGATAGTGACAGCAATACCGGCACCCTGCGAGCGCTCATCCGCGAATACCTCTTTGTCTCCATCTTTCGCGCCTGCGCCGAATCCCTGGCCAGCGAAAACGCCAGCCGCCTCGCCGCCATGCAACGCGCTGACAAGAATATCGACGAGCTGCTCGACACACTCAACGCCACCTTCCACCGTCTGCGCCAAAGCGGCATCGACGAGGAACTCTTCGATGTCATTGCCGGCTTCGAGGCGCTCTCCGAGCCACGGCGGTCAGCGCAAAGCTCATGACTGGCGGCGCGATAAGACCCGGTTGCAGCCGTTGGTGGGTGTTTGGGGCGGGGATCGTTCGGGTCAGCGTATCGAGCTTGTCAGGACATCATACGGACATTACCATCAGCGCCTAAGTGTCTTGCCTGGAGTCTCTTGCTTGGAGTTACTCATGAGCGCATTGAATCCCACCAAGACGGATCGAATCGACGTCCGTACCAGCCATTCGGTGAAGCTGCTACTGCAAGAAGCGGCCCGCGCCAGTCATAAAACGGTCAGCGAATTCCTGCTGGATGCAGGCCTGACGGCCGCTAACCAAGCCCTCGCGGATCGCCGCCATTTTCAGCTGGATGAAGCACAGTGGCGGGCCTTTGCAGCGGCGTTGGATCGTCCTGTTCAGAGCAAGCCGCGCCTGAACCGACTGCTCAATGACCCTGGGGTTTTGGGTTGAGCGTCGGCTATGAGGCGGTTCGCAAACTCACGGCGGTCGATCTTATCGATGGGTTCGACTGTGGGGAACCGGCGCTCAATCTTTTTCTGCAGCGTTTCGCGCTCACCAATCAGAAAGCCAACAGCGCCCAGACCTACGTTTGCTGCCAAGACGGTGCAGTCGTGGCTTTCTACAGCCTGGCTGTTGGCAGCATCGACCCCCTTGTTGCGCCGGCTCGGGTCTTGAAGGGGATGGCTCGTCACCCTGTGCCGGTCATGATTCTGGCGCGCCTTGCGGTCGATCAACATCACCAGGCCCGTGGGTTAGGCAAAGCCATGCTGAAAGATGCCCTAATGCGCACAGCACAGGCCGCCGATATTGCCGGCATTCGCTGTTTGTTGGTGCATGCGAAGGACGATACAGCCAGGCGGTGGTACGAAGCCTGGGAGTTCGAACCCAGTCCAACCGATCCGTATCATCTGTTCCTCCTACTGAAGGATCTTAAGGCGATGCTCAGTGGATAGGTATGCAGGCGTTTTCCTCATTCGGTATACACGAGATTTATCATCAGGCGGACGATTTCGCGTGGGGTGATCAAAATTGGCCTACCAGCCTCCCTGCACCCTGACTCCCGAGATCCTGAACCGGGTCGCCGCGATCAGCGAGACCATCGGGCGTTTGACCGTGCTCACCGATCAGGACAGGGCGCTGCGGCTGCGGCGCGTCAATCGCATTCGCACGATCCAGGGTTCCCTGGCCATCGAGGGCAATACGCTGAGCGAGGCGCAAATCACCGCGATCCTTGAGGGCAAGCGGGTCATGGCTCCGCCGCGCGAGGTGCTGGAGGTCAAAAACGCCCTGGCCGCTTACGACCGCTTCGACGCCTGGAAGCCGACGACCGAAAGGGACCTGCTTGAGGCGCATCGAATCTTGATGTCCGGCCTGGTCGAGGAGGTAGGCCGGTATCGGCACGGGGGTGTGGGCGTCATGGCGGGCGATCAGGTCATCCACATGGCCCCGCCCGCCGATCGGGTGCCGCATCTGATGGCCGAATTGTTCGCGTGGCTGGCCGCGACCGAGGTCCATCCACTGATTGCCAGCTCGATCTTTCATTATGAGTTCGAGTTCATTCACCCTTTCACCGATGGCAACGGCCGCATGGGCAGGTTGTGGCAGAGCTTGATTCTGGCCCGCTGGTCCCGCCTGTTCGCTGAGATTCCGGTGGAAAGCCTGATCTTCGAACACCAGCGCGAATACTACCAGGCCATTGAGGAGAGTACCCGCCAGACAGACTCGGCGCCCTTCGTCGCTTTCATGCTGCGGATGATCCTGGATGCCCTGATCAGCTTCACCCCCCAAGTCGCCCCCCAAGTCGCCCCCCAAGTCGGCGAGCTGCTGGCGATGATCCAGGGCGAGATGGATCGCGCGGCACTGCAATCCGCCTTGGGCCTCGCGGATCGAAAATCCTTCCGCGAGCGCTACCTCAAACCGGCGCTGGCCGACGGCCTGATTGAGATGACCATCCCCGACAAGCCCAATAGTCGTCTACAGAAATACCGCCTGACCGACAAGGGCCGCCAGCGACTGGCGCGGCACGCGGACGGATGACTGCGCAAGGCCCAACTACGGCAACGCCCAGCAGGTATTTGCTTTATAACCTAGAGCTTTACAAGCAATTCACGGTTTTCGTATGTGCCAGCAAACAAGTTCTGTCGGCGCTTGATGAGAAGCTCCCTGGGCCGTTCTGCCAGCCAAGCGCAGACCGTGCGATGCTGAGTCCATTACCGAGTCAACCCCTACTGGCTGAGCGCGGATGGCGGAGTGCTGCGCCACAGCAGCCGCTCAAACCCCAGTGCCACCACGGCATGGGTGTGCAGGCGCAGCCGCCCGCCGTAGGCCTGTTCGAGTCCCTGGCGGTGGCGGGCAAGCTGAGCTTCGGCCTCGTCGAGCCGGGCGGCGACCTGGGGCCGCGCACTGAGTTCATCGCGCGATAGCTGCCGCAGGCGCTCGGCGCTTTCTCCGAGATCCTGAAGACTCAGGTACTTGAACTCCAACAGATGATCGAGCAGCGCGAAGCGGCGCATCTCCTCGCGCACGATCAGTGAGAGATCGGCATGGTCGCGCGTAATGGCGGTTTCCGAGTCCATCACATAGAAGATGTCGGCGAACAAGGCCACCAGAAAAACGGTCTTGACCGTCAGTTCGTTCGACCAGCGATAGTCGCGATTATCGAACACCCGCAGATGGTTGGTTTCCAGCACCTCGACGAGCGGGCCAAGGTCGCCGTTGGTGTAGAAACTTTCGGCGGTGGCGCGCAGGCTTTCGCGCTCGGGATACTCGGGGAACAGCTGATCGCGGAACTTCTCGACATACAGCTTGCGGATGACCAGATTGGGCACATCCAGCACCAGTCGCCCCATGGCATCCTGATCCTTGAGGGTAAGCGCGCCAAGAAAATACAGCAGCGAGCCAAGAAAGGGCGCGTCTCTGGGCGCGCGGCGCAGATCCTCGACCCCAAAGCGGTGCGCCAGACTGGCGATCACCGGCGGGTGCTCGGGATCGAGCGCGGCACCGATCAGCTCCTGCCCATGCGGCTGACGGGCGACGAAGTCGATGCGGTTGCGATCCATCGCTAGGTTGTTGTCAAGCATCTCCCGTGGCGGCTGCCCGGTGGAGGCCAGCGCATCGAAGAAATACAACGCCAGGGTCGGGTTGTAGAGACCGGGGCCGGGGTCGTAGCCGAAGCGATAGCCGTTGTACCAGGTGCGCATGGTTGCCAACATGCGTGCTGACCACTCCGGAGCGTGCTCTTTTTCGGCAGCGAGTTGATCAAGCACGGCGGCGATTTCGGATTCCGTGAATCCGCACAGATCGACAAAGCGGGCATCAAGACTGATGTCTTTCGAGACATTGTAGCCGCTCGAAATATCCGCCAGCACCACCGGCGAGACCCCGGTGATGAACACACGGTCGATGCCTTGACCGGAGGCCAGGGACTTGACCGCCTTGAACAGGGTTTTCAGCAGACCTTCTCCAGAAACCAAGGCCTCATAATCCGCGTGCCGCCCCTGCATCAGTTCGTTGGCGAAGTTGTCGTATTCGTCGATCAGGAGATAGACATCATGCCCTTGGGTGCGGGCGGCACTCACGGCGGATTCCAAGGCCACCAGCCCGTTCTCTGGTTGCAGACTCAGCGACCACTGGCCCAGATGGTCGCGATAGCGAGCAAAAAACGCGCGTGCCCGACTATTGAGGTGATCGTGCAAGGCTTGGCGAATCTCCGCCAGGCTACCGCTGGCATCGACCATGGAGAAATCCCAGCGCAGCACGAAGTATTGATTGCGCCGCGCGGTAGGGTCGCGACCAATGGCAAGCGAAGCGAACAGGGCGTCGAATTCCCCGGCACGGGCCAGATCGTAATAGTTCTCCAGCGTGGTCAGCCAGGCGGTTTTGCCGAAGCGGCGCGGGCGCAACAACAGAAGCTGCTCGCCGGCGTTTTCCAGCGTGCGAATGTGCGCGGTACGATCTGCGTAGTAATAGCCGTCGGTGATGATTTTGTGAAAGTCAGCCGTGCCGTAGGGAAATTTCATGGCGATACGGTCTCTTTCCGGGTGATGGCGGCTGGGTCGTCCTGCCGGTCAAGGGGCGCGATCTATAGGTTACCCTACAAAGCCCTTGCCTGCGGGCATCAGGGAAACCTCCATGCGCTGATCAGGAGCTTTACTATTTCAATCGCTCTGCGCGCCAGCGAACATACAGCCCGCATGGCGATCATTATGCTTTCTACCAGATCCTCTGGAGTTACCCTGGAAAGCCTGCTGCATATTTTTCGATCCACTCGACAGCCGCCTCTTCACTGGTGAGTTCGCGTCCTTCGGTTTCGCGGATGTGGCGGATATAGTGTTCAATCTGGCACAGTTGCTCAACCATGCGCACACTGTATTCCGCCTCGACACCGTTGAAACGAACCCCAACTTCGTGCTCGTTTCCCTGTGTGCGACACCAGGCAACGATGCCATCGGCTTTGAATTCCGGCTGCACAATTGGGATTTCGATATGGATATTGGCGCCAATCGGAACGGCGCTATTCGAACGAAAGCAGAGGCCGCCGTGACCAATATTGCGGAGATAGTCGTTGCGGTCGGCCACTAAATCCCCAAGGCGATAGACAATGGGAATATCCGATGGATGACGAAGATATTGGCGCATAATCAATCGACCTGTAGGCGGTGCCGTTGCCAGGGTTGAAGCTGCACTGGATCCGCGCGGCGCTGTCTCAGCAACAATCAACTGGCGGTCTTATAGATTACCGCACCTGGATGGCGAGTGGCTCGATGAAACCCTGATGACCTGCCGGGTAACCTGCCGGCTCGGTTTGGATGACACAGATGATCAATCGCTTCGAAGGATGGCAGCGCTGCCTCGGTCGCATGCGATCACCCTGCCTGTCACGGGTGCTCTGACATGAAGACTTCCTCCGCCATGCCCCCGCTCGGCCGCCTCAGTTGGCTGCGCCCCTTCCTGCTGCCCGCTGTGATCCTGTCCGTTGGGCTCACGCTGACCGCTGGGCTTTGGTTGATCGCTGAAGAGCATGTGCGCCAAGACCGGGAGGAAGAACTCGGTGAGTTGGCGAGCAAGGTCGCCGGCTTGATCGATGAGCGGTTCCAGGACAACGTCCAGTTGCTGCGCGGGGCGGCGGCCCTGTTCGATACCCCGGAGTGGATCACCCACGAACGCTTCCGGCGCTATTTCGAGATGCTCAAGCTGCAGGATCAGTATCCCGGCATCCAGGGCATCGGCTTTTTGCTGCTGATCCCTGATGACGAGAAGGACGCGCGGGTCGCCGCCGTGCATCGGGAAGGGTTTCCGCAGTTTCAGATCCACCCCGAGGGCGAGCGGGCCTTCTATGCGGCAGTGCTCTATATCGAGCGCTTCTCCGGTCGCAATCTGCGCGACTTTGGCTATGACATGGGCTCGGAGCCGCAGCGCTGGGAGGCGGCGACCCGTGCTCGGGATCAGGCCACGGCGGCTCTGTCGGCCCGGGTGACTTTGAAGCAGGAAGACGCTACCGATATCCAACCGGGCTTCGTGTTGTTCCTGCCGGTCTATCGTGCCGACGCCCCCCATGACAGTGTTGCCGAGCGGCGCGCGAATCTGCTCGGCTGGGTCTATTCGCCGCTGCGGATGCGCGACCTGATGCAAGACGTGCTGCGGCCCGTGCAGTCAGACCTCGCGCAGCCCGGACTGCGGTTGGATGTCTACGCTGGCGAGCGCCTAGAGCCCCAGCAGCGGCTGTTCACCTCAGGGCCAGCGCAGATCAGCCCAGAGGCCAACGGGAGCATGCGCAAGATCCAGTGGGTGGAGTTCGGGGGGCGTCAATGGTCGGTCGCGGTCACGGCCGCGCCCTGGTTCGAGTACGCCTTGGCCAACGACATCGCGACATGGATCGGCCTGAGCGGACTCACCCTCAGCCTGCTGCTGGCACTGCTCGCTGCGGTGCAGACACAGGCGCAGCGGCGCGTTGCCCTCGCCATTGGGGCCTTGGAGCGTACCAACCAGCACCTCGCCGAGCAGGAGCGGCTGCTGCTGTGGGCACAGCGAACCGCCCAGCTCGGGAGTTGGAACTTTGATCCGAGCACCGGACAGGTGAGCTGGTCGGAGGGCATGTTTCCGATCTGGGGCCTGGACCCCAAGGATGCCGCACCGAGCTACGAGGCGCATCGTCGCTACATCCATCCCGACGATTGGGACGCCTTCGACCAAGCCGTCAACCGGGCTGCGCAGCGGGGAGAGCCCTACCGGCTCAGGTTGCGCATCCGCCGCCCCGACGGCCAGGAGCGCTGGATGATCACCATCTGCACGCCCCATCTGGACGCTCAGGGCCAGGTCGTGCGGCTTTCCGGCACCGTTCAGGACATCACCGAGCGCGAGCAAGAGGACATCGAACGGCGTCATCTGCAAATCATGCTCGCCCGCACCGAACAGCTCGCCCATATCGGCAGTTGGGAATTGGAGGTCGAGACGAACACTGTCACCTGGTCTGAGGAGCTGTTTCGCATCTTCCAGATGGTCCCGGCTGAGGGGGTGCCTCCCTTCACCGAACACCACCGGCTTTTCTGTCCCGAAGACTTCGCGCGCCTGACTACGGCGATGAACGCGGTGATCAATGAAGGCACCCCCTACGCCCTGGAGTTGTGCGCGCGACGCCGCGACGGCAGCACGCGCCAGTGTTTTGCGCGGGGCTATCCCGAGACCCGGTCGAACCACGGCGTCACGCATGTCTACGGCACCTTCGAAGACATCACCGAGCGCAAGCAAGCTGAGCAGAAGCTGCGACTCGCCGCCAAAGTCTTCGCGCACAGCTTTGAGGCCATCATTATCACTGATGCCGAGAACCGGATCATCGACACCAATCCCGCCTTCACCACCATCACCGGCTACGAGCAGGCAAGCGTGCTCGGCAAGGACCCGAACATCCTTGCCTCTGGCCGTCAGGATGAGGCCTTCTACCGTGAGATGTGGGATGCGATCACGCACCAAGGGTCTTGGCGGGGCGAGGTCTGGAATCGACGCCAGGATGGCCAGCTCTACGCCGAGTTGTTGTCGATCTCGGTCGTTCATGACGCCGCGGATGCGGTCCAGAACTATATTGGCGTCTTCTCCGACATCAGCGAAATCAAGGCCCACGAGGGGGAGCTGGACCATCTCGCCAACTACGATGCGCTGACCGAGCTGCCCAACCGGCGGCTGTTGAGCGACCGACTGGAACAGGCGCTGGCCGGAACGCGACGTTCGGAGCGGTTCATCGCGGTGTGCTATCTCGACCTCGACAACTTCAAACCGATCAACGATCAGCACGGGCACGAGGTGGGCGATGAGGTGCTGATCGGCATTGCCGATCGGTTGCGCAAGCTGATGCGCGCGCAGGATACCGTGGCCCGCCTGGGCGGCGACGAGTTCGTCCTGCTCTTTACCGATCTGGCGCGAGCGGAAGACTGTCACCTGCTCCTAGAGCGCGTCCTGGCGGCGGCAACGACGCCGATCCTCTCGCACGGTGTGGCCCACCGCGTCTCGGCCAGTATCGGGGTGGTCCTGAGTCCGCCGGATGTCGACAGTGCCGACACCCTGCTGCGCCATGCCGATCAGGCCATGTACATCGCCAAGGAGGCCGGTGGGAATCGCTATCACCTTCACGACGCGGAACAAAACCGGCTGATTCAAGAGCAGCGACTGAAACGGCATCATCTCGAACAAGCGCTGGACGGCCAGGGATTCGTGCTCTATTACCAGCCCAAGGTCAACATGGTCAGTCGCGAGGTCATCGGCGTCGAGGCACTGATCCGTTGGCCGCATCCGGACGAGGGTCTGCTGCTGCCGGGTGCCTTCCTGCCCTTGGTCGAAGGGAGCGACCTGGAGATTGCCATCGGTGAGTGGGTGATCGCGGCGGCCCTGACCCAGTTGGCGACCTGGCAGCGTCTCGGACTCAAATTACCGGTCAGTGTCAATATCAGTAATGGGCATCTGTTGCAGCCGAGCTTCGCCCAACGTCTGGAGCAGTTGCTCGCCGAGCATGGCGACTGTGATCCCGGGTGTCTTGAACTGGAGGTGCTGGAGACCTCCGCCTTGAGCGACATCGAGCGCACGAGCCAAACCCTCACCGCCTGTCGCGCACTCGGGGTGCGCTTCGCCCTGGATGACTTTGGCTCGGGCTATGCGTCCCTCGCTTACTTCCGCCGCTTGCCAATTGACGTGCTGAAGATCAATCAGAGCTTCGTGCAGGATATGCTCGGCGACGCCGAGGACCGGGAGATTGTCGAGAGCGTCGTCCGCTTGGCGCACGCCTTTGACCGCCTGGTCATTGCCGAGGGCGTCGAGACACCCGAGCAGGAAGCCTTGCTGACCTTGCTCGGTTGTCGCATGGGTCAGGGCTTCGGCATTGCCCGCCCGATGCCCGCGGAGGCGATTCCCGATTGGGTGTCAAACTGGTCGGAGCAAGGCCAGTCCCAGTCGCGCCCGGTCGTCCCAATCACCGCAACCACCCCCATCGCGCTGGAGGAAAAAACAGCCGAGCTGACACAATAATCCACGCATCAAGACAGAAGGGAGAAGACCATGCTGATTAAATTTGAAACCAAAGCCTATGCCAGCATCACCATGTTCGGCGATATCGCCGTGACACTGATCAAGCTGATGGGGCATAGCGGCACAGTGCCAGGCGCCCTGGTCGCCGAGGATGTACCCGCCGCGCTCGCGCATCTCAAGGCCGCAGTCGAGGCGCGACCCGATCAGCCCCTGGACCCCGCCAGCGGCCATGCGAAAGATGGGGACGAAGGCCCGCACGTCAGTCTGGCCCATCGGGCACTACCGCTGATCGAACTGCTCACGGCTGCTGCGGCTCAGCAGGAAAATGTCATGTGGGATGTCTGAGCGTGATGAGGCGACTATCCCTGGTGCTTGATGGTCTCGCGCAGGGCGGCATTGATGCGCGTCTGGTCTATGTTCTATAGCTCTGCATCCGCGAGCCCGACCAGGATGTCAAACTGAACCGCCGTGCCGCGCCCCGGCGCGCTTTCGATGCCAACGGCCCCATCCATCAGTTTGACGAGCCGCTTGACGATAGAAAGCCCCAGGCCAGTTCCTTGGAATTTTCGGGTGAGTGAGCCGTCCGCTTGTGCGAAAGGTTCAAAGAGGTCGTTGATTTGCTCCTCGGGGATGCCGATGCCGGTATCTGTGACCCTGAACCCCAGACGCAGGCGATGGGGAATGGACTTTTCGAGGACGCGCACCTCGATGCGAACGCCGCCTTGATCGGTGAATTTTACCGCGTTGCCGACAAGATTAAAGAGCACCTGGCGCAATCGGGCCATGTCCCCGACGACTTCATTCGGCACATCCGCAGCGATCCGGTAGTCAAGCGCAATACCTTTGCTCCGCGTTTGCGTGGTGAAGGTGAGGACCAGCGCTTTGAGCAGGGAATCGATTCCGAACGGGGCGAGGGTGAGGTCAAGCTTTCCCGCCTCGACCTTGGAGAAGTCCAGAATGTCATTGATGACGGTCAGCAGACTGTGCGAGGACTCCAATGCGATATTGGCATACTCGGAGGATTCCGCATCCAGTCCCGAGTCCTCAAGCAGCTGTAACATGCCCATGACCCCGTTGAGCGGGGTGCGAATCTCATGGCTCATGTTGGCCAGGAATTCGGACTTTGCCCGGCTGGCAGCTTCGGCGCTTTCCTTGGCGTGTTTGAGTTGCTTTTCGGCCAGGCTGCGGGCCACGATCTCACCGATAAGTCGGGCAGAAGTAGCAAGCCGCGACTTGGCCTCATTGAGAATAAATTGCGGGCGGTGTTGGTATTGAGCCGCCAGGGTTCTGAGTTCAACGATTGGAACCCGGTAGGTTTTAGCCAGCTGTTCCAAGGCGTCCTGGTCCGTGGGAGGGGAGCCGTACCCGAAGTTAATCGCCCCGACAATGTCATTCCCTGCCCGGATCGGAACGGTGTACAGCCGAATACCCCCATTGCAAGCAATGTCGGTCGGCTTGCCGGTCTCAATGGCAACCTTTGCCGCATTGGTCCAGCAGGACTCATGGCAGAGCCACCTGCCGCTGGCCATGGCTTGCGTATTGTCCTGACAGTCGCACAAGCCACGCGAGGCATGGTCCATGCGCTTGCACCAGCCGGACGAGAAGAGTCCGAGCGCATGGTCGCCATTCTTTTCGTAAACTGCGGAGGAGGTTTCCAAAAGGAGCATGTAGTCATTGACGATGTCGTACAGGATGTCCTCACCCACCGCATCGAGAATGACACGCGAGTTGTTTAGCTCGGCAAGGTTTCCATAGCGCTGCCTCGGCAGGGTTCTCACAGGGTTGGGTTTCTTGTCGAGCATCCACTCGATGGTCTGGAGCGCTTCTTCGGCCCTCTTCTTGTCGAGCAGCGAGAGGACGCCCGAGGTGAAGGCGTGCACCATCTCGACATCTTCTTGGGTGTATTTCCCCTGCTTATTGGAGACGGCGGACAGTGCTGTCACTTTGCCTTCGCGGAGGATGGGCACGGAGATCAGATTCGAGAGCGGCACATGACCTTGAGGCAGCCCTTTCTTTCTCGGGTGCTCCAGACTCAGGTCATTGAAGATACTTGGCTTTCTATCAACAACGGCTTGTGCCCACAGCCCAGCCTGATGGATGGGAAAATGGATGGGCTTGTCCTCAACTGTACACGAGGGCATAGCACTCTTAGACCAGGCATGAATGGCGAAATCGCTTTCGTCTTCGTTCAGGAACCCGAAAAAGGCGAACTGGCTGCCGGTCATCCGCTGGATTTCCTCAAGCACCAGATCGCAGAGTTCTTTGTGTGTCGCCTCGGTATGCTTGGCGATATTCCACAGGGACTGAAGATGGTTTTTGAGTTTGACCGTCTCCTTTTCTGCCAGCTTGCGCTCGGTGATGTCCTCGGAGAGGATTTGCACACCAAATGTAGCACCATGCTCATCCGCAACAGGCTGATAGGTCGACTGAAACCACCTGTCCCCACCGGGAAGCGAAACTAGGTCCAAGTATTCCTGGGTCGCGTTGTCATCAAAGGCCTGACGGATTCGGCGCAGAGTCTCCCCAGAATTCTCTGAAGCGATCTCCCGAAGGTTGCGACCGACATAGTCATCCGGGCTGCCGCCGAGCAAAGCGGCTCCTGCCGTGTTGATAAAAATGAGTGTGCCATCAGGCTGATAGAGTGCAAGCGGAGCGCTCAGATTGTTGAGCAAATGCCGGTGGAATCCGACAGAAGGCTCGCTTTCTGAAATCCGCCCGCCGGTTTGCCCTGGTTGCCCAAGGCGATGGTCCTTGGCCTCGTTCGGGTTGCGCGGCATCGCCGACCTCCTCTTGTATGGTTGAGAAAATCAACCGGACACCTTAGCGGAATGCTATGTCGGCCAGCCTCATTGACCGCCAAAGTTTGCCGAGTGCCTGATCGCTCTGCGCTCGACGAACCAGGTTTTTCCCCATGCCATTGTCAGGGAAAACCGGCACTGCCCGGCGGTCTTTGTGCGCTAACGTACAGAGAGCGGCCCTGATCATGGCAACTCATAGGGGAGCGAATCATATGCTACATGCTGGACGTGCGAATGCTACCAGGTGGTCAAAAAGGAGTTCCAACGCCCCTGCTTCCAGAGAGACCGCGCAATAGGCCCAGCATTGTTGATGGGCATCGCAAGGAGGCCGCATGTATGCCACCGAAAAATTCAATAGCATTAGTCATCTGATTGGCGCGGTCCTCGCGCTCATCGGTGGCGCGCTGCTCATCACCCTGGCGGCGAAAACAGGCGATACTCGTGCAATCATAAGCGTCAGCCTCTACGCGGTCACGCTGTTCCTGCTGTATCTGATCTCCAGCCTCTATCACAGCCTGAGCGGCCGGAAAAAACAGATCTTCCGAGTACTCGACCACCAGGCCATTTATCTACTGATCGCCGGAACCTACACGCCCTTCACGCTGGTCGGGCTCAAGGGGCCGCTCGGATGGTGGATGTTTTGCACGATATGGGCGCTCGCCGTGCTCGGCATCGTCCTCGACGCCCTGCCCCACCGAGGGCCGCGCGTGATTTCCATGATCATCTATCTCCTGATGGGCTGGCTCTGTGTGTTCGCGCTAAAACCCGTGATTGCGGCCCTGCCACCCGAGGCCTTTCGCTGGCTTCTGGCGGGCGGCATCTTCTACACCTCGGGCATTCTCTTCTACGTCCTCGATCACCGGTATCCCGCAGGTCATGGCATCTGGCATCTTTTCGTGCTCGCGGGCAGCATCAGTCACTATGTCGCGATTGTGCTTCTTATGTGACCTCACAACTCGTCATGCGCTCCGATCTCAATCAGGCGCTCTGGAGTTACGGAGTGCAAGAGGGGAAGCCGTCAGCAGCGGTTTATATGAACCGACTCGCGAACGAAGTATAAAAAGTGGATGACATGGCCGCACTCGCATTGCCCGCCGGCCAACATCTTCGACAGCCAGGGCCGCGCGATCCGACCCATCGGCACCCACTGCGTGACTTATCGCCGCCGAATAGCCGCGACTGAGTCAAAGTCTCCCTGGTCTTTCTTGGTGGTGCAGCCTTACCAGCTGCGGCGGCAGTGCATTCGCGGAAATCAGTCTAGGGCCTGGAAGCAGGCACCCGGTTCAGCGGACTTCCGGAAACCGCATTGGGGGGCGCGGTGTTCTGGGCGCTTTCGGTCAAGCGGCTGCTGGACCAGGTGCCTGTTCTAGCGCCGCGTATCGCAGGGTTCCAGGGGTCGTCCGCTGTCATGGTTCAGAACATGGACCATTGCGGCTTCGTTTTCACCCAAGGAATGTACTGCGATCCCGTCTCACGCGCGTCGAGCTTCCAGGAGAACTTGGGACCGAACGGCCTCGCTTGGAGACACGGGCACGATCAGTTAAAGGCTTGGCAGAGAGTAATCAGTCAACTTTGGCCAGCTCGGCCTCGGCTTCGAGCCAGTCGTCCATCTCGTGGCCGGTTTCGAACCCTCGCTGTTCGGCCTTGAGGTAGGCGAGCTCCGCGACTTTTTCGTCTTTTGCAGGTCGGTCGTAGCGGGGCGGGTCGATGTTGGCTGTTGTCGTGCTTGTGCGTTTTTTGGGAGTGGTAGTTGTCGTCATGGGGGTTGCCTCTGTTGGATAGATTTGCAGCAGCGCGGAGAACGAGGGTGCTGGACTGCTGCGCGAACACAGCCCTCTGAGAAACAACCTTATTATGGGGACTCACGTGGGCTGTGATGATCGGGGAAACCCCTATCCTGGGGTCGGGGCATCAGGTGACAGCCGCCGCAGCGCAGCAGGAAAACCTGATGTGGTATGCCTGAGCTTGATGAGCCGATTCACCCTGGTGCGCAATGGTCTCGCGCAGGGCGGCATTGATGCGACTCTGGTTTATGTTCTGTAGCGTACAGACCAGAAGGATGGAAAGGGTGTTTGATGGCGATTCCCGGACACGCGATATCCGGCATCTACTCGCCATCGTCTGGGTGAGGCGCTGCATGGCCAGGTAGCAGCAAACCCCAGGCGGCTTCTTCCAAGCCATATCCTTCAGGAATCAGCCCATGACCACGGCGACCCAGCCCCTTGATCCAGAGAGTCTGCGCAAGCTTGATGCTTGGTGGCGCGCGGCGAACTATCTCTCGGTCGGACAGATCTATCTTTACGACAATCCGCTGCTGAAAGAGCCGCTGGCGCTTTCGCACATCAAACCGCGCCTGCTCGGGCACTGGGGCACGACGCCGGGTTTGAGTTTTATCTACGTGCATCTCAATCGGGTTATCAAGGAGCATGATCTGAGCCTCATCTATGTCACCGGGCCGGGGCACGGCGGGCCAGCCTTGGTGGCGAATGCCTACCTGGAAGGCACGTACAGCGAGGTCTATCCGAATATCTCCCGCGACGAGGAGGGAATGCGGCGGCTGTTCAAGCAGTTCTCCTTTCCCGGTGGCATCCCCAGTCATGTCGCGCCGGAGACACCGGGGTCGATCAACGAGGGCGGTGAACTAGGCTATGCACTGTCCCATGCCTTTGGCGCGGTCTTTGATAATCCCGAGCTGATTGCTGCCTGCGTGGTCGGCGATGGCGAGGCAGAGACTGGTCCGATGGCCACGAGCTGGCACTCGAACAAGTTCCTCAACCCGATCCACGACGGGGCCGTGCTGCCCATCCTTCATCTGAACGGCTATAAGATCGCCGGCCCCACGGTTCTGGCGCGCATCCCGCGCGATGAGCTGGAGGCGCTCTTCCAGGGTTATGGTTATGCGCCCCACATTGTCGAGGGTGATGACCCTATGGCGATGCACCAACTCATGGCAGCCACGCTCGATACCGTGGTCGCCGAGATTCAGCGCATTCAGAACGACGCCCGTGCCTTTGGTTTTCAGACTCGTCCGCGCTGGCCCATGATCATCCTGCGCTCGCCCAAAGGCTGGACTGGCCCAGAAAGCGTGGATGGAAAAGCAACTGAAGGCACCTTCCGCTCCCATCAGGTGCCGATGGCCAACATGACGGAGCCAGGGCATCTGGGCATTCTGGAAGACTGGCTGAAGCGCTATCGCGCGGAGGAGTTGTTCGATGCGACCGGCCGACTCAACGCGGATATCGCGGCTCTGGCGCCGCAGGGCGAGCGGCGCATGAGCGCCAATCCGCACGCCAATGGCGGCCTGCTACTGCACGATCTGCGGATGCCGGATTTTCGCGATCACGCGGTGGATGTGCCCCGCCCGGGTGGTGTGGAGGCTGAGGCGACCCGCGTGCAGGGTCGCTTTATTCGCGATCTGATGCGGCTCAATCCGCACAACTTTCGCGTCTTCAGCCCGGACGAGACGGCCTCTAATCGCTGGGGTGCCGTGTTTGAGGTGACTGATCGCTGTTCAGTCGCGGAGATTGTCCCTGGCGATGAGCATGTGGGCCCCGATGGCCGGGTGATGGAGATGCTGAGCGAGCATCAGTGCGAGGGCTGGCTTGAAGGCTATCTGCTCACCGGGCGTCATGGTTTCTTTTCCTGCTACGAGGCCTTCATCCATATTATTGATTCCATGTTCAATCAGCATGCCAAGTGGCTTAAGGTGTGCGACGACATCCCCTGGCGGCGGCCGATTGCATCGCTCAACTATTTGCTGTCGTCGCATGTCTGGCGGCAGGATCACAACGGCTTCAGCCATCAGGATCCCGGCTTTATTGACCATGTCATCAATAAGAAGGCCAAGGTCATCCGGGTGTATCTGCCGCCCGATGCCAACACCTTGCTCTCGGTGACTGATCATTGTCTGCGCAGCCGCAACTACGTCAATGTCATCGTCGCCGGCAAACAGCCCGCCCCCCAGTGGCTCGACATGGATGCCGCCATCAAGCACTGCACCGCCGGCATTGGTATCTGGCCCTGGGCCAGCAACGACCAGGACGGCGAGCCGGAGGTGGTGATGGCCTGCGCCGGTGACGTGCCGACACTCGAAACCCTGGCGGCTGTTGCCCTGCTGCACGAGCACTTCCCTGAGCTCAAGATCCGGGTGATCAACGTGGTTGACCTGATGAAGCTCCAGCCGCCCAGTGAACACCCGCACGGCTTGAGCGACGCGGATTTTGATCTGCTCTTTACCACGAACAAGCCCATCATTTTCGCCTATCACGGCTATCCCTGGCTGATCCATCGGCTCACCTATCGCCGCACCAACCACCACAACCTGCATGTGCGCGGCTACAAGGAAGAAGGCACCACCTCGACGCCTTTCGATACGGTGATCAAGAACGCGCTTGACCGTTTCGATCTGGTCGCCGATGTCATAGATCGCGTGCCACGGCTAGGCCCCCAGGCCGCCTACGCCAAGCAGGCGATTCGCGACAAGCTCATCGAGCACAAGCACTACATCACCGAGAAAGGCGAGGATATGCCGGAGATACGGGATTGGAAATGGCTGCCATAGGGCATCTAGCGGCCCGCGCCCTGTGCGCGGCTAAACCAGCTCAGCTGGTCACACGAGCCGGATCGGTGAGGTGCCGCCAGAACAATCAGATCTTGAGCATGGCGCTAAGCCTGTGTTTGCTTCCCTTGGTTGCCGGTTGCAGCCCGGACCTGGCAACGTCGGCGGACACTGTCGCTCATCAGCCTAGCCCGATGTATGGCGCGAACTACGCGGACGACGCCGATGTCCCCTTCGTGAGGAACGCCATTACGGCCACGGACAACGATCTCAAACAGACGAACTTTAAGGCCGAGGGCGCCTCGCCCAGAACACGGGCGATGGCGGATTGGGTGATCCGCTCAGGCGATAACCTCAACATGCCGTTCGCGATTGTCGATAAAGTCAACGCCAATATTTATGTGTTTCAAGCAGACGGAAGGCTTTACGCAGCAGCCCCCGTGCTATTGGGGCTGGCGCAGGGGGATAACACGGCTCCCGGCCTTGGTCACATGCGGATGTCACAGATCTCCCCCGCGCAGCGCACGACACCGGCGGGTCGTTTTGTCGCAACCATGGGCCGCAATTCTCTTGACAAGGAAGTATTCTGGCTGGACTACGAAAACGCCATCTCCATGCACCCGGTGATTACGAGCAGCCCCAAAGAGCGCCGGGCGCAACGCCTAGCCACATTATCGCCGCTTGATAACCGTATTTCCTATGGCTGCATCAATGTTCCAGCGACATTCTTCGACCAGGTGATCCACTACCTGTTTTCCAAAACGCCAGGCATTGTCTATGTTTTGCCGGAAACCCGCTGAGTTAGGCCATCTGTTGGAATACGCGACTCACTGCTGTAAGCCTAATGGCGGCCGATGACAGAGGTCGTCAATAGAATGCGGGGTCGCGTTTATCCGGTTAAAAGGCGGGTTCCATGCCTTCTTTTTATCGGTCCAGCTCAGCAAGGGCATGACCATTGGCAGATGGCCGTTAGGCCGATACCAGGAGTCAACACTCCAGTAAACCCCATTATCCGTATCGATGATAACAGCCGTCCAGTGAACTGCGATGAGATCGAAGCGACCGCGCACTTTGGGCGATGCGACCGTCCAACTATTCAATTCCCCAATATCCTCGAGAATATGCAGGTAAGTCGTGGTATTGCTAGTGTTGTCAATACAATCCATCCGCCCATTAACACCCGCCTCACCATCGTTAATGGCCAGGTCGTTGGCCAACAAGGGCTGATATTGCTGTGCCAGTAACTCCATTTGCCAGATACCAATACGCACACGTTGCAGCCTGTCGTGAAGACTCCCCCCTGGACAAGCTGCTATAAGCTGTTTAAGGATGGCGATGTCGTCAGGAGTGAAGGTCATGGTCTGCCTGTAAGCGCATGACCAGTTAAAGCAGATTCGCAGCGTTACGGAGCCGTCCTTGTTGATTGTGTATTCAGGCACCAGTGGACTGGAAACCGATCCTTTAGCACTATCAACAACCGGCTGTGAGGCGGTGGGGCCAACCCAGCCGGCAGGGCCGACGAGGATGACAAAGAAAACAATGATAGTGGGCCGGAAACGCCTAAGAACCAACAAGTGGTGCTCCGATCATGAGTCGTTTCACATGAAAGATCGCCGGGCTTTGCCGTCAACTCGAACTGTTCAATGTCCAAGTTAACGGCAAATACAATCAACAGAAAAATGACTAATTGCGATCAGCTTTTGGCTCATACATCGGTGCTGGGGCGGCGGGCGCCGGCTCATACTTCGATGCGGTGCTGCATGCCGAGAGCGTTGCTGTCAGTACTAGCACAAATGTCATGATGCTAAGAATTGCAGTTGTAGATAGAGATTTCATTGATCCTCACCTGCTATATAGCTGGTATTAGAAAATCAGGCTACTGAAATGACGGCGGCAATATCGCTGCTAGCCTGCCAGCCTCTCCTACACAGAGCCGTCTGTTTTCATGCCACCCAGACATCCAATCTCGATGTCTGACTCTTAGCATACTCGGCACGCGGCTCTTTCTCTTTACGGTGGCGCACATTGGATGCATGTGGAGGTTAACCGCAGCCGCAGAGAAAGGATGGAAAGGGCGCGAGGCAGCAAAAGCCATGCCGGCGTTGCCATCAGGAGACATTGGGCGCAAAATGCGCGCGGCGTCTGCTATCTGATGGCGGATTGCTGCCAGCGCGAGCCGATTAACCGGAGAGTTTTCTGTGGCCGATAATCCCCAAATGCTGATGGCTGTCTCAGTGGGTCTCATCTTGACCTGCATCATTGTCATCATCTTGTTCATCATCTTTGTGCACACCATGCCCGGTAAGATCGCTAAGAAGCGAGGCAGCGCTCAGGTCGAGGCGATCGAGATCCTGTCCTTGCTCGGGCTGCTGATCTTTCCACTGTGGATGGCCGCGCTGGTGTGGGCCTATCTAAAACCTTTCACCCTCCCGGTGAAGATGGTCGATCATGGTAGCTCCGGCACATCGGGTTTGGAGCCAGCGCCAGAATCCGAACCGGCCCAGCAATCTGCCCAGCAATCGGCGACGCAGGCAAAACCGCAACCAAAGCTGGAGCCGGAAATTGAATCAACACTCGCATCGGATTCGGCGCCTGCGGTCGCGCAAGTCGAACGGCCCGCCAACACTGAAACGGAGGCATAGCGCATGGAACTGCTGGTCACTATCGCCTACTTCTGCCTCGTCTGGCTGATCTTCTTCCGCTTCCACCTGCTGCGGTTCAACCTGTTTTGGAGCTTCGTCGTTTTCGGCCTCTATGCCGGTGCGGCTCTCACCGAGATCGTCGTTCTCGGCCAGACCACGCCCTACTCGAAAGAGCTGGTGGTCGAGCGCTATGTGATTCAGCTCGCTCCGGAATTCGGCGGTCTGGTGAGCGAGGTCCACGCCAAACCCAATGTGCCTATTGCCAAGGGCGCGCCGATTTTTAGCATGGACGTGACCCCGTGGCAGAACAAGCTGACCGAGGCGACCGGCGACTTAGCCAGTGCGACCCAGGAGCAGAAATCGGTCGAGGCCGAGTTGGCGGAGGCAGAGCGTAAGCTCCAGGATGCGGTGAAGCTGGTACCACAGAAGATGATGGCGGCCCAGGAGCTGCCCATCCGCCAGGATCGTGTCGAGGGGCTCAAGGCGCAGGTTGCCGGCATCCTGAGCAAGCAGGAGACCCTGAAGGCCGAGGTGGAACAGGCGCAATATAACCTGGATCATGCGACCATCGTCGCTCCCACCGATGGCTATCTGGTCGATCTGGTGCTGCGCCCTGGGAGCTTTATTCGCCTTAAGACGCCCGTGGCCAATTTCGTCAGCTCCGAGGACGTCTTCCTGATTGCCAGCGTCGATCAGCGCTCGGTGCAGTGGATTCGCCCTGGAGACAAGGCCCATTTTGCGCTGAGCATGTATCCAGGGCGTATTTTCAAGGCCAAGGTGGACTCGGTTGCTTGGGCCACGGGTCGCGCCCAGCTCAGGGCAACGGGCCCGCTGCCCTCGGAGCAGCAGGTGGGAACGAGCAGAACTTTCTTCGTCAAGCTTGACCCCGAGGGTGATTTCAGCGAGACGCCGCTGGAATTCGGCTCGAGCGGACTGGCGGCGATTTTCACCAGCAAGGCAATCGATCTGGTGCAGGTGTTGCGGATGATCGAGATCCAGTCCGAGAGCTTGCTCAACTACATCTTCAATCCGTTCTGATTCAGCGCGAGCCGGCGGGCGTCTGGTTTTAAGTGACGCCCCGCATCCATTACCCTGCTGTTTTGAATGCAAAAAATCCCGTCAGGGCAAATTGCACGCCCATGGCCAGCACGATCAGGCCCATCATGCGGGTCACCATGTCGCGCCCAAAGCTATTTCCCTTGGATGCGCCAAAGCGCGCGAACAGCCACATCGTAAGCCAGGCGATCAGAGTCGCCACGGCAACCGCAATCAGCGCGGTGATGGGAAAGGCCGAGGGCGTATGGGAAACGGCTATAGAAATAACTGCCGTGATGGTGCCCGGACTCGCCGCAAACAGGATGACGGGTGCGAGCGAGACCTTTGCGCCCGTTTTGGTTGCGGGCGCAGTGGATGAGGACGCCGCACCCCCGCTGCTGAGCATTGAAAACCCCATCCAGGCCAGGACGCCGCCGCCTGCAACCAGGAACGCATTGAGAGACACGCCAAAGAGTTGCAACAAGCGCATCCCAAACAGTGCCGCTAACACCAGGATTATTAGAATGACCAGTGCGGTCCTCGTCGCGTCGGCCAGTGGTCGGGGCTGGGATTGGGCCGCCTCAACCTGAGCCAACATGAGACCGCAGATCGCAGGGTTGACGACCGACAGCACCGTGACGATGGCTTGAAGATGATCGGTAAAGGTGGTCAAGGAAAGTGCTGGGGCAAGCAAGGCTTGAAGCTGATCCATCACGCAGGTACCCAGTTTTTGTCAGGGAATGAAATTACCAGGGGCGGTGGCCCCGCGGTTCTTGAAGAGCGGCGTCTTGCGGGTCCAGGGTGCACAGATAGACGGGGGGTCATCGGGATTATAGCGTGCGTTTGCGACGGAGAACCCGACCTGTCCGATCAGGGTGCATCAGAATAGCGTTTCAACACCTTCTCGCACGGGTTGCCGAAGGCGCTGAGACGGCCAAGGATTTGATCGGCCACCAGGCTCAGGCCGCCGGTGGCCCAGGCTGCGCCGCTTTCGACGAGCAGGTCGCGTCGGTTGATGCTGGCGCGCGGGGCCTTGAGCGTGCCGGTAAGGTCGATGAAACGGTCGGCGATGCCGAGCAGGCTCAGCCCGACTCCGGTGCGTTTAGCGGTCTTGAAGCTCAGCTGGATCTCGCCAGTCTCAAGCTTGATGGCGCCGCCACCGAGCACATTGAGGTTGTCGGTTTGTAGCGCCAATCCGCGCTTGCTGGTGGCGATGCCATCGGCGACATCGAACTGGAGCACCGCGCATTTCAGGCTCAGAAGATCCCGCCGAAGGTCGATGGTGCTGAAGTCGGCCGGATTGACGGTGTCCAGCAGGCTGACCACAACGCCCCCCAAGGGCAGCCCGGACGCCTTGCGGTCGAGTCGTCCGGCACCCAGGACCAGCCCCAGGTGCCCGTCGGCGGTGCCAAGCAGTGCGGGCATTGAGGCACCTGTTCCGTGCAGGCGGATGTCGATTGCGGCGGGGAGGTCGGAGGCTGTCGTTTGCCGATGCTTCGACTTAATCAGGTCATCGAGGTTGAGATTGCCCTGATGGTGCAGGTCGAACTGCCAGCTGGTTTGCCCAGGCTGCACATCAAGATTCACGGACAAGCGGTCCTGCCCGGCATCGCCCGCGAGCACCAGATGTCCGGCGTCGAGGCTCGCATAGAGCTGGCCATTGTCGATGCTGAAGTGTCCGAACTGGACCTGAGCGGCGCTCAGTTTGAGGGAGCCATCAAGGCGGGTTAAAGCATCTAATGGCAGCGGTCGCTCGCTGGTGTTATTGCGCTGGATTGGCGAAACAACGTCTTCCTTTGCGCCACCAGGCTTGTCAGCCGGGTTTGTGTCTGGGTGCGCGTCTGGGGCCAAAAACGGGATCAGGTCCAGAGTCTCGGCGTTCAGGGTGGCGTCGATTTGCGGGCGCTCGCGGAGGGCGATACGCACCTGCCCGGCGAGATCGCTGCCAGCGCTCTTGGCTTTAAGGTCCAGCAGTTCAATCTGATCGGCCTGACCCTGGACGCGCGCTGACGCTGCGAACGGTTGCGCGGGCAGGCCAGGATGCAATGTCGCCAGGCTCTTGGCTTTGAACTGCGCCTGGAGTTGGTTTCCCGCAAGGCCGTCGAGTCGGGCGAGCGTGCCGGTGAGGGCGCCGCTCAGGCCGGTGTCTTCGGTCAGGGTCAGATTGACCCTCAGGTCGCGGCCAGCGCCGATGGCCGCGAGCGGCCCCAGATGGCCGCGGATGCTGAGCGCATGCTGGTGGATGCGGGTCTGCGCAGCGATCTCGATGCGCGGCCAGGATTGACCCGCGGGCAGCAGGTCGGCCAAAGGTCCGCCTGTCAGTGTCAGATCCAGCGCCTGCCCGGCCCGCGCCAGGCTAGTCGTAAAGCGCACGGCTTGACCAGCGTCGACGCGCACGCTGGGGCTGGTGAGTTCAATGGCCGCAGTCTCTTGGCCCCGCTTGGCGGGTGGCAGCAGCCGCATCGATTCGGCCTTTAGCGTGCCACTCAGGGCGCGGATTAATGTCGCAGGAGTCGAACCAGTGGCCGCAGCGTCCAGGCTTAGATTGACGATGCGACCGTCGAGCTTCGGGCTCTGGGTCAGCATCGACCGGGCCTCGGCCAAGTCGATGCGCTCCGTTTTGATCTGGAGGCTGAGCGCGGGTGATTTGGCGCTGGCATCGATGACCGCCTGGCCGGTGACTGTCAGCCCGGGTAGCGCCAGTCTGGCCCCGTCGATCTGGAGCCGACCGCCGCTGAGTTTGGCCTGAGCCTGTAGCTTGCGCAGGGTGATCTGCTTCCAGGTCAGCGCCTCGGCAGCGAGGTCCAGATCCGCATCAAACCGAGTCAGGGCCGCAAACGGCAGTGGTCGGTCGATCCAGCTTGGCGCTGTCGCCGACTGGGTCTTGGTGGCAGGGGCTTTCGGTGGGGGGCTCGCATCTGCCTGCTTGGCTTGCGCGCGCGTGAGCTGTCCCAAGTTGATGGCTCCGAGCTTCAGTGTGCCGCTGAGCCGCGCTCGCGCATCAGCTGATGCTGGTCGCAGCTTGCCGTTAAAGCGGCTGTCGGCAAGTGTCGCCTCGATCATTAGATCGCTGGTTGGCTTGGTCGCGGCAGACTGGGTTGCGGTCGTCTGGGGGCCGCCAGCCTGGGCGCCGGAAACTGGGGCGTCACCTTGCGGCGGGTCTATCGGCGCCAGTTGCAGCATCGCGGGCTGATCGCCGAGCTTCCCGGCCAGTCGCACGGACCAAGCTTGATGCGTCGAGATGTTGATCTCGCCATCGCTGAGGGTCAGCGGCGCGGGCAGGGCATGGGCATCCAGGGAGCCGCTGATCGCACTGGCCTTCAGAGTCTGGCCGCTCCAGCTTAGGTCTGTGTTGAGCTGAAATGGCGCATCCGGCAGCCCCGTGATTCCGGCGATGTTCCCAAGGGGTATCGCCGTCGGCCCCTGCACCTGGAGTTTGGCTTCCAATCCGCTAATCTCGAACGGTGCCGGGGCGCTGCCATTTAACTCGATACGGGTATCGGCACTTTGCGCCTGCACCTGGAAGGGCCAGCGAGCGCCGGTCGGAGCCTGCGCGTCACTGGCGTTGGAATTGGCACCAGTATTGGCACTAGCATCGGAGCTGGCACCAGAGCTGGTTCCGGCACTGGTTCCAACATTGGCGCTTAATCTCAGCGGCGTCTGATTGATCCGCAGTTCAGCCTGGAGGACCAGGGGCGGGGCACCCAGCCCGTCGAGTTGAAGCTCCGTGATATCGGCGCGTCGCACGCGCCCTTTGGCCGGTGCAAAGGCAATTTCGGAGTCGAAGACCTGAATTCTGGGCATCCGCAGGCGGATTTTGCCGGTGTCCTTGTCTTTGCTACCACCAAGTTGCCAGTTGTTGCGGCCATCAGGGGTCTTTCGCAGCATCAATCGCGCATCGCGGATCAGCAGTTGATCGATGCGAACCTGTCGCCACAACAGCGCCCGCAGTTGCAACGACAGGTCCACCCGGTCGGCCTCCAACAGGTAAGGCCCCAGTGCATCATCCTTGTCCCAGTCCGGGTTCGATACTCGCAGTCCCTGGAGTGCGATCGACAAGGCTGGGCGTGGATGCAACAACCACCCCAGCGTGACCCTATCGATCACGACCGGCCGCCCAAGGGCCTTGCTCGCAGCGGTCTCGAGTTCCGCCTTATGATTTTGCAAATAGAAGGGCAGATAGGAGGAGACGCCGACCAGGATTAACAAGAGTGACAGCAGCAGCCAGGCGAAAACGCGCAGGATTTTCATTCGGCGGCTGGTGCTCATTGAGTCATCGGATGCTTTAGGAAGATGCTTCTGGTAGATGGTGATAGTAGATGGTTTTGGCGGATGCTTCAGTACCGGCTTAAAGATGACCGACCCAGACGTCCTGCATGATCACGAACAAGAAAGCCGTCGAACAGCCAAACATCAGCACCCCGGAGATAGCGATCAGTGGTCCGATATGTCGCCAGGGATATTTCAGCAGGACATCGCCGAAGCCCAGCGTCGTGATGGATGCGGCGGCAAAATAGACACCTTCGGTCAGGCTTGGCAAGAGCCGCGTTCCGCGCAAAAAAAATCCCCAGGCCGCAGATTCTGCCAGGTGGGCCGCGAACAACAGAAAGAAACAGCCAAGGATCAAAGTCTTGCCAGTATGGTGCCCAAAATGCTCCAGCATCCACGCTTTCTGTCCAATGATTGCGCCAGCCACATCGAAGATCATAACAAGGTGAAAAAAGAACAGAGCAAGCGCAAGCAGCAGCGCAAAGCCATAGATCCGGACAATCTTGCGACGGAAACCCGGGTGATGTCCTTCCACTGCGGTTTGATCTGACTTGTCTTGATGCCCGGTTTCCGCGCTGGGCCGGGGAGGGAGCGTCAATTCGACGTTTTCTGGACTCAAGGTCTTGGGCTCTTGCGCTAGTGTCTTTTTCGGGCGACTGGCCTGATCGAGCTGGCGATCGTGGATTTCCCGACGCAGCAAGACCCAAGCCAGCAGAGCAACGAGGACAGACAATCCCGTCACCGTCCAGAAGCCAAACGGATTGTGTTGATCGGGAATCCCCGCGACGTTCATTCCGAGCAGACCGGTGATGAAGGTCAAGGGCAAAAACACGGTCGCGACGATGGTCAGATTCAGGCTGGAACGCGTCATGGTCTCCGAGCGTTGTGCATCGATTTGATCCTCCAGCAGCTGCACCCGGGTGCGGCATTCATCCAACCCTTGCAAATAGCGGGTCACGTAATTTGAGGATCGGACCAAGGTTTCACGGTCATCGGCATCCAGCACCAGGGCGGGGTCGGTCGTCATCGGAGCGAGCACCTGCTGAGTGGCATTCACTTGCCGTCGGGTGCGAAAGATTCGCCGCCGCAGCTCGCTCAGCGCCTGCGGGGGAGGCGCGGTACCGCCGTCGAGCAGGGCATCCTCGACGGCATCGATGTCTTGGGTCAGATCAAAGATGACCGCTTCCATCCGCTTGGTCATCGCCGACACCATGAAACCGAGCAAATCCACGGCCGTCACCAGAGAGCTGTCCGACCTGTGCCGTCGTAGCACCTCCACGGCGGCGATCGGGCCAGATCGCACGGTCATCGCCCGGGCCGGGCCGATCAGCAGCTTCAAATCGGCGAGTTCGCTGATATCCTCGATCTGCTCGGAACGCGGGGTTCTGATACTTACCAAGGTGCCGTCAGGCACCTGTTCATAATGGTTGAAACGCACCGGCGCCAATAACGCCTGCCTGGTCTGATCGTTAATCTCTTGCAAGCCCATCAGCCATTGGCGATCAGCGTCGTCGGCCATGTCGACGTCGAACCAGGTGGCACCAGCAGCACCAGTGGCACCGGAGTGATGCGAGGCTTTTCCGAGCCCGAATTGGGAAATCTCAGGCATGGCGGATCATCTTTGGGAGGGTCACTCGCAATGCATCGGACCTACTGCATCGTTGGAATGTAGACGTAGGCCGTTGGAACATTGGCCCCGACCACCTTGATGGCGTTGCTTGCGTCTAAACCGCCCAGTGACACGGTTTCGCCGGCGGGAAAGTCGCCGATCTTAACCTGATTTCCCGTGACCTCGTAGGTGCCAGAGCCTGGCGGCATCTGGAAGGACACCTGACAAGGGGTCGTCTCGCAGGTCGCGGTGTCACCAGGCTTTAGGGTGACCTGCATGACGCCGGAGATATGGTTGCCATCGCTTCCGTTTGAGGCGCAGGCGCCTAGCACCGATAGGGCCAGTGCGGAGATTAGCCAAGAAGCTTGGCGCATGGTCGCGCGCGGGGTTTCAATGTGACTTTTTGTGTTCATTGTTTCGTCCTAAATGTTGATTGCTGCGGCAGTGATTGAATCTTTTCGCAATGGCCCCTGGGACCGGCTTGCTCCTCTGATTTTGCCAGGCTTGAGCGCCTCAGTCTGACCATTTCACGCCAATTCGCGGGGCGCTTCCCCGTCCCGATCCAAGCTCGGAGACAGCGATCTGAGCATTCCCATCGTGCAGGCGCAACATCTGATCCGCAATACTGAATCACTGAACGCCGTATCACTCAACGCCGTGCTCTAGCCGGAGCTGTCGATGGCGCCAAAAACATGTGGATGGACGTTGTGTAGCCACTGGGCTACACTTGGGGCATGATCGAGGTTCGCAAAACGGAGGTCTATGCCAAGTGGCTCGATGGGTTGCGTGATATCCGCGCGCGTGGCCGAGTTTTGGCGAGAGTCGAGCGCTTGGCGGCAGGTAACCAGGGCGACGCCGAGCCGGTCGGTGAGGGTGTCTCTGAGTTGCGAATCAATTATGGCCCCGGTTACCGGGTGTACTACAAACAGCAAGGACGTGAGTTAGTGATTCTTTTGGCTGGCGGCGATAAAAGTAGCCAGTCAAGAGACATCAAGACGGCTCTGGGCCTTGCCCGCAATCTGTAGGATAACCCATGAAAAAGACAGTTACGTCCCGCTACGATGTTGCTGAGCATCTCCGTACGCCTGAAGAAATGGCGGCATATCTGGAAGCCTGTTTGGAGGAGGCACAAGGTGATGCCACCTTTATAGCAAAGGCGCTTGGTGATATTGCCCGTGCGAGAGGTATGTCGCAAGTGGCCCGCGATGCTGGTGTATCACGTGAAAGTCTATACAAAGCGCTTTCTGGGGAACGAACCCCAGGGTTCGACACAATCCTGAAGGTAATAGGAGCGCTGGGCCTGAAGTTGCATGCGGAAGCGGTGAAGATGCCAAATCATATCCAACAAGCCACTGCAACTGACGCCTTGCCACACACGGTTGAGCGATAAGAGTTATGCGGTCTGAGATTTTTCCCAGACCAATGAATATCTAGGGATATTGCGGGCCATGTCGTAACCAGCGCTCTCAACTGCTGACCTGTGCGCCCAAATCACCGTGACTCGCTTGCTCGATCTGCACTCGCAAGGGGCTGATGGTGTCGATATGCAGGTCGCGTTGCGGGAAGGAAATACTGATGCCGGCGGCATTGAACTTGTCGTTGATGACCACGTTCAAGGCGCTGATGGTGCTGACGCGCTGATCGATGGAACCGACGAAACAGCGCAGCAGCAGACCGAGCGAATTGTCGCCGAAGGTCTCGAAGATGACGGTCGGGGCCGGTTCATCGAGCACATTGGCATTCTCCCTGGCGGCTTCCGCCAACAGATCCATGGCCTGGCGCACAGGGGAACCGTAGGCGATGCCAATGGCCAGCACCAACCGCGTGGTCTGATCCGACAGCGACCAATTGAGCAGGCGCCCGGTAATGAACTCCTTGTTGGGTACCAACAACTCCTTGCCGTCCCAGTTGCGGATGGTGGTGGCGCGGATCTTGATTTTGGTCACCACGCCATCGGTGTCGCCCACGGTGACGGCATCGCCGACGCGGATGGGGCGCTCGAACAGGATGATCAGGCCGCTGATAAAGTTGGCGACAATCTCTTGCAGGCCGAAACCGATACCGACGCTGAGCGCCGCCGCCAGCCATTGCACTTGCGACCAGCGCGCGCCCATCGTGCTGAGCACCAGCAACACACCCACCGCGATGATGGCGTAGGTCGTCAGCGTGGTCACCGTATAGCGACTGGCCGCCGTCATCTTGAAGCGCTGCAAGAGCACGATCTCCAGCAGGGCCGGGAGCCGATCCGCCAGCACCCAGGTGCCGATGGCATAGAGCAACGCCAGGCCAAGGCTCGCGAGCGTGATCGGATGGGATTGCTCAGTACCATCAACCATGACAGTCCCATGCCACAGAACCACATCGTCGAAGATGCGCAGCGCCGGCAGGGCGCTGAACCAGATCAGGTAGAGTCCTCCGAGCGCCGTGGCGAAGATGAGGATGCGGATCAGGCCGTGCGTCTCGTCGCTCAGAGCGGTGATATCGACATCCGGTTCCTCAAATTGCAGATCCCCGACATCGCCCTCGTCCTCTTCTTCCGCTTCGGCTTGCTCCGCGCGGCGGCGCTCCATGGCGGCATCGTAGGCCAGGCGCCGTCGGGTCACCTGCAACCAACGCTGCGCGAGGGCGTTGCTCAGCGCCAGCGCCAGCAGGAACCAGAGCGTCAATAAAAACAGATGAGAATAGGCCGTGGCGGTGTAGACATAGCCGGTCCAGGAGAGAGCAAGCAATACCAGGGGATAACCAACTGCCAGCGGGTACCATATCAAGTAGGTGCGGGTGACCGTTGGGTAAGCGCCGCTTGAGCGCAGGTGAGCGAGCACGCCGCGCTGGGGGTGGAGCACCCGGTACAGGAACAGCGACAGCGGAACATAGCCCAACAGCAGGCCTAGCTTGGCCAGGGTGCCGCCGGAGTCGGTCGGATTGAGATCAATCGCGAGCTTGACGATCAAGGCCGAGATCGCGAGCGGCCAGATGACCAGCTTGAGCTGGGTTCGCAACAGCTTCAAATTGCGCTCTGGCCAGCGGAAATGCGCTGCCGCCAAGCCATGAGGTAGGCAGATGGCGCGCAGGCTGAGCAGAATGGCCAGATGCAGGGCGACCCAGATCAGGGATGTACCAAGGGCATGGGACAGTGCGGTTCCGCCACCCGCGCTCTGGAGCTGCCAGCCCACCATTCCCACCAGTGAGGGCAGCGGTGCCGCGAGGAGCAGGGTCAAGGCCAACACACGCCAGGTATGACCCATGCAGTCGGTCGTGGGTTTGCCGAGTCGGGGGGCGACCGAGTTAATGGTGGCGATGGTGCCCCGGCGTCGCCACAGCAAGACCACAGCGCCGACCAGGACGAACCAGAAGGCGGGACTGAGCGCGAGTTCCTGACCGATCAGGCGCGGCAAGCCGGGGAGGTCTGCGCTGACAAACTGGGCGCGGAGCTGGCTCGGCAGCGCGCGGATGTCCTCTAGGCTGATGGGTTTAGCGTTGCGCAACCAGGGCAAGTTTTCACCCAGAAAGGCGTCGTACTCAGCGGCGGTCGCGAGCAACGCCTGCTCCGCTCGATCAAGCTCCCGCAGCTTGCCGAGGTAGAGCCGATTCGTTTCCAAGGCTTGGTCGAGCTGCGCCTGACGTTGTTGCACCAGCTCTTGCAGTTTCGCAATTTGCGCGGCGAGTTCCTGGTCCGTCCTGGGCGTCGTCGAGTCATCGGCTTGGAGCGGCTGCGCGAGTCGTTCAACTGTCGCATCCGTGTCCGCGATGCGCCGCGCCTCCGAGCGATACTCTAACCGGCGCACGTTGAGGTTCGCGATCTCGTCCTGGCGCTGATCGGCCTTTTCAGCGAAGGCGCGCGGATCGGGCAGGGTATCGAGCTGGCGCAACAGGATACGGCCAAGATCGTCGTTGACCTCCCCGGACTCCAGGGTTTCCTGGGCATCTTGGTAATCGGCGCCGAGCTGTTCCAGGCGCTGCTCGAGTGCTTGTCGTGCTTCATCTTGCGCTTTGACCTGCTCGATCATTGTGCTGACATCGCGCGACAGGGCGGCGTTTTGTTCAGACAGCTCGACCAACACCGGGTGCATTCCCTTAAGCTCGCGCCGCGTCTGCTCGGCTTTTGCCGTCGCTTGCTCCGCTGCCTGACGACGTTTGAGGTCAATCAGCTCCTCGAGCATCCCGACGCGCTCGCCGATCTGTTCGGCGCTGGCCTCATCTCTGGCGAGCTTGGCTTCCAGCAGTTGTGTTCGCAGCGGCTGGCTCGAAAGCTCCTGGTTGAGCATGGTGATCTCGGTGCTCAGCGCCACCTGGCGCGTCGCCAGCTCCCACTGTTGCGCCTCCACCAACACCGCACCCGCATCATCCTCGTCGAGTGCCTGGCGCTGCGCCGCTGCCTCCTCGCGTTCTTGCGTTGCATCCGCAAGGCGCTGGCCGATGACATCCGGGCGCGCCTCGAGTATCGCCAGCCGGGACTCGGCATCTGCCCGTCGCGCATCGACCGTGTTCAGGTTCGCCTGCTCCTTCTGCAAGAGTTGTTCAAGCGCGGGCAGCGGGGTGTTTTCATCCGCCTCCAGGCCCTCGAGTGGCACGGATTTCGGCTCGGTCTGCGGCTCGGTCTCTGCCGGGGGCGCCAGCGCTGCTTGGATGGCCTGAATCTCGGCCGGCGCACGCTCGGCGATCTGTTCGAACTTGGCGGCCGCTGCCTCATTGTCCTGTGCTGTGCGCAGATGGCTCAGTGCTTTGCGGTAAAGCTCGATCAGCCGGCTCTTGGCCTCCTCGGGCATGTCGGTCGCGGCCTCGACCTCTGCGATCTTCGACTCCAGTGCCTCCGCGGTGACAGGCGATGCCGCCAGCGCGCTCTCGGTCTCCTGAGCGCCAACCAACGAAAGCGAGGCCATCCAAAGGAGGGTAGCGGTGAGAAGAAAGGGAAGTGTTCGCATGGTCAGCCGTCTGACAGCAGGGCTTCTTTTACCCGAATAGGCGAAGCGGATTTCGACATGGCGTTGCTCTGTTCTTTGGATGCGTGATTGGGATGCGTGATTGGCCAGGAGCGTAGCAGTGCGCTGTGGCGGGCTCAAGGGTCTCGCTCACGATTTTTCGCCCAAAGCCGAGAGGGTCCCAATATCATCCGACTCCTTCCCACTATCATTACGCAGATAGAGCGTCTCACTCGGGAACGCAATGCTCAGCCCATTGGCCTCGACGATGGCGCAACAACGAAAGATCACGTCCTGCTTGACCTGGAGCCAGCCTTCCCAGTCGACGGTCTTGGAGAAGCAGTAGATCAGGATGTCAATTGAACTGTCGCCGAGGGCATCGAGATAGACCAGCAGCGTTCGCTTGATGCCGTAACCATCCATGGCGTCCGCGATCTTGGCGAGTTGTTGTTTGGTATAGCTGGAGGTGTCGGTGCTGCTATCGGCGATGTCTTTATGGGCAATCAGCATGGCGCGAATGTCATCGACTGTCTTCTTCACCTGCTGCATATCACTGCCGTATTCGAGCCCGAGCGTAAACTTGATGCGCCGTCCCAGTTTGCGCCGATTCCAGTTGCGCACGTCGATGCTGGCCACATAAGCGTTGGGCAAAAAGATCACTGCATTGTCGAAGGTGCGGATCTTGGTGCTACGCAGACCAACATCGATCACCGTGCCCTCACCGTTTGGCGTCACGATCCAATCGCCTTGCTGGAACATGTCGTCGGCAATGATGGAAATGCAGCCGAAGATGTTCGCAATGGTCTCCTTGGCCGCGAAGGCGACAGCCAGACCGCCGATGCCGAGCGAGGCCAGCAGGGCGCGGATGTCGAAGCCGAAGTGCTGCAGCAGGTAGAGCAGGGCGAATACGATCACCAGGAAGCGGGTCATGCTGGACAAAAAGTTGACCAACTCGCCGCGCAGGGTCGGATAGCGGCGAAGCAACTCGCTCGAATACAGCATCACGAAGTTGTCGATCAGGCGCAGTAGCGCCCACACGACCAGCACGACATACAGGCTGTCGATCACGCTCATGATGCGCTCGCCGGATACGCGCAAGAACAGAATGCGCGTCGCCTGCGCAATGGCGATCAGCACCAGCAGGATGCGCAGCGGACCGAGAAACGACTGCTCAAGTAGGCGCAGAAAGCGCTCGGATTCGGTCGGAGCCTGCTGCGCGCTCTGCGCCTGTTGCGGCGCTGCCCGTCGCGGCCATACCCGCCGCAAAAGTCGCAGCAGCATCGGCAACAGAATCAGACCGACGCCGGTCAACGCCAGAAACAACGCAGCAGCAGCGACAATCTGGCCAAGGCTAATGAGTTGGCCAATGTTGTTGTCGGTGCCCGGCAGGATGCTGGCGTTGAGGTCGATGGCCCAAGGCTGCGCATCGATGGTGCCGATTAGCGTGCTGATGCCGAGCCAATGCAACAACTGGTTGCTGGTTGCCGCGTCCTTGACGAAACCGAACAGCGACTGCGCCACGGCGTCATAGACCTCGGCGCGCTGGCTGTAGTCATGATAGGCGCTGATGAGTGTTTGCTCAGCGTTACTGGGCGTGCTCGCCTTGCCGGCTTCCAAACGCTGCACGGCGCGCCCGAACGGGACCTGATTGAAAGCGGTGCGATGCTCAAAGCTGTTGAACGCACCATCAAAGTTTGCGGCTGGGGCGAATCTGATCCAGTCGCGCGCCACCGTCGTCAATAGATCCGTGAAGCTCTGATCCAGGATCGCGCTGTTGAGGCGCAGAATTGCGATCATCTCGGCGGTCTTGTCCCCGCTGCGCCGAGCACTTGAGACGGCATCGCGCAGACGCAGCAGTTCGTCCGCCGGGAGCCTTGGTGCAAAACCGCGACCGCCTTGGGACAGGATGGCCCGGTTGAGTTGCTCCAACACCCGGGCGCGCTGATGCGTCAGCCGGGCCATGTCGGCGCTATCGGTGGTGGTGCTGATACGCTGGTCGAGGTTGGCAACCGCGAGCAGGAGCGGCTGTTTGAAGGGCGTTGTGTCGCCGAGGTTCTCTGCGCGCATCACCGGCGCATCCGCTGCCGGCAAGCTCACTGGGAACAGCAGCAGCCCGAGCAGCAGGGCTGGAATCACAGCTGGAATCGCAGCTTGCATTGCAGTTGGGGTCACACTGGAACCTATGCCGTTTCTCGATTCATTCATCAGTTTCACCGCGAGATACCCCCATCCTTCAGTGCGGGGAGGGATAGCGGGTGTTCACAGTGCCGCCAAAGAAAATAAGTGCAGGCTTTCCACCGGCTGGGCCGTGAGACTCTGCCCTTTAAAGGGCTTGGTGACCGAAGCCGCGCGGCTTCGCTGCCCTCGTCAGCGAGCCGTCGTCGTAAGCCAATGGGTCAGTTTGCCGGGTTTCGTCGTCTGAGTCTGACCATTGCGCGCCAATTGGCGCGCAATGGTAGGTCGCGATCTCGACCGATGGGGCAAAATCCTGCCCGCGCTTCTGAAATTGCCTGATCCTCGAGAGGAGCGGTCGGTGAGCCGACCATCGCCTATCGGGAGCCCTTCAACATGACGATCCGGCTTGGTTTGGTTATGGATGCTAGGGCCACAGGCGAATCTGGGTTTTGATCGCCCTGACCAGACGAAATCGATTTCGTCCAATCCTAGAGGAACACGAAATGAGATGTATCGCTTTGACCGCACTGTGCCTGCTTTCGCTCTTTGCCTGGGGAGAAGACGGACCGAGTGAGTTGCAGACCCTGGGTCTGTCCGGTGCGCAATCCGGCTCGGAGTGTGCCTCCTCTTGCGAGGCGACCTTGGCGACGTGCAAGCAATTCTGTCGGGATACGACCGCGCGGGGCGACGTGAGGCACTTTGATGAGCCGGATGTGTCGGTATCGTCCTGCATCAGCGACTGCGAGACCGATGCGTCGATCTGCAACAAGGACTGCTGACCTTATAGCACGGCAATCGCCTTAACCAGACCTCACGAAGGTCGCGAGGCTCGAGTTAGCGCCTTAACCAGCGGATTGGCACTCAGGCCGTGCAGCAGGATACTCAGCAGGATGGTGCAGACCAGGGTGCCGGTCAAAGTGCCTCCGCCGGGTAAGTCGGCGCTGAATACCATGATACCGAACACGATGCTGGCCAGACCGCGCGGCCCAAACCAGCCGATAAAAAGCTTGGTTCTGGGCTGCAATGGCAGCCCCCACAGGGACAGATAGACTGGAAGCATGCGGATTAGGGTCAGGCTGAGCACTGCGTAGAGCAGCACGGACCAATTGAAGTAGCCCAGCGTTTGGCCCACCAATCCGGCACCGAAGAGCACCCAGGTGACCAGGGCCAGGGTGTCGCCGCTGCCCTCGGCGGGGAGCAGAAATCTATGCTTCTCCTGCTGCGCCAAGGCGCCGAACAAAAGGCCGCCGGAGAAGGCTGCGATGAAGCCGCTGCCGCCAAGCAGCTGGGCCAGGGCAAAGCAGGACAAGGCGAGCGCCACCACGGGGAGTTGCCGCCAGGTCTCGGCGATCCAACCCTGACGGGTGCAGAGCCGCAAAAGCCAGGTTGCGGCTAAAGTGGCCCCGACCCCCACAGCAACGCCAATGCCGATCGCCTCGGCGAAATACCCCAGGCTAAACCCCAGCCGATACTCTTCGACGCCGGTCGCCAAGGCCAGCAGAGCGAGCAGGATAGGCACGCAGATACCGTCGTTCAGACCGCTCTCTACGTTGAGTCCCTCACGCACGTCCGCCGGGACGGAAGCGTTGGTGACCACGGCCTTGCCGAGGGCCGCGTCGGTGGGGGCGAGCATGGTCGCGAGGATCGCAACCTCAAACAGTCCGAGGTCGGGGAACAACAGGACCCCGAGCGCAAATCCCAACAGGATCGTCAGCGGCAGACCCAGGCTCAGCAGGCGCTCAGGAATGTGCCAGCTCTTGCCCAGGACCGAGAGATTGGCATTGGCCGCGTCCGTGAACAGGACCAAGGCGAGGGTCAGTTCCGCCAGGGTGCGCAGACCCTCCCGGTCGATATCCAGATTCAGCCAGCCAAGCCCGACGGGCCCGAGCGCCAAGCCAAAGGCGGTAAAGACCATGGGGCCGGTGACGGGCGTGCGCTCCACACCGCCGGCAATGGCGCTGTAGACAAAGACAAAGAGTGCGAGAAGGCTGAGGTTTGCATACATGGCGAGGCTCCCAATTAACACCATTATGCCGGAAGTAAGCTCGCGTTACGCAACCATCATCTTAATACCTGTCTGTGGGAGCTCTCTGGGATCTCTGAGACTCCCGAGGTTGAGGCGCACTGCTGCGCTCCAATGGATCGGCTATTACAGCGTCAAAAGGCGATTCAAAAAGCCCTGGCTAAGCGTCATTTGCGCAATGGCCATGTGATCCTCTATGAGGTCAGCGATCCCGCTGACCCGTCCCGCCCCTATTGCCTGTGCCGTAACCCCCAGACGGCGCAGCGCGAGTCTCATACGCGCGAACGGCTGCTGGATCTCACCACCAAGACCCTGGCTGAGATCGCCGCCTATAAGCGCGCCACGACCGTTGAGAAGCTCGGTGCGCGTGTCGGTCAACGGTGTCGAGTTCGATCAAAATAGTACCCCAACACCCGAGCAAGAACAGATATTAAAGCTCCTGCAAGTCACGATGTCGCCACCCGCGTGAAATCCGAAATCGCCTGCCAGCCCTGTAGTAGCGGGGGGTTTTGGTAACAAGCCACTTCATGCCTCCTCCAACACAACGGATATTTCAGGCTCAAAGTGCGATAGGATTGACTATTGGCTAGGATCGAACCGGGACAGGAGATCAGAGGCTCTTGCTTGCAGTTCTTTTTCATTGTCCTCAAAGGAAGGTGACTCCGCTGCCATGGCCTTCCTGTGATCATCAAGCCAGCGAATCATCTTCCCCTGCTGGAAATAAAACCGATCTTCCGTGATTCTGGTTTTGCCAGCGTCGAAGGCTTCTACCCCAATGGCATCGGCCTCTTCCTGAACGAGGTAAAAAGGCGCGTTATACTGATGCCTTGCCCGCAGAACAAAAATCAAGGAGCCCTCGCTGAAGTAAAACTCCTCGCGTATCATCCCAGTATCGAAGTAAAGCGAAAGCTCAATCAGACGAATCCGTCCATCCACATCGCGATATGCCGTGGCTTCGCCTCCCTCGGTCGATAAATCAGAGATATCCGCCTGCTCGGTCGTCAGTAGCGGCAATGCCTCGCGGATTGCCTGATATTCACCGCGAATGAAGAGGATGCCCGATTGCTGATGTGCGGGCTGGACCGCTTGCAGGGTCGATGTCTTGATCAGCCCGACCGTGGTTGCCTTGGTGCCGATGTACCGCGCCAGAACATAGTCGCCCGCCTGTCCATGCTGTGTCGGAACAGTTTGGACCACATCGCCCTGAACGACATAGGCTTGCCGCAAAATCGGTGGCATGAGCATGACCGTATAAAAATGCGAAACGGCTGTGATGACGCGAAACTCCTCGGCGGCAGCAAAGCCATCCCGGCTGAAACGCTCACCCGGCCAGTTGGCTCCGCAAAAGGACAAAACTCCCGCCATCTGTTCCATGCGCACCCCGTCCTCAGTGACCTGGATGGCCAGGGTGCCTTGATCGTCGACAAAGTGGTAAAGGCCATTGCCCACCAGGCCAGCCACACCAGCTCCGTCGCAAATATGCGCCGCAGGCCCGAAGACCGAGGAATAGGAAAACGACAGGGCATCGCCGGTCAGCATAAGCGCAAGCGACCCCTGAGCATTGCGCCAGCTTCCGCTTGGGTCTATGGCATTGTCCAACCGCGCAGCCCAAGCGGTGGACAATGCCGAATAATAGACGGCAAACGCGGCCAGAACCGCAGCGAGAGAGGCAGCCCTCCGACTGATGTGCGTTGTCGTTTTCATAATGATGATATCAAAGCGTAAATGTGTTTAGAAGATGGGGCTTAGAAGACGGGCGTGCTCTTCGCGAACCGTGCGGCGAAGGAAATCAGCCGGCGGCTGGAGGTCGGCATCGAAAACCACGACCAGGGGCACCATTGACAGATTGGCGCAATCATTGATGGAAGGCAGCTCGGATACTCAGACTCCTTGATCCGCACGAATCCGTCATGAGGTCATCCTTTTACTCTCTATGCGCTGATCAATTGGCCGATAATCGCGTTCTTGAGCGCCGGTATATATTTGCCGTGGTCGCCCGATGCGACTGCCAGGGGTGCGGTTCTGCTCCCACCAGTGAGCGATCCAGCCCGGTAGCCGACCGATGGCAAAGACCACGGTGAACATGTTGGTTGGAATGCCGATCGCCCGCAACAGGACGCCGCTGTAGAAGTCAACATTGGGGTAGAGCTTCCGTTCGATAAAATACGAGTCCGACAGAGCAATCTCCTCCAACCGTCGCGCAATCTCTAGCAGTGGATCATTACCGGCGAGCTGCGGTAGTAGGCGTTCCGCAATGGCACCCAGCATGCGCGCCCGGGGATCGAAATTCTTATAGACACGGTGACCGAAGCCCATCAATCTCACCTTGCTGTCCTTGTTTTTCGCGAGCCTGACGTATTCCTCCGGCGAGATGTGGCCTTGATGAATGCGCTCGAGCATGTCGAGTACCTCCACGTTGGCGCCACCATGCAAGGGCCCCCAGAGCGCGCAGACTCCGGCAGCGCAAGAGGTAAACAGATTGGCTCCGCTCGATCCAACCAGACGAACGGTCGATGTCGAACAATTCTGCTCGTGATCCGCGTGGAGGATCAGAATGAGATTTAGCGCCTCCCGCACCAGTTGTGGGCACACGTACTGCTGATAGGGTTGGGAGAACATCATGTGGAGAAGGTTTGGCACATAACGTAGATTTTGGTCCGGGTAAATGTAAGGCAGGCCCCGGGAGTGCCGAAACGCATAAGCGGCAATGGTGCGCACTTTGCTAATCAACCGCGCGGCGGCCTGGCGGACCTGTTCAGCATCGTCGAGCGCGTGCAGTTCCGGATGGAAGCAGGACAACGAGTTGATCATCGCCGACAGAATCGCCATCGGCGGCGCGCTGCGCGGGAACCCTTCGAACTGATGCTTCATGCCCTCGTCGAGATTGGCAAAGCGGGTCAGATCGGCGGAAAAAAGGTCGTACTCCGCCTGGGACGGCAGTTCGCCGCAGAGCAGCAGCAGGGCCACTTCAGTGAAGCTGGCACCATTTTCGAACTGCTCGATGGGTATCCCTCGGTAGCGCAGAATGCCTTGCTCGCCGTCGATGAAGGTGATGGCACTTTCACAACTTCCGGTGTTGCCATAGCCGGGATCGAAAGTGATGCAGCCCGTACGGGCACGCAGGCTTTGGATATCGATCGCTCGCTCGCCTTCGCTGCCGACCAACAGTGGTAGCTCAAGCTGCTTTTCGCCAAGTGTCAGGAGGGCGTTAGCCGGGGTCATTTCGGCTGTGGTGTCAGACATTGTCGAGTATTCCGAGCAGAGGTTTGAGGAAATGCTGCGCCACCGTGACGTTTCTCAAGGGCGCGCGGGTTGAAATCAGGGGGATATACAGCCGCGAATTATCGTGTAATGGGAAAATTCCGCATTGAAATCGCGTTTGTAGAACTTAGGCAAAACAACCGGCTTCATCTTCCGGTAGTAGCCGGGACCATGAATAAAAGCGCTGCGCACCCCGTCCCCCAAGCGTGCCTTCAAGCCGCCCGTGCCGGCGGGTGGTCAGGGTGGTTACGCTGATCGGTTTTTCCGCTCAGATAGCTCATCATCAAGGGCCCAAGCTGGATGCCTAGCCGGTTGGTTACGGCATTGCCGAAGCGGGTATTGAGCTCAATGAGATACCAATGTCCTTGGACCTCGGCTAGGTCGAATCCACCGTGATCAATGCCCAAATGTCGTGCGACACGGGAGACCAAGTTCAGTGGCGCGTCCGGAATGTCCATGAAGTCTGCCTCTGCGCCGCGCGCGAGGTTGTAGTGGAAACCGTCTCCACCAGTGCGCCAATAGGCGCAAACAATTTGATCGCCGACCCAAACCACACGCAAATCGCGCTCGATATCGAGAAATTCCTGGGCATAGAGCACTTCCAGTTTAAGCATCAGGGCTAACAATTCCCGGCGGGTCTCGATGCGATGCACGCCAAGCCCCATGGAACTGCGCGGCACTTTCACGACCAGCGGAAAGCCCAGTGACTCCCATGCCTGCTCGGCTGCCTGCGGCGTCGCCGGCAGAATCAGCGTCTCGGGCAGATGCTCTGGGCAAAATGCCCAGAGCCCGCGGGTGAACTGCACCTTATCCTGCCCGAAACGGTAGCTGGGCACGCTCGGAAAGACGCGGACCTTTAGCGCGTAGGTCAACGCATTGAGTTGCCATTCCTCTGGGAAGAGTACCCAGTCGGCTGCGGCGATGTCCAAGCGTCGGCGAAACATCTCCTCCGGCTTGAAATGGGTGACGCCACGGATGCCGAGGGTCCGATAAGGATCGAAACTGATGAGACGCATCACGCAACAACCTGAAACGCAATACGCGAGAGAAGCGATTTGGGGAGCGCGGATCATAAGTCCGACGCGCTGGAACTGCAATGCTCGCGCGGCGCCAGTCGCCGACGCCGCGCGCAGGCAGTATCGACAACCACCGCCTCCCCCAAGAAGAACGACGACTGGCTCCGAGCGCATCCGAGCGTTCTTTTCCATTTCACACCGACACCCGCCAGTTGGGTGAGCCAGGTGGGGGTGTGGTTCGGGATTATGTCACGCAAGGTTCTGCGCGAAGGCAACTTCACGGTCGTCTCGGAACTGGATGCCGGGGCGGAAACCGACATCGCGGCTTACTACTAAAGAGGCTCGCCCCTTTGGTTGGAAGAAGCGTGAAGTCACTGGAACCCAGACAATAATGCAATCGCATCATTATCCGATCAGACGCTAGGCGCTGGTAAGCAGGCGAGCAGCGGAAACCTTCGGCCCTGACTGCGGCACTAGCGGCTCGACGAGCGCGGCGCTATACTGGCAGGCGTCAATCTGTATCGGCTGACTCTCGACGCGACGGGCTTCTCGCGCTGGCAGGGTGAGGCGACCTGAGTCATCGGGCGCTTCGCTCTGCAGCGGAACGTGGCGGACGGGGTTGGACCTGTGCTTCGCGGCCGCCGCCGATCCGTCCGCTTCTTCCGCGGTCGAGGCATGCACGCGATGCGCCGGATCTGGTTTAACCGGACCTTCTCCAGTGTCCGAGCACTTTTCGAGCTGATTCGCCAGGGCGACACGGCGAGTGCATATCGGCTCTTCTGCACGCACCCCCACCCGAGCTTCCCCGGCTTTGATTTGGCCGACGAATGGGCCTTGGAGCCCGCCGATCTAAGCGACGAAGACTATCTAGAGTACTGTCTCGGCGTCTGCCGCGAGCAGCGGGTCGATGCGTTCTGGCCAGGCAAGGCCGCCGAGCTTATCGCGCGACACCAGGCCCGCTTCGCCGCCCTGGGAGTGCCGGTGCTCGCTGTTGCCGATGCCGACACGCTTGCGCTGCTGCGCGACAAGGCGCGCTTTTACGACCGGGCGCAAGCGTTCTCCGTGCCACCACCGGCTCATCGCTGCCTCACGGTGGCGACCGAGTTCGAGCCTGCCTATGCGGCACTGAGGACACTCCACTCAAGACTTTGCGTCAAACCGGCCGAGGGGGTCAACGGGATCGGATTCCGGGTCATCGATGAGCAGCGCAGCGGCCTCGAGCTGTGGCTGCAGGGTGCGCTTCACACGATGGACCTGCCGAGCCTGCGCCAGCTCCTCCAGGCTGCCGAGTCTTTCCCGCCCCTGCTGCTGATGGAGTACCTCGATGGCCCGGAGTACAGCGTCGACGCGATCGGTGACGGCCGAAAGCTTGTGGCGCTCGTGCAGCGCGAAAAGGCACCTACCGGCGCCTATGGTCAGCGGATCGTCGCGCTCCCGGCCATCGAGCAGGCTGTCTCCGAGATGACCGCCGCGCTCGGTCTGCGCGGGCTGTTCAATGTTCAGTTCCGTGAGGGCGAGAGCGGGCTGCGGCTGCTCGAGATCAATCCGCGTTTCGCGGGCGGGATCGGTTACACGGGTCTTACCGGCGTCAATCTCCCGTACGTGGCGCTCCACGGTCTGCTACAAGGCTTTCCTACCGGGGAGTTGCCGGCGGTCGCGATCGGCATGCGGATCCTTGAGGTATCGCAGGTCCGCCGTGTCGAAGTGCCGGCCATCACGAATAAGGTTGGATCGTCCGAGCGAAGCGAGCGACGAGCTGAACCCTTTGTTACTGCGGATCTCATGGATTCATTCTCCAGCGTGGCCAGGACCATCAGCGCTCGTTTACCCGAAGGCATTGTGAAGGAGGCACCATGAAATGGTTATGGTTTGGGCTCGGCAGCGCCGTACTCGTCGGTTTTGTTGTATTCCTGTTCCTTGGCAGGGGCGCGGAAATGCTGGTTACGGCGGATATTGACACCAGTATTGTGCAGCCCTACATCGCGTATGTCACCAAGGGGGACTACACCAGCGCCTATGCGCTCCTCACAAGAGACTATCGCGAAGAAGTCCCACTGGAAAAGTTCCGCATCGGCCATGAAAAGCGCAAAGCCGATCTAGGCACCATCACGACGAGCCACATGATCCGGGACAGGGTGCTGTACAACATTTTTTCCTCGAAGCCCGAGGTGCGCTTGAAGTACGAGCTTTATTACGGGAAGAAGCGACGGGTTGGCTGGATATGTCTGGAACAAGATAACGACCGCTTTGCGGTCGATGGGACTTATCGGGAAACCGCCGGCGACACCTTGGCCTACGAGCTTTGGTAACCGCGCGTTATGCTCGGCAGCGCTAGCCATCAGGGCTTGGTATAGATTGGCAGCCTTGGCGCCAGAGGTCATCGTTCCAGCAGTCCTGCAATGGCGCTTCATGCACCGATGAAACGCCGAAGCACATTGTTATCGGCCAGAGCGGAACAACGCTTTCAATCCGGTCTCCCGCCAGAATATGAGCAACCCGTTCTTTAGAGTGGCTAGGCAATAACGACATCGCTTTGCAATTAACACTGGATAACGTGCTTAGACGCATAAGGAGAAAGGCATATCCTGGTCACCTGAGTTGACCGGATAGACATTGCTTCGAAAAATGATACGGTGATCCGTTTTTTTATCTCTATTCAGGATTTATCGAACATGAGAACCCCTGTTCTGATGCCAGTCTATTCGCTGCTTTTTTTGGTTTTATTTTTCAGCTTTTTTTCATCTATATCCTTTGCGCTTGATGCGGCAAACTCGGATTCGTTGGAGCGGAGCTTTCATTTGATCGAGGAAGCGCTAGGGACAACGCCGGCGGAGGCCCAGCAAGCACACGGCCCACCGATCGACACGAACGTGACCACTTTGGAGATTGAGGATTTCGCGGCGCCGGTTACTAGAACGGAACTCATCTACTCTGACGGCGCTCTTGTGTATGACCGCGTCGGCGATGAGGAGGTTTTGTTTTCAGCGGATTTCCGTGGCGACAACAAGCACATTGGCGAGATTACGCTTGGCCAAAATGCTGACGACATCGAGCGTGCGCTCGGACCTCCTCATGCTGTCCGAAACTGGGTCTGGACTTACCACGATGGCATGAGGCGCATTCATATCGGTTTCGATATTGAAGGTCGGGCGAACAGATTGACTTACGAGCGGGATTGGTTCTGATAAACCAGTTCTGACATAGTATTTCGGCGGAGCTTCCCTAAGGGGCCTTGTGACTGAGTGTTCGTGCGGACTAAAAGTGGACAAAGATTAACCCCCCCCAGACTGTCCGCCACAAACGTGAAATGGCCATGACCGTATGCGGATCGGTGCTCCCGGTGGCTGGTGAAGTACCCTGTTGCCGTCTACAACTCTTTGGCTATGATCCCGCCCGCGAGACAGTGTTATAAGGAGAATATCGATGCGCGCGCTATTCGGTCTTTTGCTGATAATCGGCGTCTGGCCAATGGCTTTCCCGGCGCAAACGTCTGAGGACGCGCCTGTGCACGTCGGCGCGCTCCTGGAGGAAGCTGGACCCGCGTCGACTGTTTTTCAAAGTTCTCGCGGATCGCCAGCATGCCCTGATCCTTGGTCAAGGAGTCATCTTCTCTACGAAGAACGCACTAAACGTCGTCAACCCTCCGCCGCATGAGAAGAACGCCGTAAGCGCCGCTGTGACAATTCGGCAATAGCGCGCAGCATGACACTTCGTCATCGCACAGCCACGCACCGACCGGTGGGTTGTCCCCGAAGCCTAGCCCACGCGGAAGGGCGAGAGCTATGACAGCAAAACGCGAATCAGCAATCTCTTTCGTGCGCCTATTGGGAGCCGATTACAACGTCTATTAGTCGCACCAAGACCCCGGCTGAGATCGCCGCCTATAAGCGCGCCCCGACCGTTGAGAAGCTCGGTGCGCGTGGCAGTCAACGGTGTCGAGTTCGATCAGAATAGTACCCCAACACCCGAGCAAGAACAGATATTGGAGCTCCTGCAAGTCACGATGTCGCCACCCGCGTGAAATCCGAAATCGCCAGCCAGCCCAGTAGTAGCGGAGGATTTTGGTCGGTCTGGCGGGGTAAAATCAGACAAGAGCGAGCAGTGACATGTCAATGAAGAAAACAGTCTCTTTGATCTTGGGAAGCGGCGGTGCACGTGGGCTGACGCACATAGGTGTCATTCGGGAATTGGAGGAGCATGGTTACCAGATTGCATCCATCGTCGGTTGTTCGATGGGGTCTTTGATCGGCGGTATTTATGCGGCGGGCCGGCTTGCCGATTTTGAGTCCTGGGTGACGACGCTGTCTGAATGGGACGTGCTGCGCTTCCTCGACATCTCCTTGACTAACCGCTCTGGCATGATGAAGGGCGACCTCATCATGAACGAATTGCGCGCCCTGATCGGTGACACCAACATCGAAGACCTGCCGTTGCCCTTTACGGCCGTGGCTACCGACGTGGTTAGCAAGAAGGAAGTCTGGCTTAACTCCGGCGACCTGTTCGACGCGATTCGCGCCTCGATTGCGATTCCGGGGATTTTTACACCCAAGCTCACCAATGGTCGCGCCCTGGTTGATGGCGGGCTGCTGAACCCGTTACCGGTGGCTCCATCCACCGACGATGTCACGGATTTGACCATTGCCGTGAGCCTGGCCGGACGGGAGGTCTCGCAACCCTTGGGGCCGAATCCGCTGCCTCCGCGCGCTGGGTCTATTCAAGCGTATCGCTCACGCATCGAAAACTTTATCGATACTGTCCAAGGTAAGCTGGGGATGGAGCAAGCGGCCAAGCCTGGCGAAGAGCGTCCTCTGCCTCTAACGGATGTTCTGATGGGCATGTTCGATACCATGCAGGCTGCCATTTCCCGCTATCGGCTGGCCTCCTATCCGCCGGACATCCTGATCGACATCCCCTACAACGTGTGCCAAACCCACGAATTCTACAAGGCGGAGCAGTTGATTGAGGCTGGACGCTACTGGGCCACGGAATACCTGATGCGACATGGCGAAGACCAAGGGTGATGGCAACACCAGCGTGCTGACAGACCTGGACCAGCTCCGCCAAGGAGGAGGGGGCAGTTCGAGTATCGACAGGGCTCACAGAAGGCGTTTCCTAATGCCTCTTTCTTCCACAATGATCCTGCAGATAGAAAGCCGACGGGCGACACAGTCGGGTTGCGATCTCGTCCCAGCCAGATTGACCAGCCAGATTGACCAGCCAGATTGACCAGATAGGTCAAACGCAAACGCAAACGCAAACGCGGGCCGCTCCCTTCCAGGAGTGGCCCGCGCGTTCCACGATCGGTTTCGCTAGTCGCTTATTCGCGACCGGCTTCCACCTGCTTCAAACCTTCCTCCAGCTTCTTGATCTCCTCCGGCGAAAGCACCGGCCGATCAACCTTGATCGTCAGCTTGTCCAACTCCGCGGTGAGAGGGAAGGGCGGCAGGTAGTCCGCGTCGTTGACGCCCGTGATGGTGTCAGAGCCGATGTCGAAGCTCTCGTCCCATTGCAGGATGATCGGGATGGTCTTCTCCATCGGGTGCGGCTCCTTTAGAACGACGCTCAGCGACTAGAAAACAACAGCTTAACCAGCTAGAAACCTGAGGACAGGGAAGACAGGGCCTCCACTCGGGTGCGAAACTGAAGGGACGAAACTTTTGTCACGGACCCTGAGGAGACCCTGTCGATGCCATGCTACACGATTTCTTTGCCAAGCCTCGATTGCTACGAGGGGGCGATCGCGCAGTTCGTCCAACTGCTTGAGACGCTGAGCGGGGAGCAAGCCCAACATGCCACGCACGGGGAAATCGAAGCGCTGGTGCAACAGGGCGGCATGAAGCTGCTGTGTGAGATGGTCCAGTCGCACCTGGAACAAAGAGCGCGAGAGGAACCGCGGTATGCGTCCGTGATTGGCGCCGATGGTTATCCCCGGACCCATCATCGCGCCGGCTGTACCCGACTTCTGGAGACCCGCTTTGGGGAAGTGACCGTCACGCGCCGGGGCTACGGTGCGCGGGGACTCCAGAGCGTCTTCCCCTTGGATGCTGAGCTGAATCTGCCCCCGGGCAGGTATTCCCATGGCCTGTGCGAGGTGCTGGCCGGTGAGGTCGTGAACAACTCCTTCGACGCCGCGCTTGCGGCACTCGAACAAGCCGGCGGCGGGACGCTGGCCAAGCGCCAAGCCGAGGAGGTGGCCGTGCATCTGAGCCAGGACTTCGACGCCTTCTACGCCCAACCCTTTGTCCCCCAGGAGCCGAATGAAGCGAGCGAACGCCTCCTGATCATCAGTGCTGACGGCAAGGGCATCGTGATGCGCCCCAGCGATTTGCGCGAGGCCACCCGCAAGGCGCGCGAGCGCCAAGCGCACAAGCAACAGACCCGGCTGAGTCCTGGGGAGAAAAAGCAGCGCAAACGCATGGCCACCGTCGCCTCGGTCTATGAGGTCGAGCCCTACCCACGCACCCCAGAGCAGATCCTTGATCCCAAACAAGCCCCCGCGGGCAAACGTCCCGAAGTCCAGAACAAACGCACCTGGGCACGCGTGGAGGCCGATCAGCGCACCGTCATCGAGCAGGCGTTTGAGGAGGCCATGCGCCGCGACCCGGATCAGCACCGCCGCTGGGTGGTGCTCTGTGACGGTCAGGAAGATCTGCTGCGCCAAGTCACAGCCGCGGCCGAGCGCTACAAGGTCGAGGTGGTGGTGATCCAGGACTTCATCCATGTGCTGGAATATCTGTGGAAAGCCGCGCATGCGCTCTTTCCCGAGACCCCCGCGGAGCGCGAGCAGTGGGTGATGGAGCGCGCCATGGCCATCCTCGAAGGTCGCGCCCACGACGTGGCCGTGGGACTGCGCCGCGCGGCAACGCGCAAGCAACTCGGCGAGACGGCGCGCAAACCCATCGATAAGGCGGCCGACTATATCGACAACAACCGCGAGCGCCTCGAATACGACCAAGCGCTTGCGCTGGGGCTGCCAATCGCCACTGGTGTGATCGAAGGCGCCTGTCGCCATCTCGTCAAAGATCGCATGGATCTCACCGGGGCGCGTTGGGGGCTGGCCCGCGCCGAGGCGATCCTGAAACTGCGCTCACTAAAGATCAGTGGGGACTTGCCGGCCTATCTTGCGTTTCACTTCGACGCTGAGCACCGACGCCACTATCCAGGACCACCGATCCCGCTGGACTTGCCCGTGGCGGCATGATGTCTCACTTGCGCCATCACCATCGACCGGAAACGTCGCCCGCAACCGCTGGATTCTGCGGCGCTTGGCGTCGTTCCAAAAGAGCCGCACCCTTCTCCATCTTGATGGTCTGGACTTCCTTGCCATCGACCTTCAGCGTGCCAGTGCCCGAGCGTCCGATGCCGCTGAAGTTGTTGAAGGCCATGGTTTCCGCGCCGAGGCCGTCGTAGGAGAAGGCAAACTCGATGCTGTGCTCGCCGGCCGCGAGGGCCTCCGGTCCTTCCCACTTGATGCGCTCCAGATCAAGCAGGTTCCATAGGAAGACCGGCTTGCCTTCGAGCAGGTAGAAGCCGAATCCAGCGAAACGCCCGCCCGAGGTCACGATCATGCCCTCAGCTCCACCCTCGGGAACGGCAATGTCCGCGGTGATGCTGTAGGAGGTATTGAGCAGATAGGGCGCGTCACCCTGCGGCAAGCCGGTCATCGGTGAGGTGTAGACATACTCGTTGCGACCGGCGGTGAGGCTCGGACGCGGGGCCGCCACGCGGGCACCGACCGAGGCATCCAGCGGGAAGACTTGGTACTTCTTGGCTTCCGCAACGAACATCTTGCGCATCTCCTCCACCTTCTCCGGATGCTGTGCGGCGATGTCTTCGGACTGGTTCCAGCTGGTGGTTAGGTCGTAGAGCTGGAACACCTGGTTGTTCAGCGGATCAGGATTGGCTGAGGAAAAGGCATCCCAGGGCGCGCGGTCCACCTTGGTGCTCAAGAGCCAGCCGTCATGGTAGATCGCCCACTGGCCCATCATCTCGAAATACTGGGTGGTATGACGGGACGGTGCCTTGGCATTTTCGGCGTCGAAGGTGTAGGCGTAGCTGGTGCCTTCGATGGGTCTCTGCTTGATGCCATCCACGACCTCGGGGGCCGCGATGCCGGTGACTTCCAGGATGGTCGGCACGTGATCGATGACATGCATGAACTGCTCGCGCAGTGCGCCTTTGTCTTTGATGCGCGCCGGCCAGGTGATGACCATGTTCTGATTGATGCCGCCGAGTCGCGAGGCGTTCTGCTTGAACCAGTCGAACGGCGTGTCGAAGGCCCAGGACCAGCCGGCCGACATGTGGTTGTAGGCAAGTTCGGTGCCCCATGCCTCGAAGAACTTCATCTGCACGTCCACCGGCGGCTTGACGCCATTGAAGAACGCGACCTCGCTGAAGGTGCCTTCCGGCCCGCCCTCGGCGCTGGTGCCGTTGTCGCCGTTCTGGTAGATGACGAGCGTGTTGTCGAGTCTGCCGAGGTCCTCGAAATGCTGGATCACGCGTCCAATTTCATGGTCGCTGTAGGCGACGAAGGCGGCAAACACCTCGGCCTGGCGGATAAAGAGCTTCTTCGCATCGTCCGAGAGCTCGTCCCAGGGCGTCAGGATGTCCTTCGGCCAGGGGGTCAGTTCCTGATCCGGCGGAATCACGCCGAGTTTCTTTTGATTCTCGAAGATCCGTTCGCGGAGCTTCTCGTAACCGTCGTCGAAGAGGTGCATCGCGCTGATCTTGTCCACCCACTCTTTGGTCGGATGGTGCGGCGCGTGCGAGGCGCCGGGGCAGTAGTGGAGGAAGATCGGCTGTGTGGGGTCGGTCTGGTGAATCCGGTCCATCCAGGCGATGGCGTCGTCGGCCATCGCGGTGATCAGGTTCCAGCTTGGCTCTTCGCCGGTGACTGGCCAGATCGCCGCCTTCGGATCGGACCGATCCATCTTCAGGGTGCCCTCGTGACCAATCCAGGGATAGATCTGCGTGGTGTTGCGGAAGAGATTCGGCCCCCATTGGTTGGCATCGCCGCCGACGAAGCCGTAGAAGTAGTCGAAGCCCATGCCGGTCGGCCACTGGTTGAACGGCCCGGCCTGGCTGGCCTCGTAGGTTGGCGTGTTGTGATCCTTGCCGAACCACGACGTCGCATAGCCGTTGTCGCGCAGGATGCGCCCGATGGTCGCGTTGTCGGCGCCGATGACGCTGTTGTAACCGGGGAATCCGGTTGCCTGCTCGGCGATGACGCCGAAGCCGACCGAGTGGTGGTTGCGCCCGGTGATGAGCGCGGCGCGGGTCGGTGAGCAAAGCGATGTGGAGAAAATACGGTTGTAGCGCAGTCCGTTCTCGGCGATCCGGTCCATCGACGGCGTTGGGATGACGCCGCCGAAGGTGCTGGGCACGCCGAAGCCGGCGTCGTCGGTCAGGATGAGCAGGATGTTCGGCGCATCCTTGGGCGGCACGATGCGCGGTGCCCACCATTGCTTGGATTGCAGCGCGTCGTCCTTGATCACTCCGCCAAAGGCAGGCTGGGGCGCGGGCAATTGGTTACCCGAGATAGTGGTGGTCGCGCTGGGTGAACCCAGGGTGCCGGTGATCTGGGGCGCTGGACCGTCCGCCCCAGTGTTGGCGGCCTGGCCCGCGCCGGAGGCAAGGCTAAGCGATGCCAACAATAAAACAAAACGATGCCGCCAGTTAGCTGGTGGCCGTTTGAAAAACGCGATTTGCATCTCGAACGCTCCTCTATAGGGTGGGCTTGAACCGGCGATTGTGCCGGTTCCATCCCGTCGCGCCTTGTCATTTTGCGACAAGCCGCCCGCTGCGATGCAAAATTATCGCAACGGCAAGGATGCGCGCCAGGCGCCCGGCGAGACGCCCGACCAGCGCTTGAAGGCGCGCGTGAAGGCGGAGGCGTCGGCGTAGTCGAGTGACGCGGCGATGTCGGCGATGGGCAGGCTGGTGTCGCGCAGTAACTGTCGGGCAACATCGTAACGGGCTTCCTCGATCAAGATCTTGAAGCTCGTGCCATGCGCTTTTAGCCGTCGATTCAGCGTGCGCCGGTGCAGCGCGAACAAGCGTGCGACATGAGCCAGGGAGGTGTCGCCAGGCGCGGCGCCCAGAATCAAGACTTGCCGCAGCACGCGGCGCAGGTGTGCGACCAGGTCTCCGGCCCACTGCGATCAGCCCAAGCACCTCGAGGTCGACCTGTTCCCCGAGCAGGTGCCCAAACCATGGGCAAGCGCTGCGTTCGGCGCAGAGAGCCAGCAATCGGCCGATGGCGGCGAACGGAACCCGATGCTCAGGATCATCGAACCAGACCGGGTCGAATCCCGCCTCAATGAGAATCGGCGCTGGATCCAAGCCAAATCCGGTGAGCAGGCTCGGGACGGGCAGCATGGGCGCCATGCGCAGCGATCCTTCCCGCACCAACGGCGGATCAGTCGATGTAAAGGAGATCGGAACCTGTGCTTTTGGCATGAGGAGAGCGCCCAGCGGGTGGCGTGATTTGCGCCAATTCTGACATGGCGGCGGTGGGGGCAATCCGGTATAGGGGGCAAAGATTATTCGGATAAATCTGGGTGAGATAGAGTAAGCGATAACAGCACCTACCTGGAGCATTCGAATTGTGAAACATGCTTCACGATTGATGGCAACTCCCGGAGTTCCAGATGCACGCGCCCCAAGCTGTCCGCTTGGCGCGAAATGGTTAGTCGTAACTCCTGGTGATACGGCACTATTCGAACGTCATTTCCCGAATTCCCGGATCCACGAGAGGAGCCGGGTCGGGTAAGGGGGTCGGTAAGTTTGAGCGAGTTCAAAATGAAAGTGGCTAAGCGGGATACCGACGAGGGCAACCTACTTGTGCTGGCTGTGCTGGCAAGTCTGATCGGCCTTGGTGCGGGGCTGATTGGCGGCCTGTTTCGGCTGTCATTGCAATGGGCAGATGCGGAACGGAACGCGCTGATCGGATGGGCCCATGGGCACTCGTGGCTCGGGTTCGCGGCCATTGTCGGAGGGGCTGCGTCAGCCACCTGTATTGCGGCATTTCTGGTGCGACGGCTTGTGCCGACCGCAGCGGGCAGCGGGATCCCGCATATCGAGGGCGTACTCAAGGGCGGGCTCACGCCTGCGCCGTTGCTCCTTGTCCCGATCAAATTCGTCGGCGGCGTGCTTGCAATCGGGTCCGGCCTGGCTCTTGGGCGAGAAGGCCCGAGCGTTCAGATGGCGGTCAGCCTGGCGCATTGGGTTGGACAGACCTTCCGGCGCACCCAGGCTGATTGCCGGGTATTGATGGCCGGTGCGGGCGGTGCCGGCTTGGCAACCGCGTTCAATGCGCCACTGGCCGGGGCGATCTTCGTGCTCGAGGAATTGGTCGGACGCTTCGATCCCAGAATCGCTGTGGTCGCCTTGGGCGCCTCTGCCAGCGCCATCAGCGTTGCGCGTTTGCTGCTCGGGGACGCAACTGACTTTGTGTTGCCTGATGTGACCGCCGGCGGCATCGTGATCAAGCCGTTCTACATCCTTCTCGGCCTTTTCACCGGGGGATTGGCCGTTTTTTACAACCGCAGCATGTCCGGCGGGTGGCGTGGACGGCCCCGATTGTGAAATAGAGCCGGGGCTCTGGATTGATATTGATGCCCGCCTTATCCCGTGCGAGCCGCTCTAGGGTATCGGGTTGCTTGGCGGTGGCATCGTCGCCTGCTGAGCGAGAGGACCCCTCAGGATCAGGCTCGATGATCCCGATTTCTCCCGTTGTTCTGATCAGTTAGCGGAAACTCCTCGATCGGCGCAGGGCGGCCGAAGAGGTAGCCCTGGAAATGCTCGCAGCCGTGGTTGAGCAAAAAGGCGCGTTGTTCCAGGGTTTCGACGCCTTCCGCAATCACATTCAGTCCCAGCGACTGACTCATGGCCAGTACCGCGCGCACGATGGCGGCGTCGTTTTGATCGTGCGCGAGGTCGCGCACAAACGATTGGTCGATCTTCACCTGATCGAGCGGCAGCCGCTTGAGATAGGACAGCGAGGAGTAGTCGGTCCCGAAGTCATCGAGCGAGAAGCCGAGGCCGAGCTCCTTCAGGTTGCGCATGCAAGGCCGGGACCATTTCATTGATGTTGCTGCTCTTGGTGTAGGCGTGCAGCTCAATCCAGACGCTATCCAGGCCATAGTTGGCCGGACCCAGACAGGTCTTCTCCATGACCAGCAAACTCTGAGCGCCGATGAGTGCCTTGGTCTCCTCAATGTCCTGGACCAGGTCGTCGCTGCCTTTGATCGGCTGTGTTGGCGAGCCAGCAAGCAAGGAAAACCGGGAGCGAGAGCAGGTGATAAGAAGTCATTTGTTGAGATCGTGCGTGACTTGCGCAGCAGACAAGACCGTCGCCACCATCTGCTGCAAGCGGCTGAGTCGATCAAGAATCTGGCCCTTGAGTGCCAGCAATTCATCGCACGCCCCACTCAGAGACTCGGACTCGCCGCCGTCGCTCAGGCGAATGATTTCGGTGCCGACCTCATGAATACGCCGGTGGATGGCGTCGATCTCCTGGTATTCGGGTAAGTGACCGTAGCGCTTTTTTCCCTCTCCCGCGTACCAGACACCAAAACGGCAAAGGCCAGGGTTCTCAAGCTCTTCTCGTGACATGTCAATGTCTGCGCCCTTGGCTGAACCGATGACCCGCTGGACCCATTTGATATGTTCATACTGGGCCAGCAGGAGCGGCATATCGATGCCGTCCCATTCATTCCGGGCCAAGTGATCCCATTTCCAGTCCGGTGTGAAGGCTCGCGTCCAGCCCGCCACCTCGGCTGCCGGCATGGGGTAACTGATCCCATAACCCTGGGCGCAATCGCAACCAAAGTGCATCAGGAGCACCCCGTGTTCCGCCGTCTCAACACCCTCGGCGATCACCCGCTTATTGAAGGCACTGGCTAGCCCGATGACGCCTTCAATAATGGCCAGATCTTCCTGATCGTCGAGCATGTCGCGGACGAACGACTGATCGATCTTCAGTGTTTCGGCTGGCAACTGTTTGAGATAACTGAGTGACGAATAGCCGGTGCCGAAATCGTCAAGCGCGAAGGTGACGCCCATGGCCTGACAGGCGGCCATCACTTCGCGCATCATGTCGACATCCTCCAGAGCGGTGCTTTCGAGGATTTCGAGTTCCAGCAGATGCGCGGGCACATCCGGGTGCTCGTCCAGGATCGCCCGCAGACGCGCCACAAAATCGATGTGCTGAAATTGACGCGCGGCGATATTGACACTGACGGCCATCGGGTGGCCGTTGAGCGCCCACTGTTCCATCTGTCCCAACGCCTCATGCAAGACCCACTCGCCGATATCCACGATCATCTGGGATTTCTCCACGAGCGGCAAAAACTCCATCGGCCCTAGGAGCCCCCGCTCGGGGTGCTGCCAGCGGATCAGGGCCTCCATGCCCACGACCTCACCGGTGCGCATATTCACCTTGGGTTGATAATAAAGCCGGAATTCGCCGTGCTGCAGGGCTTCGCGGATGCGATCAAGCTCACGGTGCTGATCGCGAAGCTCCCTGGCCGCGTCCTGATCGAACAGATGATAGCGATTACGGCCCTGCTGCTTGGCGAGATACATGGCTTGGTCGGCATGTCGCAGCAGAGTGTCCGGGTCGGAATCGTCGAATGGATACAGGGTGACGCCAATGCTGGCCGAGACACCCAGGTCGATGCCGTTGGTCCGGAAGGGCTTGGCCACGGCATCGAAGACCCGCTGGAGGATCATCTCTACCTCTTCGGCATTATCGAGTTCGGCAAGCAGGAGCACGAATTCGTCGCCCCCTAGGCGCGCGACCGTATCGCCGCCGCGCAGGGTCCCCCGCAGGCGATTGGCGATCTCGATCAGGAGCCGGTCGCCGATCTCATGGCCGTGCCGGTCATTGACGAGCTTGAAACCGTCGAGATCGAGAAAGCAGATAGCGACCAGCCGCTCGAAGCGCTTGGCGTTGGATAGTGTCTGATGGAGACGCTCGGCTAGGAGCACCCGGTTGGGCAGATCGGTCAAGGCATCGTAATGGGCTAGCGCCTCCAGGCGCTGCTGCGTATTTTTAAGGTCTGTGATGTCGATGAACATGCCGACATAGTGCGTGACCTCGCGAGCCCTGTTCGTGACCGCGTTGATATGGAGAATTTCCGGATAGACTTCACCGGATTTCTTGCGGTTCCATATCTCCCCCTGCCACTGACCGGTTTCATGTAGTCGACTCCACAGATCCTGATAAAAGGACGCCTCTTGCAGACCCGATTTGAGCAGGGCGGGCGTCTGTCCCAGCGCTTCCTCGCGCGAGTAGCCCGTCACCCTGGTAAAGGAGGCGTTGACATCGAGAATGCTGGCCTTGGGATCCGTGATGACAATTCCTTCCTGCGAATGCTCAAAGACGCTGGCAACTAACCGGAGTTTTCGATCTGCGAGCTTGCTTTCGGTCATGTCGCGCAGGGTTTCAACGGCGCCAATGACCCGGCCCGTCTCGTCCCGAATCAGCCCGGCGTCGATCGACAGGTAGAGTTCGCTGCCAAGCAGCGGCATGACGCACCAGTTCTCGGCATGGGCGGCGAATGCCTGACCCGGACGGGCCTCATGGCTGTCATAGAAATGACCGATTTCACCGGCACGTTCCTGGACGATCAGGTCGACCAGACAGGGGCGCGGCTCGCCGTAGAAGGCGCGCCAATGTTCCCGCGTGCCCAGGACTTCCTCAGCGGCCATGCCCGTCAGGCGTTCGCACGCCTCGTTCCAGACGATGACATTGCACTCGGCGTCGAGAACGAAGGTCGGGATCACCAACTGCTGGACCAACTTGACAGCAAACCCCTGTCCTTCTGACGATTTTTCCCTCTGGAAATCAGATGATTTAGTCTTGGACATGCGGACGCTTGCTCTGTGGTCTCGGATTGGTGAACGGATGGTCAGGATGCTGCGGACGCAATCATTCCCCTCTTAGGGGCATCTTAACCGCCAGACCGGAATCAAACGAATGGGTTTCACGGCAGTTTATACGGCTGACGGGTATGACGCCCCGAGATTATAATGATTGCCCAGCCTGAAGCTCCGCCATTTGGCGCAAAGTGGTCAGACCGAGGCGATCAAACCTGGCAACATCCAAGCGCAATCGCATCGTGCCGATTAACGTCCGGGTCAGCCCTAAGAAGCCACTCCAAGATTCGCCGGGGTCAGGCCAGTAATTAGAACCATTTGGAAAGAGATAAATACAATGAACACGAAAAAGCTCGCACTGTCCGCAGTCCTCATCTTCGGCACTGCCCACGCCGCCACCGACAGCGTTGTCGCCTATACCCTGACTGAGGGAGAGGACATCCAGACTGTCGCTGGAAACTATGACCTGACCGTGGAGCAAATCCTGGTAACTAACGGAATGGAGACCGACGAGATCACGGTTGGCACAGTGATTTATATCCCACCGCTGCATGCGACTGGCTATTTCAACCCTGAGACCGGGGTCTATACCGTCGCAGCCGGCGATGATCTGTACGAAATTGCGCGTCGATTCGGGACAACAGTCGCTGCCCTGGAAGCGGTCAACGAACTCAGCGGTGACACGATCGCTGCCGGTCAGACCCTGCAAATCCCGGATTAACTGATTAACCGCCCGGGCACGCTGGCCGAAAAGTCCAATTCCCACAAGGCGACGCATAGACACCGAGTGGTTCGGGTCTATGCGCTTGCCCTGCTGAGTGCGTTTGAAGTCATGAGCAAGTGTTTGGTTTGTGCGCTTTTCGTCCTTTTTGCAGGCCAACTGATGGCGGATGACGCGGCGCTCGCCGAGGTCTTTGCCCGCGGCGGCGTCGAAGGAACGACGGTGATTTCATCGCTGAGCGGCGAGCAGACCTTTATCTATAACGAATCCCGAGCACGCCAAAGGTTCTCGCCGGCGTCGACATTCAAGATACCGAATACGCTGATCTCCCTCGAAGAGCAGGGCATTTCCGGCAAGGATGCAGTGTTCAAATGGGATGGGCGAGTTCACGAGATTTCCGCTTGGAATCATGATCAGACGCTGGAGAGTGCCTTTAAGGTCTCCTGTGTCTGGTGTTATCAGCAACTCGCGAGTCAGGTCGGTGCGGAGCCTTATCGCGCTTATCTGCAAGCGCTTGATTACGGCGAGCTGAGTGAGCCATTTTCTGAAACCACCTTTTGGCTCGACGGGGCGCTCACCATCAGCGCGATAGAGCAGGTTGCGTTTCTTAAAAAGCTGTATCAGCGTTCGCTGCCTTTCAGCGCATCATCCTACGAGACGCTGCGAGCCATCATGCTGGAAGAGAAGACGCCAGAGTATTCGATTCGGGCCAAGACAGGGTGGGCAACGCGCGTCACATCGAAAGTCGGTTGGTATGTCGGCTATGTCGAGACCCAGACTGATCAATGGTTTTTTGCGACCAACATCATGGCTGAACACGAAGCCGATCTGCCGCTACGCCAAGGGCTCACGCGAGAGGCGTTGCAGGCGGTCGGGGCTCTCGACGATTAGCGGACCGCCACCGAAGGACCCGGAGATGCGGGCGAAGAAGGTGCCGCCAACGGACTGAGACGTTCAGTTGGGCGGGTGATCAGTTGATGGCGCCTGCCAGTTGCGTTGCGCGATGCTCCATGTGCTGGAACAGGGATTTGTAGAGTTCACAATAGGGATCTTTCTCAAACAGGCTCTGGTGCATGCTGTAGGTGCGCACCGGGCAGCCGCCGTGACACATGGATAGATAGTCGCACTGGAGACAATCCCCTTGCATCAGCTTTACCGGGCGCGCGTTGAAATCCTCGCGGGCCGGGCTGTGGCGGAGCAGGTCGGACAGGCTGTCGCACTCGAGGATGTTGCCGAATCGATACTCCGGATAGCTGGTTACCCAGCAGTCGCACTGGGCGACATGGCCGCGGGCGTCGATGGCGATGAAATTGTCGGCGCAATTTGGCCCCCAGATGCAGGGCAGGCAGGCATCGCGATGGCTGAAGTAGTCGAGCAGTTGATCAAAGGGGCCGATGCGTACGCCGTCGCGATAACCGCGCTCCAGCCAGAGATCGGCCAGCTCGCAGTGGAATCGGGCTAATGCATTTACATCAAGGTTCACATCCGGGGACAACTGCTGCTTGACGGCATTTGCTTCACCGCCGGGAAATGGGGTGTTGATCTGAAAGTCGGTGATACCGAGCCTATCGACGAGTTGGGTGTAGAAGGACTCCGCACCCATCTCCAGCGTGCCTTGGTTGATCAAGGAAATCGCCTTCACATCAATGCCGGCGTCCCGCGCCATGCGGACTTTGCGGCACCAGAGGTCATCGTAGTGTTGGGGATCGCGTCCGGGCTGCTTGCGATGCCGGTTCGGGTAGTCCAACGAGGTGCTGAGACTGTTGCCGAACATCGCGGTGATGATGTCGTTCCAGTCCGAGCTGTAGGCCAGCATGTTTGTCTGCAAACCATGCTCGACGTGCTTGTCGCGCGTTGCGGCGGCCTCGCCGATCAAGGCGAATGCCTTTTCATACCAGCTTGGAGGCAGCAACATGGCTTCGCCGCCCTGCCAGTGGATGCTGAGCGCGCCGATCTGGTGGCTGTCCATGTGATCCAGCACCTTGTTGACGATCAGCTGGAGGCGTTCGAGACTCAGGCGATCGTCGGTGAGGTGCTCAAAGCAGTAGTCGCAAGCGGCGTTGCATTGGTTGGTCGACAGCAGGATCAGTGAAAAATGATTGCCGTTGATCACGGGCCGGCTCCTGCGCCCGGAGATGCGGCAGCGAGGTCCTGCCGGAGTTCGTCTCCCGCTTGCTTGAGGGTGTCGAACAGGGCCTTGACGCCCGTGCAGTCGTAGTCGCGCTCTGGCCATTTGAAATAGCCTTGGCAGGCGGACAAGAACGGGCAGTCGGCGCACTCGGCATTTTCAGCCAATAACCGGTTGCTCCAAGTCGCGACAAAGTCCTCGAAGATCAGGCCTTGGTCGGTCTCAGCACCGGTTTCGGCATTGGTCTCGGCTAGCCGACCGGGTAGGTGCTCCTGGCCTTGGTCGTCGATGTGGCGGATGAGCTTCGGGTCTTCTTCCTGAATCGCCCACAGGCTGACGGGCTGAGCATGGCAGAAGCCGAGCAGCAGGCTATGGAAAGGCTCGATTGGCTGTGTCACCCTGGGCCTGTGCAGATAGTCTTCCAGCAAGTGCGCCAGCGCGTCGATGCGTGCTGGTTGCGGTTGCCCGAGCAGAAGTCTGATCTGGAAGTGTAGTGACGAGGCCAGTTTGACGGCATTCTCGAAACCGGCCTCGACGGGCAGCGACACCCGCACCGGATGGTTGTTGAGTAGCTTGGCATAGCGGTAGAGGCTGGTGAAGTCTCGCGCTGGATGCCTCATCGGCAGATCGATTGGGATGGCTTCGGCCCAGTGCATCAGGGCGTCGATGTCACCCGGCAGCTCGCACAACTGAATGTAGGCGAGGTTGGCGAAATCTTCATCGCGCACTTGGGCGACCAAGTGGTTTGGGAGCGCACTGCGCACGATCAGATCACGACCGCGAAACGCCTCCAGCTGCGCGAGCGGGATCTGGTAGAGGAGGGAGGTCATCGAAAGAACCGTGGCCGAACCCGCCGGCCGGGTTGGTCGGCAGGCTCAACCAGGATTGACGGCGCCGCTTAGCGTCTGTTGACCCAGCTGCCGCCATAGCCGCCGCCCCGACGGTTGGCCCAACTGCCGCCGCCAGAGCCGCCGCGCCCATCGATCCAGCCGCCTCCGCGGACAACACCACCACCGCGGCGGTTGATCCAGGCTGCGGCCTGTGCGGACTGCTCAGGCATTAGCGTGCCACCAGCCACAGCGCCGACAATCACAGCGCTGGACCACTTGCCGAGGCCCAGAAGAAAGCCTCGACGGCTCTGGAGCTGCTGCTCTTCGGAAAGCTCAGTGTGAGGGTTGGCGTCGGCATCGCGCGCAACGGCGTCAAATTCATGCTGGTCTGTCATGGGAAATGTCCTCTATTTTGGTGCAGCCTGTGACGCGGGTTCCTCGCAGCCGATCAACTGCGAAAAATGCATGCTGTGGAAGCGCCAGGCATCGTCCTGCTTAACCAGGACGGCGGAGATGTTGGTCACGAATTCGCGTGACTGATCTGCCTTTTTATCGGTAAAACTGCACACACCGGTAAGCCAGGTTACATCGTCCTGCGCGCTGCCGGCACCGTCGCTGCACTTGACCGCCATGGTGTTGGCGTCGAATCCTGCCACGAAGTGTTCATAAGCGTCTTTGACCTCGGCAGGGCCGACCCAATGCTCGCCGGGACCGGTGCCCATGAGCATGATGTCGTCGCTGTCTGCATAGGTGGCCATGACACCATCGATATCGTGCGCGTCAAGTGCCTTGTGCTGCTGTTCCCACAGCGCCTTGACGGACTCGACTGTCGTTTGCTCGGTCTCGGCCAGCGCCGTCCCAGCGCTGATACTCATTGCCAATGCCAGAGCTGTGGTCGCCAATTTACTCATCAGTACCTCCGCGAGAAATCCCGCCTGTGGGGCGGGACAAGGATAGAGGCAGCGACAGCTCCCATCTTCAGGCGGGGTCGTTGCCCTGGAAAATAATGTGCTAATCGGTTATACACGTCTTTCGCCAAAGCTACCAGCTTCTTGGGGCAGGAGATCGAACCTTCGGTTAGCTTTCACTTCAGTGTTTTGTATCCATGAAATCCCGCGCTCCTTTCCACCCTAGGGCGCGCCTGTTGATATCAGGGCTTAATGTCAAATCCTACTTGGGAAACATGAACTGGACTTGCGCGCGAATCTGTCAGTCGGCACCGAAATCCGGGGGGGTGACATCGGGATCGAAATCCTGTGTCTACCAGCGGAAGGTCACTCCCAAAGCAGGACCGGTCATGCGCAGATCCGCGTCACGCTTGTCGTTGAAATCGTAGGAGAGACTGCGGATGGAAAGATTGACCTCCCCCCAGTCGAAGGCATAGCCCAGGCCGACCAGCGCTTGCCAGGTCCAGTTCGATGAGCCGGTGCCGACATCCAGGTAGTAGGGCATGGTCCAGTGTCCGTCGCCGAAACGAATCTGGCCCTTGACCCCGATAATGCCGTCCCACTCGGTCAAAGCGCGCGGTTTGTCTCGGCTGGTGTCAAGCAGGCCCCTTGTGCTCAGAGTGTCGAACTTTAGTTCGGATTCGATCCCTGCATAACGAAAGCCGGCCAACAGATCCAGGTTCCCATTGGAATTGTGGATCAGAGTGCGGGCACCCCCCAGAGTCCAGAGGGTTGCTGAAAGGCTGGTGTTGGCCTTCACGCTGATGTTGGTCAGAGGCAGGCCATCCGGCCCCGTGATGTCGCGTGCGCGCGAGTTCTGCCTGCCGAAATCGATATAAATGATGTCGGTGAAGGCCGACCACTCGCCCTTGCGCACCTCGCCGGTGGCCATGGCGCCGAACTTGAGGTTTTGCAGATAGTCGTTTGGACCGATCTCGGTTTTGATGTTGAAATCGGAGAGGTTGAGATTGGCTCCCGGCGCCTTTCCGTTGAGGGTGCCGTTCAGGTTAGGCAGCCAGAGATAGGGCGTCAGGGTGAAGTGCCAGTCACCGTCGAAGGGATCGACCGCATCGGCTGCAGTGGCGGTGATCGAGGACGCCAATAAACCAAAAACTGCCAGGGAGGTTAGCGTCCGATATAGGGGGGCGGGCATGGGCATGGCTTCGCAATGAGTTAGCTGGTGGAATGATGAAACCGCGTCGAGCCTTTGATGCTTGTCGATTCGGCTTGCTGCGGCGATGGGAATTTTTTGCAATCACCCGTGTGGATAAGCTTGCTTCCGAGAGCATAAATGGCTTGAACGTCTCGGTCTTACCATTTCACGCCAACTTCTGCGATCGCTGCCCGACCCAGCATCCAAAACTCACTTCAAACGGGTCTCGATAAGCGATGGCGTCGACCAAGAACAAAAGTGCCGAGAGAGAGAAGTCGGGCAAGAATGGGTGGGATATTTATTTGGTGGTGGGTGCTTGTACCGCGTCTGCGATGTCCTGGCTCAGCCGCGCCAGCGCGCGACTGTGGGCGGCGGCGAGTTCGTCGTAGCCCGGTTGGTTAACAGGCTCCCGCGTGCTGGTCCGCCCGGTCTTTGACTGGCCGTCCTTGATGCGACGCAGGGTCCAGACCGCATCCAGTGTGGCGGCTTCGCCAGGCGTGGAATCGAACCGCTGGACCTCGATCGAGACACGATAATCTGCTTCAGCGCTCGACGACCCTGGAAATTGTGTGACATGTGGGGTTCGTAAGAGGGCAACCAGATTTTCTGCAACGGTGCGCGAGATCTCGTCCTTCAGCGGCGAGGCCCAGCGGTCGAATTCCTGCAGGCTCACCTGATTCGGACCCAGGGTGACGACCATCTGCGGGCGGTCGACCGCCGCCGGCACGCTCACCGGACCGACGGAGAGCGACAGACTGGAGGCGGGCGCGACAGTGCTAGTTGTTGCGCTGAGGGTGTAGAAGCGCGCTGTTGGCGAAGCGCAGCCGGCTAGCACGGCCGCAGCAGTGCCGATGACCAGAATGCAAATAACCGGGGCGATCTGTCGAGCCATCAGGGTTTCTCTCCATCTTTGCCGCGAATCAGGGATGACGGATTCCGTTCGAGATAGTCGGTGAGCACGCGCAACGAGCGCGCCGCACGACTCACCTCCTGCAAGGCGTCGCGCAGTTCGAGCTGTCCGGGGGCATCCTGGCCAAGCAAGGTCTCGTCAGTGTTCTTGATCACCTTGTTGGCAGTCACCATCGCACGGCGGAACGCGGCGATCGCTAACTTTAGCTCCGGGGTGACGTCCGCGTCGATATTGTTTACGGCCTTGTCGATGCCCTCGATCGCTTGGTTCAAGGTGAGCAAGGTCTGTGCGAGTTCGGTCCCGATGGTTTCAAAGGGGATTTTGTCCACCTTCGCGAGAATGCTTGAAACCTTGTCTTCCAGGTTTGTCAGCGTACTCGGGACGGTCGGGATGACAGGCATCTTCGGACTCCAGTCGACTTCCGCCTCGGGCGCGTCGGGAAAGAAGTCGAAAGCCACTAACAACTGACCAGTCAGCAGGCTGCCGCTGCGCAGTTGGGCGCGCAGTCCCCGGTCCATCACCAAGCGCTGAAAGAACGCATGGCTTTGCTCGGGGCTCTGCACCATAGCCTGCGCACTGGCCGATTGCACTGTATGTATATCAGACACGATGCGCTCCGGATAGGCGACAATCTCCACCCGGCCCCGCAGCTTGGTTGTCGCCGAATCGATATCGATGCCCACGTCGGTGACCTCGCCCGCCGGAAGTCCGAACAGGGTCACCGGGGCTCCCACAGTCAACCCGCGCAATGATTCCGCGAAGTAAAGCACGTAATGACGCGAGATGGTTTCCGGCTGCTTCATTGCGGTGGCGCGATCACCATAGAGCACGAAGGTGGTATCGGCCGCAGCGGGCGCGGACTCGACGGCGGAGCTTGGCGTCTCAAAGGCAATGCCGCCGACGAGCAGCGACACCAGCGACTGGGTGCGCACATCCAAACCGCTCTCGCCCAATGAGACATCAAGGCCGCTGGCGTTCCAGAAGCGCGTCTCCGGGCTGACAAAGTGATCGAAGGGGGTATTAACGAAGACGCGGATCGAGACGGAGTTGCCGTCTGGGTCGAGTTGGTAGGCCATGACCTGACCGACCTGAAGGCGACGAAAATACAGCGGCGAGCCGACGCTGACCGAGCCCAGGTCGGAGGCGGACAGCTCAAACTCGCGGCCTGGCTGGTCGATGGGGATGACGGGCGCCACCTTCAGGCCGGTGAAATGGCGCTGAGGCTTCGAGGACTTGCCCATCTCGAAGCCGATGTAGTTGCCGGACAAGAGCGTACTCAGCCCGGAGACGCCGCTCAGGGTGACTTGCGGCTGCACCACCCAGAACTTGGCGTCCTCGACCATCAGCCCCTCGGCGTGCTTGTCTATTTTTGCGGTGACCCTGACCATGGAGTAGTTCTGGTGCAGCTCCACCGCCGTCACCTGGCCGATCTTGACATCCTTGTATTTGATGATGGTCTTGCCGGCCTCGACACCCTCGGCGGATTGAAACAGGATGGAGATGGTCGGGCCTTCATTCAGGATACGGTTGACTGCGATGCCGATGGCGACCGCGGCGGCGAGCAACGGAATCAGCCAGATGGCGGAGACCCGCGAACGTCTGGGAGGTGTCAGTGTCGCTTGGGGCAGGGTGCTGCTGTCGAGAGCGTCAGCCAATTCAGGACTCCTGTTCGCCGCCCGCGTCCCAGATCAGGCGGGGGTCGAAGGTGGTGGCCGCGATCATGGTCAGCACGACCACGGCGGCGAAGAACATGACTCCGGCACCGGGGCGCACCGCCATCAGCGGCGAGAGCTGCACCAGGGCAACGGTGAAGGTGTCGACGAAGACATCCAGCATCGACCAGCGTCCGATAAATTCGACCATGCGGTAGAGTCGGGTCCGCTCTCGATTGCTGCTCGACGAGCGCCGCTGCACGGAGATGAGCAAATAACCGAGCGCGATCAGCTTGCCGAGGGGCACCATCACGCTCGCGATCAGCACGATCAGCGCCAGCGGCCAAGAGCCGGAAGTGTAGAGGAAAACCACGCCGCCCATGATGGTGTCGTACTCGGTGGAACCGAGCGTGGTGGTTCCGAGCACCGGCAGCAAGTTGGCGGGGATATAGCAGATTGCCGCTGCGATCACCAGCGCCCAGGTGCGCTCAATGGACTGCCGCCGACGCGACTCAAGCGCGCTGCCGCAACGCGGGCAATGGCCCGGCTCGTCGGCACTTGCGGCCCGCACCAGCAAACCGCAGTGCTCGCAGCCGATCAGACCGGCTTGCGCGGCGGTCAGCGCGGCGGCCATTAGGAAGACGCCTCGGGCGCCGAGTCCCCGGCGATGGGGGGTGATGTTTTCGGCTTGACCCAAGCGACCCGCTGCCAGATCGCATGGGGATCGAAACTTACCTCGATGGCGGGGATCAGCAGCATCAGAACACCTACGGCAAACATACCGAAGCCGGGCTCCACCTTCGCCAGGGCTGCGATCTTAATCAAGGCCACCAGGATGCCGAGCATCATGACCTCGACCATGGACCAGGGCCGCATGCGCTCGGCCCAGCGCAGCATTTCCCCAACCCAGCCCGGCACCGGCGTCCGCCCGGCGCCAAGCAGCACCATTAGCATGAACAGGATATAGCCCGCCGGCGCGACCACCGCGCAGAAGCCGACGATGACCGCCGTCGCCTGCTCGCCCTCAATCCACATCTGATAGGCGCCGCCGATGATGGTCGTGCTCGCGTGGCGACCCACAGCAGACAGCCCCATCAGCGGGTCGAAATTGGCAATGATCAACAACAGCAGAGCGGCGATAGTCAGCGCCAGCGGTCGGCTGATCGGGTCGGCGGTGCCGGTTGCCAGCACATGGCCGCAGCGCCCACAGCTTGCCTTGCCCCCAGGCGGGAGATCCGGGACGCTTTGTAGCAGATCACAATCGGGACATGCCAGGGTTTGCATGCAGGTCGGGGGCAAGCGTTCAGGGGCCAATGCGTTGCTTCAATAGGGCCAAGCGCCACCCTGTTGCGATGAATCAAGGTCCGAGCGACCTCGGCGCCATGGCGCTCTGGCTATTGCTCGGAGACTGCTTGGCCGAGTTTTGATAGCGACAGTGTCTCACCACTCAAAGTTAAAACCAAGCGTTGGCACCGTCCTGCGCAGGTTGCAGTCGTCGTTTCGGTGATCGGTAAGCGCAGGCAGGGCAAAGGCCAGGTCACCCGAATGCGCATGGTCCTGGCTGCCGCAGAGGATAAAACGGATGCTTCAGGGGAATCGAAGCCTTGTTCTCAAAACCCGGTTCGCACAAGACTGACCTCGACTGCATGAGACCGGCGGTCGTCGCTCAAGGGGATGGTCAAGCCGTCTTGCGGGACTCCGTCCAGGGTCACCTGTGGTGCGCTATTCGCCTCGGATGCCTGGTTGACCTCGATTGTGTAGAGCGTCTCGCGATAGCGGTAGCTGAGCTTGAAGCCATTCCAGTCCGCCGGCAGGCAGGGCGTGATGCGCAGGGTGTTTCCCTCCAGGTGCAGTCCGAGTAGGGATTTGAGGATGAGGCGATACATCCAGCCGGCTGAGCCGGTGTACCAGGTCCAGCCGCCGCGCCCGATATGGGGCGCGACGCCATAGACATCGGCGGCAATCACATAGGGCTCGACCTTGTAGGTGGCGATGTCCTCGGCGGTTCAGCTTCTCGATCTGCTTCCTGCCAGAGGGCACGGATACGAGTAATGTTCTCCTTCTTCCTTCCTTAGAGCATTCTTGGGCGGTTTTCGGCTAGCGCCGTGCTTGATGCTAGGAAGTCGGAGACTTGGATCAACACTGCTCCTCTTCTTGGAAAAGAGGAACGGTGGGCCATGATGGCTGGAGCTTGGAGACAGGGTACTTTGAGGACCGGCACTGCACCGATCTGCGTTCATTATACACCACCTCTCCGGGATGATGGGCTTGGCGCTCCTCATCGAATATGCCAGCAAGGCTGCCTCAAAGAACCTCCGGCTGGCCATAGGAAATTACAGGTGCGCTTGGTATCCAAGATAGTTAGCCCACCGACCAAAATTGGGCTAACCTTGGGATTTTGGAGTTACGATCAGGAGAGCACCCCATGGCGAGCATCGCGGATCTGATCCAAGAGGAAGCGAAAACACTACCCGAGCACCTTGGCGAGGAAGTCCTCGATTTCATTGGGTATCTTCGCACCCGTCACCCCGTATCCTTCGAGTCGGGTGACCAAGCGGCACGCCTGATCGAGTTGGAGGCCTTCTTTTCGCACTACCCACGAATCCCAAAGAATTTCAAGTTCAAGCGGGATGAGGCCAATGAGCGCTAAATTCATCGACACCAATGTCGCGTTATACAGCATGAGCGAAGATCAGGCGAAACGCCGCCAAGCGCTTTCCATCTTGACCTGTCACCCAACCCTATCCTTGCAGGTGCTCAACGAAGCTGCGAATGTCATGAGGCGCAAGCTCGGGTTCGATGTCCGGGTGATCAGCGATGTGCTAAAGCGCTGGCTGCACGAGAGCCAGCTCCATCCTTTATCACCGTCCACTCTGTTGTCTGCACTTGAGATAGGAGATCGGTATGGCTTTTCACATTATGACAGCCTAATCATCGCGGCCGCGCTCGAGTCCCGTTGTACTACCTTATACTCGGAAGACTTACAGGACGGTCAGGTGATTAATAATCGTTTGACGGTGGTGAATCCCTTCAAATGACCAGCCCAGTTTGGTTGCGACGGAATGTGTCGCCGTCACTGTGGCAAGTTTTCCTCTGCAACTGTGGGTCAGTCATTGTTGCGAATCATGGTTTTTCCAAACACAGTCATCTGAACACGATGCTTCTGTCGATCATCAATCAGCCGAATCACTGACTCTTCCAGCTCAACGCCATCCAGCCTTAACTGCTGCGTCACTCCATTCGCAGCCCCCTCCAAGGCACGGACTTGCTTGACCTCAATCTGATAGGTGGTCTCGCGATAGCGGTAGCTGAGCTTGAAGCCATTCCAGTCCGCCGGCAGGCAGGGCGTGATGCGCAGGGTGTTTCCCTCCAGGTGCAGTCCGAGTAGGGATTCGAGGATGAGGCGATACATCCAGCCGGCTGAGCCGGTGTACCAGGTCCAGCCGCCGCGCCCGATATGGGGCGCGACGCCATAGACATCGGCGGCAATCACATAGGGCTCGACCTTGTAGGTGGCGATGTCCTCGGCGGTGCGCCCGTGCAGGATTGGATTGATCATGTCGAACAGCTCCCAGGCGCGCGCCCGGTCGCCCAAGCGAGCGAAGGCCATGGTGGCCCAGATGGCGGCATGGGTGTATTGCCCGCCGTTCTCGCGCACACCGGGGACATAGCCCTTGATGTAGCCGGGTTCGAGTGGTGACTGATCGAAGGGCGGATCGAGCAGTTGGATCAGTCCGGCATCGCGGCGTACCAAGTGCTGATCCAGCGCCGCCATGGCCTGGCGTGCGCGCTCGGGATCGGCAACCCCGGACAGCACTGACCAGCTCTGGGCGATGGAGTCGATGCGGCACTCGGTACTGGTCGCAGAGCCGAGCGGGGTGCCATCATCAAAGTAGGCGCGCCGGTACCAACTGCCATCCCAGCCATGCAGCTCAAGGTTTTCGCACAGGCACTGTGACTCAGACTCACAGCGCTCGACCAAGGTTGCATCGTCGCGCGCCCGTGCCAGCTCGGCGAACTCTGTCAGCACCTGATGCAGGAAGAAGCCGAGCCAGATGCTCTCGCCGCGACCTTTAATGCCGACCAGATTCATGCCATCGTTCCAGTCGCCCGAGCCGATCAGCGGCAGGCCATGCTCGCCCATGCGCAGGCCGTGGAGAATGGCGCGCACGCAATGGTCATAGAGGCTGGCCGACTCGTCGCTCTGGCCGGGCAGGTCGTAGTAACCATCGTCTTCGCCGCTGACCAGGCGGCCATCGAGGAAGGAGACGGTCTCGTCGAGCACGCTGGTGTCGCCGGTGGTGCGAACATAGCGGCAGGTTGCCAACGGTAACCACAGGTAGTCGTCCGAGCAGCGCGTGCGTACGCCGCGACCTGAGGGCGGATGCCACCAGTGCTGGACATCGCCTTCGCGGAACTGACGCCCCGCACAGCGCAGCAGATGGTCGCGCACCAGCTTAGGCTCGGCATGGATGAGCGCCATGCTGTCCTGTAATTGGTCGCGGAAACCGAAGGCACCGCCCGACTGATAATCGCCGCTGCGCGCCCAGAACCGGCAGGCCAGCGTCTGGTAAAGCAGCCAACCGTTGGCGAGTAGGTCAAGCGCCGGGTCGGGCGTCTCGACCTGCACCGCGCCGAGCCGGTGCGTCCAATCGGCTTGCACTGCCGCCAGCGCTGCGCGGGCGGCGGTTGAGCCGCGCTGAGGTTGCGCCAGCAGGGTGGCATCATCGGCGTCGCGCCGGCCGACCACGCCGAGCCGGAAGACGATCTCGTGGTCTTGTCCAGGGCCGAGGTCGAAATGCGTTTGCAGTGCGCCACAGGCATCGAGTGCCGGGCCGACCCGACCGGAGAGTCGCGTCCTAGTGAGTGCGGCGGGCTGGCTCAGGGTGCCGTTTCGCCCGAGGAACTCGGTGCGGTCACCGCTTAGGCTGCGGTTTGGGTCGTCAACATCGAAGAAGGCCAGTCGACCAGCAAACTCGCTGTTGTAGGGATTGCGGGCGAAGAGCGCACCGCTATTCGGGTCGACCTCGGTGACCAGATGCAGCGCCGACTTGGGCCGCAGGTCGCCAAGCACCCATTCGACATAACCGGTCGCGGACAGCCGACGCGGATGCTTGGAGCCATTGTGCAGCTTGAGCACCATGTATTTTACTGGTGCATCCAGGGCGACATAGACCCAGAGTTCTGAGTCAATGCCGGCCTCGCGATGCTCGAAGACGCTGTAGCCAAAGCCGTGCCGACTGACATAAGGCGTGGTGCCGCTGGCGGGCAGGGGGGTTGGCGACCACACCTGGCCGCTCGCTTCATCGCGCAGATAGAAAGCCTCGCCGTGGACATCGCTGACCGGGTCGTTATGCCAGGGGGTGAGTCGAAACTCATGGGCGTTGTCGCTCCAAGTGTAGGCGCCGCCACTGGCGGAGACCACGGTGCCAAAATGTTCATTGGCCAGCACATTCACCCAGGGCGCCGGCGTGGTCTGACCGCCGGGCTCGGTGGTGATGACGTATTCCCGCCCGTGCGCTGAAAAGCCGCCGGTGCCGTTGTCGAACCGGAGCGCTGGGAGGGGGGGAGCCGGCTGTGACCAGTCGCGCGCGCGGCTGCCGGTGGGCTTGAAGGCTGGCGTGCGATTCTGCCGCGGGTCGCGGCGGTTGAGCTGCTCGGCCAGGGTGCCGCGCTCATCGCTCAAAATGGCGCGCGCCACAGTCTGGAACAGTACCCGATCCTCGTCCGAGATCTGATCGGCCGGGCGGATAAATATGCCGCCGGGATGATCGACCACATGCGCCTCGACCCCGGCGGCGATCAGCCCAAGAATCTGCTCCTGGAGTTGCTGGCGATAGCCGGCGTGATCCTCGTTCCAGATCACCAGATCGACAGTCAGTCCCTTCAGTCGCCAGTACGCATGCGCCTGCACCAGTTGATGCACTAGGGCGATATTGGCCTGGTCGGCAATCTGGCAGAGCACAATGGGCACATCACCAGAGACCGCGTGACTCCAGAGGCCAGACTGTCCCCGGCGGTTCTGCGCCAGTACGCCGGGCGCGGCGCGCAATGCGGCGTTGGTATAGAGGATGGAGCTGGCCAGCCTGCCATAAAGCTGGGCGTCGGCCGGGGTCGCATTGAGTTGGCGCAGTACAACCTGGCTGTGCGTCCAGGCCAGATCGAAAACGCGATTGGCCAGGCGCCCGTCCTGGTATTTTTCCACCAGTCCTACCGCCTGCTCGCGGGTCTCGCCGATGCCGCAGATCAGGTCCAGGGTGGCGGTCTGCTCGGCCTCCAGGACGATGCACTGGCGGATGGCAACCATGGGATCGAGCACCGAGCCGGCGCTGCCGGACAGAGCGCCGGATTGATCCATGGCCAGCGGAGCCGCCAGGCTGCGATCCCGTCCGAGAAAGCGCATACGGTCGGTCTCGGCGGATGGCGCCAGCGCGGCATCGCTCGCCACCTCAGATGCCAAGCTGCCGCGCACCACCAGCGCATGGAACAGCCAGGGCGAGGTCTCTTGCTGCGAGCGTGGCCGGCGGTGGCAGAGAATCGCCGAGCCGGAAGGGAGGATCTCGGTCTGCATGAACAGATTGCTGAAGGCCGGATGCAGGGCATCGGCCGCGGGCGGGGCGAGTACCACCTCGCTGTAGCTGGTGACCTCGATCACCCGGCGATTGCGCGAGTGGTTGGTCAGGCGCAGCCGGCGCAGTTCGAGATCGTCCTCCGGGGAGACGACGATCTCGGTGTAGGTCTCGATCTCGTGATCGTGGCGGCGGAACTCGGCACGGCCCTCGGAGAAGATCGCCTCGAAGCGATCCGGTGTGGTCAGAGTCGGCTGGTAGGCGCTCGACCAGAGTGCGCCGCTGTCGAGATCGCGCAGATAGCAGAAGCTGCCCCAGTTGTCGCGCGTGCTGTCCTCGCGCCAGCGGGTGACGGCCAGATCCTGCCAGCGGCTGTAGCCACCGCCGGCGTTGGTCACCATGACGTGGTAACGCCCGTTCGATAGCAACTGCACCTCGGGATGCGGGGTGTTGGGGCTGGTGAGGACGCGGATTGGTGACTCCAGTGTGCCGTCGCTGGCGCGTTCGCTGGTGATCTCGCCATGGGTGTCGGAATAGAAGGCCGTGGTCTTGGGGATGCGCTCTTGTAGCAGCAGCGCGGTGGCCTGGAAGGACGGCACAGCGGCAAAGCGGCGCTGCATTGGCTGATCAAGCAGCAGCGCGGCCAGAGACAGCAAGGTCATACCCTGATGATGGGCCATGAAGGAGCGCACCACGGCGCTCGCCTGGCCACGCGGCAGCCGCGATGGCGTGTAGTCGATGGCCTCATAGAAGCCGAACGGCCCTGACAGCCCAGCGGCTGCGAGCCGCTGGAGATTCTGGCAGGCGGCCTCGGGTGCCACCATGAGCGCGAGTGCCGAGGCGTAGGGCGCGATGACCAGATCTTCAGCCAGCCAGCGCTTGAGCCCCAGCCCAGGGACGCCAAAGGCGCGGTACTGATAATTGAGCTGGGCATCGACGCCGTTATAGCCGGATTCCGACACGCCCCAGGGCACGCCACGCTCCCGGCCATAGGCGATCTGGCGCGCGACGGCGGTGTGATAGGTCTGGTCGAGCAGGGTGTTAGCGTAGCTCGGCATCACCAGCAGCGGCATCAGGTACTCGAACATTGAGCCGCTCCAGGACAAGAGCGTGGTGCTGCCGGAGGCGCGGGTGAGCAGACGGCCAAGGGCAAACCAGCTCTCCTGCGGCAACTGGCCCTGGGCGATGGCGACGAAACAACCCAGCCGCGCCTCGGAGGCGAGCAGGTCGTAGTAGCTCTCGTCGCGGCGGCGCTCGGCGACCCGGTAGCCGATGGACAGCAGGGACTGCGCTTCGTCAAACAGAAAGTCGTAGTCGAGGCGGGACAGCTCGCTCGTGGTATAGGCCAGTTGCTCAATGTCACTGATGCGCTGGCTGGCCAGCTGAGCGGATTCCTCTGTATTCAGCTCAAGCTCGGCCAATTGGCGCAGCGTGATGGCCAGGTCGTCGCTCTGCGAGCTCTTGTCGTTGTCGTCTTTGTTGTCCTGATCGTCTTTGAAGCACCAAGGCGCCAACAATACCAAGTCATCCAGCAACCCACGGCAATGCCGCGCCAAAGCTTGCGTCCAAACCGTCACCGCATCCTCTGCCTTCGCATTCGTTTCCAGCGCAGCCGCTTGCGCCTGCGTTGTCAGCTGATCAAGACAGCTGCATGCCTCACTCAGCCCAGTCGGTGGCGCCAGAGTGGCGGCCTTCAGCCTGTCCTGGAAGGGACGAAGCTCGCTCGGCAGTGTGCGTCCAAGGCTGAATCCGGGAGCCTCCGCAACGGCATCCGTCAGCACCTGCCAGGTATCCTGGATGCCTTCCAGCCAGCGCGGATTCAGGATGGGGGCGTCAATCAGCGCCAGCAGCCCCGGTTGCAAGGTCGAGAGATGACCGGCCAGGTTGCCGCTATCGACTGATGAGATGTAGCGGGGTTCGAGCGGCTCCAGGGATTGGGTGTCGTACCAGTTGAAGAAATGGCCGTGATGGCGCGGCAGCGCGGCCATGGTGCGCAGTGCCTCACCGGTGCGCGCGATGAGTTCGCCTGCGGGCAGGTAGCCGAAGTCATAAGCAGCCAGATTTGCCAACAGCGACACCCCCATGTTGGTCGGCGAGGTGCGATGCGCCACCACTGCCAGCGGGTGCTCCTGCACATTGTCAGGCGGCAGCCAGTGGTCGTCCGCGCCGACAAAGGTCTCGAAGAAGGCCCAGGTCTTGCGCGTGTTCTTGTGCAGGAATCCGATCTGCTCGGCGCTTAGATGCGCCGCGTGGTGCGCAAGCGGGCGGCTCATCCACCAGGCAAGCAGGGGTGCGACCAGCCAGGCCAGCAGGAGAGGTGCGACGGCCAGTCCGAGCATGGGCGCCCGCCACGCCAGCACGGCCCCGGTGAACAATGCCAGGGCCGGGGCGATCCACATGGTGCGATAATGGGTACCCAACGCTTTGCCGGTGCTATCCAAGTCCCCCGATGAGGTCCATTCGAGCAGACCACGCCGGCTGATGCCCAGTCGCCATAGGGTGCGGATCACGGCATCCAGACTGAAGTAGGCCTCGTAGGGCAGACAGGCCAGGTTAAAGAGCGCCTGCGTCAAACGCTGGCCGACGGCGCGCACCGCAGCGGCCAGATGCGCGGACCAGCGCAGATCACCAGGCTTGCGCAGCGCGCTCAGCATGGCGGTCAGCAGTGCCGGAATGAGCAGGATACTCAGCACCGCCAGAGTCCAGATGCCAGGCTGATCCAGCAGTACCAGCCCCAGCACCAGCAGCGCGGTCAGTGCCGCCGGCACCAGACTGCGGCGCAGGTTGTCGGCCAGCTTCCAGCGCGATAGGGCGGAGATTGGGTTGACGCGCAGGTTGCCGTTACGACCTGGCACGCGCGGCAGCAACCACTGGGCAATCTGCCAGTCGCCGCGAATCCAACGGTGGCGGCGGCTCACATCAGCGCTGTAGCAGGCTGGATAGTCCTCGTAGAGTTGCACATCGGACAGAAGACCGGAGCGGGCGTAGCAGCCTTCGAGTAGGTCGTGACTGAGGATGCGATTCTCGGGGAAGTGATCATCGAGCGCGTCCTCAAAGGCATCGACATGGTAGATCCCCTTGCCGATGAAGGAGCCTTCTTGAAACCAATCCTGGTACAGATCCGACACCGCCTGGGTGTAGGGATCAATGCCGGCATCCTGCCCATGCAGGCGTGCAAAGCGCGAGCGATTGGCGCCGGGCAGACTCACGGCCACGCGCGGCTGAAGGATGCCGTAGCCTTCGGCGACACGGCCCAGTGCGGGGTCGAAGCGCGGCTGATTGAGCGGGTGTTCCATGGCCGCAACCAGTTCCCGAGCGGCATCGCGCGGGAGCTGGGTGTCGGTGTCCAGGGTGATGACATAGCGGATGTTTGGCAGGATGAGCCGGTCGCCGACGATCAGCGAGAAACGCGCGTCCAATGCTGGGGCCTGTCCGTCGTCGGCTGGTTGATCGACCGGGGTGGCGCGCAGCCCGGCATCATTGTCGTCACGCAGCAAGGCGTTCAGATCCATCAGTTTGCCGCGCTTGCGCTCGTAGCCCATCCAGACCCCGGCGCGCGGGTTCCAGCGCCGTGGGCGATGGAAGAGTAAAAAGTGATCGCCGTTGGTGCACGGATATTTGGCATTGAGCGCCGCGATGCCGCGCGCCGCCTGGTCAATTAGCGCCTGATCACCCGGGAGAGTCTCGCTCGGCGCATCGCGCAGATCGGTGAGCAGACCGAAATGCAAATGGATACCCCGATTGGCCAGAAAACGCACCTCCAGCGCATCGAGCAGGGCCTCGACCTCTTGCTTGCTGCTGAGCAGGGTCGGCGTTACCACCAGGGTGCGCGCGTCCGGTGGGATGCTCACCGAGAAGTCCAGACGCGGAAGCGGGTAGGGGGTGGCGAGCAGACTCCCCAGCCAGTTCATCAGCGCCACCGCCAGTTGACTGGTGCCGAGCACGGCCAGCGCTGCCAATATGGGCAGCAGCCAGTTCGGCGCCCCCTCGGCCTGGGTCAGTAACCCCCAAGAAAAGCCGGTTGTCAGCAACAGGATGCCGGCCAGATAGAGCGCCAGGGCAGCGCCGCCTTCTGGTTTGCGCAGTGATGCCAAACCCGAGCGACGCAATCCTGCACGCTCTTCGAGTTGGGGCAATCCGCGACCGATCAGGTAGTCGCCAACATGCGCGGCGCACGCATCCGACGAGCCTTGGGCCGGAGTGCTTGCGGCGTTGCTCGCTGCAACCGAGGTCGCCCCGGTCTGCGCCAGATCAATGGCCGCGCGTGCCACCTCGGTCTCGGACAGCCGCCCGCGCTTGGCGATTCGCTCCACCACATGCCGGTAGCGATCTCGCGTGGTGAAATCCATCCGCCCGTATATGCCGACGGGATCCTCGCGCAGGGTCCGCTCCACCAGGCTCATGGTCTCGACCAGCTCGGGCCAGTCCATCGCCCCGAGGGAGCGCAGACTGCCGATGCTGTTGCCAATGGAGACCTGATCGGCGGCCTGCTGCTGGTTCTCCGCGCGCACCAGTTGTTCTATCGTCAACTGGGATTCACCGAGCTGCTGCTCGATCCATGTCAGCGGCAGTGCCAGCGAAGCGCTGCGCCCTTGCAACCGGCGCGCCAGCTCAGCGACGAACGCGCCGGACATGGGTGGGTTCGAGCGCGCCATGTCGGCGATTACCAGGATCAGATTCTTCGGGTCTGTGCCGGCCATCGCCAGCATCCGATCGGCCCAGCCATCGGCCAGGTTCTGATCGGTGCGACTGACGGCGACCCTTGCCGCGACCCGACGCAGATTCTCGATCAACGCAAGGCGCAGCATGATGGGAATGGCCCACAGCTCGCCTAAGCGCAGCACGGTGACGCTCTGATAGGCAGCAATGAAGCGGCTGAGATTTTCTGAGTCCACGCGCCCATCACCGTGCGCGATGACCTCCAGCGCCAGATCATAGACCCTGGGTCGGCCCGCCGAGGGACCCCGCCGCAGACGCGGCAACTCGCGACTATAGCCCTTGGGTAAATGCCGCTTGGCCGTGCGAATCTGTTCCTCGATCAGATAGAAGTTATCGAGCAGCCATTCGCCAGCCGGTGCGATGCGGCGGTTTTCGGTAACCGCCACCATCAACAATCGACAGACTTCCACCAGCACGGTGCCATTCTCGGTCAGGCGCCTTAGCAACAGATCGGGCGGATGGCCTGGCATTAGCCGATGCACCCCAGCCAGCACCTTGCCATGCTGTTCCATCTGCGCTGCGCTGAACAATTCTCCGCGCAGCGGCGGCTCCTCGCTGATGTCTGGATCGGTAAGGCCGGTGGGACGCCTCCACTTTTGCAGCATCAAGGAGACCTCGCGCATCGCTTGATTCAGTGTATTCATGTGCGCGGTCTCCTGGGTTGATGGTTAGTGGTTATTCATCTTGAGTGGGCGCTTCATCGTCCCAATAAAAATCCATTTGAGATCGGCCGATATTGTCGAGGTTAACCGTTTTACTCTGAGTTTCGTTGTGGCCTCTGTTGCCAGTGGGCGTGACTTCCACCTTGTACTGGCCTGGCGGCAATTGCGCGAAGAGCCATGGGCCGTTTGATACTGCCGTTAGAACTGGACTATTGGTGGTATCTAAGACTCTCACCTGTACCGCCGAGAGGTACTTGCCGCTGCCTTTGGTTGCGAACATTAAATGCAGGTTAAAGGCACCGCCCATGGTATTGAGTTCATTGCGCTCATTGTCGCCGATGCCACCCGAGACGTAGCGAATCCCGTTATCGGTTTTGACTTCCGAGTGCATGGTGTCCATTGCCGGCACGCGGGCGCCCATCTCTGCTTGCGTATCTGGCTGCTGCATTGCCGGATTCGCCCCTTCGGCTGGACGTATGGCCCAGCTTGACTCGGGCTCGGCCACATGTCCCATGTCGCCTGCGAGGATCACTCGCGGCGGATCCCCACACATCGGCTGGACTCCGATTGGCATGAGCAGGAAAAAGCCCACTAGAAGCCCCATCCGTTTGATCATTGCGCGATTGAAAATGGCCATTTCTATTCCCTCTTCGTGTATCACTTTGATTAACGGATGAAGCCTTTGTTGGATGTCACCCTTGTGCCGTTTTGTAACAGCTTGCGCAGAATGGTGATGGCGGCATGCTTGTTCCTCAAGGCTGCGATGGGGCACTAAGAACGACAGTACAGGAGCTAGCCACTTTTTGGCACAGCGAGTAGCAAGGCACCAACGGCAATCGCCGCCACGCCCGCCCATACCGGGATGCTGAACCAATGGCGTTCATTCATTGTTAGCTCAATAGCCCCCAGGTTGGCCTGGCTGGAGTCTCCAATGTAACTAAAACCGCCAAAGGTCAGGCCCAATCCGCCGACAATGATTAAAGCAATTGCGGCTATCTTGATTGCATTCATGCTGAGTCTCTTTGTCATTTGCAGGTTGATCTGTGCCGATTGACTAACCAATTCGCATCCCCGACATTGAAGGGAGGAGTCCAAAGACTTGCAGCAGCCAGAGAATCACGATAATGACAACAACCACATTCAAGATTTTCTTGATTTTTCCATCCATGGGTAGATAGGTGTTAATGGCCCATAGAATCAGGCCAACGACAGCAAGGGTGACGATCAGTGTAATCAGAGGCATGGACTTTCTCCCGTCAGATGGTTTTGCGAACGGAGAAAAGAATATATCCCGCCACGCTTATCTTCTGTTCGCTGGCGCACAGAGTGATGATAAAGGTGACCTGCCTGATAGAGGCTTGGGTGTTTCCCTGATACTTGCGAAAGGAGTCACCCGGATGTCTGTCGGTGACTTGCTTGTGCGATACATGAGTTGTGAAAGGTTGTTTCCGCTTGTGCGGCGGATTCTCAGAATCAGGAGTCGACTCATGATGGCCACCGCACCCAGGCACGTCTGCCCGAAGCAGAATCATTTGCTCGATGCCCTTCCCCAAGAGGACTTCAAGCGCTTGGCTGCCCAGCTGGAATTAGTGCCGCTGCCGCTCGGCATGTCCCTGTACGAGTCGGGTGAAGGGTTGAGCCACGTCTATTTCCCCACTGATGCCATCGTCTCCCAGCTCTACGTAATGGAGAATGGTGCTTCCGCTGAAATCGCAGTCGTCGGCAATGAGGGCATTGTCGGTCTCGCCGCCTTCATGGGCGGGGAAACCGTGCCCAATCGCGGGGTGGTGCAGAGTGCGGGTTATGCTTACCGGCTGGAGGGTTCAGTGGTGAAACGCGAGTTCGAACGCGGCGGCAGTCTGCGACCCCTCCTGCTGCGCTACACCATGGCGCTGCTGACCCAGACGGCCCAGACTGCGGTGTGCAACAGGCATCATAGCGTCGACAAGCAGCTTTGCCGCTGGTTGCTGCTTAGCCTTGATCGCCTCCCCGCGAACGAACTGCGCATGACCCAGGAATTGATCGCCAACATGCTCGGCGTGCGTCGCGAGGGCGTGACCGAAGCGGCAGGGCACTTGCAGAGCGCCGGGCTAATTCGCTACAGCCGGGGGTGCATCACTGTCCTCGATCGGCCGGGACTGGAAGCCCGGGTGTGCGAGTGCTACGGGGTGGTGCGGCGAGAATTTCAGCGCCTGCTGGCGGGGTGAAGGCGGGCGGGGCGACGGAGAGGTCCATCAGCGGTGGCGACAGCAGCCGAGCAGTGGTATCAGGCTAATCCGCGCAAGGCACCATGACCGCATGCCCGCCAACCTGGCCCCTGATCACCTCGATGCCATAGGCCGCGCGGATATCCGCCGAACCGAGCGCATCCATCTGGCCGCTGCTCACCGCCGCCGGGCCCAGTAACAAGAAGCGGTCGGCGAAGCGCAGTGCGAGGTTCAAGTCATGCAACACGACCAAGGTAATGAGTGCGCGTTCCCGGGCGAGTTGTTGGATGCTCCGCAGCACGGCGATCTGGTTGCGCAGATCGAGATGGTTCACCGGCTCATCGAGCAGCAGCAGTCTTGGCTCCTGAACCAGCGCGCGCGCGATCACGACCTTCTGCAGTTCACCGCCGCTGAGCCGACCAACTCGCCGGGCGCTCAGCGGTGCCAGCCCGAGATCGCAAATCATCGCATCGACGACCTCAAGGTCGCGTTCGCTCGGCTGTAGACCGAGATGCGGCAGACGGCCGAGCAGCACCGCTTCGAACACCGTCACCTGCGCGGTCTCGGTGATCTGCGGCAGATAGGCGATCCGCCGCGCGCGTTCGCGCCGGCTCAGCGAGTCCAAATCGGTGGCATCGACGCGAATCCGTCCTTGCTTGCAAGGCAAGAGCCCGGCGATCAGTTTGAGCAGGGTCGACTTGCCGGCGCCATTCGGCCCCAGCACGGCCAGCAGTTCACCTGGCGCCGATGACAGGCTCAACTGATCCAGCAGCAGCGCACGCGCACTGCCGTTTACAGCGGCGGAGCCTGGATAGGCGAAGGATACCCGATCGATCTCGAGCATCGCGGTCAGCGCCGCTGGCGCAGCAGCAACACCAGCAACAGCGGTGCGCCGAGTAGTGCGGTCACCGCTCCGACCGGCAACATGACTGGCGCGATCAACACCCGTGCCAAGGTATCGGCGCCGAGCAGGATGAGCGCGCCGGCGAGGGCGGAGAATGGCAGCAGAAAGCGCTGATCGCCGCCGATCAGCAGGCGGATCGCATGCGGCGCGATCAGCCCGATGAAACCGATCACACCCAGAAAGGCGGTGGTGATCGCCGCCAGTGCGGCGGCCGCAGCGGTGCCGATCAACCGCTGTCTGGCGACCGAGACGCCGAGCCCGCTGGCGAGATCATCACCCCAAGCGAGCGCGTTATAGCGCCAGGCCGCCCGCAACGGCCAGGGCGCGATCGCGACCAGCGCAGCCGCTAGCCAGGCGACCTCGGACCAGCCGGCACGGCCGAGATCGCCGAAGGTCCAGAATAGGGTCGCCGCGGCCTGGCTGTCGGAGGCAAAGTACTGAACGATCATCGTCGCGGCGCTGGCGAAGGCGCCGAGCGCAATGCCGGCCAAGACCACCGCCTCGGGCGTCAGGCCGCGGAGTGTGCCAATGAGTAGGATCAGCGATGCCGCGCCGAGGCCACCAGTCAGCGCCAAGCCGACCACGCTCATCGGCGCTTGCAGGGTCATGGCCTCGGTGCCCACCGCATGCAAGGCACCGGCATCGAAGAGCACGATGGCACAGGTCGCCCCGAGGGCTGCGCCTTGCGAGATGCCGAGTGTGAAAGGCGATGCCAGCGGATTGCGCAGTAGCCCCTGCAGCACCGCGCCAGCCAGGCCCAAGGAGGCGCCGGCCAGCAGCGCCGCGATCACCCGCGGAAGCCGCAACCCCCAGATGACCTGTGCGGCAACCAGCTGTTCGCGATCCGCCGGCGAGGGCCCGGCGAACAACGCCGCCGCGACTGCGCCAGGACCGAGCTGGTAGGAGCCACTGCCAAGCGCAATCAGCAGCAGCACCGCGAGCGCAATGACCATCATCAGCCCGAGTAGCAAGCGTTGGCGGAGCAGGCGCAGGTAACATTGGATGGGGGCGCCCCGACCCTCAGGCGGGATATCAGCCGTCATCAGTCGGCAGCGGGTAAACCTCGCCAGCCAGGAGATCAACACGCGCGAACCCAGGCTGCCCCACCTGCCCCTCCGCGCGCAGACGCGCATACATCGGCTTGCCGTAGAAATCTCGGTAGATCGCGTCGGCCTTGGCGATGGGATCAAACTCCGGGAACTGCTCCGGATAGAGCCTTGAGGCGATGAACCAGGCGTTAATCAACGCATGCTCAACGTTGGTGTTGTAGGAGTTGAACGGCAAGGTCGCGAAGACCTGTCCGCGTTGCACCGCGTCAAGTGCGGCGAACAGCCCTGGATTGACCGCGACCTCCTTCAGCACCGCGGGCAGGCCGCCACCGTCGATGAACAGGACTGGCGGATTCCAAGCCAGTAGCTGCTCCGGATCAATAAAGCGATGACCGGACTCGGCGATGCGATCGGCCAGGTTGTCGGCACCCGCCCAGCGCATCGGCAGATGGCCAGCCTGAGTGCTGGCGAGCCCTTGCTGCCCCTTGAGGCTGATGCCGCCAATGTAGGCGCTGACCGGCTCGACGCCAACCACAGGTGCCGACAGTTCGGCAAGCGAGGTATCGATGGCGCCGAGCAGCGTCTCGGCACGGTCTTGGCGCCCGAGCGGTTCCGCCAACCGGCGCAGTGATTCGGCAAATACCGGCAGTTGGAGCTCGCCGATATCGCCGTAGCTGAGCAGCAGCACCGGGATGCCGGCGCGCTGCTCAAGCATCCGCACCTGCTGCTCGTCGAGGGTGACGGCCACCGCCAGGTCTGGCTCGACCATTAACAGCCGTTCGAGATCTGGAAGGCGCCCGACACCGCCTGGGCCGATCACCGGCAGCTGCTCGTTCAGATCACCGAGCATGAAGGTATAGGGACGACCGTTCGGGCCGCGCTGCTCCATCGCCTCGATTGCGCAGAGCCCGTCGGTCGCGTTCAGATAGACCAGCAGACGTAAAGCGCCCGGACCCAGCGCGACCATTTTCGGTAACGGCTGCTTCGTCGATGACGAAGCCACGGCAGCCGTCGCATCGGGCCTAGAACCGGCACTGGCCGCAAGCGGTATTGCAGGCCACAACGAACCGAGCGCGGCCGCGCGCAGCAACTTACGCCTACGCATGACGTCGGTCTCCCCGAGTCCAGGCTCGCCTCATGATCTTCTCCCGTTGATTGTAACCATCCACTGCAAGCGCTCGATATTATAAAATCAAAAAAGCGTATGACCAGATGGAATGACGAGTTGGTCAGCTCAGCGCGGACTCCGCGACGCCGGCAAGCCCGAGCCGGCGACGCCGCGTGCCAGATATAGCCCAGGGCGATCACTGATCGCTAGGCTTGGCATCCCCGCTCGCTCAAACAGGCCCCGCATCTCGGTCTCCGCAGGGAGCAGATCACGCGCGACGGCATGATGCCGGCCGTGATGCTCTCGCAACTCGTCGCGGCTCATCAGATGTGCAACCAGGATCTCACCCCCGCGACGCGGATGCGAAATGCGCCTAGATTTGCGTAGCGTGGCGGTGGTGGTGGCGGCGGATCGATGACATATCAACAAATCGGTTCGGCGGAGATCGCCGCCTTCAGAGGTGCCACGACCGTCGAGAAGCTCGGCGCGCGTTGGCAAGGTCTTGGCCAAATAAAAGATGGGCAACAGATTCGCGGCCAACGCGCTGGGTTCGATCAGAACAGCATCCCAACACCTGAGCAAGAACAGATAACGGAGCTAGTGCAAATCACGATGTAGCCACTCGCGTGAAATCCAAAATTGTCGTCCAGCCCTTTAGTGGCAAGGGATTTTGGCCGATCCGCCGGGGAAAATCGGCCAAGAATCGCGATAGCGCAAATCTCTCTTTTCCGTCTCCCCTTGACAGACGGGGAATTGTTCACTAATTTCTGTCTATACAGAAAATCCAGGCAAGAAAGATATGAAGCTGACACCGACCACAGAGAAATTCATCCTCCACTGGGGTGAAATGGGTTCACGCTGGGGGGTTAACCGCACCGTGGCGCAGATTCATGCCCTGCTCTACCTGGCCGAGAAGTCGCTCAACGCCGAGCAGATCAGCGAAACCCTCGGGGTGGCCCGCTCCAATGTTAGTACCAGCCTGAAGGAGCTGCAGTCGTGGGGGCTGGTCAAGGTGATCCACCGGATGGGCGATCGGCGCGACTATTTCGAATCGCAAAAGGATGTCTGGGACATTTTTTTTGTCATCAGCGAGGAGCGGAAGCGGCGCGAACTCGATCCAACCCTAACCCTGTTGCGCGAGTGCGTTCTGGAGGGGGAGGCGGATAAGAAGACCAGTCCAGTGGTAAAAGAGCGCATCCAAGAGACGCTGCTGTTTCTCGAGCAGATCACCGGCTGGTATGAGCAGATCCGGAAACTCGACCCCAAGACCCTGAGTAGGCTGATGAAACTGGGGAGCAAGATCAAGAACCTGCTCAGCAATTAGCAGGTAATGGATATGGCCACGAAACATACAGAACACACGGAAAGCAGTTAATGGCTTGACTGCTTATCTTGCAGGTGAGTATCAGCCTTGCGGAGGGTGCGTTTTACCCAGCGACAAGCATTTTGAGCGAGCATTTCACCAGCATGCGTGACCCAATCGACATACAAACGAAGTGTCTGGTGTGGCGCTGAAATTGTGTATTAGTCGTCTAATTTCCAAATAAACGACTAACACCTTACAGCCACACACTAGGAACATCTTAATCTGCTACGAAATTTCTGTTTTTACTGAAAGTTCCAACAAAAGGGGAAAAGCATGAATATCCTCCTCACAGGTGCCGGTGGCTTTATCGGTTCCCACCTGCTGCGTGCCCTGACACGCGAGGGGCATTGGGTGGTGGCCTGCGTGCGCAATCTCCAGGGGGCCAAGAGGTCCGTCGTCGTCGCCGACTATATTGCCTGCGACTTTGCCCGTGACCTTGGTGAAGAGGCATGGCTGCCTCGGCTGACAAATATCGATGTGATTATCAATGCGGTCGGCATCATTCGCGAGAGCTGCGGCCAGCGCTTTGCCGCCCTTCACACTGATACCCCGATAGCCCTCTTTCGCGCCGCGGCAAAAGCCGGGGTTAGAAAGGTTATCCAAATCTCCGCCCTCGGTGCCGATGCGGGGGCACGGAGCCAATATCACCTGAGCAAGCGGGCGGCGGATGAGGCGCTGGCTGGTCTCGATATCGACTGGACCATCTTGTGCCCCTCCATCGTCTACGGTGCCGGGGCGAAGAGCACCGCCCTTTTCCGCGCATTGGCATCACTGCCGTTCACGCCACTTGTTGGCGACGGGAACCAACGGATACAGCCGCTCCATATCGACGACTTGGTCCGGGCAGTGGTGCAGGCAGTGGAAGATAACTCAACCAACCGGCAACACATTGAGCTGGTCGGCCCGCATGCCATCACCATGCGTGAGCTGCTGGCGAAACAGCGACAGTGGCTCGATGGGGGGGAGCTACGCCCACTCGCCATCCCCTATCCGCTCGCACTAAGGCTGGCGCAACTGGGCGGTTTTCTCGGCGCGACACCTATCGACAGGGGGAGTGTGGAGATGCTGCAACGCGGCAACTGCGCCGATGTTACGCCGCTTATTGCGGCGTTTAACTTCCGACCGCAATCACTTGATGCGATGTTGCAGAAGACACCCGCCAGTGATGCCGACCGTTGGCACGCCCGGCTCTACTTTCTCGCCCCGCTGCTGCGCTACTCCCTGGCGCTGCTGTGGATTTTCACTGCGATAACTTCTGCCTTCCTCTATCCGCAGGAAAAGAGCTATGCACTCCTAGAAGAGGTGGGCATTGATGAGATCGCCCAGCCGTTTTTCCTCTATGGTGCGGCGCTGCTCGACCTCCTGCTCGGCACCGCCCTGCTGTTGCGCCGCCATGTCACCGCAGTGGCACTGCTGCAGATCGCCACTATCCTCGCCTACAGCCTAATCATCACCATTACCCTGCCGGAGTTCTGGCTCCACCCCTACGGCCCTATTAGCAAGAACATTCCTCTGCTGGTGGCTACTTTGATAATGCTGCAACTGGAGAGAAAGTGATGGACTACCTAACGTTAAAGAGCATTCATATCCTCAGCTCCATCCTGCTGTTCGGCACTGGACTGGGCAGCGCCTTCTACAAATACTTCGCTGATCGCAGTGGCAATGTCGCCGCAATCGCCATCACCAACCGGCTGGTGGTGTGGGCCGATTGGCTCTTTACCACCCCGACGATGCTTATCCAACCATTGAGCGGTTTCTTGCTGCTGCACATTCTCGGCTTCGATTGGGGTGCCCCCTGGGTGGTGACTACCCTAGTGCTCTATACGCTTGCTGGCGGCTGTTGGCTGCCAGTGGTGTGGCTACAGATCCGTATGCGGGAGATCAGCAACCGTGCGGTCGAGCATGGCGAGCCGCTGGCCCCGATCTATCACCGCTACCGGCGCATCTGGTTCTGGCTCGGCGTCCCCGCCTTCGTTGCCATGGTGGCTATTGTTCTGTTGATGGTGTTCAAACCCACACTATAGGGCGCAGCGACCAAAAAGATCCCGATATCGATGCCGGATATATGGGCTGCAAGACGGCGACCCGATCATCTTTGCCTCTGACAGCGGCACCCAGCTTGCCGCCACCGCATCGGGCTGGCTGACCGAAGACCATATCGCCGCTGCCTAGAAAAAGGTTCTTCAAAAACCCGAGAAGAGTATGAACATCAGAATACAGACCGACCAGAGGGTCCAAAAAAGGCCCCGGTTCGGGCTGCCCGGCTTTCGATTGGTCATCAGACGCCTGCGCCGGATCGGAGCCAGGGCGGCAGGCCGCACCCTCGATGACCGCCATTCCCGCCAGACGCTCGGGATGGAGGACGCGGTCGTCGACGACATCGCGGATCCAGATCGCCTCGATCTGCCGTGGGAATCGCTGGCGAATCGCGCGGTATATCTCCGGATCCTGCTCACCGGAGTCACCGACGAGGATAAAGCGGCGCGCGGGGAACTGGCCGATGATCGCGCCTATCTGTGCGAGCTTCTGCACCCGCGTCGCCTCGCCGCCCGCTAGGCGCGCAATATCCTGCCACGCGCCCGCCGTGAGCAGGTTCTTGCGCACACTCTTCATGTGGAAGGAGCCCGCGGGATAGCCGGCCGCCGTGATGAATTCCGCGAGTGGGCGATAGAGTCCCCAAGGGCTGCCGGAGACATAGTGAAACGCCGTCGCAGCGCCGAGTGTCCGGTAGCGTTGCGCCATCCCGGGCGCGGCGACGAAGGGACGGAAGAAAGTGTTCTCCAGCACCACCTCCTGCCCGGCGGGGATCCCAGTGATCTTGATGGTGTCGTCGATATCGGAAATCACGGAGCGTCCCTGGGATGCCAGCAGACGGACCCTGCCATTCCCCTGGTGCCCCGGTGAGCGCGCGCGCAGGCGCAGCCAGCCCTGCGTGGATCGCTGGGCGCGCAGCAGCTCCTCGGACCGTTCGACATCCAGCCGCAAGGTGCCCTCGATCAGACCGTTGAGGTCGCTCGATAGCGGTCTGCCCTGCGCATCCAGCAGTTGGTAGGCTATCTGACGCGGGTCCTCGTCGAAACCCAAAGCGACCTGCTCACCGGACTCGTCGTCCGCGACCAAGTCGGACAAGCGGTGGTGAGCCCGCGCGATCTCGTCCGTCGAGTGCCGCTCGGGCCGCGCCACCAGGTGGGTGATTAGGTTGTTGGTGAGTGACCGGGGCTCATGGACCCAGAGGCGCAGCGGGATCGCCCACTGCGCCCCGGCCCGATAGCCGTAACTGGGGTAGATAGTGACGGTCTTGACGTCCTCGGCCCGCAGCGGCACAACCCCGCCGAGCAGGAGCAGTAGGGCCATGATCGCCACTGCCAGGCGCCGAATCATACGACCGGGCGCGGTCGCGCGCGCTGGCGTTACCGCGCTAGAGTACCCGGCTCGACGGGTCCGGAATCGGGGCGTCCGCTTACTCATTATCGTCGCTTCGGCAAGAGCTTGATGAACCATTGGCCCCATTTCTGCCTGAAGGTAATGGTCTGACTCCAGTCGCTCGAAATGCGGCGGATGCCGTGGCCTTCTTTCCCTCGATTCGAACGTCGACCATAGACTCACCCAAAACGAGTGAAGAGCTGACCGACCCGCCAAGCAGCCAGATGATGCGCGGCGCCATCGGGAGCATGAGAGCAAATCCCGGCTCCTCGGGCAGGCGCCGCTGAGCTTGATGTGGCGATATCTCAGACGGCCCCAAAACCCTCGCGCTTGGCGTTGGTCTTGGTGGCCAGCACCTCTTCGAGGGTCTTGACCGGGAATTTCGGCTGGTACTCCTTACCTGCCTCATAGAGCTTCAGCACCTTATCCTCGCTCGACAGTCCCTTCAGATCGTGCTTGTCGATGTAATAGAACTCAGACACCTCGTTCCAGACCGCGCCCTCGCGATATTGGATTAGCACGTAGCGGTTTCCTTCAGCATCGATCTGACAGCTCTCGGCGAGATTTTCGATGAAAATGACCGGAACGCACGAGGGATCCAAATCGTCTTTGAAAAGCGAGATGAACTCGGGAAGCTCATCGACACTCTCGAAGCTGCCGGCGACCATCAGGAGCTTATCGGCAGTCGCGAGCAGAACCGCCTGCTTGAGGAGTGCGCGCGGAGGCGTGCGTTTACCGGCGACCGCGTTCAGCTCGCCTTCTAGGACGGTGAACTCACCACGAAACGCCTGCAGATCGGACTTGGTCGTGGCTCCAAACAGGGTCGTCATCCAAAAGCGTTCTTGTTGTTGATAGTTCTCGAGCAGCATCGCGGAAAATTCTCCAAATAATGAGTATGGGTATGCACACCATGTTAACAGCCGCACCATCATGGTTGATCGGGTGTCGCAAAATCAAGTCGTCTGTTGCTTTTGCCACAAAGGAAAAAAATCGTCGTCGACGTGGCCATGAAGCACTTTACCGTTGACAACAACTGAACGCCTATAGGGTCTTAAGTAAACAGGGCCAGCATCAGGGGCTTGCGAACAACGAATTGGGGGACTAGGTCACAGGTGCACAGCTGTGCATAGCAATTCCTGTACCACTGCAAATCGTCACCTCAAAGCCGGGACCCTGGTATAAGCTTTTCCGGAAATTGCGGAAATGCGGCACCGCTAACACGCGGAACAACTGCGCCGAATCCGCGAAGCTCAAGTGATAATCAGCCTCGGGGAGCGTCTTGCCGGCATCGACCTGCCGCGCGATTGCCAAGGACTGTGGCTGTAGGCTATCCCAGGATTCAGTGCTGATGATCGCTTTCATCGGTGGTCTCCAGCGCCTGTGCAACATCCGCCGCGAAATCTGCGAGCGACTGCGTCAGCGAGACGAATCGATAGGGCGCCTCGTTCGCGCCAATGTGTTCGTGGTCGCCTTTGCCTCGCTCATTCTCGTAGCGCACCAAACAGCGCCCTGAATGGCCGCAATAGCGCCGGTACTTCAACCCATGCGGATGGTCAGGCGTTGGGTGGAGACAGTCATGAACCTGGACAACTCTGTCGCGAGACAGATCAGCCTCCACCAGCGAGACTGTGGTCAATCCAGCCGATGGAATTGGTCACGTACGCGACCGGGTTTTCAGGCTTTATAGTGGACAGAAACATCCAGGTCCTTCTAGCCGAACTGCAATTTCATGCCGACTCCAGCCCTTCAGCTGAGACTCACCAGCGCAACGCAGCCGAAGGACCGGTCCCGACCCAGAGCGGCCAATCGGCCTCTCGCGTTCAATGACCGGTTACCATCCATCACAAGACGCTCAACCGGGCATGCTCGCCTCGAGTAGTCCAAGAACACTCGGACATTGCGGAAACTGATGGCATGTTCTAGAGTTGGAACAATGTAGGATATCCCACAAAGGTAACCCATGCACGAAATCGTCTCCATCCGGGAAGCCAATCAGCATCTTTCGCGTTACCTGGAGCGCGTCGAGAAGGGTGCCGAGATTATCATCACACGCCGCGGCAAGGCTATCGCCCGCGTGCTGCCGATCGAGGCCCGGCCGCAGCTGTCCGATGCCCAGCGCGCCGCTCGGGAGCGTATGCGGGAACGGATGAGTCGTGGCTATGCGCTCGGCGGGACGTACGTCGATCGAGAGACCCTCCATGAGCGCGATCAGTGCCAAGAGCCTGATCGATGCCAAGAACGTGATCGATGAGAGCGCAGCGCTTCAGCGTCGACACGAACATCCTGATCTACAGCATCGACACGGACGCGGGCGCGCGCCACGAGCAGGCGCAGGCCGTGATGGACAGACTGCCCGACGCGGATTGCGTGCTGACCCTCCAGGCACTCGCCGAGTTTTTCCATGCCGTGACGCGCAAGGACAAGATGCCAGCGGAAGAGGCCGCGGCGATGGTGCATGACTGGATGGAGCTCTTTCCGGTCGCCGTCGCCGATGGTCGCACCCTGACCGGAGCCGTTCGCTTGAAAGAGGCGCAAAGCTTTGCCTTCTGGGATGCCATGCTGGTCGAGGTGGCCAGAACCTCTGGGGTCACACGTCTCCTTTCGGAAGACATGCAGGACGGCCGCATGATTGGTGCGCTCCGCATCGAAAACCCGTTCAAGAAGGGCTTTGATCTGGGGCTGGATTAATATGGGTTGGTCGAGCCCCATTGCATCCATGCCCCAGCACCCCCTCTTCGACATCACGCCCGAGCACATCCGCGCACTCGACGACGAGGGCCTGCGCATTCTGATCGCCAGGCTCTGCAAGGCCGATCTGCGGCGCCGGGGTCTCCCGGTCAGCGGGGTCCTCTATGGCGGCAATCAGATCGCCGCCGATGGCGGGATCGATGTCCGCGTCGAGCTTCCGCCGGGTACGGAGATCTCCGGCTTCATCCCGCGACCGGCAACCGGATTCCAGGCCAAGGCCGATGACATGCCGGCCAGCAAAATTGCGGAGGAAATGCGCCCCCGAAAGACCAAGCAGGTCAAGGGTACCAACGCACCTCTTCGTGCGAGCATTCGTGCGCTGGCTGCGGCGGGCGGGGCCTATGTGATCGTCAGCTCCAAGGGCTCCACCACCGACTCGAGGCTGACCGAGCGACGCAACGCCATGCGTGCCGCTGTCGCGGACCTCGACGGCAGCGATGCACTGCACCTCGATTTCTATGACTGCACGCGGATGGCCGATTGGGTCGGCGACTATCCCGGCGAGGTCCTTTGGGTTAGGGAACGGATCGGTCAGGCCGTCCGAGGCTGGCATTCGTTTGGCAACTGGTCCCGGGCACCGGAGCCTGTCGACGGCGACTACCTGAGCGACGACACCGCCCGACTCTGGGACCAGCGTAACGCGCAGGACGGCCCGCTCACGGTCGGCGATGGTCTCGCACGGCTGCAATCGATACTGTCCCAGGCCGGAGGCATCGTCCGGCTCACCGGTCTTTCCGGGACCGGCAAGACTCGGCTGCTGGAGGCGCTGTTCGATCCGCGGATCGGGGACAAGGCCCTGGACCCCGCCTTGGCCGTCTATGCGGACATTGGCGCCGAGACCTCGCAACCGAGCGTCGGCCAACTCGCCAGTCAACTGATCGCCGAGGGCAAACGCGCTGTTCTGCTCTTGGACAATTGCCCGCGGGAGACCCACGACGCCATCGCCCCGGTCTGTAAGTCCGCCGGCAGTCCCATTAGCCTGATCACGGTCGACCTGGACATCCGCGACGAAAGACCGGAGCACACGGATGTCTTTCGTCTTCAGAGCGCCTCCGCGGCGGTCATCGAGTCCCTGCTCGAACGCCGCTATCCGGCGCTGTCCCACGAGATCCGCTCGCGTATCGCGGAATTCTCCGACGGCAACGCGCGCATCGCAATCCTAAGCGCCGGGCATGTGCATCCTGGGACCAACCTCGCCGATTTGGGTGACGAGGGGCTTTTCGAGCGGCTGTTCCACCAGCGCAGGCAGGCCGACGACCCCTTGCTGCGAGCGGCGGAGGCACTCGCTCTGGTGTACTCGTTTGACGGCGAGGCCTCGACCGGCGACGTGGCGGAGCTACCGTTTCTGGCGCGCCTGGTCGGGCTCGAGGTACAAGCGCTGCAGCGCGCGGCAGGGGAGCTGCAGCGGCGCGACATCCTGCAGTCGCGTGGCTGCTGGCGGGCCATCTTGCCGCAGCCCCTTGCCAATTGGCTCGCCAAACGGGCACTCCAATGCCTGTCACCAATCAACGTCGCGAACGCCTTTTGGCGCTGCGGCAACCCGCGGCTGCTCAAGTCCTTTACCCATCGGCTGAGCTATTTGCACGACTCGGTGGATGCCCAGCGCATCGCGGCGTCATGGACCGCCCCCGAGGGTCCACTGGGGGATCTGAGCGTGATGGCTCACAGTTCGGCCGACCTGCGCATAGACTTGGTTCTGCACCTGGCACCGGTGGCCCCGAACGCTGTCCTCGAGCTTGTCGAGCGGTGCGTGATGGGCAGCACGCCGGGCCAGCTCGACGCAGCGACGAAGGCCAATCGCCAAATCTTGATATCCCTATTGCGCAAGCTCGCCTGGTTCCCGCGGCACTTCCGCCGCGCCGCGCTGTGCTTGAGCCGCTTCGCCGAGGCCGAGTTGGGCAAGGGAGAAACTACCCACACGGGCTACCTGGAGGAACTGTTCTGGCCATGGCTATCGGGCGCCCAGGCCGGTCCGCATGAACGCCTTGCCGTGGTGCAGGACTTGCTGGTACTCCCGGGGGGCTTTTCGCGGGACGTCGGCATGATTGCGCTTCGAGGGATGCTGACCGCCGGTCACTTCACCAGCTCGCATGACTTCTCGTTCGGCGGCCATGCCATCGACTTCGGCTGGCGTCCGACGACGCTCGCCGATTATCGGGACTGGTACGGTGGCTCGCTGGTCATCGCCACGCGGCTTGCACTATCGGACTCACCCCAGCGCGGGACGGCGCGTCACGCTATTGCAGAGCACTTCCGCAGCCTCTGGTGCTTTGGGCATGTGTTCGATCAGCTGGAGGAGGCCGTCCTGACTATCGGAACCCAAGAGCATTGGCCGCAGGGTTGGCTCGCCGTGCGGGAAACCCTAGCCTTCGATCGCGAACGCATGGAGCCGGGACTCATTGCACGTCTGGAGTCGATGAAAGAACGGCTCGCGCCGGCTGGCTTGCGCGACCGTCTCCGCAGCTATGTCTTGACTGAAGCGTACAAGATCGCAGACACCGCACATTGGGAGACCGATGGGCAGTATGTGCAGGCGCACGAGGCCGTGATCGAAGAAGCTCGGCGACTCGGGCGGGAGGCCGGAAGGTGCCTGGACCAGTTCGACGGTGACTGGCCCGAGCTGTTCGGCCCAGAAGCCTATCAGGCAGGCTGGTTTGGCGAAGGTCTCGCCGAGACTGCGGCCGATCTGGCGACAACCTGGGCTGAACTTCTGGAGCGTTACCGCGCAACGGACGCGGAGCGGCGCAACGCCTCCCTGCTTGGCGGTTTTCTTCGCACGGCCGCGTCGAAAGACGCAGCCAAGGTCAATGATCTGTTGGACGCCGCGGTTAGCGACCGCTTTCTCGGTCCTGTCTTCCCTTACCTGCAGGCGTCTGTGGGGGGCGATGAAGGTGGGACTCGTCGGCTTATCGCCTCGGTAGAAACCGGCCTGGCGCCAGCCCGCGCCTATGGGAATCTGGCGCTCGGCCGAACAACGGAGGCCATGTCTTCAGCGGCCCTCAGCCGCATTGTATTGGGCATTGCCAGCCTGCCGGACGGCCAGGGCGTCGCGGTGGAGATTCTAAGCATGCACTTCCATGGTGGACGGGGCGAGCAATCGGCATGGGATCCGCTGCTGATCGACTGCGGCCGTCGTCTGCTCGCAAGCTATCCCCTTGATCAAGACCACCACAACCGAGCTTACGAGCTTGCGGAGATCGCGAAGGTCTGTCTCTCCGACACTGAGTCCGCGACGGAGGCCGAGCACCTTTGCTGTCGCATCTCTGACGCGAGCGCGAATGGGCGGGCCTCATGGCTGAACCTTAATGAGTTGATCGAGACACTGTTTTCATTACACCCATTCGTCGCGTTGGATTGCTGGTTTGCTGGTGGGCAAGACGAATGGCGGCACTCCTATATGCATTTCCGCAACGGCATGGACAACCGCAATCCGTTGAAGCGGGTGCCCCTGCCGCTCCTTCTGCAATGGGCGAATGGGGATCCAGAAACGCGATTTTCGAGGCTCGCTGGCACAATTCCGGCGTTTGACCAGCAGGATGGTGCCACACAGTGGAGCGAGGGTGCTCTGGCCCTGTTGGGCGCCGGACCGGACCGCGCAACCGTGCTCCAGGGCCTGGCAAGTCAAATTCACCCGAGGGGTTGGGCTGGATCTCTCGCGGATATCCTGGAGCGACGTCGCCCCCTGTTTCAGGCATTTCTCGACGACGACGACCCTGCGCTCCGCCAGGTCGCACGAGAGACCGACGACGGGCTGCAGCGGGAGATTGTGTTAAGGCGCTCGCATGAGGCCGAGCGTGACGAGCGCTTCGAATAGCGAGTCCAAAAGACCGGAAGGCGGCCGCAGTTCGGCTTGCGTCCAGAACGAAAGCCAATCAAAAAAACCAGCCAGGGAGAACTTCAGGAGCGTGAGTCAAGGCCGAATGTCAGTAATCGAGCGCAGTTCCGCCTTTGGAGCGGTGTAGTTACTCGCCCGCTTTTGGCCGATACCCGCCTTCTGATTTGATCCGGATCATCGTCTCCGACCATCAGAGACGCTTGGGCAGTTAAAGACCAGCTTCTTGGTGTTGAGTAGTTGCCATTCTATTGTTGAAATTGCCTAATTCCCTGAAACAATTAGGTCGGGGCTGCTAACGGGGTCGCCGTAGTCCAGCGTTGGAACAGCAAGGAGTGGGCGATAGGAGACTTCTCGGGCGGCGAAGCCTCGTCTTGATTGGTAAAGGTTTCCCATCCCGTTTGCGCTCAGCCTTTTCGTGCCCGAATATCGGCGCATCATTCGAGCAGCGCTCCAGCTCATGATAAAATTTCAGTCGTTGGTCACTCTGCACAAGACGCTCCCAGAAGGCCGACAGGCAAAGGTTTTAGCCACCCGTCTCAGGGGAGCAAATCAGAATTCCAAGTAACATGCCGCGCAGGGGTTTATTCGATTGACGCATCCTAGAGTCCGAAAAATCGTCGCCGCTTTTGATTTCGACGGAACCATTTCCACTCGCGATACCTTCCTTCCCTTTTTGTTCCGCGTCTTTGGCTGGAGTCGGGTGCTGCGTGTCCTGATCCCGCTGACAGGCGATGGCTTGCGGGTTCTTCTCGGGCGCGCCAGTCGCGATGCCTTCAAGGCGCGGCTGATTGAGCGACTCTTTACCGGCGCGCCCGTCAGCACGATCACTCCCCATGGCCTACGCCATGCCGAGGCGGTCCGGCGGATACTGCGGCCTCAGGCGCTTGAACGCATCGAATGGCATCGCGCGCAAGGGCATCGGCTGGTGATGGTCAGCGCTTCGTTGGAGCTTTATCTTTGCTATGTTGCCGCGTATCTGAGGTTCGATGACCTTCTCTGCACGCAACTGGGGGAGGAGGGCGCTTGTTTCGACGGGCGCATGGCAGGCGGCAATTGTCGCGGTCCGGAGAAAGTCAAACGTTTAGAAGGGCTGCTTGGCGACTTATCCGAACTGGAAATTTACGCTTACGGCGATTCGGACGGCGACCGGGAGATGCTGGACATCGCTCAACACCCGTTCTATCAGCCTTTTCGCGACAAGCAAACAGGTACGGCAGGTTCCTGACAACATTTCCTAGACCCAGAGCGTGGCGAGTCTCAGCTCCAATTCGCTGAAGGGCGGCGCATGAACGACCGCATCGGCAGCGGCCTTGAGCAGCAAGCGCCAGCGGCCCTGCTCTAGTCCATAGGCCTCTAGGGTGCGGCGTTTCGGATCCACCAACCAAACATAGGCAACGCCGTAATGGGCATAGAGCGGCAGCTTGATCTCGCGGTCCTTGCTGGCGGTGGACGGTGAGAGAATCTCGCAAATCCAGTCCGGCACCACCCCGAAACGATGGCCGTTCGGAATCTTGGGCATTCGCTCGCGCCGCCAACCGGCCAGGTCCGGCACCGCAACCTCTTGGTCGCGGACGAAGTGGATCTCCGGTTCAATCAAAATCCACCAACCGCCGGAGCCATCACGCCCACCTCGACCGTAGGCTGGGATCAGATCGCCGGCCAGCATGCTTTCAGTGTAGGCGTGCGGTCCAGAGGGCCTGGGCTGAGTATGCAACTGCCCATTGAGAATCTCGCCGGCTAAGCCTTCTGGTAAGACCTCCAGTTGTTCGTAGAGCGTTAGTTGGTAAGCCAAGGAAGGCATGAGATCAGCTGTCAGCGACTTGGGCGTTATCGAGAAGTCGGGCAGATGACTAACCCAGCTCCAGCTCCGCGCGGGCGACGATCTGCCGCGCCCAGCGCCGATGGGTGGCGGGTTCGCACATGGAGCCCTGGTGTTTAAATACGGCGCGGTCATCGACCAGGATCTTGCGCGCAGCTGTGATGTCGTTTGTCGAGACCTGGAAGGCGGCGTTGATGGACTCAAGCTGGTTGGGATGAATTGCTGTCTTGCCGCAGAGTCCATGCGCGATGTCGTCGGCCAGTTCCTCCCGCAGCAATTCCGGGCAATCCAGATGCTCGAACACCGGCGCCGTGAGCTGGAAACCGAACGGCTTGAAGACATTGACCAGATTGGCGATGGTGAGTCCTAGGGGCGTGCGGTAAATGGTCCGGTTGCGCGGACGGCGAATGCCGAGCAGCGCGAGCAGATCGTTGCCGCCGATACGCAGTGCGAGGATGCGCTCCTGATGGCCGGCCTCGATCAGATGATCGCGCAGTTCGCTCATGCGCGCGACATCGAAAACATCGCGGGTCTCCAGGGTCGGCATGCAGCGAAACCGGGTGCCGGCGAGGGGCCCAAAGTAGGCGTCGAGGTTGCTCTGGTCCAGCTTGGGCAACACAAAGCCGTCGAGCTTGCCGACTCCGGGCAGGGCCAGCAGCCAGTCGAGAATCTCGGGGTTGCGCACCCGCACGAAGCGCATCAGGGTGCTGTGCTCGTCCATGCAATCCAGGCAGTGGCGCAGGTTATCGAGCGCCGTTGGGAGCGCCTGTTCGGCCACGGCATCTTCGGTACAGAAGATGACCGAGCGCAGGCCGGACCAGCGACTGCCGTTGGCGATGGGCAAGCAGTCCTTGTGTGTCAGCGGGACATAGAGCGAGCCACCGAGTCGATACGCGTCAAGCATCGGACAACCCCTTGATGAGCGAGATGGCCTGGTAGGGTGAATCGGGATCGACCTCGCAAGGCACCTGCTTTTCGGTCGCTAACTGCACCAGGTGAGCGACTTCGGGAAGATCGGGATCGCGCAGGATGAGCCGCTCGGGCACCCGCCGCAACAGCACGCGCGTGGCCTCGCCAATCCCGGGTTTGATGAAGTTCTCGTTGGTGATGCCAAAGCGGGTGCGGATGTCCGCCAGCATGCGGGCGGAGCGATCACGCGCGGCGCTCGAATCGACCGGCTGCGCGACCGGCTGGTAGCCAGCATCCAGTTGCGCGCGGATCGCCTCGCGCAACGTCTCGACAAACCACCGCGAGAGATCCTGTGGCTCGAATGGCTCGTAATACAGGCAACCATGGAAGTCGTCGGGACCGATCTGGTCGTTCAGGATCGAGCGACTGACCAGCCCGGACATGGTCGCACCCATAATGCTTGAGGGGATCAGATAGTCCGCATCCGAGGGCGCCACGCCAACCCCGGCCAGATCCGTCAGGGCATAGAGGCGGGTGTCGAGAGTGACGCCTTGGCGAGCATTGAAGTCCGCGAGCGCCGTTTTGAGTTCGCGCGCGATCACCCCCTTGCCGGTCCAGCCATCGACAAAGACCAGTCCCGCCGGATCGCGGTGGCAGTCTTCCAGAATAAAGCGCAGGGCGCGCTGATCGATGCCGCGATCACGGATAATGGAGATCGAGTAGTGCCAGGTCGGACGCGCGAAGACATCTTCCAGCGTGTGTTTGAGAATCACCCCGACCGGCGTGCCGGCGCGCGCGAGCGAGACCAAGGTGATTTCCCCGGTGCGCTCGGCGGCAATAATCGCCGCCAGGTCGAGCAACGCACGCGCCATGCGATCGCGGGTCATCGCAAGCGCCTGATGAAAGACCTCCAGGTAGCGCGCCGAGGGCAGACATTCGGGGCTCAACATCTCGCTGTAATGCCGCTTCCCGCTCTGAATCAGCCGCTCCTTCTCGGCCACCGGGGTGAAGTCGATGGGGATGGGTTTGAGCAGAAAACAGACATCCTCGGGGCGATAGCTGCCCGAGAAGCAAGCAGAGAAGCCAGCAGGGAAATCGACCGAGCCCCTAACGACATCCGTATCTGCGGTGGTTGCCCGAGACGTCATCAGGCGGCAACCTGCTGTCTAGGGAGCGGGCGAAAAGGTCGCGAGGGTGGACGCGGACAACTGGGTTCCGTTCGGGATGATGGCATAGTCACATTCCGCCATAAAGGGCGCGTCGATCAGGCTGTCGCCAACGCCGATGGTGAAGATGTCACCCCATTCTCCCCTGAGGTGCTCGATCAGATAACGTACCGCAAACTCCTTGCCCAGATGCGCAGGGATCACGGCCAGGTTGTTCTCATTGCGATGCAGCCGCTGCGCGCCAGCCTCGACCCAGGGCGTGATGAGTTCGCGCTGCAAGCGGTCGAGATCGGCCTCCTGGCCGTCGCGATATTTGGCGACCAGATAGAGCGGCAGCCCGAAATCCTCAATAATACGGACGCGAATGGCCAGTCGCTCGCGCGCGATCAGTGCCTCGGCCTGGTCGAGCAGCTCTCGCAGCGAGTCGATGCAGCCCTGCGCGCCTGCCGCCGTGCGTGCGATCCATTCAGGCTCGGGCACCCCGTCGGCATCCAGGATGATGCCGCCATAATCCAGGATGCGCCAGCTGGTGAAGGGCAGGTCTATCCGCTCAAAGGCGCCTTGATTGCGCGCCGTTGTCGGAATCAGCGTCGCCTGCCCGCCCAACAGCGCCCACAAGGAGCGCTGCCGGGCGGTCATGAACGAATGCGCGCTGCCATCGGCCAGAAAGGCCGCCGGTTGCAGATTCGGCTCCTTCGGGCACTTGCGCCGGGTCTGGAACAGGGTGTCATCCAGATCGACGAAGACGAATCGGCGCAGACTCTTAGCTCCCACGCAGCTATCCCGCTCAGCCGCCAATGAGTCGCTCAGCCTAGCTCGAACTCCGCCGGGTCGATATTCAGCTCTGTGGCAATCCGACGGGCCACATGCTTCTCGTCATCGTCGAAGTTGCCATCCGCGCCAGCGATGGCGATAGTCAGGCGCATAATCAGCCGGGAGGCTTCATCCTTGCCCTTCATCTTGCGAATGGCGTCATAGGCTTTTGCCTCGCCCAAGTCCTTGTCGAACTCCATTTGGGTCATGATGTTTTGGAAGGACTCGATAATATCCTTGCCAGAGAAAACCGACAGGGCTTCATAGTTCTCCATGAAGCGCATCATCTTCTGCTTTTCCTCAGAGGAGACGCTGCCATCGGCCATCGACATGAGCACCGAGCCGCCCACAGCTGCGTTCAGAAAGTCCTTATTCTTGAACTTCATCACCTCAGTTTTCAGCTCGGATGTCTTTTGCTTCAGGTTGTTGAGTAGGTCTTGGAACGCCATGCTATGCCTCTGTTTTTGGTGGTGAATGATTGAGGATCGGGCGGCCTGGAATCAATCCTTGCGGCCGCGGACCCAGTCCAGGCCCCAACGGTGGGCCTCGTCCATATCCTTGTGCCCGCGAAAATACTCGACTAGCTTGGTGATCTTGACCGCGCCGCCCTGATTTTCTAGCAGCGCAATGGCGCACATGGGCCGGTCGTTGCGATGCGAATCGAGCCGCACTTCAATCTCGGGTTGGTCCGGTGTTTGGAGACGAATCACCGCATCCGCTTCGGCCCAGTTAGGGGCGCCTTCGTAGATAAAGGCATAGATAAGCACGCGCCGAATCTGATCCCAATGCTGGCCATTGATGCGCAGGTTCTCGCCATCAGTGCTGGTGCCGGTGCGATCATCGGCATCGAGCTGAATAAACGGCGGCTGATGGTAGTTGCCGAGCGTGCCACCGAGCGCCTGCACCGCGCTTTTCGCACCGTTGTTCAGTTCGAACAGACAGCCAACGTCAAGGTCCGTCTTACCGCTGCCCATCAGGTTGCCGAAAAAGCCTTTCTTTGCTCCTGCTGCGACCGGTCGCCACTTAAGATTGATGAGGATCTCGCCAAAGGCGGCATTGCCCTTCTTTTCCAGCGAGATCGAGCTGCCGGATTTCTCCAGGGTGATTTTGCTGAGATTGACGGGCGGGCTGGCCGGCGGCGCGCTCGGTTGCTTGGATGATTGGGGCGGTGGCTCAGGAGCCTTGGGCGGCGAGGCATCTGCCGCCACGCTGCCGCCAAAATGCTCGACCAGAGCCGCGAGTCCACCATTGAAGCCCTGTCCCAGGGCGCTGGTACGCCAGATGCCGTCCTTGCGGTAAAGCTCCAGCAGCATGAGCGCGCGCTCAGCGGAAAAATCCGCTCCGCTGAAGGCGAAGCGCGCCAGTTCCCGGTCGCCGTCCATAAAGCGCACATGACCGCGACCGATCCCGGACATGGACCCACTGCCATCGAGCGCCGCTGTCAGCGTCAGGCGCTCGATGCTGGCCGGGAGCCGGTCGAGCGTGATCGCGAAGCTGGCGTCGTCGCCACTTGGGGTTGCCAGCGCCACGCCACCACAGGGCGAACTCGGCTGATTGAAGAACACCATGTAGCGCTCATCGGAGAGTTTGCCTGCGGCATCCAGCCCGAAGCAGGCGAAGTCGATGGTCATCCCGGGTGCCTCAATGGCGACACCCAGGGTAAAGCGCTGCCCGTTCGGGACCAGGTCGGCGACCTTGGCCCGTTGGCCTAGTTTGAGATCCATGGGCGGGCTCAGCCGACGTTGACGCCGTGCTGACGCGCGAGCGCCGCCAGGCCCCCGGCATAGCCCTGACCGACGGCCTTGAACTTCCAGTCGCCGCTGTGGCGGTAGATTTCACCAAAAGCCATCGCGGTTTCGGTCGAGTAATCTTCGGACAGATCGAAGCGGACCACTTCTTGGTTGTTGTCTCGATTGACCAGTCGCACAAAGGCATTGCTGACTTGGCCAAAACTCTGCCGGCGCGCGTCGGCGTCGTGAATGGTCACGACAATAATGAGCCGCTGAATCTCGGGTGGCACCTTCGAGAGGGTGACATGCACGGACTCATCATCGCCCTCACCCTCGCCGGTGAGGTTATCACCGGTGTGCTCGACCGAGCCATCGGGCGACTTTAGCTGGTTGTAGAAGATGAAGTGGCTGTCACCGGGTACCTTGCCGTCTTCTTTCACCATGAAAATACTGGCGTCCAGGTCAAAGTCCTGACCATCGGTTGCGCGCGCGTCCCAGCCCAGTCCTACCAGGACATTTTCCAGGTTGGGTGCTTCCTTGCTCAGATTGACATTACCGCCCTTATTCAAGCTGATCGCCATAGGATCCTCCAGTTGTGATTGATCAAGTTTGGGATTGGATTTATCCCCCAGCGCCGGCCCGTCCGCTCGTCGTCGATCATGCCGGGAGCGGGTCGGGGTGCCGGTAGGTCATGCAAGCTGGCCCCAAGTTATGCACCAGATCGGACAAATCATCAATCGGGGTTTCGTGACAAAGAATGATGCGGTCAAAGGCCGCTGGGTCGACATTGTAGAGATAGTTCGCAATACCTTCGCCATAATTGTCCTGAAAAACAAGCCGGCGCTGGATATCGGCGCCAAGCCGGATCGGCGAGCGGGTGGTGGCCTGGACTTGGGTCTCCAACCCCCGCGCTTCCAGCTCCAGGCCAATCCGGTAGGCCAGGTGCATATATTCTCCGGTGCCCAGCATCAGCACCTTGGCACCCGGCGCCAAATCCCGCGCCAAATCTTGGATATCGGCCTCGGGAAGCGCCAGACGGGTGTCAACCCCAAGACGCCCACTGCTGTGATTTGCGAGCTGCTCCGGCTGGCGTCGGTTATCTCCGACCGCCGAGGGTGGCAGTTGGGTCGCAATGCTTGCTGCGGGCGTGAATGTCAGTTCGGCTTCAAGCGCCGAGAGGGTGCTGACCGGTAGGCCAAGCTGTCGCGACCAGGCCGGCGCGGATTCAGCCCCGCTGAAAACGGTGATAGCAACAAAATGCACCCGTTCGAGATTCGGGTTAAGGCGCTGGTAAGCGGCGGCAAGATTGCAGAAGGTGGAGCCGGTGCTGATTTCATCATCGATCAGGATGAGTTCGCGAGCGGTGCGAAAACGCTCGCGCAGATGTGGATCGAACGGTTCGTAAAGCAATTGCTGCGGCGCATGGCAATGGGGCTCTTGGAACTCCAGGCGCGGCCAGTCCGGGAGATGATACCGGGTGGAATGCACAAAGAGCGCATCTGCATCTGGCTTGTGCTCCAGTAGCGCTTCGAAAACGCCTTGTCCCAGACCGGTCGCGGTTTCTGCCATGGCGATGCAGAGCCAGGGACCGGGGCCGAGTTCGAGTCGCCGGGCCAGGTGCGCATGAATCTCGCGCATCCGGCTGGGCGTCACCGGCCAATGCTTGCCCAGCACCTTGCTGACGAAGAGAAAACCGCGCTTGGGATTGTCGCGGGCCGCGAAACCGCAGAGGTCGTCGAGCGGAAACCGGGCCTTGCGGACTTGCAGCCGCAGCACCCCGGTGTCCAGCTCGATGTGATGCTCGGTCATCCGGCGTCGAGTCCGAGAGTTAACACTCAAAGATGAGGCTTGATCTGCGGGAGTAGTTCCTCGAAGGTGCGACCCTTGCCTGTTTCGCCAATGGCGTGCATTTTCCATTCGTTGTTGTGGCGATACAGTTTGGCCATGACCATGGCGTTATGCGAGCCTTGGCAACTGAGATCGTAGCGTGCAATTTCACTGTCGTTGGCGCCATTGACAATGCGGCAGAAGGCATTGGCCACCTTGGAGAAATCCTGTCCGGTGTAGTTATTGACGGTAAACACCAGGCTTTTGACATTGGCCGGGACCGCCGAGAGGTCGACCTTGATCTGTTCGTCGTCGCCCTCGCCCTCGCCGGTGAGATTGTCGCCGGTATGCTGGATGCTCCCGTCGCGGCTGCGCAGTTGGCGGAACCAGACCGCATCGGTCTGATTGCCCTGTTCGTCGAACATCAGGCAGGATGCGTCGAGGTCGATGTTGCCGCCACCACCGCCGAAGAGTCCACCGAGCATGCCGGTTTTCCCGGTCGCGGCATCCCAGCCCACCCCCATCACAATGTGGCTGAGCCCGCCGCCCGCTTCTTTGTCGAGTGAGATTTTTTGCCCTTTCTGCAAGTTGATACCCATTGCGCTCTCCTGTTGCACGATGACCGTGCCTGATTGCTGTTAATGACCGCCCTGCGTCAAAAGAGACGGGAAGGCTCGATTGATGCCGTATGACCCCATCCGGGTCGGAAACCCATTTATTGCCGCGCTTTAAAAATGCTGCGGTTGCGCGAGCAAATCACGACCTTACCCTGCCCTCGGAAGCGAATCACCAGTCCTTCTCCGGAGGTGACCGAGTTGACGATATTGCCAAAAAAGCCCCCGCCGGTTTTTGGGGTGCCAACCTCGAATGATAGAGCGGACGACCAGGCCACAACATGGCTGTTGTCGACCACTGTCTCACGCCCAGGTTCGATGTCGAGCGTGAATACGGAGCCAAAGCCGGACACCGCCAATTTGCCGCGCCCGCGAGCCTCCATGATGACGAAGCCACCGGTGCCACCAAATAAACCGCCGCCAAGGGTGTTTAAGCGAGGATTGACCTCAACGGTTGATTCCGCAGCCAGAAAACTGCCGTCCGACAGCACGAAGTCCGCGCCAGGTGCCACATCAAGCAGCTCGATCGAGCCCGGCAGTGCGGGCGAGAGCAGACAGTCGCCGTCACCGCTCACCGCCTCAATTTCCTGTTGAAACAGCGACTCGTCATTGGCCATGCGGCGCACCAGTGCCCGCCCGATACCGCCGCGCAGTTGTCCCTTTACCTGCAGCGGCTCCTCCATCATGACCATGGCATCGGACTCGCAGAAGATCTTCTCGCCCTTGCGCAGACTGACATGCAGAAAGGGGTCAATCTCGCCGGTAATCGTGAAGCTCGGCATCGGAAACCTCCAAGACGTTCAGGCAGGGTGTTTATGCCGTAACATCTAAGGTGCAACGGCAGTCTTATCGGCCGGGGTGGTCGGAGCCATCAGCGGTCACCCGGAGTATTCCAGGTGAGCAGAGTCGCACGAACACCAGAGGAGCCAGACGCCTCACTGCGCAATACCAAGACGCGAAGGCTGTCTGGCTAACTCAGTCGGCCGTCAATCAGCCATTAGCCAAGGTTGACGCCGTAATCCTTCGCCAGCGCCGCCAAGCCACCCGCGAAGCCTTGTCCGACGGCCTTGAACTTCCACTCGCCGGAATGACGGTAAATCTCGCCGAAGACCATGGCCGTCTCGATGGAGTAGTCCTCCGAGAGGTCAAAGCGCGCAATTTCGGTGTTGGTGTCCTTGTTGAGCACCCGCATGAAGGCGTTGCGTACCATGCCGAAATTCTGATTCCGGCTCTCCGCCTCATGAATGGTGACCGCAAAAACAATGCGCGTGACATCCGGAGTCACCTTCGGCAAGTCGATGGAGACAGACTCGTCATCGCCTTCGCCTTCGCCGGTGAGGTTATCGCCTGAGTGAACCACCGCGCCATCCGGGGAGGTCTTCTGGTTGTAAAAGACGAAATGCGCATCGGACAGCACCTTGCCAGAATCGCCGGTCAGAAACACACTGGCATCAAGGTCGAAGGCCGCGCCATCGGTTGAGCGCGCATCCCACCCCAGACCAACGGTCGCATTGGTCAATCCGGGATCGGTCTTGGTCAGGCTGACATTGCCGCCTTTCTGTAAGCTGATAGCCATCGTTTAGCTCCTGATCTCTTGTTTAGGGTGTGAAGAATATCTAGGTATGAGGAATCGAGTGCCCCGCGACCTTGTAGGTTGGGCATTGACCTGCGGGTTGCAACATGTCGGAATCGGTTCCGACGCCTGATTGTAAGCCAGTCACGGTCGGATTCGCACCTCCGGGTGATGTCCATTGAGCCAGTCGCTCGCGGATTGTGCCAGTTTGCCGGCCTGAAATTGCGTGCCGGGATGGCAAGTACCAACAGAATGGCTTAGGCTTCGGACCATTCGGCAGCCTGATCGCTGGCTGCCAGATTACGTAAAAATTCAACCCAGAAAGTCCTTGCGGGCCGCACCGAGAAACACCCGTGATCGGTCGCTCAAGGGGCGTTTTAGAGGACTCAAACCATGAAATTTAATTACCCAGGCCTTGCCGATGCCGAGGTCGAGCGCTCAAGGCGTGACCACGGCTCCAACGCCGTTGCCAGCCAGGAGTCGGAAACCTTCTGGGACAAGCTGATCGGGAACCTCAAAGACCCGATTATCATCATTCTGATTGTCGCGCTCATGGTAACAGTCGCCCTGACCGTTTTCGGTTACGCCGAATGGTACGAAAGCGTGGGTATCGCCTTCGCGGTGGTCATCGCCACCTTTGTCGCCACCTGGTCGGAATACAGCAACGAGCAATCCTTTCAGCGCCTGCTCGAAGAAGCCTCGCTGATTAAGGTCAAGACCTTCCGCAACGGTCATTTAACCGAAATCTCTATCAATGAACTGGTCGTTGGCGACCATGTGCTGTTGCAGCCCGGCGATACCGTACCCACCGACGGCCTGTTAATCGCCGGTCATGCCGAGGTCGACGAAGCCGCCCTGACCGGCGAATCCGAACCCGTCAAGAAAACCGCCTTACCCGATCCGGCCCCGACCGGCGAGGCCGCCGAGGAACATCAACTCGCCCGCGCCGGCTTGCTGGTCGATGGCGAATGCGTGATGCGCGCGACCGCCGTCGGCGATCAGACCCGTTACGGGCAGACCATGAAGGAGCTGCTCAGCGCGGAAGATCGGCTTTCGCCCCTGCAACACAAGCTCAGTACGCTTGGCGGTCATATCTCGACCTTTGGCTATATCGGAGCGACGCTAATTTTCTTCGCCTTCATGTTCAACACCATTTTCCTGCAAGGCGGTGGCATTGACGTCTACTGGGCCGCGCAGGATGGCGGCGCCATCGTGAAGGATGTGGTCACCGCCATGATTCTGGCCATCATTGTGATCGTTGTTGCCGTGCCGGAAGGACTGCCGATGATGATTGCGATGGTCCTGGCCATCAACATGAAAAAGCTGCTGACCGAGAAGGTGCTGGTGCGCAAGCTGCTCGGGATTGAAACCGCCGGCAGTCTGAACATGCTGTTCACCGACAAAACCGGCACCCTGACCCAGGGCAAACTGCAAGTGGGCGCCTTTGTGAATGGCGGCGGCGAGCGCTTCGAGCAGCTTGACGCCATTCCCACCGCTCTGCGCGACACCATCGGGTTCGCGCTCTGCCACAACACCAGCGCCGTCATCGATGCCAGCGATCCGACCGACCCCAAACTGGTCGGCGCCGACCGCACCGAACAAGCCCTGCTGCGCTTCGTCACGCCCTATCTCGCCACGGCGGGCGATGTTGAGATCGTCGACCTGATTCCCTTTAATAGCACGCGTAAATTCTCGGCCAGCCAGGTCTCCGGCGAGCGAAATCTCACCCTGGTCAAGGGTGCACCCGAGGTGATCCTGAAAAACTGCAAGCGCTGGCTGGATGCCAATGGCGAGGTTCAGGATCTGTCCAATCCAGACGCCTTGCAGCAAGCGACCGCTGAACTCTCGGGCCGCGCCATGCGCCTGCTGGCCGTCGCCATGACGGACACGCCGATCGACGGTTCCACCGAGCTGCCGGAATCCCTGACCCTGATTGGCATTTTTGGCATGCGCGATGAATTGCGTCCAACCTCCCACGCCTCGGTCAAGATCGCCAAAGACGCCGGCATTCATGTGGTCATGATCACCGGCGACGCCAAGGACACCGCCCAGGCCATCGCCAAGGATGTCGGCCTGCTAGAAGATGATCCTGACGCCATCGTGCTGACATCGTCTGAACTCGCAGACATGAGCGACGCGGAAGTCAAGAAAGTCCTGCCGCACCTGTATGTGGTGGCGCGCGCCTTCCCGACCGACAAAAGCCGACTGGTCAAGCTCGCGAAGGAAGAAGGTCTGGTCATCGGCATGACCGGCGATGGCGTGAACGATGCCCCGGCGGTCAAGAACTCCGATGTCGGCTTTGCCATGGGCAGCGGCACCGAGATGACCAAGGAATCGGGCGACATCGTCATTCTCGACGACAACTTCTCGTCCCTGACCAAGGCGGTGCTTTACGGGCGGACCCTGTTTAAGTCCATCCGCAAGTTCCTGATCTTCCAGCTCACCGTCAATGTCTCGGCGATTCTGGTGGTCTTCCTTGGGCAATTCTTTGGCTTCGAGCTGCCCCTGACCATGACCCAACTGCTCTGGCTGAACATCATCATGGACACCCTGGCCGGTCTTGCCTTCGCAGGCGAAGCGGCACTCGGGCGATACATGCACGAACAACCCCTGCGACGGGATGAGCCACTGATCAACAGCGATATGTGGTCCTCTATCCTGATCAATGGCGGCATCATCGCGGCGCTGAGCATTCTGTTCCTGACCAGCGACATCACCCAGAGCTGGTTCTCGGGAGGCTACGAGATCGGCACGGCAGAAGCCCAGGCCAAGTTCCTCACCGCTTTCTTTGCCTTCTTCGTCTTCGTGCAGGTGTTCAACACCTTCAACGCCCGCACCCAGGGGCTTGACCTGTTCGAGCATCTGCTCGACAACCGCCTGTTCAGCGTGATCATTCCAGGCATCATGGTGATTCAGGTCTTTTTCATTACCTTTGGCGGCGAGATTCTGCGCACCGTGGGTCTGTCGATCTCGGAATGGATCATTGTGCTCTTGCTTGCCATTCTGATCATTCCCGTCGATTTGGCCCGCAAGCTTGCGCGCAACAAATGGTTCGGTAACCCGGTACAGGAAGGCTGATTGTTCGTCGCCCGAAAACGGCGAACGGCGAATGGCAAAGGGCCCGTCAATCAGCGCGAAGTCTGTTCCGTCCCTGGCCGCTCACAGCGGCCAGGGGCGGGCGCTTCGCCACCTGATTTGACTGGCCAGCTCACTGATCCTTAAACCTTGGAGGAGTAGTCAGAATGGCAAGTCAATGGCAACAACGGGGCGAGGGATTTATCAATGCCAGCATGGACTTCGTCGGCGGCGCCGGCAAAGCCTTCAAAGGGCTTGGGTCCCGCATTAAACGTGGAAAATACAACCAGTTCATCGAGACCTTTTGCGCGGTCGCTGGTGATGTGGCCTCCCGCAATGGCCGTTTCATGCCCGAAGAAATCGCCGGACTCAAGCGTTTTCTGATCGAAAACCATGAGAACGAGGTCTTCAGCGCCTACAACTCCGCCGAATTGATCGAGAAAATTCAGGACTATGCCATCGCGTCATTCCTCGGCGACGAGGAGAAGACCCTCCGCGCCCTGCGCGGCATCGAATCCGGCAGTGACGAAGCGAAACTGGTCATCATCGGCGGCCTCGCCATCGCCTTCAGCGACGGTGAGTGCGATCAGAACGAAGCCGGCGCCATCGTTGACTATGCGCAGCGCCTCGGCGTCGACCTGAATCAACTCGCAGCCGAATACAGCCTCAAACTTCCGGCCCTGGAACCCAAGCGCATACCAGCGCCCGACGCGCCGCCGCCCAGTCCCCCAGCGCTTGAAACAACAGCGCAGACCGCGCAACCCCTGTGCAAGCGCTGCTGGTCCTTTTTGCAAGCCGGCAACACCCAGTGCGATTGCGGTCGAGATTTTAGCAACGACTATGTGGCCTAGCCGGCATCGTCCAGGCGCGTTCGCGCCACCGTCACGCCATCGCCGTCGGGCAAGTTCATAGAGCGGCTAAAACACCAGGCTTGAGGAAGACCAGCATGAGTAACAGGCGACTACCCGTCTATATCCTGCTCGACACATCCGGATCAATGCGCGGCGAGCCTATCCATTCCGTCAATGTCGGCTTGCAAGCCATGTTCAGCGCCCTGCGCCAGGATCCTTACGCGCTGGAAAGCGTCCATCTCTCCATCATCACCTTCGACATCGAGGCACGCGAATATCTGCCGCTCACCCCCTTAGATGAGGTGCGGCTTGAGGAGATACAGACACCACAATCTGGCGCAACCTTTCTCGGCGCCGCACTCGAACTCCTGATCGAGCAGGTTGATCGCGACATCCGCAAAAGCACCGACGACAAAAAGGGCGACTGGCGCCCCTTGCTCTTTGTGATGACCGACGGCAGCCCCTCGGATCTGCACGCCTACCGACAGGCCATCATAAAGCTCAAAAAACGCCACTTCGGCTCCATCGTCGCCTGCGCCGTCGGCCCCAAGGCCAAGCTCGACCTGCTACGCGAACTAACCGACCGCGTGGTCCAACTCGACACCCTCGACGCCGCCGCCTTCTCCAGTTTTTTCAAATGGGTCTCAGCCAGTGTCGCGGTCGGCTCAAGCAGCGCCGGACTGGAGGATCAAGTAACCCTGCCGCCACCGCCAGCCGAGGTGCAGTTGGTTCTCTGACTATCGCCGATACCGATCTGAAAGAACTTCGACGTGGTGTCTGTGCTGGAAGATAACCATGTCATCGCTCTTTTGGACAGTTCTTGAACTCCCTCGGCACGGACACGCTTTTTGGCGAGGTTTAAGGAATCATGGAAAGACGAGAAGCTGAAACCTTATTGCGAACGGCCATAGGCGATTCGGCAGGGTGCTTTCGTGACGGCCAGTGGGAGGCCATCGACGCGCTGGTAAACCATCGGCAACAGCTCATGGTGGTGCAGCGCACGGGCTGGGGGAAAAGTTCTGTCTACTTCATCAGCACTCGGATTCTGCGAGATTCAGGGGCTGGACCCACGGTGATCGTCTCTCCCTTGCTGGCGCTGATGAGGAACCAGATCGAGGCGGCACAGCGACTTGGAATTCGCGCCGAGACGATCAACTCGACAAATCAGCAGGAATGGCCAAAGGTGCAGCGGAAAATCCTGTCGGATCAAGTCGATGCCATCCTGATTTCACCGGAGCGGCTGTCCAACGAATCCTTCGTTGAGGAGGTTCTACTCCCGATTGCCGACAGAATCGGCCTGCTGGTCGTAGACGAAGCGCATTGTATCTCGGACTGGGGGCATGATTTTCGGCCAGACTACCGTCGTCTTGTAAATATTCTTCAGCAACTACCGCCGAACGTGCCACTGCTTGGAACCACGGCCACTGCGAATAATCGCGTGATCAAGGATGTTCAGTCGCAGCTCGGCGACATCGAGATTCAACGCGGTACCTTGGTTCGCGAGAGCTTGGTGCTCCAAACCCTGCGCATGAAAGATCAAGCATCGCGTCTCGCTTGGTTGGCTCAGCGCATTCCTGAGTTACCGGGCACCGGAATCGTTTACGTGCTGACGGTTCGCGATGCGGAGCAGGTCGCAGAATGGCTCCAATCTCAGGGGATAGAGGCGCGGGCATACTACGGTAGCGTCGAGCATCCAGACTTTGCGGACAAGCACAAATATCGAGAACATCTCGAGGATCTGCTACTTCACAACAAGATCAAAGCACTGGTTGCGACGACGGCACTGGGGATGGGCTACGACAAACCGGATCTCGGTTTCGTTATCCACTATCAGACCCCTGGGTCGATCATCGGCTACTACCAACAGGTCGGTCGTGCCGGACGAGGGATCGATACGGCGTATGGCGTGCTGCTGTCCGGCAAAGAAGACGAGGATATCCACGAGTTCTTCCGGCGCAGTGCATTTCCGGATGAGCGGGATGTCAATGCGATACTCGACGTTTTGGCAGCAAGTGACGGTCTTTCATTACCGCAGATTCAGTCCCGGTTGAATCTCAGGCAAGGCCAGATTGAGAAGGTATTGAAGGTCTTGAGCGTCGAGACGCCAGCACCGCTGATCAAGGAAGGAAGTCGCTGGCTCCGTACCCCTGTCCAATACACAATGGACCACGAGCGTATTCAGCGCCTTACCGAACAGCGAGAAGGTGAATGGAAGCAGATTATAGACTACGTAGACAGCCAAACGTGCCTGATGGCGTTCCTGAGAAACGCACTCGATAACCCCGAAGCAACTGAGTGCGGAAGGTGTTCGGCATGTCGGGGCGAGCCGGTCGTCGGGATCGATGTGGATCGAGGGCTGGCCGTCAAGGCTGGGCAATTTTTACGTCATGCAGAAATGACCTTTAGCCCGAAAAAACAGGTTGATCGCGGTGCATTTGCCACCTACAACTTTTTGTATGGCCCAGGTGGGCGTGTTCCTCAAAGTTTGTGCGCAGAGAATGGTCGAATCCTGTCGCGCTGGGGTGATGCGGGTTGGGGTGGCTTGGTCACCGACGACAAGCACACGGGGCACTTTCGCGATGAATTGGTCGGAGCCGTGGCCGACATGATCGACCAGCGGTGGCAACCTGATCCGGCTCCGCGCTGGGTGACCTGCGTGCCTTCCCGAAACCATCCCAACCTGGTGCCCGATTTCGCCCGAAGGCTTGCCGCTCGCCTTAATCTGCCTTTCGTCGATGCCATCGACAAGGTTCGCGATAACGAGCAGCAAAAGATGCAGCAGAACCGCTTCCATCAATGCCGTAACCTTGACGGAGTCTTCCAAGTGGCGGCGCAGATTCCCTCGGGTCCACTGCTGCTGGTTGACGACATGATTGATTCTGGGTGGACCGTCACAGTGCTTGCTGCTCTGTTGCGGCGGGCCGGTAGCGGGCCGGTATTTCCTGTTGCGCTAGCCTCCACGACGAGTGGTGATTGAATGACGGTCTCTGCGAATACACAAGCCATCCTGCTTTTAACAACCCACTTCAACAAGACCGAATCGGCCCTAATCAAGCCGCTTTCGCCCAGGGAATGGGGACGATTTGCTGACTGGCTTTGGCAACAGTCGCTAACGCCGGAGCATTTGCTGCGGGGCGATCTGCACAACCTGCTGGCCGAGTGGCACGACAAGGCTGTTTCCATTGAAAGAGTGGGGGCTTTGCTTGATCGGGGATCGGCCTTAGCAATCTCGATGGAAAAGTGGCTGAGGTCCGGTTTATGGGTGATGACCCGCTCAGATCCGGACTATCCGCGACGATTAAAGCAGCGTCTGCGGGGTGACTCACCCGCCGTATTGTTTGGCTGCGGTAACAGGAATTTACTCAATGGCGGCGGACTCGCTGTGGTTGGGTCACGCAAGGTCAAGGATGCGGATTTAGCCTATAGCAGCAAGCTCGGCGCGCTTGCTTCGGAAGCTGGGGTTTCGATTGTTTCCGGTGGAGCGCGTGGTGTCGATGAGACGACGATGCTTGGTGCCCTTACGGTAGAAGGAACAGCGGTAGGCGTATTGGCTGATAGCCTACTGCGTGCTTGCACAAGTGTGAAGTATCGAGAATATCTGCTGAACAACAGTTTGGCTCTGGTCTCGCCGTTCAATCCCGAAGCCGGGTTCAACGTGGGGAACGCAATGCAGCGTAACAAGTATATCTACTGCCTAGCGGACGCAGCGCTTGCCGTGCATTCGGGTAAGACGGGTGGCACTTGGAACGGTGCGCAGGAAGACTTGAACAAAGGCTGGATACCTCTGTGGGTCAAGCCGACACATGACCCCGAAGCCGGTAATGCGGCGTTGATCGCCGCTGGGGCTTCGACAGCGCCTGCTAGCATTGATGAGGTGAATGTCGTCGCGTTTTTCGGAGCAGGTGAAAAGCCGCCGAAAGCCGATTTGCAGTTATTTGAACAGGTATCGATGGCTGTGGAAGCATCATCGCCCCCACAGGGGCCTAATGCAGAGGCAGTTCCTGGGAGCGAAGTGCAGAAAAAGTCAACGCGGGTGGTTGATGACAAGGAAAAATCTTCTGTGCCCGAAGAAATTGGTAGTAGGGGGGTGCCGCAGGTCGCAGACCTATCAAAGATTACTTTTTATGAACTTTTTGTAGCCAAAGTTAAATCGCTTTGCGCGGACCAGCCACGGACTGCTGAGGAAATGGTTGATGCGCTTGCGATCAGCAAAACGCAGGCGAACGCTTGGCTTAAACAGGCTGTTCAAAATGGTGAGTTGAAGAAACTCGCTAAACCAGTGCGATACGAGGTGGACGGCAGTAAGCAGGGAGTTTTTGCACTGGAGTGAATAGACAGCTCTGAGAACAGCGTACTCAACTCCAGAAATCAGCGATTTAAAGATTTTATATCGTGCCTATTTATGACGAATTAAAGGGTCCATGGTCGGTTTAATTTCTCAAGCCGCCGGTTGAGTCATGGCGCCTGCCGGACGAGCACCGAGTACGCTGGGTGCTGATTTGTGGAATGAGGGATAAACGCATACCATGAAACGTAAGGTTTACCTCGAAACCTCGGTTGTCAGCTACCTGACAGCCCGTCCAAGCAAGAATGTGATTGAAGCGGGTCATCAGCAAATCACCTACCAATTTTGGGATAGGCGCAACGATTTTGCTCTTTTCGCATCGGAGCTTGTTCTTACGGAATGCGCCGCTGGCGACCCGGAGGCCGCCGGCAAGCGGCTTGCTGCTTTGCGTGGTATCGAATTGCTTGACATCACACTTTACAGCGTCGAACTCGCCAAGGAACTGGTAGCCACAGGGATCGTTCCCGCGAAGGCGAGTGAAGACGCATTGCATATCTCGATAGCCACGGTTCATTTTTCCGACTACTTGTTGACCTGGAATTGCCGTCATATCGCCAACCCGGAAATCCAAGCCAAAATTTCCGAGAACTTCCAGGGTAAAGGTCTATTGTTACCGTTTATTTGTACGCCAGAAGAGCTTATCGGAGGAGAAGATGAGTGACAGCATTGTTCAAGAAGTTCGCGCTATTCGCGAACAACATGCGGCCAGTATGGATTACGACTTAGATCGAATATATGCTGACTTGAAGGCTCGGCAGAAGAAGCACGCGGCAGAGGGATGGGTTATCGTTTCCCCTCCTTCCAGTCCCCCGTCAGAGCCTAACATGACATTGCAGCGGACTCGCTTCGCTCGCCGCTGAACTCGACGTTGAAGTAATCCGCTCCGCGGAGCTTCCTCGCCCGCCGGCCCCGACCCACACCTGCCGCTGACAGCGCAATTGCAGATTGTCGCCCACACTGAAGATGACCCAATCAGGGTCGTTGACAGAGGGTCTGACGATGACCGCATTACGCCAACGTATGATTTCCGCCATGCAGATGCATGGCTTCTCCGCGCGCACCCACCAGAGCTACCTCGCCGCAGTGTGCGATCTCGCCAAGTATTCACGACGCGCGCCTGACACGCTTGTACCGGCTGATCTTCAATGTAAGCGTTCAGTTAAGTACATCTAGCCCCGCCCATGGCGATCAGCCACGATGCCGCCCACATGAACAGCGACAGAGGGCATCAGCATGGCACATAGGCGGCGCACTCGCCAGCAGTGGCAAGCGTTGGTTGATGGGTGGGCGAGCAGCGGTCTGACCCAGGGCGAGTACTGCCGGCGCCACGGCATCTCGGTAGCGAGTTTTGCGCGCTGGCGCGCCATCTTCCGCCGCCCACTCCAGCACCCGGCCCCTCCGGCCGAGCCAACGCCTAGCGCCGGCCCCACTCATAGCCTGGTCCCGGTGCACTGGCTCAGCGACGACGCACCCACCGCCACCACCGCGCTGAGTCTGCATTGTCCCGGTGGCCTGTGCCTGGACATCGGTGCTGGCGTTGATACCGCGACATTGCAACAGGTCATCCGACTCCTACGCGCAGCCGCCTCATGATCGGCATCGGCACCCACACCCAGGTCTATCTGGTAGCCGGCGCCACCGACATGCGCAAGCAGATCGATGGCCTGGCCGGGCTCGTCAGCGACACCCTTGCCGCCGACCCCTTCTCCAGTCATCTATTTGTCTTCTGCAATCGCGCGCGCGACAAACTCAAGATTCTCTATTGGTACAACAACGGCTTCTGGCTGTGGTATCGGCGTTTGGAACAACAGCGCTTCTGGTGGCCATCAGCGAGCGTCAGCCAACCTGTGACATTATCGCTACGCGAATTGCATTGGTTACTCGAAGGACTCGATCCGCAACAGATTGAAGGCCATCAGAAAGCGCGTTTCAATCTCATTTAATTAGCAAAAAATGCTTGTATTGGAACAGGTATTGTCGCTATGATTCGCAGCATGGCATCAATAAAAAGGGTCTGGATGGATTTGTTTTCCGGACTGTAAATCAACGCGCAATCAATCGCCTAACGATGGCCTTCAGTCCGACCACTCGCTACGCTGGCGGCGGCTGAGGCTGGCGTTAGCCGCATCCACTCAAACATGAGAATTAATTATGATAGATACCACCATATCGAAAGAGCATGTGGAAAAAAGAGTAGATGACTGGGTGAAGCGCATTGCTAACCTATATTCATCAATACAAGAATGGCTAGATCCGCTGCCTTCATACGAAATAAAAAAGGAAAATGACGTAAGGATGTATGAAGAACTTATGCAGAAGAATGATATTTCTGAGCGTACGTTAACTAGTCTTGAAATATATTTTGAAGGAAGTATCGTCGCAACAGTAAAGCCTATCGGTTTATGGATAGTTGGAGCGAACAGAAGAGTAGATATTTTGCTAAACAAAGGCGCTATAATGCTAGTTGATATATCAGAGCACTTTGAAGCCCCTATATGGATTTCACATCAGAGACCGAAGACAGGTAAGGGCGAAGAATTTAACAAAGAATATTTCTTCAATTTACTTGGGGTCGGTTGAAATGAATATTTTCGAAGAGCTTGAAATACTATACTCGGAAATTGATGACCACTACGCCAGGGAAGAATTGGCAGCACGCAGAAACTCTGATGATGAGAAAGAAAATGAATTTGCAAGAAGGAGAGAGCCCAAAGTACCGTTGCTTTCCTGATTTCCGCCGTTCAACAGGAGCATTGTAATGCGCAGATTACCCGTTTTCTTCGTACTGGACTGCTCAGAATCCATGGTTGGGGACAATCTCCGCAAGATGGAGGAGGGCTTGCAGGCGGTTGTGCAGTCATTGCGCGGCGATCCGCATGCTCTTGAGACTGTGTATCTTTCCGTCATCGGCTTTGCTGGTGTGGCCAGGACTATTGTCCCCTTGGTCGAGCTGGTGTCCTTTTATCCGCCGCGCCTGCCCTTGGGCGGTGGCACCAGTCTTGGCGCGGCACTCGAAACGCTGATGTACGAGATCGACCACGCTGTTGTTCGCAGTACGCCCGAGCGCAAGGGCGACTGGAAGCCGATTGTCTATCTGTTTACTGACGGGCATCCGACTGACGACCCCAGTGCCGCCATCGACCGCTGGCGTCAGCACTACGCCAATGCTGCCATGCTGATCGCGGTCGGCATGGGCCGGGAGGCGGATTTTACCGCGCTTAAGCGTCTGGCCGACCAGGTTCTTCTGTTTGAGGAATCGCGCGCGGGCGATTACAAAAAATTCGTCGACTGGGTCAGCGCCTCGGTGCTGTCGCGCAGCCAGAGCTTGGGCGATCCCACGGCAAGCCCCAGCGTGGATACCTTCGATGAGCGAGTGCTCAGCCTGGTTAAGAGCCCACCGCCCGGTCAGGCGGATGATTCCTGCGTGACTCTGGTCGGGCGCTGCCAGAAGACGCGTCACCCCTATCTGATCAAATACGAGCGCGAACAGCAGAATCTGGCGACCAGCGAATTCAGCCTGCCCCTATCCGCCTATCGACTGGCGGGCTGCTATCCGCTCGATGAAGGCTATTTTGACTGGTCCGATCCGCGCAGTAATAATCAAAAGGTGAACAGCTCCGACCTGATGGGAGCGCCGGGATGCCCGCATTGCGGGAATGCAACGGCTTTTGCGGTCTGCGGCTGCGGAAAACTCATGTGTGTCAATGGACCCGGGGAGGCGATCTGCCCATGGTGCGAAAAAACAGTCGGCTTCGCGCCCGCAACGGCGGGCGACGACGGCGGATTCGAGGTGCGACGGAGTCAGGGCTGACGGAGACTCCGATGGAGCAACTCCCACTTCCGCACGCAGCACCGCGCGCGGGCTTTTTTCTGCCCAATGCCAAGGTCGGGGTTGAGTATTGCGCCACCCTGGAAGGGCGTGATGCGAGCGGTCAGCCGGTCAACATTCTGGACCTCAGCCTGCCCGAGGAACTCGGCCTGATGTTCGACTCCCAGACCGGACGGGTCAGCGGCTCCCCGCGCAGCAGCGGCGATTATCGACTCCCTCTGCGCTGGAGTCCCGCAGCGAAGGGCAGTTATCCGGGGGAATGCCTGCTGATCGTCAACCCCGATCCAAAAAGCCTGTGGAAGCAGCTTGAGCCACCGGCCGATGCTCCCTATCCCAAGCCCCATCAGGACTGTCGTCTGATCACCGGCGAGTCTGGGCTTCAGCTCCTGGCCGCCAGTCGGCGCGGTCGTTCGCACGAGCATCAGGGCAGCTTTCGTGACGACGATTTTCTCATCCAGGCGGATGATAAGACCGGCTGGAGTCTGCTGCTGGTTGCCGACGGCGCCGGCAGCGCGCAATTCTCGCGCGAAGGCGCCAGAGTCGCCGTCACAAGTGCAGCGGAGACCCTGAATCAAGCGCTCGGCGGCGATCTGGGAGAAGCCTTGGCACAGAAGCTCTCGGCCTGGGACTCAGACCCAGGCGCAGCAGCCGAAGCCATCGGGCGCGAGTTTCATGCGCTGTTTCATCAGGCCGGGACTCGAGCTGTTCAGGCCATTGAACAAGCCGCCAAAACCCAGAGCGCCAAGGCGCGGGACTATGCCACGACGCTGTTGGCCGCCGTGGTCAAACGCGAGAACAATGGCCTCTTTCTGGCCTCCTTCTGGATGGGCGATGGTGCCATCGCCGCCTATGGCCCCGCCGGCAAGGTGCGACTGATGGGCACGCCCGATGGTGGCGAATTCGCCGGGCAAACGCGCTTTCTCGACGCCGCCTCGCTCGCCGATCCGGGCTTTGCCAAGCGCATCGGCATCGGCTACTTCCAGGACATTGAGGCCGTGCTCCTGATGACCGACGGCGTCTCGGACCCACGCTTCGAGACCGACAATGGCCTGAAAGACCCGGTGCGCTGGGACGCGCTCTGGGACGAACTAAAGCCCCTGCTCGCCGCCAGCGAACCCGCGCAGGCACTGGTCGACTGGCTGCATTTCTTCTCGCCAGGTCACCACGATGACCGCACCATCGCGCTGTTGCGCCCCGCCGCCGGCACGGCCCCGATGAGGAACCCCTGATGGCAGAGGTCATCACCTGCACCACCATGGACGGACAGAGCGTTTCCTTTGTTGATGAGGTCATCGGCTCGGGCGCGATGAAAGAGGTCTATTTCGCACCCGATGCCTCTTACGTGGTCGCCTTCTACAAGAACCCGCAGGACCAGCAGGCACGCGAGCGCCTACGGATGATCACCGGTAGCTATCGCGAAAGCATTTTCGATCAGGCCGGTGGCGACTATTGGCGGCAGCTTTTTTGCTGGCCCACGGCCATGCTTGAGCATCAGGGACGCCTGGGTATCGTCGCGCCCAGCTACCCGCGCCATTTTTTCTTTGAGCACGGCTCGAAAAATAACGACATGCTCAAGATCAAAGGTCGCGAGAAAGAAGGCAAATGGTTCGCTGCGGCCAGTCTGCGGCAACGCTTCATGGACCCGCGCGAACTTGGCGATTGGCTCGGACATCTCAAGGTTTGCCTACTGCTGGCGCGCGCGGTGCGACGCCTCCACATGGCCGGGCTTGCCCATTCGGACCTGTCTTACAAGAATGTCCTGGTCGATCCCTCGCGCGGCCAGGCCTGTGTCATCGATGTCGACGGGCTGGTGGTGCCGGGAAAATACCCGCCCGACGTGGTCGGCACGCCCGACTTTATCGCGCCCGAGGTCGTCAGTACCAGCCAGCTGCCCAAGGATGATCTCCAGCGCCGGCTGCCACGACGCGAAACAGATCAGCACGCGCTTGCGGTGCTAATCTACATGTATCTGCTCTACCGCCATCCATTGCGCGGGCGCAAGGTTCACGACGCCCAAGACGAGCAGCGTGATGAACTTTTGTCGATGGGCGAACGCGCGCTCTTCATCGAGCATCCGCAGGATTTCAGCAACCGTATTCAGCTCGCCAACGTCGAGCCCACTGAATTACCCTGGGCGGACACTCAAAAGCGCCCATTCCAACTCTGCGGACCCTATCTCAGCCCGCTATTTGAGCGCGCCTTCGTTACCGGACTGCACGACCCCGGCCGGCGTCCCACAGCCAACGACTGGGAGACCGCTCTGGTCAAAACCGTCGACCTGATCCAGCCATGTCAGAATCCCGACTGCGAGCAGAAATGGTATGTCTTCGACAACAGCGTCAAACCCCGCTGTCCCTTCTGCGGAACCGCCTTTCACGGTCAACTGCCGATCCTCAATCTCTATTCCTCGCGCGAGGAGGGACAATTCCGACCTGACAACCATCGTCTGATGGTCTGGACAGGGCAATCGCTGTTCGCCTGGCACGCCAACAACCGCATTGCCCCCAATGAACGCCTAACCGAGGCACAGAAGAGCCGCGTCGGTTACTTTATTCTGCACGACGCGCACTGGTGGCTGGTCAACGATGGCCTCCCCGACTTGCTCGACGCCACCACCAAAACCCCGATCCCCATTGGCGAAAAGCTGAAGCTCAGCGACGGACAGCAGATTCTGCTCTCATCAGAAGATGGCGGGCGACTCGCCGTGGTGCAGATGGTTGTTGCATAAGCACGCATGATCAGAGTCGGGCTGATCGGCCACGCCCAGATCGGTTTTGACCTGTTGGCGTGGCACGATCAGGTGGCGATGACCGTTAGAACACTGGCGTGCTGTTCTCAAACGAGCGATCAGGTCTGATTTTAATGATCCGGTACGCCGAGGTTGAGCCGTAGGCCGTGCCATCGCTAGAGATTGCGAAGTCCTCGAAGTATTCCGGCCAACCTTGCAGTTTGTCAGGACTGAATTGCGTATGGTTCAAGGTCCCCAATTTCGTGTAGGTGCCCCTCGAAAGACTGCCACTCAACACGATACTCTGATCAGGAGAAACCCCGATGCCGTAGTTAGAGCCATTGCCAAGCTCGAATAAGGTAATTTCCCCTTCGGGCGTGATTTTGGCGTTCACATCGGTGTAATTCAACACAATTCCAGCCTCGCCCTCAAAGAGCACCTCTGCCCCTGTCATGCTCGGGGAGTAGTAGACCTTTTGTTCCCAAAGTTTTTCACCGCCGGGAACCGCAAAGACCATAAATTGGCTGGTTTTTCCATCGTGCTTCAGTTTGAACTCGGCTTTTTCCAGACCGCGCAGTTCTGACGGAGCTTGTTCTTTTGTCTCCGACTCGTCAGTGACGGTTTGTGTCAAGACGCCCAGTCGTTCACCAGAGGCATCAAGTCCCAGGGCGGCTATCTTCTGGCCCTTCGGGAAGGAAACACTGCCTTGCTCGCTCAGATCAGTCATATCAAGAAAGCTGATGATGTTACCGTTGTAATCAGGATTCAGAACCGCGATCCGATTGGCCTCACGCGCGGCGCTCATCTTCTCTGATTTTGGCCGGTTTCCGGCAACCTCCCAAGTCTTGGTATCGATTGACAGCAGTGTTCCGCTGGTGTCTTCCGCCAAGAGCACGGTTCCGTCCTTGTTGAAATCAAGCTTGATGATGCAGGTACCCAGCCAAAGCCGGTTGACAACTTCCATATTCTCTGTGTTCAAAACGTACAAGGTCCGGTTTTCTCCAGCCGCTGCCAGGATGTCGTCCTTTGGCGATAAAGCAACGGCCAGGCCACCGAGCGGGGTGGAATTTGCCATTGTTGCGGTGGCGAACACCGATAAGATTCCCAATAGAGCCAAGATCGCGAGTTTTTTCATTCGTGTGTCTTCCTATGTGGGTTGTCACTAAGAGACGTCTGCGAGAGTCCTCCTGCCGGTTGGCAGGGGCAGTGCAACTCTAACACGGTATTGGCGACCGCTGCGGCCAGCCCGAAGAATGACAGGCTGCTGTTTCGGTAACGATGCGCAGGGAACGCGGATAGGCGTTGGCGCGGGCCATGGGCATCGGAACGCCCTCTGTCGCGGGCGCCCAGGGGTGAACTGGGTCTGTTCGCCGAAAGCATCCAAGGATTATCGGGAAGAGTCGCGTAGAATCGAAGTCTTTAACAATTCGCCGAGAAAGGTAACTGATGGCAAAACCCAATTATGCGTTCGAGAAACGCCAGCGCGATCTGGCAAAGAAGGCCAAGCAAGAGGCAAAGCGCCAGCGCAAGACAGCTGCGGCAGAAAACCCGGAGAGCCCAGAAAACCCGGAGAGCCCGGAAAACTCGGAACCGACCGCTCCACCAGCGGCAACAGATGATGGGATAACCGAGACAAAGCCGGGTTCTTGATTCCTGTCACAATTTTCCCATGCTTCAGATTACGTCCAGACTTTTCATCCCCGATGCCGAGTTGTCCGAGCGGTTCACGCGGGCGCCGGGTCCGGGCGGGCAGAATGTCAACAAAGTCGAGACTGCCGTTCAGTTGCGCTTCGATGCCGCCCGCTCGTCGGCGCTGCCAGAGGAGGTGCGCCGGCGCCTGGTGCATCTGGCAGGACGGCGCGCGGATCAGAATGGCGTAATCACCATCGAGGCACATCGCCTCCGCACCCGTGAACGCAATCGTGAGGATGCGCGCGAACGCCTGGTGAGCTTGATCCGTCAGGCGCTCCATCAACCCAAACGCCGCATCGCTACCCGGCCAACCCGTGCTTCGCGCGAACGGCGACTCCAGGCGAAGCAGGTTCAGAGTCGGCTTAAGCAGCAGCGCAGACGCGCCCTGGATGATTAGCGGCAAGTGCGGCGTCAGACAGGACTGGGCATGACCACTGGGGCGTCGAAGACCTCGGCCACTATCCGCTATTGGTGAAAACCAAAATGGATGTTGCTCAGGTGGAAAATCCGGTAAGGATCACTTATCGGCAAAAAAAACCGCTGAATCGGGTCGTGCTCTCTGGTTTTTTAGCTCAAATCGGACACGGGCTGCCCGGTGCGTCCAAATACGCTCAACGCGGTCACCGTGATCAGTATCAAAGCCGCGCCTAGAATCTGCGCAATGGCCAGGTGTTCATGCAAGATCACGACGCCAAAGAGTGACGCGGTCACGGGTTCCACCATAGCGATAATGGAGGCCACGGCTGGCGCGGTATGATTGAGGCCGATGATGTAGAGCATGAACGACAAGCCAGCGCCAAACACACCGAGAGCCGCGAACAGCGGCCAATCCGGTGTGTTTAATGCCGCAAGGATCTGGTCGCTATCGCTCGGCCAGATCAGGATGGCGGCAAGGACGGCAAAGGCGATTGACAGAATCGCCTGCGGGCTGCCATGGGGAGCGGCGTATTTGAAGCCGAAAATAAAGACGGCGTAAGATAACCCGGCCAGCAGTCCGGCACCGACCCCCAGCGGCGTGACGCCATTTGCCCCGATATCGTAAATCTGTGTCAGCAGCACAACGCCGAGCATGACCATGACAATGGCTGCCCACTTGAGCGCGGTGGGCCGTTCCAGCCCGAGTGCGAAGGACAGGAGATAGACGAACACCGGCGCGCAGTACATTAAGGTCGCTGCCACCGCAACGCTGCCCTGCGCGATGCTGACAAAATAGAAAGAGAAATTGCCCGCCACGCCCAAGCCGGCAAGTGCGGACCAGAACCATAACCGGCGATTGGCCAGACCGCTGCGCCCTGGGCGCAGCGCAAGCCAGACGAGGACGCATAGCAGTCCGATCACGCCGCGATAAAATGAAACGACGAAGGCATCCCAGCCGCTGGCCATTAGGATACCGCCGATGCCGCCTGATAACCCCCAGAAAACCGCCGCCAAGACGACGAAAGCGGTACTTGCGCCAAGCATTCGAGACACCCTTTTTATCGTGAAACGGCGGCTTTGGTGGCAGCGGGGCATGGCGCTCGAAGAATTCGAGCCTTTCGGGAAGGCTTGTGCCACTGCCAGGGCACCCAGCGCCGGTTCCGATGGCGGGCAAACGGCGTTCGTGCTGTTTTGGCTCGGCGCTGCCGCCAAACTCGCTGTGGGCGCTCAGGCGTCGGCAAACACCGCGTTGTGCTGCTCCTGGACGCGAATGAAGGTGGTGCGCTTGCTAAGCTCTTTTAGGCGTTGGGCGCCGACATAGGTGCAGGCCGAGCGCAGGCCGCCGAGTATGTCATTGACGGTGTTGATCACCGGGCCACGGTAGGGCACTTCGACCGTCTTGCCTTCAGAGGCGCGGTATTTGGCCATGCCGCCTGCGTGCTTGTTCATGGCCGTGTCCGAGCTCATGCCGTAAAAGACCTTGTAGTGCTTGCCATCGCGTTCGATCCTGTCCCCGCCCGACTCCTCATGACCGGCGAGCATACCGCCGAGCATGACAAAATCGGCGCCACCGCCAAAGGCTTTGGCGATATCGCCGGGCACGGCGCAACCGCCATCGGAGATGATTTGCCCGCCCAGCCCATGAGCCGCGTCGGCGCATTCGATGATGGCCGAGAGCTGGGGGTAGCCGACCCCGGTCTTGATGCGGGTGGTGCAGACCGATCCGGGGCCGATACCAACCTTAATAATGTCGGCACCTGAGAGCAACAGTTCCTCGACCATTTCGCCGGTGACCACATTGCCGGCGATGATGACGTGCTCCGGGAAGTGCTCGCGAGTCTTGCCGACAAAGTCGACGAAGTGCTCGCTGTAGCCGTTGGCCACATCGATGCAGATAAAATACAGTGACGGGTGACGCTCCAGTACGGTCTTCAGGGTATCGAGGTCGCGCTCAGTTGTGCCCGTGCTGATAGCCAGGTTGTCCTCAATGCCCGGATGGGTGTTGAGAAAGTCCGCCCAGGTATCCGGGCTGTAATGCTTGTGGACAATGGTGAGCAGGCCCGGCTTGGCCAGGGCTGCCGCCATCTCGAAGGTGCCGATGGTGTCCATGTTGGCAGCCATAATGGGCACCCCGGACCAGGCTTTTCCGCTGTGAAGAAAACTGAAGCTGCGCTCCAAGGACACCTGCGCGCGCGAGCGTAAGGTGGAGCGTTTGGGGCGGATCATCACATCCTTGAATCCAAGCTTCAGATCGGTTTCGATGCGCATGGGCGGACTCCTGCAATGGCTGGGATGGCGTGAGACGGAACCCAAGTCGATTCAGTCACCGATGCGCGAACCGACGACAAAACAACCCGGCGGGCCAAGAAATCTGGACCACAATAGACCAGCTGCGGATTGGAATACAGGCCCAGCGACCCTGCTTCAATCCTCGGTTTTCAGTGCTCTGCGGGCCTCAGCGATGGTTGCATCCCAACGCGCGTCAAGTGCCCTGTTGATTCCGCGGCAACACCGGGCCACCTGTTCGGCCCAGTCAAGATACTCCAGCTTGCGCTCCAGCGGCCATCCGGCGGGTGGATCGGCAAGAATGTCACGAATATTGGCGATCTTGTCAGCGATCTTGAGTTGTTTGGCGGAGGCCGACGCATGAGCAGCGTGCTCAATTTGCAGCGCCTTGCGCCTGTGTTTCGGCAGCGACTTGTCGTCTGTGACTTCCGCCACAAGCGCGCTGATCGCTGGCCCGAAGCTCTGTTCCAGTTCGACCAAGGTGGCATCAGTGTCTTCAACCGTGTCGTGCAGCAGGGCGGCAGCGAGCAGGTCTGAATCGCGCACGCCGCCCTCTGACGACAAGAGCCAGGCGACAGCCAAGGGGTGGTTTATATAAGGCGAGGCTGCGGCATCCTTGCGCCGCTGATGACGGTGTTTTTCCGCAGCAAAGGCCGCAGCCTGAAGGAGCAGGGAAGACTCGTTAACGGAGGTGTTCATGATGTTTAACGCCAGATGAGGCTCCATGGTTGCGCAGTTGACTGAAATTGCGCCTTGCCAGCCGAATCGTGCCATCGACATCTTATACCCAGCGGACATCAACTTTTCGGCCTGTTTCGGACTGGGCAGCAGTCACGGGACGCCCTAATCCCTGCTGCGGGGACTCCATGGCGGCAATTCTCCGCCGGAATCTCGTGACCGCGACCTGGCCTGAAACAGAAAACGTATTTGCAACTGCGATATTTCAGGTTTGTTTTGCAAGTAAACTCAGTGATCTGCCCGTCTTGCTAAAGCCTTGCGGGGCATCTGTGCATGGATTTTGCTTACTTAAGAACCATGACACGTCCACTCTGGCATTACATGGTCTGGTATCGCTCTGCCGCCACCGTGCGGCCAGACAATCATTTGTTGCCGTTTCCGGTCACCTTCTATGCGGCGGCACATTGCTCACCCCTGTCAGCCTGATTCGCGCAGCGGCCTTGGCTGGGGTCGATTTCGCTGAGGTGGTTGTTGAGCGATTGCACTGTGGCGAGGACAAAGTCGGCCTTGCAGGCGCGTTGTTTGGGCAGGAAGTCGTTCATGTCGAGCAGGCCGGGGGCTGTGGTAGTGGGTCGGACCATCGACCTCGAAGGCGATCATTTTGCTGCCAGCCCGCAGGGCGAAGTCGATGTAGCGGGCGCCGCCTTATCCAGCAAGGCTGCCAGTGTGGATTCGTCCATGTCGGTGAAGAATCGTCCATCCTTCTCGCGCTCCGTCGTTCCGTGTGTGAATGAGGCGTAGAAAATACCACTGGTTGTAAGGGCCTTGGCAAGCTGTTCTAGAATGTACGCCAAGTCGCTGCTAGGGATGTCAAGTAGGCTGGCGCAAGCCCAGATACCGTGAAACTCGTCGTGCCAAGGGATGTCGCGAAAGTTCATGCAGTGAATGGGCTCGCCCATATGCTCGCTTGCCAAGGCGACCAGAGACGGCGACGAATCGAATCCTGTTGTGGCAACCCGTGAAGGAGTCTTTGTCACCAGCCTCGTTGGCGAGGAACTGCGCTATTCACCGACTATCTGCGGAAATGCGGCACCGCTAACTGTCCAGTCCCTGCCTGACGGTCTGAGTCAAACCGGCGCCGCGCGCATTCACGCCTATCTGCACCGCAAGGAAGGTGACCTGTGGAACTCCCGCTACCGGCACCGCCGCGCCGGCAGCGTCTTTCCGGATCACCTCAGCCTGCAAGAGGAATGGGACATGCTGGTCAGGGAGAACCTGAACCAACTGAATGGTCCGCAAGGCTGATCCAAACGCTCGCTACCAAGAGGAGTTCCAGCATGAGTTTGCACTGTCTTCCCTGTCTCGATTCCGTCGAACAGGCCGACGCGCGCCAACGCGAATTGCAAATCCCACGCGAGCGAGCAGCCGCGCTTGGTCAGTCAGCGCTCAATGCTATCCTGGACGGGCATTACATCAACCAACAAGGGCAGCGGGTCGAATGGCAGCAGGCGATTGGGCAGGCTCTCGCGCTGCGACGCTCCATCTCGCCAGATGAAGCCTTGCCAACAGCGGACCGGGTCGCGCCCAGCGCTACCCGCGTTCAGGTCACCAACCAAACCACATTGGCCGCAGCCGAGCGCTTGACCAAGGCCGGAGCGCAGTCGGTGCTGGCGCTGAACTTCGCCAACGGCATCCAACCTGGCGGTGGTTTTCTGCATGGTGCGCGCGCGCAGGAAGAAGTGCTGTGCCGTTCCAGTGCGCTCTATGCCACGCTGCAAGGCGATCCGATGTACGCCGACCACCAGCAACGTCCGCTGCCTGATTCAACCGACTGGGCCATCTACTCACCCTTGGTCCCAGTGTTCCGCCGCGATGATGGCACAGCGCTGGATGCGCCTTGGCCGCTGACCTTCCTGACCTGCGCCGCGCCCTATGCGCCGAGGGTCGGCCAGCCGCGCTCGGGCGATCTGCTCCACCAGCGCATTCATCGGGTGCTGGCCATCGCACATGCCATGGGCCATGACGCCTTGGTGCTGGGCGCTTGGGGCTGCGGTGCCTTCGGCAATGATCCGCGACGCACTGCCGAGTCCTTCCGCACGCATCTGGAGCAGGCATTCCCCCGCGCCTTCGATCAGGTGGTCTTTGCCATCACCGACTGGTCCTCGGAGCGAACCACGCTTGGCCCATTCCGCGAAGTTTTCAGCCAGCCGGCTTGAGGGAAAAGGGGCGACCTGGCTCAGGCGAGCGACGCATCGACCTGCTGGCTTCATTTGGGCGCGGAGACTCAGGTTTTCTCGAAGCAAGGATGGGTAAATCCCCGATGTCGCTTTAAGAAAGTCCCTTATCCACCGACTCTGTGGATAACCTTGTGGGTAAAGTTGTCACAAGGCGCCTAAGTCCTTGTCTTGGTGCGCTTCGTTTTCGATTGGTCAGATTCTTTACGGTCTATAAGTGACTGTTTTTGTTTTTGTCTGGTGCCTATTCCATCATCTTGTAAGTGGTTGAAACAAGCATTTTCGCGCAGAACGTGTGTCCCAGCGGTGGCTGTTTATAAACTCCGGGCCGGTTGTCAAGTCCCGATGTCCCGCCGGTAAGCCTGAAGCATCGCAGGGGCGCAGCTTTCATCTGTTGCGGCAAGTCCCGACCGCGCGCTCCTAACCCACCAAAACTTGCGTCCTGGCTTCAGGTCACCGCCGGCGTTTTCAGCCGGCGAACTGCGGTGGCCTGCATCGCCTCAAGAATGACCGCCGTGCCGCGCGCCTCGATCGGCGGTTCTTTCGGCTTGGAGCCCAGCACACATAGCACGGGCATGGTGCTGGTAGGCTCGTGCGTCGACAGTGCAAAAGAGGCTTCTGATTCATGTGCGGACGTCTTGCACAATTGAGCGCTCTACCGGATTCAACCAACGCACGCGCGGGAGCAATGCGATCACCAAAGGACAGCGCCTAGGTTGGAAGATGACGGGGAAGAGGATGCAATCAGCCGTGATGTTTGGACCATAGCCGCTGCTTGCGATGGGGAAAGATCAGGTCTAGACTTTTATCCACACGGATGCCTCGGCATCCAATTGCTTTGCTGGCTGATACGAGGATACCGCTTTGGATCACGCACTGCTCGCCGTCGCGCTCACACCGACCACTGCCGATTTGACATCAGGCGGTTCGGTGATTTTGCGCGCGAGCGATCTGTCCAGTGCGATCCATGTCGATTACCTCAGCTCATCACTGCGCCGCTGCTACCTCAACCGCCGACCATTCGGCAAAACGACAGCGCGCACTTGCTGATCGCCTGACCGGTGTCCCCGTCAGTCGATCTGGCGGGGTTGAGCAACACCGGAGTTCCCAGGCTTCTTTTTCCGAAACCTCCTCTTCGCAACGCCATCCCGCCGTGGTTCGGCCCCGTTGGCGCATAAAAGCCAATGGCGGTCATGTCGTCTCGGCGCCCTGGTTATACCCTGGCGCGCCGGACCAACACTGCCGCTCCGAAGCGGCGAGGAGGAACAAGCATGCCCATCCGGCAGGTATTCACCGAGGGTGAGAAGCCCGTCAAGGTCTGGACCGATGACATCGATGCACGCTCGCAAGCGCAGCTCATCAACATCTCCAGGCTGCCCTTCATTCACAAGCATGTCGCTGCCATGCCCGATGTCCATCTTGGCATCGGCGCGACTATCGGCAGCGTCATTGCCACCGACAAGGCCATCATCCCGGCCGCCGTCGGGGTCGACATCGGCTGTGGTATGGCGGCTGCGCGCACCTCGCTGACGGCGGATCAGCTCGATGAGAAGGGCCTGAAGAAGCTGTTCGACCAAATCAGCCGCGACGTGCCAGTCGGGCGCGCGCAGCACAAGGATGATCGGGCGCTGACCGATGCGGCTGAGCCCTTCGCTGCGCCGCTCAAGGTCATGACCGACAAGCACCCGCAATTGCTCAAGGCCTTCGGGCGCTTCTCCAACTGGGTCAACCAGATCGGCACCCTGGGCGGTGGCAATCACTTCATCGAAGTCTGTCTGGATGAATCCGACCGGGTGTGGGTGATGCTGCACTCCGGAAGCCGTGGCAACGCCATCGGCCATTACTTCATCGAGCTGGCCCGGCGCGACATGGAGCGCTGGATGATCCAACTCCCGGATCGGGATCTGGCCTACCTGCCTGAGGGTACCGAGCACTTCGACGACTATGTCGAGGCCGTCTCCTGGGCGCAGACCTACGCGCGCGAGAATCGCGACCAGATGATGCGCCTGGTTTTAGCTGCACTTGCGCGGCATCTGCCGGAGTTCAGCGTCACCGAGGAAGTGGTCAACTGCCATCACAACTATGTGGATCGTGAAAACCACTTCGGCGCCAATGTCTGGGTCACCCGCAAGGGTGCCATCCGCGCGCGGGAAGGTGATCTTGGCATCATTCCCGGTAGCATGGGCGCGAAAAGCTACATCGTGCGCGGCAAGGGCAACCCCGAGAGCTTCTGCTCCTGCGCCCACGGCGCAGGGCGGCGCATGAGCCGCACCGCCGCCGAGAAGCAGTTCAAGCCAGCCGACCTGGAAGCCCAGACCCAAGGTGTGGTGTGCCGTAAGGACAAAGGGGTGCTTGATGAAATCCCCGGCGCCTACAAGGACATCGACCAGGTCATGGCCAACCAGAGTGACCTAGTCGAAGTGGTGCATACCCTCAAGCAGGTGGTGTGCGTGAAGGGATAAGCGACACGGGGCAGCCTGCTAGAGCCTCCTGGTTCTCGCTGACGCAATCTCACTCTATTCGAGGGCGAAGGATGGCTAAACGCAATTTGATTAATCACGAGCGCGTGATGACGGCTCGGACGGTGAGGGATATCCATCCCGTCGTACGCCGCCTTGCAACCGATCTTGCGGGCGTCCCCGACCTCAAATACGTCAAGATTTTTCCGCGACGGGTTGCCGCCTCAAATATCCTTTCTGAGAACGGTAAAAAGAATCCTGTCGTTACAATCGGCGCGGCGCAACGGCATACGGAGGCAAATCGCTCCATGCGCAGTCACACGGAGAGTCATTCCTTGCGTTATTCGATAACCGATTTGAGCACGGGCTATACATTTTGGATGAGCCCGAGGCTGCCCTGTCGCCCCAACGCCAACTGGCCTTTCTAAGAATAATCCACGATCTCGAAGCTCCGGGTCATGCGCAGTTCGTCATTGCGTCGCACTCCCCGATATTGCTGGCATACCCGGGAGCTACTCTTTACCAGTTTACAGGCAGCGGAATTGAGGAAGTCGCCTACCGTGATACAGAACATTTCCTCGTCACCAAGGACTTTCTAAATGCGCCGGAGCGTATGCTGAAATACCTGTTCTCGGAAGATGACGCAACCTAACCAGAGCTGGTGGCACCGCGCACCGACAACGGCTAAACGTCCGGAGGTGGCTGGACTCTGGATGGTCAGCTGACCAGCCTGACATGGCTCAGTTGGTTGAGCGCTTGCATTCGATGCGATCAACCTTCGAGGACGGAATCGCGGAGAGAGGGAGAAACATCGGAGTGGGCTCCGGTCGGTCGAGCAAGGTGCCTTCAAGCGCGGCGAACGGCTCGAAACCATAACGCAGATAGAAGTCCTGTGCCTCGGGCTTGGCGTCGACCACAACACCGACGCAGCCGATGTCCTCTGCTGTTCGGCGGGCGAGCTCCAACGCGAAACGCAGCAGGGCCTTGCCGATTCCGCAACCTTGCGCGTGTTGACCCACGGCAAGTCGAGCGACACGCAGGACTGGCAGTGGATAACGTGGAAGCCGGCGACGACGCTCTTCCGGAAGTGCGTCAATGGTAATCTCGGACGGAGCAACGGTGACGAAGCCGAGGATGTCGCCCTCCGCGACCGCAACGTATGTCACTCCGAGGTGATGACGAAACTGATTCTGGCCCGCGAAGCGCTGAAAGAACCGATCAAGATCAGGATTTCCGCTGGCGAATCGGCAGCGATCATCGCCGGGTTCGAGTCTGCGGATCCGAAGATTCATTCGGAATCAAGCGGCAGAGCATTTCCGGGGTCGTCGAAGAGCGCCTGCATCACATGATTCGGCGGCTCGTTGGCCGATAATCGTTCAAGCAGCCTATCTCCGGCCTCGCGTCCGACGACAAGCCGCCCCGGGATCAGCGCATCGTCCGGAATTTCACTGACCGCCTGTAGGTGATGCAGGAGGGCTTGTTCGATCACGAATCCTTTCTTCAGGCCGCGCGCTCGAACATAGCGTTCGAGACGGTCACGCGTTTCAGGAGAAATGTTTGCTGAGATCTGGGTCATTCGGACATTCCCGAGTTTTCTACGGAATTGTAGGAAAGTCTAGCATAGGACAAACCAGCAATGTCGAGACCGCTGGACGGAAGCCATCAAGCATGAGTGGCTCACCGCGCTGTTCCGGAATCGCCCGAAACTCCAAGAAGCGAAGCTGGCGCGGACCATGACTTGAATCAACCGGGCCGTCCCAGACAGTTCGATCAACGGACACAAATGCACAATCAAACAGTTAGCGGCGGCGCGCCAGCTCAACACAGTCCTTGGCCAAGGAGCCGCTCGGAGACCGCACGGCTCCTACGGTCGTCCGCGTGCTGAAGATACGATCTCGGTTGCTGGGCACATGTCATGTGATTATATTATGTGCATGATTTTTGGATTTCTTTTTGGACTCTTGGGTTGTTTGAGTCCCGCGCAAGGAGACTGCCGTGCTCGCCACCGTCCGTGACGCCTGCCAAATTCATCCGATGGTCCATGACTACCGGATGACCGAGGCCATCGAGAACCTGTCGGACTTGATTTCGGACGAAGGCGACGGCCGCGCGTTTTTTTCGCGTAACTATGTCACCCAGGGCATGGAAGAGCTGTTTCGCGAGGGGCTGCTGCGTCTGGCGGGCAAGTCCGACCAGGCCGCCTTCGAGCTGGCTCAGGCCATGGGTGGTGGTAAGACGCACATGATGGTCGCCCTGGGGCTGCTGGCGAAGCATCAGCATTTGCGGGGTGAGGCGTTACCGCAAGAACTCGCCGAGCGGTTGGACTTTGGCCCGGCACGCATCGCCGCCTTCAACGGGCGCAACGATCCCGATCATTACATCTGGGGCGAGATCGCCGAGCAGCTCGGGCCGGATGGAATCGAGGCCGACCTCATCCGTCCTTATTGGGAGTCAGGTCCGCGTGGTGTCGACGAGAAGAAATGGCTCGAGATCATCGGCGAGAAACCGACCCTGATCCTGCTCGATGAGCTTCCGCCCTACATGCTCAACGCCTCGACCCGGGTCGTGGGCAAGGGGTCCCTCGCGGACGTGGTGACTTACAGCCTGAGCAACTTGTTGGCCGCCGCCATCAAATTGCCGCGTTGCTGTGTGGTCATCGCCAACCTGTCGGGCAGCTACGAGGCGCAGACCAAGGACCTGGCGCGGGTCATGTCCAATTTGAAGCAGGAATCCAACCGCCAGGCGCAGACCATCACTCCGGTGCAGCTGGCCGGTAACGAGATTTATGAAATCCTCAAAAAGCGCCTGTTCACCGCGCTTCCGGAGGACAAAACCGTTGATTCGGTGGCGGAGACCTTCGCCGAACAGGTCAAGGCGGCCGAGGATGGCGGCTACATCGCCGCGCGCTCCATGGAGGAAGTGGCCGAGGAAGTGCGCGAGACCTATCCCTTCCATCCCTCGTTCAAAAACCTGGTCGCCTTGTTCAAGGAAAACGAAGGTTTTCGCCAGACGCGCGGACTGATGCAGTTCACCGCCAGGCTGCTGCGCAGTGTCTGGCAGCGTGATGACAACGACGTTTTCCTCATCGGAACCCAGCATCTGAATCTGAACGATGTCGAGGTGCGTGACGAAATGCAGCGCATCAATTCCGCGCTGATTCCCGCCGTGGTCAACGACATCGCTGACGATGGCAATGCGCGCGCCGAAGAGATCGATGCCGATCTCGGCGGTGACGCGGCCTCCCAGGTCGCCAAGCTGGTGCTCTCAGCCTCGCTGTCGCGCGCGGTCGGCGCTCACAGTGGGCTCACCCAGGCCGAGATCATCGAGTACCTGGTTGCCGCGCATCGCAAGCCCGATGAATTTCTTGCCGGCCTCGATCGCCTGCGCGAGCGCGCCTGGTATCTGCACCGTGAAAACGAGCAGTTCTATTTCAAGGAGACCGAAAACCTCGGGCGGCGCATTGAGCGCGACGCACGCCAAGTGCCGCTGCCTAAGATCGAGCAGGCGCTGATCAATCGCCTGACCGGCCTGTTCAAGACCCAGAGCAAGTCCCGCGCGGCCTACCAGGACGTGCAGATCATGCCCAAGCTGGACGACGTGAAGCTGTCTGGCAGCCGCATCCTGCTGGTGGTGCAGCCCGACGGGCGCACGCCACCGGAGGCGATTCGCACCTTCTACGAGTTCCAGCAAGAGAAGAACAACGTCCTGATCCTCTCTGGCCAAGACAGTCACCTGGCCAACGAGGTCGAAGCGCGTCTGCGAGAGCTTTACGCCATCGAGAAAATCCACGCCAACCTCAAGCCCGGCGATAGTCTCTATGACGAGGCGCGTGACAAGCTCGAGGAACTGGAGGAACGCTTCACCAAAGCCGTTTCTGGCGCCTTCAACCGCCTCTTTTTTCCGGGCGGCGATGGTGAGCTGGTCATGGCAACCATCGACAATGGCCTGAGTTTTGGCGAAGGCGACTATTCCGCCGAGACACAGATCGAGAAATTGCTTGCCAGCGCGCGCTGCGACAACAAGCTCGCGCTCGACATGACCGACGAGCTACCGAACTACTGGGCCATGGCTGAAACCTTCCTCTGGCCCGCCTCGGATCGGCGCGTCCCCTGGCGCGATCTGGTCATGCGTGCCAAGACCGACCCGACCTGGCCCTGGCTCCCAGGAGCACGCGGCCTCGAGGTTCTGCGTGATGAGGCGCTCAAGCAGGGCCGTTGGCGGCAACATGCCGATGGTCACATCGAAAAAGGACCTTTCCCGGCCGAGAAGACCTCGGTCAATGTCACCACGCTGAGCACCAACCGCGAGACCGGCGAGACCATCCTCTCCCTCACCCCGCGCAACGCCGGCGACAGCCCGCGCGTCTGTGTCCTCAAGACCAACGCCGTCAGCGAACAGGACGAGCAGGTCGACAACCTCGAGGAATATCGCACCACCGAGGCGACACTCTATTTCCTCGCCATCGACAGCAGCGGCAAGTACCAGACCGGCGAGCCGACCCGCTGGACGGCCGATCTCACCATCCGTCATGAGCTGCACAAGGTCGCCGACGGCCGCAAGCTCGAGCTGCGCTGCACGCCCGCGGCCGAGATGCGCTACAGCCTCGATGGCACCAATCCCAAGGAAGGCACGCTCTACAGCGAGCCCTTCGCGGTGCCGGCTTCCGCGTCGACCCTGCTGGTGGCCGCCAAGGCTGGTGAGGTGGAGAAGGTCGCGAAAATTTCCATCCCGGCCGATGGCGACGACCGGGTCAACATCGATATCACCAAGCCGGCACGCATCCCCGAGACCAAGCGCATCGCCATCGACAACACCGACAAGGTCTTCGGCATTATCAATACCTTCAGTGGTCGTCCCGACATCCATCTGCGTGGCGTGATGATCGTCATCGGCGAAGGCGAGCATGGGGTGCAAATCCGCTTCAACGAGCGCGAGCTGACCCTCGCCGCCATCGAAACCGCCATCCGCGGTGTGCGCGAGGCGATTGGCGACGAGCACGCGAGCGTGCAGGTCACCATTCGCGGCGGCATCAACTTCGGCGATGGCTATGCGCTGAAGCAATTCGCCGAGTTGGTTGGCGTCGGGCTGTCCGTCGGTGATGTGGAGCAAGACGCATGAGCACTGCCACGATCAGCGTGCCGACCCATGCGGCGCGCGCCAATGCGGGGGCAGGTCTTGGAAAACGCTCGGCGAAGCCAGTCTATGCCCATCGCACTCTGGGCTTTGGCGTGCCGGCCACCTCCGATCCACATCACTTCGTCGTCACCATCCCCCGGGGCAACGCCGCCACGGTCCTGATCAGCGAGCACCTTGGGATGGGCGCCGGCGCCGCGCCGGAGCAGGTGCTGGACCGCGTCCTGCTGCAACGCGCGCGTTGGAGTGCGATTCGCGCCGAAGTGCAGCGCGCCTTCAATGCTCGCTTGAAAGAGCACAACCTTGCCACCGGTACCTGGAAGGTCGGTGACAATCCGGTCGATCGTCTGCTCGGCAAGGAGCTGTGCGTGCTGGCCTGGGCGATCGAACATCTGGACCCGGACAAAATTCCCGTCGCTGTGCGCAACTGGCTGGCCCTGCGCCCGGAAGAGCGCTGGTGGCTGTTTGGCATGACGGCCATCGCCAGTGGCGGCATTCAGGACGGCGAGCAAGGCTGGCGCGTCGCACTGCGCTACGCCCTGGGCGATGTGGCGCAGAATGAACTCGTGCATTCCCGGCGCCTGGTCCCGAAAGTCGATGCCCGTCCGCAACAGACGCTGGCACTGTTCGACGATTAGGATCGCGAGTGATGAACTATGATTAATCATCAATCATTTTTCCCCCAAGGAATTCGCCCATGGCAAAAGCTGACACCCGCGTGCTCACCGCGCACGTTCCCCTCCCGCTGGCTGAGCGGTTAGACCAGGTGGCCGAGCGCTTGGAGCGCTCCCGTGGATGGGTCATCAAGCAAGCGCTCTCGTCTTGGATCGCCCTGCAGAAAGAGCGCGACCGATTGACGGGCGAGGCCTTGGCCGATGTTGACGCAGGCCGCGTGATCGACCATCAAGCGGTCCAAGCCTGGGCTGAGCGCCTGGACAGCGACAAGCCATTGCCCGTCCCCCATTGATCTTTTTCAGTTCGCTCCACGCGAGGTGCGGCGGCTGGTCATCGGCCAGTAAGAGCTGCGCTATGAGATTATCGGCGAGGTGATTTACCTGCTGCGGCTCTGGCATACCCGAGAGGATCGGTGAAGTCTGTCGTCAACTCGATGTTGGCGAAGAAACAAAAACCCCATTGAAAGCTGGTATTGACAACCCTAGGCTATGCAACCAAAGTGGTTGCATGTTACCTGAAACTGGTCTTCCGCCCATGTCCTCTCTGACGCTCAAAAATCTTCCCGATCAACTGCTTGAACAACTTCGTGTACGCGCTCGGGCGCAACGACGCAGCCTGAACAGCGAAGCGATGTTGTTGCTGGAACAGGCCATGTCTAACGACTCGTGCGCATCGCCCGCGCAGGCCGGCGCGGCTGAACAAGAAGCGCAACTCGCTGCCTGGGCACGCTTGAGCGGACGTTGGCCAGGAGGCGATGCGGCGCTGACGGCCATGGCGGCGGAAGTGGAGGCGTCGCGCACCCTGGGCCGCGAGTTTGATCTGTGAAGATTCTCGACACAGATGTGTGCATTGAGATCTTGCGCGGCAATCGGCAGGTGCTGCATTGGCGCCGGCACACCCAAGCCCGCGTTGTCACCACTTGGATCACGGCCTGCGAGCTGGAGTACGGTACCGCCAAGTCGACGGCACCGGATCAAGCGCGCGCGCTGGTGGCGGATTTCCTCAGTACGCTCGACATCCTGGGATTGGATCACGCAGCGGCGCGGCAATTTGGCCAGCACAAAGCGGCTTTAGCGCGCAGTGGCGAGATGCTGCCCGATGCCGATCTGTTTATCGCATCGATTGCGCTGGCGCGGGGAGCTGAACTAGTCACTGGCAATCTGCGCCATTTTCGCCGTTTCCCCGGTCTGACGGTGGAAGACTGGATTCGCCAGTCGCCGCCTGAGATGAACTGAAATTGAGGGGTAGAAAGCCATGCGAAATAATACGAGGACAACATGTCCAAGTTAAACGTCGATCAAAAAACGATTCTGGATCTTTTTTCTGATAAAAAAGCCGATTTCCTTATTCCTGACTATCAACGCCCTTATGCCTGGGATGAAGAGCAATGCCAAACGCTTTGGGATGACATGTTTGTCTTCTCATTTCCCAATGATAATTGTGATGCCTTTGATGAGAATGAAGAATATTTCCTTGGCTCAATAGTTGCGTATAAAAACGAAAACGGAAAATCCGAGGTCATAGATGGGCAGCAACGCCTGACAACCCTGATGATTATCCTGCGAGCATTTTATGACCGTTTCGCCGATATGCAGGATAAAAACTCAAAACTCACGCGGGAGTTGATCGAAAAGTGCATTTGGAAGACAGATGCCTTTGGTTCTCCCGATAAAACAAAGCTAAAAATTAACTCCGAAGTAGCGACGGATGCGGATAAAGAAGAGTTTCTGGACCTCCTTCGGACCGGCATCGTGCAGCCGAATAGTAAGAGCCAGTATGTCAAGAACTATCAGTTCTTCGAGAATAAAATCGAGGGTTTTTTGCAGAAATTTCCAGGTTATTTTGCTTACTTGCCGGCGCGCATCCTGAACAATTGCATTTTATTGCCGATTGAAGCGGAGTCCCAGGATACCGCACTCCGGATCTTCTCGACGCTAAACGACCGCGGTTTGCCACTCTCCGATGCGGATATTTTCAAAGCTCAGTTTTATAAGTTCTACAGCAGTCTCGCCAAGAAAGAGGACTTCATCAGCGAGTGGAAGGAACTGGAGGAAATAACCAGTGCCATCTTCAATCCGCTCACTGGCACGCCGATGGATGAGCTCTTCGCGCGCTATATGTATTTCCTGCGCGCCAGGGAAGGCAACAAGAGCACGACCACTGAGGCACTGCGTAAGTTCTATGAACGCAACAAATATCAGTATTTGAAGGCGCCAACGACATTGACCGAGCTAAAAGCCTTGGCGTTGTTCTGGCAGAGTGTTATGCAACAGGACAAAACCCGGTTCTCGGAGGATGTACTTAAAAAGCTTTTTGTCCTGCATTATGCGCCAAACGGTATGTGGTTTTACCTGGCGTCGGTTTATTTCCTGCAACATCGAAATGAAGATGGGTTATTGGATGACGTTAAATTCGCCCAGTTCCTTTCTAAAATTACGGCGTTTATTTTTGCCTACGCGATCACCAATCCTGGTGTCAATGCATTGCGTACACCGGTTTATGATGAGATGGTGCGGATTGTTAATGGTGATGACGTGACCTTCGCCAAACATCGGTTTAAGCACGGCCAAGCGCGCTCATTTTTCGAGAATTTTGAGTTTACCAATCAGCGGAATGTGACGCGTTCCTTGATCACATGGTATGCCTATACTTTTCCAGAACAACCGCTGCTTGACCTCAAGGAGATTTTCCATCTGGAACATATTTACTCAAGGAAGCGTCAAGAAATCCAAGGCGGCCTGAAGGACAAGCGCAATCTCGATTCGTTGGGGAACAAAATACTGCTTGAGGCCAGTATTAATATTAAAGCATCGGATTACCATTTTGACGATAAAAAGAAAATCTACAGCGGCGCGCAACGCCGTGGAAAAAACAAAGAGGCAAGCAAAATTCGTGAAATCAACAATTTAATGGCTTATGACGACTTTGGGGAGCAACAGATCATTGAGCGCAACACGACGATATTGGATCGGTTTTTTGAGTATTTGAAAAGCGAGGACCTCATCGCTGAGCAAGCATAATTCTGTGAACAGACCAGATCTAAATCCCTTCGCCCTCAAGGACGCCCCGGCCCTCATCGAAGCGGTATTTCCGGCGCAGAAGGTATCCTTCGAGGCGCAGCGCGAGCGCAAGGCCGGGGCTGGGCAGACGCTGACGGCCTTGGGTTCCTACTGGAAGGGGCGCAAGCCGCTGATCCTGGTGCGGGCGATTTTGCTCGGGAGTTTGCTGCCGCAGACCGATGATCCTGAAAAGGATCTGGAGATTTTCGAGCAGCTGATGGCGTTCGATCTTGGTGGTTTGGCACGACGCGCGCTGGAAGCCAAGGCATTCAAGCCAACGGAGATTGCACGTTCGCTGAGTCTCGATGACCCCTGGCGTTACTTCACCTACAAAATCGAAGCCACGGTGCTGTCCGCCGGCGAAGTCAGTCATTGGACCTTTCCGTTGGACCCGGACCAGGAAGGCATTCGCATCCGCTGGCGCAAGGAGTGCACCGAGGCGATGAAGCTCGCGCTCTATGGGCGGATGCTGGAACGCTTGCCCACCTACGAGGAACGCGCCGCGCGGTGCAAACGCCCGGAGGAGCTGGATCAGACCGCGCTCTATGCCCCGATCTGGCCGGCAGTGAACGCCCATCTGGGGCGCTTCGGCATTCAGGCGCAGTCGCATCAGGAAGTGGTCGAGCAGCTCGGTATTCTGCGTTTCGGCCATCGACCCAAGGTGGGCGATACCTTCTGCGGCGGCGGGTCGATTCCGTTTGAGGCCGCGCGCCTGGGCTGCGATGTCTATGCCTCGGACCTCAATCCCATCGCCTGCATGCTGACCTGGGGGGCGCTGAACATCATCGGCGCGCCGCCGGAGAAGCGTGCCGAGATCGAGCAGGCGCAGCGTGAGGTAGCTGAGGCTGTTGATCGGGAGATCACCAAGTTAGGTATCGAGCATGATCGTCAGGGGAATCGAGCCAAGGCCTATCTCTATTGTCTGGAGACGCGCTGCCCGGAAACCGGGTGGATGGTGCCCATGGCACCAAGCTGGGTGATCTCGAAGACGCGCAATGTGATCGCCAAGCTGGTACCCGATCCGGCCAACCAGCGTTTCGAGATCGAGATTCACAGCAGTGCCTCCAGTGCCGAGATGGAAACCGCCGAGCGCGGCACGGTGCAGGATGGCCATCTGGTCTATGCGCTGGATGGCAAAACCTATCGCACCTCGATCAAGACCCTGCGCGGCGATTATCGCGATGCCGAGGGCAATACCGCGAATCGGTTGCGGCGTTGGGAACAGCAGGATTTCAAGCCGCGTCCCGAGGATGTCTTTCGGGAACGGCTCTATTGCATCCAGTGGATGACGCGCGAGACGCTGAGTTCCCATCGCCCAGAGACTTTTTTTGCCGCCGTGACCGAGGAGGATCGGGAGCGCGAGCGCCGGGTCGAGGCCATGGTTGCTGAGCATCTGGCACGCTGGCAGCAGGAAGGACTGGTGCCGGATATGGCGATTGAGCCGGGTGACGAGACGACGCGCTTGCATCGTGAGCGCGGGTGGATGTATTGGCAGCAGTTGTTCGATCCGCGCACGCTGCTTTCCGCCGCCCTGCTCAATCAAGCCGCTAAACACGCGGAAGATAAATTCAATATCAATACATTACTGGATAACTCGGGACGATTGGTTCGCTGGCACTCGACGCCACCACATAAGAATGGCGGCGGTCGTGATTTGCCTGCAAACGTATTTTCCAATCAAGCGCTGAATACATTGTTTAGTTTCGCAGCTCGTTCATGGTGGTCGGCGATGAACGTATTGCGATACCAGTACCCAGGTGGCTCCGGTTTCACTGCCGATCATCAAGTGCTACCGCATGCCGCCGACTGCGATCTCGAAACGACGGATATCTTTGTTACCGACCCTCCCTACGCCGACGCCGTCCATTACCACGAAATCACCGAATACTTCATCGCCTGGCTACGCAAAAACCCACCGCCACCCTTCGACCAATGGACCTGGGACTCCCGTCGCGAGCTGGCCATCAAAGGCTCCGGCGACGACTTCCGGCGCGGCATGGTCGATGCCTACCAAGCCATGACCGCGCACATGCCCGACAACGGCATGCAGTGCGTGATGTTCACCCACCAGGACACCGGCGTCTGGTCCGACATGGTCAGCATTTTCTGGGCATCCGGTCTGCAAGTGGTCGGCGCCTGGTACATCGCCACCGAAACCACCTCCGAGCTTAAGAAGGGCGGCTATGTGCAGGGCACCGTGATCCTGATGCTGCGCAAGCGCCCGCCCGGTGACCGCCCCGGTTTCAAGCAGCGCATCCTGCCGGCGGTGAAGCGCGAGGTCGACGAGCAGATCAGGCAGATGCTGCATCTGAACAGCGAGACCGAAACCAAGATGGGCGCGCCGGTCTTCAACGACTCCGATCTGCAGATGGCCGGTTATGCCGCGGCCCTGAAAGTGCTGACTGGCAACACCCACATCGGCGGCGAGGATGTCACCAGCTTCGCGCTGCGCCCGCGCCGCAAGGATGAGACCACCGTGGTCGATGAGATCGTCGATCAGGCCGCCGAAACCGCGAATAGCCTGCTGGTCCCGGACGGCCTTGAGGCCGAGACCTGGGGCGCGATCAGCGGCATCCAGCGGTTCTATCTGCGCATGCTCGACATGGAGACCGCCGGCGCCTCCAAGCTTGATAACTACCAGAACTTCGCCAAGGCGTTTCGCGTCGACGACTATGCGGCGATCATGGCGAGCATCAAGCCCAACTCGGCTCGCTTGAAGACCGTCACCGAGTTCAAGGCCCGCGATCTGACCGACCGCACCGAGATCGGACCCACCCCGCTCGGGGCGCTGATTGTCGCCATCCAGGAGTTCCTGGCCGATAAGGAACCCGATGTGGTCATGGCCAACCTGCGCGATGCGGTGCCGGACTATCTCAGCCTGCGCCCGAAGTTGGTGGACATGGCCGCCTTCATCGCCGCCAAGGCCCGCCAGCCCGAGACCCGCCGCGCGGCCGAGGCCATCGCCAGTCGCATGCGCAACCAGCGGTTCCAATAGATCGGTTACACACCCATGATCAAAAGTTTCGCCGACACCGAGACGGAGCGCTTTTTCCAAACCGGAAAATCGCGTCGCCTACCGCCGGATATTTTGAAACGTGCCACCATGCGATTGATCCAACTCCAAGCAGCCACGCAAATCGGCGACCTTCGCTTTCCGCCATCCAACCGTTTGGAAACTTTAGGGCACGACAGGGCCGGACAATGGAGCATTCGCATTAACGACCAATGGCGGATTTGTTTTCGGTTCGAGAATGGTGATGCGTTTGATGTGGAAGTCGTCGACTACCATTGAGGTTAAGCGAAATGATTACAAACGGTCTTCCTGCTGTTCACCCAGGTGCATTTCTCGACGAACTCCTGCATGAACTGGAGCTATCCCAGGCTGAGTTTGCCCAAGCCATCGAAGTCACACCGGATCGGTTGGCGGCCGTGGTCAGCGAAGAACAACCGATCACGGCCGACCTGGCTTTGTTGTTCGCCCAGGCATTCGATCAGTCGCCGCATTATTGGCTGAACCTTCAGGCTGAATACGATCTGGCAACTGCGTCGACCCATCTTGGCGCTCAACTCAAGCGCGTGCACAGAGTGGCAAACGATGAAAGTCGTCTACCGTGAGAACGATGACCGAGCGGAGAAGCCCAAGAATCTCTCCTATTACGCTTTCGCGACCAAGCAGGCCGTTATCGTCAAGACAGCCATGATTAACTGGCCTGAGCGGTGTGCCACATGAAGATTACCTACTATGAAGAAGACGACATCCTGTTTATCGAGATGTCAAAGAGTCCCGTTGTGCGGGACGAGTCGGTGAGCTGGAATGTCAATATCGGCTATACCGCCGAAGGCATCGGTGAGATCACCATCTTGGATGCGCAAAAGCTCGGCGTCTATCCGCTGCAGATCGAGCGGGTCGTCTCCGAGGCTGCATGACGGATGCGCCAGGGCATGATTGGATAAATCACCCAGTTTCTGCGCGCAGACGCGATGACCATCCAACGCTTCTCCTCCCGCACCCACCGTCTCGACCAGAGCTTTCTGGCCGAGCAGCTCCAAGGCGCACGCCGCTATCTGCGCATCGCCGGTTACTTCACCAGCTCCCTGTTCGAGATCGCCCACGAGTGGCTGGAGCCGATCCCGGAGGTGCGCATCGTCTGCAACGTCGATCTGGCGCCCGAGGATTTGAAGGTTGCCCAGCTGCGCGAGATGCGCATGCTCGGGCGCTGGAACGAGCGCTCCATCGAGGCGGAATCCCTGCTCAATCGCCCGCGCTACCAGCGGCTGCATGAATTTCTGGCCAAACGCGGCGAGGCAATCCGCGTCGCGCCGGACAGCGTCTGCGGCTTCGTCCATGGCAAAGCCGGGGTGATCGAGCGCGCCGACGGGACCAAGGTCGGCTTCATCGGCTCGATGAACGAGACCCGACACGGCTGGCAACGACACTACGAGATTCTGTGGCAGGACGACGCGCCCGAAGGCATCGCCTGGATCGAGGCCGAGTTCGAGTTTCTCTGGAATGCCGCGCGCCCCTTACCGGAAGCGGTGTGCCGCGAGGTGGCCCGGCGCGGCCGGCGGGTCGAGGTAGCACTGCCGGAGCTCGACAGCGAGGACACCCTCACCCCCGCGGCGCTGATCGAATCCCCGCTCTACCGCGAGGGCATGACCTTGCAGCCCTGGCAGCAGGGGTTCGTCGCAGAGTGCCTGCGCCATCACAAGGACCACGGCCAGGTGCGCCTGCTGCTGGCCGACGAAGTGGGCTTGGGCAAGACGCTGTCACTGGGTACCGCGGCACTGACACTCTGCCTGCTGGATGAAAAGGCCGCGGGCAACGGGAACAAGCGGCGCAAGCCGATCGTGATCTTTGCCCCGGCGACCCTGTGCGAGCAGTGGCAAACCGAACTGCTCGACAAGCTCGGCATCCCAGCGGCGCGCTGGGACTCGCGGCGCAAGGTGTGGCTCGATCCCGAGGAGCGCGCGATCTCTCCAAGCGGACCCGAGCAGATCGCCCGCAGCCCCTTGCGCATGGGCATCGTCTCCACCGGACTGATGGTGCAGCCCTCGCGCGAGAAAGAAGTGCTGCTGGGGATCAGCTTCACGCTGGTGATTCTTGATGAGGCGCACAAGGCGCGCTCGCGCCACGGCATCGGCGCCAAGGCCGATGAGCCGAATGCCTTGCTAGCCTTCATGCTCGCCATCGCCGATCGCGCCGAGCATGTCCTGCTGGGGACCGCCACCCCGATCCAGACCACGCCCGAGGACCTGTGGGATTTGATGCGCGTGCTGCACCGGGGCAGCACGGGCTTCGTGCTCGGCAATGATCTCGCCCCTTGGCATCGCCCGCGCCAGGTGCTGCCGATCCTCTGTGGCGAGGAGCAGGTGACCACGATCGAGGCCGGCTGGCGGTTGCTGCGCTCGCCGTTGCCCACCATGACTTCCAGCAACGAGCCCAACGCGCGGCGGCTGTTTCGCAATCTGCGCGAAGAGCTTGACCTGGAACCACGGGCGCACCTGGCCGGCGCCTTGAGCGATCTGCCGTTCGATGTGCGCGACGATCTGGAAACCGAGCTCGAGCGTGTCATCGATGGCGCGAGCTTCTTTCAGCGCGAGAATCCGTTCGTGCGCCATGTGGTGCTGCGCAAGCGCACCACTCTGGAAGAGCGCGGGCTGTTGGACCGTATCGCCGTGAATATCCATCCCGATCAGGGGTTGGTGCAGTCGCCGCACCGGTTCAATGCGCTGTTTCAGGATTTGGCACTGCGTACCACGCCGGATTTTGATCATGCTTATGAGGAAGCACTCGCCTTCGGTCAGGTCCTGGCAAAGCGCGGCAAGGGTGGCGGTTTCATGCACAGTCTCATGCAGCAGCGGGTCTGCTCGAGCGTGGTGGCCGGCATCAATACTGCCCAGACGCTGCTCGCCGGCCGCGAGGTGCAGGAAGAAACCGAAGAGGCCGATGTGAAGCTAGCCATCCAAAACGATGATGAGCGCGCGGCCTTGGTCAGCTTGATTTCCGCACTGGAGGCCATGGATGAAGACCCGAAACTGGCCGCTGTGCGCTTCTATCTCCAAGACGAAGGCTGGCTGATGTTGGGCTGCATCATCTTCAGCCAGTATTACGACACCGCGCGCTGGGTAGCGGATGCGTTGGCCGCCGATTTTCCCCAAGAGACGATCGGTCTCTATGCCGGCGCTGACCGCAGCCGACTTTACCGCGACGGCCAAGCCGTCGGCATCGTCCGCGAAGAGCTCAAGCGTATGGTCGCCGATCGCGAAGTCCGCCTGATGGTGGCCACCGATGCCGCTTGTGAAGGGTTGAACCTGCAAACCCTCGGTACTCTGATCAACATCGACCTGCCCTGGAACCCGACCCGCCTGGAGCAGCGCATCGGTCGCATCAAGCGCTTTGGCCAGGCCCGCACGGCGGTCGATATGCTCAATCTCGTTCACCAAGGCACTGTCGACGAGAAGGTCTACGCGCGGCTGTCCGAGCGCATGCGTAACCGCCATGACCTTTTCGGGGGACTGCCCGATACCATCCGCGACGACTGGATCGAGGACCTCGAAACACTGGGCGAGAAAATGGACCAGTACATCGAGGAGCGCCGCAAGGCGACAGGGTTTGATCTGCGCTACAACGACAGCCTGCAGCCGAGCGCGGACGCCTGGCGCGATTGCGCCACCGTGCTGGCCCGGCGGGATGTCGAGAATCTGATGCGGCAGGGATGGAGTGGGTGAGCTTTCCTTTCACTCCCCGCAGGCGGCTTGCGTCAACTGAGAGTCAACTGGTCGGGGCAGCGCTACTCAATTTTGCTGCGTCTGAGCCAACTTTGACTAGCTGGCTCCTATCAAGTTGGCGCTGCGTGGGAACTTATGGGCCGCTCTCGGCCACTATGTGTAGCTACAAACTATGTGACGTTTGGTGAATTTTTTCCCAGCCATTGCGCGGTTGCTGGCTTTGAGGCGCGGCGTGCGACAGGGGAACTTCACATAGTCTGTCAGTTTTCTGAAGTGTTGTGAGTAACTTCAACTTCAGTCAGGCGCGCACTTCAACGACATTGCACTCTACCTCGGGCATGAAACACCGACCACGACGCATCAGTATGTTGAGGCGAATCTGGCCATGAAGGAACAGGCGCTCGCGCGCCTGCAAGAGCCAACCGACGTCGCTCCCCGTTTCCAGCCAACTGACACGCTAGGCCAGTTCCTGGAGAGCCTGTAACTATGTGAAGAATGGGCTGGCTCCAACGCAGGCCAGCCTAGCAATAAACATCCGAACTTCACATAGTTTGTAGCTCCACATAGTGGCCGATACCGGCCTTCACGGATCACAAGCCACAGCTACGGGCAATCCGGTAGGGTCAGCTCGGACTGATCTGAGAAATTCCTGGGAAAAAATGTCAGCGACAACAGCAACCCGATAATGGACCGATGTGGCGGTGCTGAGGAGGTTAGAGACCGAGGGGATTGGGCGAGTATCGGTCGAGGGATATTTGCTGGAGGGGGCTAAAAGCGGTGCTGGGGTGATACAGAACATAGCACCAGCTTAGCACCAAAGAAAAAAGGCTTAACTCCGTTTGAAGTTAAGCCCTTGTTCTATTTGGCTCCCCGACGTGGACTCGAACCACGGACCCACTGATTAACAGACCGGCGACCTTTTGACACCATAATACTTTCAATGACTTACGCATTGCCGATCCCCCATATGCCGCCCTATCACGCCCTTGTTGGCCCTCACGTGACTCCTGTAAGTCACGTTTACGTCACGCTGAAAGCTCCCGTTGCCGATGCCTAGCAGGCGAGAACCAGCGCAGATCGACCACTTCAACCGTACCGCATACTTGGCATGAAAAATGCTTATTAGCCCAGTGGAGCCTGAACCGAGAGGGGTGGCGCTAGAATCGGCGTTATCCGATGTTTTGGGCTTCAGCTCTAAAAGCGCGGAGTGGGTCTCAAAAACCAAGCTCCCCAACGACTAAAATATGAAGTCGGTGGGCTCCAAGATGAGTTTTGCCGAGATTCTCCGAAGGTTTCGGGATCGCTGGAACAAGTCACCCTCGGAAACCAACCCTGAAGACCGTCTAGAACACTGTTCAGAAAGATCAGCAACATTAGCAAAAAAGTTAATCATCATCAGTAAGCCATACAATTAAATCAAAAAAAGTATCACTTTTTAGGTGAACTTTTCTTCTTAACAATTACCCGTGGATGGTAAAAGTCTTCAGTAACCTGAACACTACATGAAAAAACATGTTGCACGTCAGAACAAAATTGATGAAACTCCTTTTTCAATTTGACCGTCACTTCAATCTTCATTTTAGGTCTTGCCGATCCATCGGTACTTAAATCTAAAAGAGTCCAGTAGTAATTCCAAGCTATTCTCCCTTGCATAAATAACATTTCCTCGATAATGTCAGGTAAGTACGGGAGTTGCTGCGATACTTTCTTCTTTATACTGTATTTAATGACGTCGAGGTCCTTCGAAGGAACATCGGAAATGTTATTCTGCGCTTTCATGAAATTTCGCCATCAAAAGTGACTTTGGGACTGAATCAGAAATTTACAGTAACAAAATATGTGGCATATGAATAATCAGTAATTAAGACAAGGATGCCTTCTTCTTTTGGCTCATACAGATCGATCATTCCACCAAGTTTCTCTTTACTTTCAACGGCATCAAATAATTCTAATATCTCCTGACGTGTCCTGTAATTGTGATTATTGGGAAGTTTTTTACTTAAAGCGCTTTTTGCATAAACTAACATCGCCCCTCGACCCACAGCTAAGAAACATTCTTTGTACAGCTTTGAAAATCTGGGTAAATCAGCTTTTAAAAACTCCAGAGCTTGGTCTTTTTGGTTAGATGAGTTCATAGAGGTTTTGAAAAGAGGTAAAGCTAAAGCTACCAACATTGTTGAGGTAAAAAGCCGTAGACAATAGACCTAGGAGTAATTTGACTCATCATCAAACATGACGGAATACATATCCTTGTTTGTCACGCAAGCAGTCGGGCATGTCTTACAAACTTTCAGAAGGTTGTCCCAGGCTTTAGCCGTGAAGTTCAATAGCTTATTAATCATTTTATCGTTCAAATCTGGAAAAGCTTTCTCAATATCGACGTAAGAAATTTCAAATATAGGAATATCTCCATCTAACTTTTTAATCACAACGGCCTGTAATAACCTCGCAAGATGAATGCAGGATTTATTAAAGGACTCTTTGGTATAGCCCTTCTTTGCTAAAGCTCGCTTTGTTCCGTAAGGGACAGCCCTGTCAATCTCGGAAGCAAGTTCGAAAGCAAACCAATTGAACCGAGTTTTTTCTTCGGCACAGGAAAAGAAATGGTCAGGTCTAATCTGAGAATAATCGGAAGGCATAATCTATACTCAAGAAAAGTTCCTAATTTTTGAACGTTCAACGATAAAAGTATTGGTAATTAAAATAAAATAAAAGGAAACTTTAACAAGTTCAAACTAAATAAAAGTAACTCTGGTACTTAAGCAGACTATCCTTTGAAACCGACTTTTACTAAAACCATAATAAACATCAAGACTGTTGGGTAAAAGGTTAAAGCGAAGCCAAGGGCACGAGAGGATGCGCCCTTCATGAAACCACTAAAAAACAATACTCTACCAACAGAAAAAGTACAAGCGGCAAGGGGAACAACAGAAATCCATTTCGCTGGCATCACAGCCGCCCAGGCAAGATAAACAGTTAGAGCAATAACATACTGCTCAAGAGTATTTTGAAGAAGTGACTGTAAATATTGTGCCCTTTCCGAATCACTGGAAAGACCTGCACCCCCATCAATATCGTTCGGGCTAAAAAAACGATGCTTCGCAAGTCGTGCTATTGAAATGACAAGGAATGCCGCGGGTAGCAAAGACCATTTGATGGCGACTATTAAAAGGGATGTTTCAGAAAGAACATCATCGATCACAAATATATCAAAGAAAATCCCGACCAAAATGATTGAAATTGATATAGCTAACCCCAGTAGAATACCCTTTAAAACACCAACCTGGTTTCGTGTTAAGCTCATAATTGTTGTCCCGGTTGTTTAGCGAGTTAAATGATAATCAATGTATTTTTAAAGAGCATTTATAAGATACGAATCGTCCAATCTTCGAGACCATTCCGCAATTCTTTTCGATGGTAAATCTCGTGTGATAAAGACTTTTTTGGACAAAACTCTTTATAGAAATATTCAGTGTTGACGTCACGGTCTTTAGTGCTAAGTTTTTTCTTTTTGCGTAACGATGCACCAATAGGGGACCTTGGCGCTTGCATGATCTTTATTCGTTCATTATACCAATTGATAAAATCGAAATTTACAAGATCTGTCAAGCAAAAAATCACTTCTTGGCTTATTTTTTTAGATCCTTCAAATCGAAACTCAGTATGAAGAGCCGGCTTCCCGTGTTTCCTGGGCCTTTTTTTAGGATCAATGTTTAAACCGTAGATTTTAAATAAGTTCCCTTTGGCTTTTCGCTTCTTCTTTTTATCTGTGGCTTCGCTGTTTTGAGTGGTGGTCTCCCCGCAATTAGAGACTGCATTTTCGGACGTTTCCTTGTTCTTGCAACCTTCATTAGAACACCCTGATGCTTTTGGCTCTGAGTTGGTGCCATCTTTTGAAGAGCAACTTTTCTTTTTTCTAAACCACAAAGAAAATTTTATTAAACGACGGTTTTCTATAGTCCGACGGAATGTCGGCTTATTCTGTATTTTTTTCACAACCAGAAGAGGGCGAACTAACTTCATCAACTTCCAGACGTCACCTTTTCTTTTAGTCACAAAGTCCACAGCAATTTCTATTAAGCTGATCGTATAGTCGGCGCGCCGAAGAATATCGATCAACTCTTTTAAAAGATCGTCATCCGGCCTCCATAGTTTCAGGCTGAAACCGATAATTCGAGGTGAGAACCCGTATTTAGTCTTCTCGAAAATAGCGGAGAACTCATGTTTGATACGATTGTTTCCAGATAGAAGCTCTTCACATTGAATTTGGTAGGCAAGATTATTGACTTTGATAGTAAGAACATCAAAATAACATAACCTTTCAACTACCAAATCATCAAACGAACGCTTAAACGAATCTATTCCAATATATCTAACTTCTGCCTTATAATGATTTAGCTTTTCTTTATAGGTCGATTTTCGTTTAGACATAATTCTTTACTTCTATAATAATAACCCCTACATTCACCTTCTCTAAATTACAAAAACAGACCCTCATCAATCATTGAGCTCACGTTTAACACATTAACCCTCGATTTAAAGTAAAAGCTCAATTACAGATCGTCGGTATCAAAGATAATACTTAAACCTTTTTAATTCTTCTACCAACTTTACTTCTCTTGTAGGGTTTTGGCGGCGGATCAACCGCACGCCAAAACTATTACTACGCATTTAGTATGTGTGGTAGCATTTTCCTTTGTATTTGTGGGATCGAGAGGTACTTTTACGTCAAACTTTACATTAAAGACTTTTTTAAAAGAAATGTTTAATAATCCTAGCTTTTGAACGGGTGTATATTTGAAGACTTTTTCAGCGAGGAACTATCCCAGGAAGGGTAGATAAAAAAACATCCAATAAAAGTCTTTATACAAACACCTATACCCGATGTAGAAGATTTTTAAGGATCATCCTAAAATAAGATTACGTTGTTGTTCCTTTTTGCTTTCGCAGAAAGCAAGTAATTAGAGGATTCCTTTAAAAGCTAAGATTCTAACCCTCAAACTTTTAATTTTAACCTTGAATTTAAAACTTTAAGGCGTAAAAGCTCAAGCTAAAATAGTCGTTGGATAAAATAGTCTGTGATAAACGCTAAAGTGTTTTCACCTCACAATATTTAGAAATTAAACTTCTATCAGGTAAAAAACTAATCAGTTGTCTCTCATGCTTTCCAACCTGTCGTCTTTTTTTCTCAGATTTTTCCTTCTGTTTGTTCTCAAACCCTAGATCTTCTTTAAAGAAGACAAGGTACAGTCTTTCTCTCGCGCGCGTAAGCGCGACATGAAAAAGGTTTGACTCCTCTCTCTTACTCCATTTTTTAAATTTATAACTGATATTTCCCTCAAAAATATCAATCAGAAAAACATGATCAAATGTTCGGCCTTTAGCGCTATGCTGGGTATTAACATATATCGTGTCGTTTTCTGACTCTAAAAATTGTTCAATGCTCTTTTTCAGAGTTTCAATCTTTACTTTAGGATCGTCTGAAGCAATTTCATAGTTTTCTAGCAGGCCATAACGCCCTAACAGATTCTTAATTGCTAAATGAAAACTCCCATCAAGTTTTCCCTGGAACTTTTTAGTAAAGATTCTAAGTACCCTTTCAAAAGAGCATTTTTCATCTAAAGTTATTATTCCGTTTAATCTATCTCTTGTTTTTCTTCTTGTCGAGTCATCAATTCCAAGCTCTTTTCCAGTAATTCGAGCATCAATATTTGAACATATTGACGTTGCTTGTTCTTCACTCAGGTCCAAGTAATCCTGAAGGTAACTGACAAGCATTCTATTACTTTCATTTTCATCTAAAATAATTTCTAAGTAATAAAGGAAATGCTCAATCACTTCTAACTCATCAGCGGCCAGTTTTGAAACCTTGACTGGTACTCCGTTTTTAACAAGAAAAGACTGGAACTGACGGAAGTCTTTCTTAAACTTTGTAATGCAAGCTATCGCTTTAGGAGAAACACCATCATCTAATAAACGCTTAATCTCTATAGCCGCAGCGTCAAGACCTTCTCTTCGACTGGAACATTCAAGAAAAAGGGGTTTGCACCCTGGTCTTAAACTTTTAATTCTTGGATAACCCTCGGTGTTCTCGCAGGCGTTGACTAGAGCGGCCGTTTCCATGGTTAACCGGTAAGAGCGATCCAAAGTCTCGTACTGGCAGTTAGGAATTTCGTCTTTTAGTTTTGAGACAGCATTAAAAGACGCTCCCTTGAAAGAGTAGATAGCCTGTCGATCATCGCCGACAATGATTCCTTTCTCAGAGACAGTGATTAATCGTCGAATAAATAGTTTCTCTGCGTCGTTTAGATCTTGGAATTCATCAACACAAAGGAGTCTTGGAGGCTGAAAAGATACATTTTTGTTTTTAGACCAAGCCCAACATGCCTTGCTTCCTAAAAGAGTCATGTCTGTAAAGGAACAAACATTTCGTTTCTTCTTTTGTTTAGAAAATTCTTTCAGTAACTTTTTAATGATCGCTTCATCGAGATTTAAACTCTGACATATTTCTTTTCTAGACTGTCCTTTTTGTCTTGCTTTGAAAAAATCCTTTGCCTGGGTCTTTGAGAGAAAACCACGAGTCACAGACCGAAAGAGTTTTCTTTCAGAACTTGAATGATAAAGTTTTGGTATTTTGGCAAAGCCAAAATATGAAGTGTTTTTTCTTATGAGATTAAAACCGAGTTTATGAAGATTTTTTACGGTTGCTTGGTTTCCTATCTCCCTGTTAAGTTCTTCAGCTAATTTCCGAGAGAAGGTAACAAAAAGAATTTGATCCGGACTAAGTCCATCATAATTTCTAGCAGTCTCTATTTCTTTTTTTAGCAGAGTTGTTTTGCCGCTTCCTGCTACTGCCTGGACTATTTTAACTTTTTTAGTCAAGAATCAAGTCCGCCTTTAAGTCTTGAAGCCGTTAAGTATTTGCTAAATGCTTTAGGGGGATGGTTAAAACTTTGGTGCAGAGTAAGGGCAGAACCAAACTTCGTTATGATCCCTTGCTTAGAAGAAGACCCGAAGACCTCCACTAACCATATTCTAGCAGAAGGATGGATTTCTGGTGTTGGTCAAGGAAGCAATGAAAGACGGACACTCTGATGAAAGGAATATGGTTTCTAGGGTTAGAGTCTCTCTAGCTAAGATAAAACAATTGGAAGGCAGAAGTATTTTTGTTTAAAACTACAAAATCTAGAACACCTAAGAACTCAAACATAAAAGTATTCTCAATCTTCTGAGAACTTGAGTTGAAGTAGTTGGTTTTTAAAACACCTTGGACAAACAAACATGGAGGATTAGTGCTTAGGGTTATCGTTTTATAAGAAAGAAACAAAATGTTTATAAGTTCGAGACTCTTACTAATTAAGTGTTTAATAATTGCTTTAGCAAGAATTTATTGGTAACGAAATCCCAGAACTGACTTAAAAGTATTTGAGCGAAGAATTTTAGATAACAAAAGCCTTCAGGCTAAGGGAGTCAAGCCTGGGGAAGGCAGGGCAGGGCGGTGAGGTGAATTATCTAGCTGTTCAGTTTGGTAACTGGTAGGTCAAGATAGGTCAAAATTGTGTGAAAGCCAAAAGCGTAAAAACAAGAGTGAGGCCGAAAGACCTTCGGCTGGAACTTGTCTTGAACACTTACGTGAGGCCAACTCATGACTGGAAAACTTCTTTATCGCTACGCTGAGGCGGCAGAACTTCTTGGAATTAGTGATCGCACCCTACGGCGTCTCGTAGATAGTGAGAAGATTCTTTCTGTTCATCCTTGTGAGCGTACTCCTCGAATTCCAAAGCAAGCACTTAATCAGTATGTTAAGGGTTTGCTTGATGATGCTTACAGGGAAAAGGAGGAAAAAGCAAACAAAGAAACGAGTAAGACTGAATCAGAGGTGCAAAACGAAGAACCAACGTCTGAATCTGACAGTTTGAGCGGGACCCAAACTCGAAAGCGGCTTCAGAAAAATAAGGCCGAAAGTAATCGTGAAACAAAGGTAGCGCGGAAAACTGGCACGAGAAAGCGCGCTAGGATTTAAGTTTTACAAGGGCAAAGGACTGCCCATGATAAATGTTCGGGAAAAAATAGCGGGGTCCAGAGGTCAAAAAGAAGAGTTGAAGTAGTTTTGACGGTTGTAGCTGCTTTTTTTCCGCCATGAAAGAAAATCCTAGCTAGCCAAAATGTCAATATTGTGTTCTTTGCACCATTCTTTGAGAGCTCTTTGCTGGGTCTCGTTTTCAAAATCAAACCATTTTTCTAGCAGACCTTCTTCTTCGAGAAGCGCCTTATACCGTGAGTAGGCGCCTTTGTGACTGAAAATACGTTCGATGTCGCCGATTTGGTCGGGTAAATACTTATCGGCAAACTCAAATACCAAATCTTTTCCTAGGCCAAGATCATTCTTGTGAGGAATCTCGATGTAGTCATCACTGAAAATATTATCCGGTAGTTCTTCTTCGTTGGGACCATATTCTGAATGCCAGAATATTTTACCAGACTCTTTATGTAAAAAAGCCTGGTGCTCATACATCTGGCCGAAGCTGACAAAGTCAAAAGCCTCAAGAAGTTCTGAAAACTTGGTGGTCATAACCGAGGAGAAAAGCACTCAGGTTAAAAAGTAGGGCAGGGCATCTATGCTGCGTCTTTTTTCTTATTACCCATAACCGGCTAAAAGTATGCTGGATACTGTACTGGATTCTTACCTACCGCCTCCACTACGTGCGGATAAGATGTTCCGGGTTGTTCTGCTTTGATCTTTCTTCTTGTTCTGGAGATTCTAAAATACCAACTGTCACCATAATCGAACAAGTAAAATAGCTTTTTATGTTTGCCCAGCGGGAACAATTGGCCGACGGGGACATCCCAAAGCCCCGCGTTTTCATTATCAAATCTTGTCTTTTCGCGACTTCTAGTATTGTTAGCGATAAAAAATTCATACATGTGATCATTGTCGAAATCTATCGCCTTTTGGATGCAAAGATGTAAGACTTCAAGGTTCGAGTTAGTTGGAATTTCGATCAACCGATACCAGTCCTTAGAAGCTGGGTCAAAACTCCCGTAGGCGCCTTCAATTTTCAGTGTGATGATCATGCTAAAGATTTAGAGCGGCAAAAACTGAAAGGTAGTAAATTTGGGCTAAGAACTGCGATCAGATAGTTTGTTAGTGAAGCGTAGATATAGAATATGTTTCTTGGTCCGGGCCATCGAGGTTGTTATTATAAAGTGGTCTTGAGGCGACCCGGATAGCATAGCCATCATTTTTAAGTTTAATTTCACTGTACTCAATATAAGAAAAAGTTTCTGGAAACATACGGACTTTTTCATCAATTAACAGTTGAATATCTCTTAAAATATTGGCAACGTTTTCGTCACTATCATTTGGATTTTTTATTTTGTAGTTGGCCGAGAATTCATCCAGCGCTTCTTTCCTTAAGGACTCGGGTAGAATGGCAATATTCCAGGCCACACAGAGAACATTTAGATAATTCTGCTTTTCTTCCAGTTTGCTGCCAAGATCAATATAGTCAGCAGCAAGATCTATAATCATTTGAGAAATATTCATAAAATGAATCTATGCGATTCGGCAATCAGATTAGGAAAATCTTGTGACTCGTTACTATTGTATCTTAAGCAAGAACGTCATCAAGCCAGAAAAGAGTCAGATGTTCTTAAGTCGGCATTTATTTCTATAAAATTCAGAAAACATTTATCGACCGCATTACTGTTCAAGCAGGACTCACAAAACTGAAATTCAACACAACACTCGCCGTCAAGTGAATAATCACAATCAGCTTTATTGCAGACATAGGAGTTCTTCACGCTTACCTTGCAGACGCTAGAATCCCATTCTTTAGCGTTGATCGTCTTAAGTTCATGATCGAATAGTTGTTGGCAACCGTCGCATACTGATATCATTTTGATTTCCTTTTTCGCAGTCTAAGATTTATCTTAGAAATAAATCGAACCCATTAATTGCAAACGGTTACCGATTTACTGAAAATCAATTCTTTTAGCTTCTCCATTGCAAATTTAGTCCTAGATTCAGGATTTAGGCTTATGCTCAGAGAAGTTGCCCATTCAAGTAATTCGTAAATATCAACATAAACTCTCACGACATGGAATCCTTTACTCTCCATATCTCGATGTGTCGATTCGGTGATCGCCATCATTTCTTCATATGATATTGAAAATGTTTCTTTATCTATTGATGCTTCACGCAATAGATCATACTGTTCTCTCCGGTAATAAGGTATTGAACAGATTCTTTTCTGTAACTTTTTCATTTTCTCCCATCTATATTTCTGCATAACGCCGGCATCAGCCGGCGCGCTATTCGCGCGCTCGACGGAATGCCATCGTTAGGCGGTTTCGTAGGTTTTGGCTCATTTCCTGGGAATTAAATCGAACCTAATGAGTCCTTTAATTGCAGATCTCTTTCCGATTCGATATTTCATGATAGCCTCTTCTTGGGGATGGCTTAATGGCCTAACGTTGCAAATCAGCCGCGCGCGCATTTCGCGCGTCGGATGGAGCTTCTTGTTAGCTGTGTTTGGCTTTAATTGGTATCAATCGGATTTTACGATGTCATCGGCTTTTGCTTGCAATGATCGCTTGGTAGCTAGACGCTCACGTCTAGATATTTCATCACTGAAAACATCCAAGTATCTGGTATTATCTAAACTAGTACTAGATTTATTTATCTCCTCAAGCCTTTTGAATTCGTACTCCCAAAATTCTGCTTTTTCTAAATCAACATTCCCCGCAGTGTTGTCACGATAAATAGTGCTGAGCATTTTACACGATTGAGTAAATCCTTTTTCCGCTGCCATGCGAAAATGCTCTAACGCCTTCCCTAGATCCTTCTTTGTTCCTTGTCCGTAGTAATACTTCAAGCCTAGGTTATGAAATGCTGCCGCATTGCCTTTTTCTGCCGATCTCGTGAAATATTTTATAGCTTTGGTATGATCAACAGGCAAAGGGCCGCCTACACTATAAAAATAACCCAACTGAAATTCTGCAGCTTCCACTCCCATATCAGAAAGCTCTTTCAACATTTCAACACTTTCGTCCCAGAGCGTCTTGAATGCTTCATCCTGCAACTGAATACGGGCGATTTGCATAGCTGCCCTTGTTATGCCTCCATCTTTAGCTTGCCGATACATTTTTATAGCTGATTCCGTATTCTTTTTGGTTCCTCTTCCATGTTCTAGCATGCTACCCAACCAATACGCGCACTCAGCTTCTCCTGCAGTAGCCCCGACTCTAAACCAACAATATGCCTTCTTGTAATCAACTTGGTGTCCGTCACCAAAGTAGTGATACTTTGCAATCCATTTAATCGCTTCAACTTGGCCCGAGTCGGCCGTGATGTGCATCCGTCGATACTCTTTTCCGATGCGATCATGATCTTCTTCATTTCCTTTCCAATACATCCATTTAGGGCGAAGCATTAGCGCGCGTGGCCCCTTAACTCCCACAAGCGGATTTCTTTTGCTTGCTTCTTTCCACCATCGACATTTTGAATAATCTTTTGCACAGCTACGGCCAAATTCGTAGTGCAATGCAACAAAATCCGCCGCTTCTAAAAAGCCTTTCTCGTAAGCTGTCTTGTAAAATTGAAAAGCCTTCTCAGAGTCGCGATTTACTCCATCACCAATGTCATATCTATAGCCCAATTTAAATTGAGCGAGCGGATGGCCATGTTTTGCACCAAGAGATTCTATAAAGATTTCTTCTTTTTCATCCTCTGGTAGATATCTACCTGCGAGTGCATGCCCCCATAACTTTATCTGCGCTGACCTATGCTCTTGTTCCGACGCCAAAATATACCAATCAAGCGCCTCTTGTAGATCTTCAGGAACTCCATCACCACACTCGAGCGCCTGAGCTAGAAAGAAGCGTGCATCTGCTAGCCCCTGCTCGGCAGCAAACCTGTACCAACGTGTCGCCTCTGCTGGATTCCTCAGAACACCGTCCCCATTATCATACTTAGCCCCGAGATTAAACTGAGCTTCTAAATGTCCATTCTCGGCAGCTAAGCGATACCAATTGACTGCTCGTTTATGATTTCGTTCTGTACCAAGTCCAGATTCACACATCCAGCCTAGCTTGTTTTGGGCATCTGTGAATCCTTGAGCGGCTGCACGATGAAACCAATAGAAAGCGTCCTCACAATTTTTTTCCGTACCATTTCCATTCAAATAACATATTGCTAACTCGTACTGAGCCTCTGCATGACCAAACTCGGCAGCGATTTTGTAATTCGTAAATGCTGAATTCCAATCGTCAATCTCTCGATAGTTAGATGCGTTCTTGAATGCCGGCAAAGCCTTTTCGTTGTCGATTGCTTCTTGCTTTCTGGCAAGTGGAAGTAAGTCATCTGTGATTCGCTCAAGTACAGGGTTACCATGGGTTTGAATGGCTCTCCTTGTTTCGTGGAGCGTCAGGTATTTCTTACTGTTTTCAGTCAACATACAACTTGCATTTCCTAAACAGAATATTTTGAAATACTCAGCCCAGTAAGATCTTCAATTTCTTTTCGTAATTTTTCTGCTTCTTCGGATAATTGCTTGCATTGCTTATTGATTGTGCATCTGTGCATTTCAGCAATTTCGTTAATATATTCAGGACGTCTCGCAACAAGCCTTGTAAGCTCATAATTTGGGTCGAGTCGCAGCTCGTCTATCGCTTCTAAAGTCTCTAAGATCATGCCTTGTAAGCTCTCGTATAGTCGTTTGAGCTTGTATAATTCGGAATCCTCAGAGAGATCCAGTTCTGCATATCCGAGTCGCTTAACATACATCTGAGGATCGTCTGCAATTTCGCGCAGCTTTTCGATGTTTCCTTGCTTATATGCAATATTAATTTCTTGCTGAATTTTGGTATAGGTTTGACGTACATCAGCATCCATGATTCTGTCGGGATGAAAAATTGATGTCAGCTTTCGTGCAAGGCTTTTTAGCTCACCTTGTTCCTCCTCGGTAAGTGATTTCTTAGATTGCGCAAGAATCTCAGCTTCCTTATATTCCTCGTATGCTCTTGATTTGGATTCGCGAAATTCTTCGCGAATATTTTCAATTCCCTCCTCACCCTCTAGCATAATCTGTTCAATAATTCGACGTCTAAAGTCTACAAGAAGCTGTAGTTCATCTCTTTTCTTGTAATCTTCCTTTAGTAGATTGAACAATGTAGCCTGGGTAACACCAATTGAATTGCTATCCCTGGCGTAAATGACTTGAAGATCAGATAGCCGTTCTCTCGCCGCATTGATGAGATATCTAATCTGCTCTAGTTCCAAATCTTTAAAAATTACTAGGCCAGTTCTCGCTTCTCCTTTAACTCCGGTTGACTTATTAAGGTCAATTGCTGTAGCAGCAGTAAAATAGGAACTTGTTGTATCGTCAAAGCTTTCCAGTTGTTCTAAGTACCACAACCCCATTCTTGAACTGCGCTTGTTCTGTGATCGGGAAAGCCACTCAAGCCAGTCTTGGAGTTCTTTATCATGACGAGCATCAGAGTAAAGACGTCCTTTAAATTTTCCAAAGGCTATTCTAGAAGGAAACCATTCTTTCTCGGAAAAGCGAACAATAGCATCCCAGTCATTTAGCTGGTGTTCCTTGAGCAAGGGCAGCAATACTACACGAAACAGGTCAAGCAGAGTTAAGACGTCTCCCAACGCTGAATGCGCCCCCCTTTCTGGTAAACGATAAAATTGGCGAAGTGTTTGGAGCTTACAATTACCTGCAGGAACGGGATCTAGCAGGCGTTGAGTAAGACGAAGCGCGCAATAGCCTCTCTGCCCAATAGGCGGTATACGAAGTCGTGTCCATTCCGGTAGAAGTACTCTGTCGTAGTCGAATTCCATGTTATATGAAACAATCGGATCGTCTCCTATATAGTTTCGTAATTGTCCGTAAACATCACCTGCTGATAGCCCATCTCTTTCTAGAATTTCTCTAGTGTATCCATTTAGTCGGGATGCTTCAGGCGCAATGTCAGCGTTCTGATTTATAAGCGACTGAAAGGGTGGGCCATCAGGTTCTTCTCCGCACATGCGCTGTGCAGCAATATCCACAACATAAATTGGAGCATGTATTCCATTAGTTTCTGTGTCAATCAGTATCCAAGGGAATTTTTTCATAACAAGCAACTATCAGATATTAATAGAATATTTTATGAGTTATATAATGGTTTCACAAGAATTATTTATTTATTATTTTTTGATACCTGACTATATTTGACTATTAGGATTTCGGCCATTGCTTTTTCATCTTGGAAAGAATAAGATTGAGGATTTCAGCGGCTTCTTTTTCATAGCTATCAATTAAAGCAGATAAGTTGACGCGAGGATGAGTGATCTCATTTGGGGATTCCCATTTTTCATAAATAAACTCATCGTAATTACCAAACGTGCGCCCCATGAATGTTCGTGTTAATGGTAACGTTTTTGGTCTATCCTTTCGTGCCGGATGACCAGCGCAAGTATTCCGGAATAACCTTAATTTTTGCCAATTTTTAAGTATTTTCGTGTTGAGTGATTTTCCGATAATGGCATTAAATAACTCAGAGATCGAATCTTGTTGAATAACAATGGCTTGCATGACGCCCCAAAATTCAATATATGCAATGAGCGAATCTTCCGAGAAGCCCTTAATCCGATGCATGCATATACTTTCATGCGTATCCTGAATCAAATACATGCTAGTGTAATATGCAGAATATTTTTCTATATTTTGATCATTAAAGAAAAAAGCTTGGCATTTCTCGGATCTATGAAAAAAATCGTAAATTGCAGATCTTGCTTTGCTAATGCACATTAAATCTTAGCTGTCGAAAAATAGACGAATTTGAGTTGAAGCCCTAACTCACCGGAATTTTTGGATGTACTATAATGCGTTTCAGCGATATTTAATTTTCTTAAGCGACTTTTTATTTTCACCACTTGATGGCAATCTTTTATTTTACTTTTGGGTACTTGTTGCAGCTAACGCGACGCTCTGCTGACCCGGTTGAGCGTGAGCGAAACCGGTTTCGGTTGGAGCACCGTGTTAGGTGATATAATCAAATCGAACCCGGAATATTTAAACTGAACCTTTAACCCATCGTAGTTGCGCACTTTTTATATAAAAAACATTAATTTGCTCGTCCGGCATTTTCAATTACTAAGCAATTAGATATTAAATCGTGTAAAGACTGTTTATTTTTTGTAAAAAACATTATTAAGAAACCGACAAACAGGGTTAATGTAGAAATTAATTTTCCCCAATGTCGGGCGCTTGCCTTCCAAAAACCAATTTGTCCGCCATAAAGATCCGTAACCTTTAATCCAAATGCAATTTTTCCAAAAGTAGCTTGCAGACTTGAGCTTTCCAATGCTGCAAAATATATCCACCAGACTAAAATGCCAATACCGTCTAATTGGGAATCAAGTTGATTTTGATCTATAGAATTTTGCACTAGTAATAGCATAAAAACTAGTCCGAGAACAAATCCCACTATTAAACTTATAAAAATATCCACAATTCCAGCCCCGATTCTCTTCCAAGGCGTTAAATAAGTTTGTGCATATCCAGAAACTTTAGGCTGTTTTTTTACCTCTAATTTTTCCTTAGCAGTTATTGATTTTATTGGAGGGCAGGCGGTGATTTGGCCGTCTGTGGTATCAATATTGATTATAGGATATCCACAGCTAGGACAGAATTTTCTTTTTGTTATAAGCTGGGTTCCACATTCAGGGCAATACATGAGATTTCCTTCTATTATGCTACATCCCTAACGTTGCGGTAAGCCGAACGGCGCGCGGCCACACGTTTCAGATTAGCTCACGACGCCGGCCGCGCGGGGTCGGCTTGAGCGCAGTGTTAGGCAATTATTAATTCATTTATGGAAAGAAAATGTGATCTGTCTCGGCATTGTCTCTATTCGGCGTATTTTCTCCGCCAGTATTCAGCTTTTTCCTTATCTACATCGGTAGCGATACCCATTTGATAATGTTTATACAAATTGCGTTGTGCATTTTTGTTACCTTGCTCGGCTGCTTTTTGATACCAATAAATGCACGGTTCTATGCCGTCAATAAGCGGCATATCAAAGCCTAGGCGATGCCCAACTCTATAGCAATCCCCTAGCTTTAATTGAGGCTCTGTATTTCCACTTTCGGCCTGGCCAAGCATTTCTTTAAAGGCTTCTTCATCAATCAAAGACATCTGTTCTCCTTTCCGCTGAACTGATTGGATCGCAATGCTGCGTGGGGCTCAGTCTCGATGTTTGTGGCCTAACGAATAAGGATAGGTCGTGCGAGGAACGAGCCACGATTAGTAACTATAGATTCTTGCTGTCTGAACGGACCTGGAATGGTTCGTTGAAAAAATAGAGCCTTGGGCCTTGGGCACCGAGGGACAGAAATTCCCGTCCTTAATACGCCCGAATGGTGCATGTTCCCAGACTAGACAGGTCAGACCTGGCGCTGACAGCTCCACAAGATCATCTTCGTCTTCGGTGTAGATTCCTTGGCCTTTTTCCTCGAAGACGCAGAAGGCAGAAATCCACACCTTAAAGTTTCCGATGTTTAATTGCAAACAGTTTAGGGTCTGGCCTTCCCACCAACTACTTGAGTCCCGTGCTCGCTTCATGGGCGCTACAGTCACCAGTAAGCCTAGCCGATAACGCAGGTTTTTCCAAAAACACTTCCAGTTGCCGGTTAGGCAGGCCCTGTCTCGCTCCGACAGCTATAACCCGTCGCACGTCCGGGCTTAGGTGATTCTGTCGGAAAGGTGCCGGGTAGGACGTAAGTTTTGAACTGTTGAAGACCTGAAGACCTAAGGCGGGGAACGAGACCCACATTGGAGCGACTGTGCTGGTGTTCTTTTACGCTCTTAGCGTCATGGAAATCATTTTGGCCTCAGAAACGATCCAGAAAACACTTTTTCCACTACACCCGATTTACGCAAAGCCCACAGAAACTGTCTCCAGGAACATTTTCCCTACGCTGCCGCTAGCTCGAAAGCCCCGTTTTTGTATTTTCCGAACTCTGCATGTTCCCAAACTAGACCGGTCAGGGCAGGTGCTGACAACTCAACGCCCTCATCCTGGTCTTCGGTGTAGCACCCCTTGCTGTTTTCCTCAAAGACACAGAAGGCGGAAATCCAGAGTCTAAAGTTACCGATGGTGAACTGCAAACAGTTTAGTCCCTTTCCGTCCCACCAGCTCATGCTTTCCCGTGCTCGCTGCATCGGAGCGACTGTTACCACCAAGCCTAGCCGATAACGCAGGTTTTTCCAGAAAGACTTCCAGTGGCGGTCAAGGTTGGCTCTGTCACCCTCTGACACATAGAACCCTTGGCACTTCCGTGCTTCAGTGAGGTTTCCGTAGGGGTGCGAGTGGAAGTCGCCAAGGTAGTCAAGATGCGGCCAGAACGCGCCAAGGGCAGCCCGTTTCAGGGAAATCGCCTCTTCACTATATTGAACCGAGCATGTTGTTTGCCGAGCCGTCGTATCTGTCTGAGCCATCTCCAGGCGGAACAATGTTCGACCGTCCGCAAGTGTTGTGTGCTGGCCGTAAATGCTCCCGTAAGTCTCTAGTTCCTTCTTGTTTTTTCCTCGAGCTCCGCGTTTTTCCACCGCGTAGGCTTCCAGCGAAGACAGGACAAGGGAGATCAGGGCGTTCTCTGACAGGACCACCAAGTAACCGTTTTCGTTTTTCTGGTACATCGGAACCTCCGAAAAAGTTTTGGGAACGATTCTCAGTCAACTTAACAATGTTTTGCACATATTGTGTGAAACATTTTTGATGTTAAAAGAATACTGGGTGTTTTTCTTGCTGATTGCTCAAAGGAGCCATCAGCATGTTTTCAACAATCTGTTGAAAATATTTTTGATTTCTTGTCATAGAAAGTATGACGAAAACTTTAGCCGCTTAATTTATTTAAAATATTGCGCTCTATTTTCGATTCCTAAGTTATAAAACATAAATCTTCATATTAATTTTGGTCAATGGCGTATCGAGCAAAAGCGTAAAGGCTAAGTGAGATGGAATGAAATTCTGTCGGGACTTGTCTTTTAATTCTACGCTGAGCCGATTCCATGACTGACAAGCTTCTCTTGACCTATGAACAAGCATCCGAGCGCTTGAGCATCAGTAAGCGCTCGCTTCAACGGCTGATTGAACAAAAGAAGATTGAGCGCGTTTACCCTGTGAGGCGTGCACCTCGTATTACTGCAAGGTCAATACAAGGGTACATTGATAGCTTGTGCGAATTAGGCTATACTGTCAAGGAGGGATCGGCTATGCGTAATCCGAATACAGGAGATACGCCATGGCCAAACGAAACGACAAAGACGGCCTGCACCAAAGGAAAGACTCGCCATACTGGTGGGCGAGCTACAAAGACTCAGGCGGGAAGAGAGTTAGATGCTCGACTGGGACCCAGGACAGGGAAGAAGCCGCAGCGCTCCTTGCGAAATGGAAGTTAGAGGCATTTCAGCAAAAGCAATGGAATGCTCCCGAGTCAGCCACGTTTGAACAAGTCATGCTGTACTTTCTTGACGAGACCGAATCTGTCAAGCGAAGTCACAAGGATGATTTGTTGCACGCAAGAAATCTTCGCGAGAGTTTTGAAAACGAAGATATGCGTGCGCTGACGCCGGTTGCGGTTGGGGAACATATTGCTCGGCGAAAGAAAGATGGTGTTTCTAACGCTACGATTAATCGCGAGCTTTCTTTGTTATCAGCCGCGATTAATCGTTACAACCGGGACTTTATAGATAGCTTGCCGAATCCAGCGAAAGGGCGAAGACTGCAAGAGCCGGAAGCGAGGATTCGCTATCTGACCAGAAGGGAAGCTGAAAACTTGATTGCGCAGGCGGAAACCGCTTTTCGGGCACCACATTTGCCAGACTTTATTCGTCTGGCCTTGCACACCGGCTGCCGTGCTCAGGAGATGTTGGGGCTGGAGTGGTCTCGGGTGGACCTGGAAGGGCGCCTGATCTTTCTTGAAAGACAGCATACCAAGGCGGGAAGGCGGCGTTCGGTGCCGCTAAATGATGTGGCTTACAAGGCAATTCAGAGTCGCCAGGTATTCTGCCAAGAACATTGTCCTGACAGTCCTTGGGTGTTCTGCAACGGCCAGGGCCAGCGGATCACAACGGTGAAGAAAAGTTTTGCGACAGCTTGTCGGAAAGCTGGGATCGAGGATTTTCGCATCCACGATCTCCGCCACACCTGCGCGGCATGGCTGACCACCGCTGGGGTGCCAACACCAGAGATCCGGGATCTTCTAGGGCATGCTTCGATCACGATGACCGAAAAGTACGCCCATCTCGCACCCGATAACATTCGTCGGGCGGTAGGCGCACTGGAAGGGTAAGTCACGTTTTAGTCACGTGCGATTCTGGGTCACGTCCAGAATCGCCGTAACTACTTGATTTTGGCTCCCCGACGTGGACTCGAACCACGGACCCACTGATTAACAGTCAGTTGCTCTACCAACTGAGCTATCGGGGAATTGAGCGGATTTTTGTTGTGGCGCGCCCGGAGAGATTCGAACTCCCGACCACCTGGTTCGTAGCCAGGTACTCTATCCAGCTGAGCTACGGGCGCTGCGAGCCGATTATTCTCTTGTTTTTGGGTTGTCGTGTCAAGGTGCAATTTTTTTGCTTGTTGGGTTCTCTTGGTGGCTGGGGTTGTGTTGGAGTCGGTTGCGGGCTTCAGTCTCTTGCCTACGGGGGTAGACTGGCAGGTTTTCAGGCACATTTTCGGTGGAGTTGGCGATGCGGGTGCTGTTGGTTGAGGATGATGTGCAGCTTGGTGCTTATCTGAAGAAAGCCCTGGCGGAGATCGGTGCTTTGGTGGATGTCGCCGAGGATGGCCGTGAGGGGTTGTTGATGGCGGCGAGCAGTGAGTACGACTTGTTGCTGCTTGACCGCCTCTTGCCGCAGGTGGATGGGTTGACGATTTTGCGGACCTTGCGTGCCTCGGGTGATCGCACGCCGGTGCTGATTCTCAGTGCGCTGGGCGATGTGGATGATCGGGTCGAAGGACTGCGTGCCGGGGGGGATGATTATCTGGTTAAGCCGCCGGTGTTTTCAGAGTTGCAGGCGCGGATCGAGGCGCTGATGCGGCGCACATCGCCGGCCGAGGCGGCCAGTACCCGTCTGCGGTTGGGAGATTTGGAAATGGATCTTTTGGCACGCGAGGTGACGCGCGCGGGTGAGCGGATCGCGCTGCAGCCGCGCGAGTTTCGGCTGCTGGAGTATTTGTTGCGACATGCCGGGCAGGTGGTGACGCGCACCATGTTGCTAGAGCATGTCTGGGATTATCATTTTGATCCTCAGACCAATGTGATCGATGTGCATGTCAGTCGCTTGCGTGGCAAGATCGATAAAGGCTTCGCCTATTCCTTATTACATACGGTGCGTGGGGCAGGCTATGTGATGCGGGCACCGGATGCGCCTGAGTCGGGGAGCTGAGATGCCGGGCGCGCCTTCAGCGGTGAAGCGGGGCAGGTCAGGTTCTTTGGTGGCCGGGTCGGTGGTGGGCAGGCGTGTGCATGAGCGGCTGGGTGCGATTGTGGCGAGTTCCACTTTTCGCCTGGCTCTTTTGTATGTGGCGTTGCTTGCAACCTCCATGGTCTTTTTGCTTGGTTTTACCTACTGGTCGACGGCTGGCTACATGGCGCGCCAGACGGATGCAACCATTAACGCCGAAATTCGCGGTCTTGCCGAGCAGTATCGGCGTCGCGGGCTCGGGGGGCTGACAGCGGTGATCGCTGAGCGCTTGCGGCGTGATCCTGGCGGGGCGGCGCTCTATCTGCTGGTGGATGATGACGGGCAGGCGCTAGTGGGCAATCTCAACCGCTGGCCACCGGACCCCGTTGCATCGACTGGGTGGATGGATTTTCGCGTGCGCGATCCGGCTGGCGTGCAATCCTCTGAGCAGGGTCGGGCCATGGCGGCACGGGCGAAGGTGTTTCGGCTGCGCGGGGACCTGCGCCTGCTGGTTGGGCGCGATGTGCGCGAATTGAGCGCGGTGCGGGACTTGATGCTGGACGCGCTCTGGTCCGGGCTCGCCATCACTGCCGCGCTGGCGCTGCTGGGTGGTTGGCTGATCAGTGCCAGCGTGGTGCGACGGTTGGAGGCGGTGAATCAGGTGAGCCGCGAGATTATGGAGGGCGACCTGTCGCGGCGGGTGCCTGCCGATGGCAGTGGCGATGAGTTCGACCAGCTTGCCGCGAACCTCAACCGGATGCTCGCGCGCATTGAGCAACTGATGGCCAGTGTACGCGAGGTTTCCGACAATATTGCGCACGATCTGCGCACGCCGCTGACGCGTTTGCGCGCCAAGTTGGAGCTGCTGGTGCAGGGCCAGCTTCCGCCCGCTGCGCGAACGGAAGCTGAAGAGGCAGTGACCGATGCCGAGGAATTGCTGGCCACCTTCAACGCCTTGTTACGCATCGCGCGGATCGAGTCAGGCAGTCGCCGAGCCGCCTTCGCGTCTTTTAACCTTGCGGACTTGGTGCGCGATCTCGCCGAGCTTTATGAGCCTTTGGCTGCCGAACGCGAGCAGCGTCTGGAGGTGACGGCGCCGGCCGAGCTCTGGTTGGTGGGTGACCGGGATCTGCTGTTTCAGGCATGTGCAAATCTAGTGGATAATGCGATCAAATACACGCCGGCGATTGGCTTGATCGCACTGGCAGCAAGCGGGCAAGGGCGCGAGGTGCGCGTGACGGTGGCGGATTCCGGGCCAGGCATTCCGCCTGAGTGGCGCGAGAAGGTTTGCGAGCGTTTTTTTCGCCTGGACGGCAGTCGCTCAAGTCCCGGCAGTGGGCTTGGGTTGAGCCTGGTGCGCGCGGTTGCTGAGCTGCACAGGGGGAAGCTTGAACTCGGCGACAACGCACCCGGCTTGCGGGCCAGCATTCTCATTTCGGCGGCGGGTTGATTGCTCTTGGCACTTGGGTGTGATGGATCTCGTCCCGATATTCCCGACTAGAGCGATGGGGAATAGTGTCGGGCATCCGGCTCGCATCGCTGTCGTTTCACGATCCGGAATATCGCAAAGGGGAAGAAACCGATGAAAATCCAAAATTTTGCTGCGCTCACACTGGCCGCTGTTCTGACAAGCGCCACGCTGCCCGTCGCCGCTGATTGGGTGTTGGAGCCTGAACAGTCGCATTTGTCCTTCATCTCGATCAAGGCCAAAGACATCGCCGAGATTCACAGCTTTACGCAGATGACTGGCCGGGTTGACGAGAATGGGCAGGTGAACCTAGCGCTGCAACTCGACAGTGTCGAGACGCTGATTCCTGTGCGCAATGAGCGCATGCGCGAGGTGCTGTTTAAGACCACCGATTATGCGCAGGCGACCCTGAGCGCCAAGATCGATCCGGCGGTGATTGATGGCATGCAGGTCGGCGATATCGGGCAGTTGCATGGCGAGGCGGTGCTGTCACTGCACGGACAGGAGCAGCCGGTGACCCTGAAGCTACAGCTGGCGAAGGTGGCGCCCGATGTGATTTTTGTCGCTAGCCGCGAGCCGCTGGTGTTGGATGCCGAAAAGTTTGGACTGAGCGACGGGATCGAGCAGTTGCGAGAGATCGCCGGTCTCGAGAGTATCAGTCACGCGGTGGCGGTGAATTTTGTGATGACTTTTGTGCGTGAGCCGGTCGCGGAGGACGCGCCGCAGGACTGAATCCGCCGCGCGTTTTTCGTTGGATTTTTGGTGCTGGCTGGATAGAGGCTGGCGCACGGGGCTGAGGGATTGGGTGATGCCTCAGTCGGTATCTGGCTGGCGGCCATAGAGCTGCACCAGATGGCGCAAGCGATCCGACAGCCCCGGGTCGACTGCTGACCAATCGAAACGCCAGGTCCAGTTGCCCTTGGTGGTGCCAGGGCGGTTCATGCGTGATTTCCCGTCCAGTTCCAGCACATCCTGCATCGGGATGATTGCGAGGTTTGCAACCGACGCTAGGGCGCTGCGGACTAGTGGCCAGGGCATGGGCTCGCCGATAGGGTCGCCTGTGGGCGGGGTGGCCGGGTAGGCGAGATAATCGGCCAGGTGCCAACGGTCCGCGTCGTCGAGCGAGCGGAACCAGCCGAGCGTGGTGTCGTTGTCGTGGGTGCCGGTGTAGACGACGGAGTCCGTCTCGTGGCGACAGGGCAGGTAAGGGTTGTCTGCGCCGCCGTCGAAGGCAAATTGCAGGATTTTCATCCCCGGCATGCCATATTTTTTGCGCAGCGCAGTGACTTCGTCGGTGATGACGCCAAGGTCCTCGGCCACCAGCGGCAGGGTGCCAAACTCCGCAGCCAGGCGCTCGAATAATGCGTCTCCGGGAGCCGGCACCCAACATCCGTTGATGGCGACCGGCTCGCTTGCGGGGATTTCCCAGTAGGCTTCAAAGCCGCGAAAGTGATCAATGCGGATAATGTCGAATAGACTGAGTTGGGTGCGGATGCGCTCGATCCAGAAGGTGAAACCATTGCTTTTGAGCCGATCCCAACGGTACAGCGGGTTACCCCAGCGTTGGCCGGTTTCCGAGAAATAATCCGGCGGCACGCCCGCAACGACACGGGTGCTGCCGTCGGGATTCAGGTCGAAGTCATCCGGTCGCGCCCACACCTCGGCGCTGTCGTGGGCGACGAAAATGGGCATGTCGCCAAATAATTTGACGCCCCGGCTGTTGGCATGTTCGCGCAGTGCGGCCCACTGGGTGAAAAAGACAAACTGCTCCCAGCGGATGTACTCGATCCGATCGGCCAGTTTTGTTCTTGCCTGCTTCAGCGCGCGGCTCTCGCGTTTGCGCAATCCTTTGGGCCACTGCCACCAGGGTTGGGCGCGGTCCTCGCTGATGGCGCGAAACAGCGCGTAGTCCTCAAGCCAGTAGTCGTGCTGGCTGGTAAAACGGGTGAGGGCGGCTTTATCCTCATCACCTGCCACCTGACGGAAGCCGTGGTAGGCCAGTCGCAGCGCGGCAGGCTTGGCGCGCGGGTCATCAAGGTTGTCCGGAAGTTGATCCAGCCAGCCCGACTTGAGTAAGGGGTCCAGGCCGATGAGGCGCGGATCGCCCGCGTGCGCCGAACTGGTCTGATAGGGCGACAGATCGCCCTGTGGCGGCCCAACCGGTAGCATCTGCCAGGCGCTCAGACCGCTGTCGGCCAGGAAGTTGACGAAATTGAACGCCTCCCAGCCAAGATCGCCACAGGTACCGGCGCCGGGCAGGGAGGTGATGTGCAGCAGCAGGCCCGCGCGTCGCTGGTGCAGCGTGGCGGCGGATCTTTGGTCAGGGTATGTCATGCAAGCTTCAGGTCCGGGTTGATGTACTGCGTCAGAGTCCAGATCGGCACAGGTGTGGAACGGGGCGCGTCAGGAATGCGTCTGTCCTATGTTAACATTATGCCTTTCAAGGGTGCCGGGCATCGCAACTTTGGGCATGGCAACCTCAGGAATTGCAACCCTAAGAATTGCAACCCTAAGAGTTGCAACTCAGTGAAGGATTGGCCGCCAGCTTCTGGCGTCCCATCATCCTGACCCGAAAAATGCCCGGCCTTGCATACTCAGCGCACTGCGCCTGCTTGCGTGCGCCGCCTTTACTCAGACTACCCACTGCGGAACTGCTAAAACCATGGCTACTGTCGAGAAGACGCCCAGCAACTTGCCGGAACCGCTGCGCTTAATCGTCGAAGCGCGTCATCATGACCCTTTTGAAGTCCTTGGGCGCCACGCGCTTGAGGACGGGCGAGCTGTGGTGCGGGTGTTTCTGCCGCAGGCTGAGCGAGTGCGACTAAACGGCGGTCAGCTTGAGCTTGACCGTGTGCCAGGTACCGATCTTTTCGTGTGGGAGGGCGACGCAGAACTGGTCGCTGGCCATTATCTGATCGACTGGTACGACAAACAGGGCCAAGTCCATACCCAGTATGACCCTTACCTCTTTGGCCCGCAGTTGAGTGACTTCGACCTGCATCTGTTCGGCGAGGGGCGTCACTGGCATGCCTATCGCTTTCTTGGTGCCCACCAACGTCGCCTTGAAGGGACTGGGGAGAGGGGCGAGGATGGCATAGAGGGCTTCGCCTTCGCGGTCTGGGCGCCGAGCGCGGCGCGCGTTAGCGTGATCGGGGAGTTTAACGACTGGGATGGGCGTGTTCATCCGATGCGCGTTCGACCGGGTACTGGCGTGTGGGAGTTGTTCATCCCTGGGCTCGCGCCAGACCAACTTTATAAGTTTGAGATTCGCGATCAGGCTGGTCTGCCGCTGGTCAAGATCGATCCCTATGGCAACGCCTTTCAGAAGCGCCCGGAGACGGCGGCGATTTTGCAGGGGCCGAGTGCGTTTCAATGGCGCGATGCGCAATGGCTGGAGCAGCGCGCCAAGCGTAACTGGCAAGAGCAGCCGCTGTCCGTCTATGAGGTGCATCTGGGCTCCTGGCAGCGCGCCGAAGATGGCGGCTTTCTGAATTATCGGGATTTGGCCGAGCGCCTGGGCGATTACTGCGCAACCATGGGGTTTACCCACATTGAGCTGATGCCCGTCACTGAACATCCGCTCGACGCCTCCTGGGGCTATCAGGCCACCGGCTATTTTGCGCCGACTGCTCGTTTTGGCACTCCGGACGATTTTCGTTTTTTTGTCGATCATCTGCACGAGCGCGGCATTGGCGTGCTGCTTGACTGGGTGCCGGCGCACTTTCCGCGTGATACAACGGCGCTCGGGCGTTTTGATGGGACGGCGCTGTTTGAGCACGCTGATCCGCGTCAGGGTGAGCACCGCGACTGGGGAACCTACATCTTTAATTTCGGGCGCCATGAGGTGAAGAACTTCCTGCTCTCAAGCGCGCTTTATTGGCTGGATGAATATCATATCGACGGCCTGCGCGTCGATGCCGTGGCGTCCATGCTCTATCTGGACTATTCGCGCAAGGAAGGCGAATGGATACCGAATAAATACGGCGGTAATGAAAATCTCGATGCGATTGAATTTCTGCGGCAGTTAAACACAGTCACCCACGAGCAGCATCCTGGCACCCTGATGATTGCCGAGGAGTCCACCTCTTGGCCGCAGGTTTCGCGCCCAACCTACTTGGGTGGTCTCGGCTTCAGCATGAAATGGAATATGGGTTGGATGCACGACACACTCTCCTATATGGAGAAGGACCCCATCTACCGCCATTACCATCATGACCTGCTCACCTTCGGGCTGCTCTATGCCTTTACCGAGAACTTTGTGCTGCCTTTCTCGCACGATGAAGTGGTTCATGGTAAGCGCTCAATGATCGACAAAATGCCGGGTGATGCCTGGCAGAAATTCGCCTCGCTGCGGCTGCTTTATACCTTCATGTATGCCTATCCGGGCAAGAAGCTGCTGTTCCAGGGCTGTGAATTCGCCCAGGGGCAGGAATGGAACTTCGACGAGGCACTCGACTGGTATCTGCTCGAGCGCCAGCCGCACTTGGGTATCAAGCAGATTGTTGCGGATTTAAATCGGCTGTATCAGGACTTGCCGGCGCTTCATCAGGTGGATTTTGACAGCAGTGGTTTCGAGTGGATTGACTGTCACGATAGCTCCCAATCGGTGTTGAGCTTTGTGCGCAAGTCGAAGGATCAAAAGCAGATTGTCGCGGCTGCCTTTAATTTCACCCCGGTGCCGCGCGAGAATTATCGCATCGGTGTGTCGCGCGCCGGTTTCTACCGTGAGGCAATCAATTCCGATGGTGCCTTTTACGGCGGTAGCAATGTTGGCAATCAAGGCGGTGTGCATTCCGAGGCATTGAGTTGGATGGGGCGAGAACACTCCATTCCCATTGCTCTGCCACCACTGGCGGGCGTCATCATGGTGTTGGAGCCTGATGAATCCCTCGCAGCCGATGAGCCGGCGATCGGCAAGGCTGCGGTGCGGCCGGAAGGCGACCCCCAGATGGACCAGGCCAGTGGTCCGAACAGCGATCAGGCCAGGGATCAAGCAAGTGAAACCACCAGCGCGCTGGCGCCGGGCGCCGATGCCCCGAATTCCGCCGAGCCATCGCAGGCGCCATCCGGGGTTGTGGCCGATTCTGAAACCCAGCGTCCGGGCTGAATGTCGGCTCTGGTTGCCAAAGGCACTTGGCCGAAGCGGGGACAATCAGGCCGTCGAATGATGCTGCCTGTTGCCCGGCTGCTTGATCTGTTCCTGATGGCAGTGCGGACGGTGTCGTTCGCATTGGCCATGAGCTTGATCCTGGCTGCGGCCTTGTTGACGACAACGGGCGCGCGTGCCGCTCCCGCCACCACCTTGCCGGGCAAGCTTGATGCCCAACTGTCCGAATGGGGGCTCGACATCAGCCAGGTTAGCGTTTATGTGCGCGCTGTCGATGCCGAGGAGCCGCGATTGCTGGTCAACCCCGAGACGCCGCGAGTGCCGGCATCGGTGATTAAACTCCTGACTAGCATTGCCGGGCTCGACATTCTTGGTCCGAATTATCACTGGGCAACCGATGTGTACGTTGATGGCCGCGTGGTCGGAGGGCAACTTCAGGGCAATCTCTACATCCAGGGCTATGGTGACCCCTATCTCACAGCCGATGCCTTTGCCGGCATCCTGCGCGCGTTGCGCGTCAAGGGGTTGATCGCCATCGAGGGAGACGTGGTGCTCGATAACAGCTTTCTGGCCCCGCCGGAACAGGAGCGCGGCGACTTTGACGGCGCTGCCCAGCGCAGCTACAACGCCCTGCCGTCGGCTTTGAGCGTCAACCGTCAGGTCACGGACATTCACATCTACCGCGACTGGGTCAATAACGGTGTTGGCGTCTATACCGAGCCGCCGCTGACCGGGGTCGAAATCGTCAATGAAGCGCGCTTGGTCGACGCGCCCTGCGCCCGGCGTTATCACAATCCAATCGCGACCTTTATCCCAGCCACCGAAACCGCCGGTCCCAAATTGCGTATCTCTGGCACCTTTGCCGATGAATGCGGCGAGGAGCAGGTCGGGCGGCTGCTGCTCACACCTGAGCAGCATGCCGCTGCCGCTGTGGACGCCTTGTGGCGGGATCTGGGCGGCAGTATTGGCGGCAAGATTCGCCTCGGCAAGGTGCCCAAGGGCGCGCGTCAGTTCCACCGCGCGCTGTCGCAGCCGCTGGGAGTCATTATTCGCGACATTGACAAAAACAGCAATAACCTGATGGCGCGGATGCTGTTTTTGACTCTTGGCGCGAGCGAAAAAGGGGCTCCCGGTACGCTTGAGAAATCCCGCGATACCATCAATGCTTGGCTCAATAAGCGCGGCCTGCCCATGCCGGAGCTGGTGGCCGACAATGGCTCCGGCCTGTCGCGCGAGACCCGCATCAGTGCCGGCAGTCTGGGCGAACTGCTGAGCTGGAGCTACCGCCAGCCGTGGATGCCCGAGCTGCTGGCCTCCATGTCTATCGCCGGTGTCGATGGCACCACCCGCCGGCGTCTGCGCCGCGAGCCCATTGCCGGGCGCGCGCATCTCAAGACTGGCACTGTGCGGGACGCAAGCTGCATTGCCGGCTATGTGCTCGACCGCAACGACAGGCGCTGGATTGTGGCAGTGCTGGTCAATGGTCAGGATGGCCAGGCTCTGGGTGCCTGGCGCGGCCACGCCGTGCACCACGAGATTCTCCGCTGGGTCTATCGCGGGGCCCCCCTGCCAACCGACAGCGGCGACTAATAGCCTTTTGCCGAGAAAGAATCCTGACGGTCTGGGCCGAGAGCCCCTGGGCAAGCCAAAGCCCGGCCCATTGTTTGCCCGTTTTTTGCTTAAGAATCCGACAGTCTTTGGCAATGATAAACGCAAGCAGTAGGAGTCACACAGGATATGATGGGTGCAAGTCAAACAGTGGATCGTTACATCAGCTTTGAAGGGATCGACTGCGATCAGCGCGCACAGCAGCTTGTCGCTATGGTGCGTCACCGCATTGCGGAATTGGGGGAAGGCTCACAATGGACCGGCTATTTTGTGACAAAACTGGCCGAGGCTGAGCAGCGCGGACAGGATGAGTTGTTCTTTGTCGGCAGCCACGTGAATGCACTACGCGAACTGTTCGCGCTAGACGACGATGAGCAGGGCAATGAACTTCTCGAGGCCCTGGAAGAAGAGTGCTGCTGAGAGGCCCCTCCCTCAGCCGCCAAGCAGCGCGAGAATCCGCCCACGGCCAATAGGGCCGGGGCTGATCGAACAAGGTGGCGGATATTGGCAGTATCGCGTTCGCCGCACAGCAGTGAAAGGCGAGTGTCCGCCAAAGATCGGCAAGTGGGGCAAGTCAGGCGCGGTGCTTTCAGCATTGCTCCCAGGGCAGTCCGCGAAAACGCCAACCACCTTGACTGCTGCGGTGATGGTGTTCGTCCAGATCCCCCTCGAATCCCTCATCGACATGATAAACCGCGCTTAGTCCGTCTTGAATCAGCGCCTTGCCGGCTTCCAGCGAGCGCTTGCCACTGCGGCAGATCAGCACCACGGGCGCGCAGAGCTGACCGGGCTCGCACACCGCGCCGCCCAGCAGCAGCTTGCGAATCTCGGTGGCGAACTGAGGGTTCACGGTCCAGTCCGGCTCGTCGATCCAAGGCACATGCACGGCCCCTTTGGGGTGGCCGACAAACAGAAATTCCATGGTCGAGCGAATGTCCACCAGGATGGCCGCCGGATGTTCGGTGAGCAGGTCCATCGCTTCTTGTGGGGTCAAGCTGTGTGGCAAGTCGGTGGTCATCTGAGTGTTCTCCTTGTAGGGGTATTTGATGCAATTTTTGTTTTCATCCGCGTCGCGGTGGCCGATCCAGGTCGGCAAGCGGTATCATGGCGGGTTTTTCCGCACTTGAGAACCGAGATCATGTCCCAGCTCTCGCCGCTTGAGGCGCAGCTTGTCAAGCGCCGCACCTTCGCCATTATCTCCCACCCGGATGCTGGCAAGACCACACTGACCGAAAAGCTGTTGCTATTCGGCGGCGCCATCCAGATGGCCGGCACTGTCAAGGGGCGCAAGGCCGCGCGCCATGCGACTTCGGACTGGATGGAGCTGGAAAAGCAACGCGGTATCTCGGTGACTTCCTCGGTGATGCAGTTTCCCTATGGCGAGGCTATCGTTAATCTGCTCGACACCCCCGGCCATGAGGACTTTTCTGAGGACACCTACCGCACCCTGACCGCTGTGGATGCGGCCTTGATGGTGATCGACGTGGCCAAGGGTGTCGAGGAGCGCACCATCAAGCTGATGGATGTGTGCCGGTTGCGCAACACGCCCATTCTCACCTTCGTCAATAAGCTCGATCGTGAGGGACGCGACGCTATCGAGATTCTCGACGAAATCGAATCCGTACTGAAAATCCAGTGTGCGCCTGTGACCTGGCCAATTGGCATGGGCAAGCGCTTCAAAGGCGTCTATGACCTGCGCCATGATCGCACCCATCTGTTCAGCGCCACCCACGGCGGGCGTATTCAGGAAGGCGAGGTGATTGATGGTCTCGACAATCCGCGCCTGGATGAAATCGTCGGCGACCAGGCCCAGGAACTGCGCGATGAACTCGAACTGGTGCAGGGCGCCAGTCACGACTTCGATCATGCCGACTACCTGGCTGGCATCCAGACGCCGGTGTTTTTTGGTTCTGCGATCAACAATTTTGGCGTCAAGGAACTGCTCGACGCTTTCGTTGACTATGCGCCAGCACCCCTGTCGCGCCAAACTCGCTCGCGGCTGGTCGAGCCACAGGAGTCGGCCTTCAGTGGTTTTGTGTTCAAAATCCAGGCCAATATGGACCCTGCCCACCGCGACCGGGTGGCCTTTCTGCGCGTCTGCTCCGGCAGCTATAAAAAGGGCATGAAAATGCGCCATGTGCGCATCGGCAAAGCGGTGCAGGTCGCCAATGCCATTACCTTTCAAGCCGACGAGCGCCGCCATGTCGAAGAAGCCTGGCCGGGCGACATCATCGGTCTGCACAACCACGGTACCATTCAGATCGGCGACACTTTCACCGAGGGCGAAGATCTCAAGTACGAAGGCATTCCATATTTCGCCCCGGAACTCTTCCGCCGTGTGGTGTTAAAAGACCCACTGAAGATGAAAGCCCTGCAAAAAGGCGTGCTCCAGTTGTGCGAGGAGGGCGCCACCCAGGTCTTCCGCCCGCGCAAGAACAACGACCTCATCCTCGGCGCCGTGGGCATCCTGCAATTTGACGTCGCCGCCTATCGTCTGCGCGATGAGTATGGCGTGGAGGCCGTTGTCGAGCCCGTCAGCGTCGCCCTAGCACGCTGGGTGCGCTGCGAAGACCCAAAAATGCTCGCCCGTTTCGAGGAGAAAGCCTACGAGAATCTTGCCGTCGACGGCGACGACCAACTCGTCTATCTAGCCCCAACCCGCGTCAACCTGCAACTCACCCAGGAACGCTGGCCGGAAATCGACTTTCTCGCTACCCGCGAGCTCTAGCTTATCTCGCTCTGGTGTGGACACTTGTACCGATGGATGCTAGGCACTGGGCCGAGCTGTTCGTCGGCTGGACATCGGAGGCCATGTAGATTGATCGAATAACCTTGTTCGCCAGCGAACTCAAGCTCTACCCCATGTGTGTCTGTGGCGAGAAGCCGCTCCAGAGGGAGGCATGAGCGGTCTCTCAGCCTGCCATAGGCTGGCGCCAGATCCGCGACTGGTCGGCGCAATCCGGCTGCGTCTTTTTCAGCGCCTGTAGCGCCTTGCGCTGGGAGCTGAGCTTGACCTGCTCGATGCCAAGGCGCTGATTGCCGCCAGAAGCCGTCGATCAGTCGCTGCTGGAGCTCTCTGCTCGCCGCACCCTGTGTGAATGTAAAGGCAAGGCTGAGTATTTTCACATCAAAGGCCCCAAGGGCCTGATCCGCGATGCGCTAGTGACGATGATGCCATCGAAGGCTCGCGGCCAGCCCGTCAGCAACGGCGACTAAAGTTTAGGGTCGACTGCGGCAATCCGCGAGCGACGCCAGGCTGATTCTCCGTGGCGATTCTGACAGCCTTGCGTTCTACGCATGCAAAGCATAGAGTGCAGTCGTTGCATACAAGACAGGCGGAGAAACCGCATGGCCATGCTGACCGTTAGAAACCTGGATGAAGCGATCAAGTCTCGACTTCGCATCAAAGCCGCACAACACGGTTGCTCGATGGAAGAGGAAACGCGGCGAATCTTGCGTGAGGTTCTGCTACCCGGCAGTCACCAAAGGGGTCTAGGCACCCGTCTTCACCACCAAATAGTGGAATTGTCCGGCGGTGGTGAACTGGAATTGCCCGCTCGGAGCTTGCCCCGATCAGCCCCTTTCGTGGAAGACGATTGATCCATGTTCCTGTTGGATATCAATGTCGTTTCCGAATGGATGAAGCCATCTCCAGATCAGCGAGTCATCGAATGGTTGGACGCGCAACCAGCAAAACACCTGTATTTTCCCGCTGTGGTCAAGGCGGAGATCGAATCGGGTATCGCATTGTTGCCAGACGGTAAGCGCAAAGCCGGTTTGCAGCGGGCGGCACAGGTCGTCATCCAAGAGTTTTCGTCGCGTTGTCTGCCGCTGGATTGCGCTGCCACAGTGGCCTACGCGAAGATTCGGTCCCAGTCCAAGATCGCTGGTCGACCGATGTCTGTCGAGGATGCCCAGATAGCGGCGATTGCTTCCGAGAACTCACTGGCGTTGGTGACTCGGAATGTAGCGGATTTCGACTTTCTGGCCGATTTACGTTTGGTCAATCCTTGGCAAGATGATCGCGCGCAGCCAAGCTGATATTGCTGCCATTTGCACAATCCGTTCGCCATGGGGGGTTGCAACCTGAACCAAATCTCCAGTGATCGTGAATCTACCCCTTTAGAAACATAGCCCACTGTGCCTCGACTACGCAGACGAGGCCGGTAGCTCTGCGCTAAGGGGAGGTGGGGCGATCTTGCTTATAATGGCCGCCATGTCCGCATCCTCTTTTTCGCGAGCGACTCGCAAAGGTTTCGCTGATGTCGAGGTGACAATTGAGCTGTTGATCCCCGGTCTTTTTGGGCTGCCGGGATTGCCATTGGTGGCGGATCTGCCAACGCCAGCGCTCGATCATCTTCTTGCCAATGCGCGACTTGCCAGCCAGTCGGTGGTCGCTGCGCAGGCATCAACTGCCGACTTGAATGCGCTCAACACGGCTTTTGGGTTGGATGCGGCCTTTGCCGAGGTCTGGCCAACTGCGCCTTATTGCCTGAGCGTGGATGACCCGAACTGGGATGGCGAAGGCTTCTGGTTGCATGCCGACCCCGTGCATTTGCGCCCGGACCGGGATCAACTGCGGTTGTTTGATAGCCGCACGCTGGGGATTGCGCCGGGCGAGGCGCGCGTGTTGATTGCTGAGCTGAATGCGCATTTCAGTGCCGATGGCATTCTGCTGCATGCGCCTGTTCCCGGGCGCTGGTATCTGCGTGCGCCGGGGCCGGTCGCGCTGCGCACGCGCCCGCTGCGGGCGGTGATGGGTGGGACTCTGGCGGATGTGATGCCAAGCGGCGGCGACGCCGGGCGCTGGAATGCGCTGATGAACGAGGCGCAAATGCTGATGTATCAGTCGCCGGTTAATCAAGCGCGCGCCGAGGCCAGGCGGGCCGCGATCAATGGACTCTGGCTGTCGGGGGCAGGGGAGTTTGCGTCGCTTGAGCTGGCGCCGGATCTCGAGCTGGTCATTGGCAATGATCCGTTGGTGCTGGGGCTGGCGCGTGCTGGCGGGGTGCCAACGGCAAGCTTGACTGACAGCGGGTTGCCGGAACTGATGGCGAACACCCCATCCGGGCGGGTGTTGCTCGTCGACATGGAACTCGGTGATGCCCTGCGGCGGGGCGATCTGCCTGGTTGGGAAGCGGCTTTGCAGCAACTTGACCGGGGGCTTGCGCCCCTTGTGGCCTGGGTGCTGGATGGGCCTGGGCACCGCAGGGGCCAGCGGTTTTCAGTGCATTTGCACGACGGCAGTGGCGCAACATGGATACGGCCATCCGGGTGGACAGGGCACTTAAGCCACTGGCTCGGCAGGCATCTTGGTTGGCGTCGTTCAGGCGGCCTGGCGGCAGCGCGTGCCGCCGTGCACCGACGGCACTAACCGGTGTTGCGCATTCCGGCCGCAATAGCGTTGATGGAGCGCAGCAGCGGGTCGAGCCAATGCTCGCGTTCTTCCTGGGTGTCTTCGCCGCGATAGCGCTCAAGCAGGGCGATCTGCACATGGTTGAGCGGGTCGAGGTAGGCGTTGCGGCGATAGAGGGAGGTTTGTAGATCGGGCGTTTCTTCCATCAACTCGTGCAGGCCGGCGATGTTCAGCACCTGTGTCAGGGTGCGCTGATATTCTTCTTGAATGCGGGCGAAAATTTCCTCCGCAGCCGGCTGGTCCTGGGCCAGGCGCAGATATTCATGGGCGATGTGCATCTCGGCCTTGAAGAGCGACATCTGGGTGTTGCTCAGCATGGCGCGGAAGAAGGGCCATTCGTGATACATCTTTTGCAGCTTGGCCAGGCGTTCCAAGTCCGCGCCACGCCAGCGCTCAATGGCTGAGCCGATGCCGTACCAGGCGGGCAGGGTGTGACGAGATTGCGCCCAGCCGAACACCCAGGGGATGGCACGGATGGATTTCAGCGAGCGATCCGCCTTTTTGCGATGCGATGGTCGCGAACCGATGTTTAACAGCGCGATGGCATCGAGTGGGGTAACCTCATAGAAATAATCCAGAAATGCGGGTGTGCCGGCGACCAGCTCACGGTAGACGGACTCGCCCTGGGCGGCGATCTCGGCCATGATGCCAAGATAATCCTTGCGTACCTCGGGGATGGGCTCGACCAGGCAGCGGCTGGCTTTGATCAGGCCGCTGATGCCGACCGTCAGCTCATAGAGTGCGGTTTCTGGGTTGGCATAGCGGTAGGACAGCACCTCGCCCTGTTCGGTGAATTTGATTTGCCCATGCACAGTGTCGGATGGCTGGGACAGGATCGCCTCGTGCGTCGGGCCGCCACCGCGGCCGATGGTGCCGCCGCGTCCGTGGAACAGCCGGCACATGATGCCGCGTTCATCGGCAAGGTGAATGATTTTCTCCTGTGCCTCATAGAGCTTCCAGGCTGAGGACAGAATGCCGCCGTCCTTACAGGAGTCTGAGTAGCCGAGCATGACCTCCTGCAGATTGCCGGAGGCCTTGAGCAGGGCGGCGTAGGTTGGATCATCAAAGAGGGTGCCCATCACCCGATCAATGCGCTCGAGGTCGTCGATGGTCTCAAACAGCGGTGCGATCAGCAGATCACAGAACCAGCCAGCGGGCGTCTTGCCAGCCAGACCGGCCAGGCGCCCGAGCAGCATGACCTCCATCACATGGCTCGCGCTGTGGGTCATGGAGATCACATAGGCGCCGAAGGTGTCGCGGCCGACCTCAGCACGCATGCGCGCGACCACTTCAAACACCTCAAGTGTCTCGCGCGTCTCAGCGGTGAGGGTGCCCTTGTCGATGATAAAGGGATGTGGGTGGGCGATGGCCTCGCCGAGTGCAATGAGTTTTTGCTCTTCGCTGAAAGCCTCGTAAAGAGGGGCGCCCGGCTGGCGGGCGAAGAGCTCGATCACCGCTTCGGTATGTCGGTTCGACTCCTGGCGGATGTCGAGCTGCATCAGGTGAAAGCCGAAGGTCTCCACCAGGCGGATCAGGTCTTTTAACCGTCCCTCGGCGGCATTGGCATCGCCCTGGCTGATTAAGGAGTCGCGAATCAGGTGAAGATCGTTCAGGAAGGTCCGAGCATCGGCGTAGCCCTCGGGCAGGTCGGTCTCCTCGCCATGAATGCGCGCGCGCACCCGTTTGAGATCTGCCTCCAGCCGATGGCCGACGATGACCAGCTTGCGTCGATAGGGCTCATGCACATAACGACGCTGGCTCTGGCTCATGGTGTCGAGCCAGTAGTCTTCGTCATCGTCCAGGCTGTCAAGAAAGCGGGGCGAAGGTTCGCTCAGGGCGCTGGAATGGCTCAGGCGCCGGCTTAGGTCTGTGACGCGGGCGATGTATTCGGTCAGGGCCATTTCGCAGTGCATGCGCACGGCGAGTTCGGTGGTTTCCGGGCGCACGAAGGGGTTGCCATCACGGTCGCCGCCAATCCAGGAGCCAAAGCGCATGAAACTCGGCACCCGTACCTGGCAGTCGGCACCGTAAACACGGCGGGCAGCGCGCTCAAGATTGCGGTAGACCTGGGGCACAATGCCAAAGAGCGACTCGCGGAAGAAATACAGCCCCTGGCGCACCTCGTCCGTCACCTTGGGCTTGTGAACCCGTACGTCGTCGGTCTTCCACAGAATTTGGATTTCGTTCAGAATCTGCCCGAGCAGATCCTGTTGTTCTTCCTGATTGAGCTTTTGGCGATGCAGATCGAGTGCGAGCAGGAAAATCCGCCGCTGGATCTCAAGCGTGGTGCGGCGTTTGGCCTCGGTCGGGTGAGCGGTGAAGACCGGAATGTAGGCCAGATGTTCAAGCAAGCTTTGCAACTGCCCGGGGGTGACGCCGTCCTCGGCAAACTGGCGCAGACTGTGGTCGAATGATCCCGGCCAAAGTCGGCCGCCGGCACTCACCAGGGAGCGGCGTTGCTGATAGCCATTGACCTCCTCGGCGATGTTGAGCAGGCTGAAGTAAATGGTATAGGCGCGGATGACCTCAGAGAGCGTCTGCGGGTCGAGCCCGTCGATGCGCTTCATCAGCTTGCCGCGCAGCTTGGGGTCGTCTTCTGCCCGTAAGGCCAGAAAACCTTCGCGCAGGCGCTCGACGATCACCAATACCCGCTTGCGGCTGTGCTCGCGCAGCACCTCGCCGAGCAGGCTGGCGAAGAGTTCGATGTCGCGGTCCACGCCGGTGACGGACTCCGTCGGCGCTTGTAGCGTTGTCTCCGGTGTCGCTGTGAGTTCAGGCAGCGTCAAGGCGATGCTCCATTCGGTTTGAACCTCTGTGGATGAGTGAGCGCATACTACCCCGGCCATGACGTGGTGACAAAAACCTGCGTGCCTGGCAGGCCAGTTATTCGCAGACGAATATTCATCGGGGGCTGTCGGAAGCGCCCCGGTTTCGATTAGAATTGGCGCCCTATGGACCTTAACTTCCTCGAATTCGAACAACCGGTCGCCGAGCTTGCTGCCAAGATCGAAGAGCTACGCCACGTCGGTGATGATAATGAAATCAACATCGCCGAGGAGATCGAGCATCTCGAGACCAAAAAGCGCGAGCTGACCGAACAGATTTTTGCCTCGCTGACGCCCTGGCAGATCTCCCAACTCTCGCGCCATCCGCTGCGGCCTTATTTGCTCGATTATGCCAATCGCATCTTCGAGGACTTCGAGGAGTTGCATGGCGACCGCACCTTTGCCGATGACAAAGCCATCGTCGGCGGTCTGGCGCGCCTCAATGGGCGCCCGGTGATGCTGATTGGCCATCAGAAAGGCCGCGATACCAAAGAAAAAATCGCCCGCAACTTCGGCATGCCACGACCCGAGGGCTACCGCAAGGCACTGCGGCTGATGCACATGGCCCAGCGCTTTGGCCTGCCCATTCTCACCTTTATCGACACCCCGGGCGCCTACCCCGGCGTGGGTGCCGAGGAACGCGGCCAGAGTGAGGCCATCGCGCGTAATCTGCAGGAAATGGCGGCACTCTCGGTGCCCATTGTCGCCACCGTCACCGGTGAGGGTGGTTCGGGTGGGGCTTTGGCCATCGGCGTGGCCGACCGCCTGCTGATGCTGCAATTTAGCACCTACTCGGTCATCTCCCCTGAGGGCTGCGCCTCCATCCTGTGGAAAAGCGCCGAAAAAGCCCAGCTCGCGGCCGAGGCCATGGCCATTACCTCCGATAAGCTCAATGACCTGGGGCTGATCGACGAGGTGGTGCCCGAGCCGCTTGGTGGAGCCCATCGCGACACTGAGACCATGATCGCCACCCTCAAGGCCACGCTGATCGCCGCGCTCGAGGAACTCGACGCGCTCGATGTCGGCCAACTTCAGGCCCTGCGCTATGAACGCCTGCGCGGGTTCGGGCGCTTTAAAGCCTGAGACTCCCCCCTGGCCGGATGCCGGTATCGATGCTGAAATCGATCCCGCCATTGATGCAGCCGGGCCATTGCAGGATGCGCTGCGGCTGAGCCTGGCGCAGCACAGCGCCGCACGGGTATGGATTGCATTCAGCGGTGGGCGCGACTCCAGGGCGTTGCTGCATGCTGCCGTTCAGCTGGTGAATTCATTGCCGCAGGCCCTGCGTCCGCAGCTCGGCGCTGTGCATATTGATCACGGCATTCACCCCAATTCTGCCGACTGGGCCGAGCACTGTCGTGCCTGCTGTGCTGCGCTGGCGGTGCCGATTCGGGTGCAGACAGTCGCTGCGGCGCCACAGCCTGGTCAGAGTCCGGAAGAAGCCGCGCGCGAGGCGCGTTGGGCGGTCTGGCAGCAACTGCTCGCGCCCGGCGAGCAGTTGTGGATTGCACAGCACCAGGATGATCAGGCCGAGACCCTGCTGCTTGCGCTGTTGCGCGGGGCTGGCGTCAAAGGGCTGGCGGCTATTCCTCGCAATCGCGTCCTGGGTGCGGGGCAGGCTGTGCGTCCCTGGCTCCATTGCACCGGGGCGCAAATCGCCGCCTATGCGAGCGCCCATGGGCTCGAATGGATTGAAGACCCGAGCAACCAGAACACAGCCCTTGATCGCAACTATCTGCGCCAGCGCATCTTGCCGCTGCTGCGTGAGCGTTGGCCGGCGGCCTCCGCGACCCTGGCGCGCGCTGCTGCCCATTGCGGCGAAGCTGCCAAACTTCTCGAGACCGCCGGCGCCGACTGGTTAGCTAACGCGGCAGGCAGCGCGCCGGAAAGGCTCTCAGTGAGTGGGTTGCTGTCGATGCCGCGTGATCGCCGTCATGCGGTGTTGCGCCATTGGTTGGCGCAGCGGGGATTTCGCATGCCCAATCACCGCCGACTCGAGCAGATTAGCCAAAGTCTGCTGGCTGCCCGCGCCGATGCCAGTCCGCTCGTGGCCTGGTCTGGCTGCGAGCTGCGGCGTTATCGCGATGATCTCTTCGCGCTGGAGCCCTTGCCACCGGCACCGGTGGCCAGCATGGACTGGCCTGCCGGTCAGCCCTTGCATTTGGGTGGACGTCTGGGCGAACTGAGCCGGCCGGCGTCCCATGCTGCGTCCATGCTGGACGCAGGCGCTCTCCAGGTGCGCTTTGGCCTGACTGGTCTGCGATGCCGGCCGCGACCCGATGGCCCGAACCGTCATCTCAAGGCGTTGTTTCAGCAGCAGGGGGTGCCGGCCTGGCTGCGACCCTATGTGCCTCTGGTCTTTGCCGGCGAGCAGCTTGTGGCCGTGGCTGGGGTCGCGCTCTGTGATGGCCGCTTGACGGCGTTGTGCTGGCGGCATGCGCTTGGGGTAACTGCCGGGCTGACAGAAATCCTCGGCGATGCCGAAAGCTTGGCGCCAGAAGCAGAGATGTCGCTACCGGGCGCTGGATCAGGGACTCAGTAAAGCAGTCGCGAGAGCCGACCGCGTGTCTTGGTGACCAACGGATGGTCGTGACCGAGGAGTTCGAAGCCCATCAGAATGGCCTTGCGCGCGGCATCCTCGCCATAGCTGCGGTCCTTCTGCATCAGGGTGAGCAGGTGATCGAAGGCGGCTTCCTGGTTATCGCTCATAAAATACCGCGCGGCGAGTTGATATCTGGCCTCGCTGTTGTTCTCGTCGGCGGCGAGCTGTTTTTCGAGGCTGGTGATATCGGGTGCGCCGGTCAGCGCGCGGCTAAACAACTGGCGCGCATGCAGGGCTTTGACCTCCGGGGTGTCGACTAACTCGACGGGGGTGTGCTCGAGCGCGGCTTCCAACGCAGTCAGATCGCCACGGGCCGCTAGCAACTCGGCGCGCGGGACAAAGAGCTGCTGCTCGCCGACGCCGAGCTGTTCGGCCTCGGCCAGCTTGGCCTCGGCGGCGTCAAATTCGTCTTTGACCATGAGCGCGCGCGCAGTGGCGATGAGCTTGTCGCCTTCGTTCGGGAGGTGGCGTTCGAGGAATTCACGCACTTGTCCCTCGGGCAAGGCGCCCATGAATTGGTCAATCGCGCGCCCATCTTTGAACAACTGTACCGTTGGCAGGCTGCGGATGCCAAACTGCATGGCCAGTGCTTGTTCAGCCTCGGTATCGACCTTGGCCAGCAGAAACTTGCCGCCATATTCATCCGCCAGCTTGGCCAGCATGGGCATGAGCTGCCGGCAGGGTGCGCACCAGTCGGCCCAGAAGTCGACCAGCACCGGACGCTGGAGGGAACCATCAAGAACCACCGATTGGAAGGTTTCAGCGGTGACCGTGACAACATGAGGAGAGTCAGCCATGGGAGTCTTTCTCAAATCCGTGCGGAAGTTGCAAACAACATTGCCAGAAGCCCCGAAGTTTGGTCATCCTTGGCCGGAGAATCAAGTCAGGTCGAACAGGAGTCTAAGATGTCCGATGCAATCCATTTGGTTTGTCCCCACTGCGACGCGATCAACCGCGTGCCTGCCAGCCGGCCACTGGTCGAGGCCAAGTGCGGAAAATGCCACGATACGCTCTTCACAGGCCGCCCGCTGGAGCTGACCGAGAAAACCTTTGATCGCCATGCCTCGCGCAGCGGCGTTCCGCTGGTGGTGGATTTCTGGGCACCCTGGTGTGGTCCGTGCAAAATGATGGCGCCGGCCTTTGCTCAGGCGGCGCAGCGACTGGAGCCCCAAGCGCGTCTGGCCAAGGTGAACACAGAAAAGGATCAGCGCCTGGCCATGCGCTTTGGCATCCGCAGTATTCCCACCATGATTGTGTTCCGCCAAGGTCGTGAACTGGCGCGGACCTCGGGCGCGATGGACGCGAGTGGGCTGGAGCGTTGGATCAAGGGGGCGCTTTGAGGTCTCGATGCGTCAGTGCTTGTATCCCGAGCGATCAAAAGCGGGAATGGCGCCGGCGGGCATTTCAACGCCATGGCCGGTAAAGCGGGCAAAAATCACCATTGAGGGGTCTGCCTGGCTGGGTAACCCGGCGACGCCCATGTCGAGTTCGCGCAAATAAGCCAGTATGGCCATGTTTTTGCCTATGCGACATGTTCCGTGCGCGAATTTGTATTTTTTGTTCATTTGCAACACCTGCGCCTCGGCCTTGTCCTTCTCGTTGCCGCCAGCGTTGGCGTGTATGCTCTCGGCGACAGCCAGCAAAACGGCGATCACATTGTCGTTGTTGAGCGGCTGACAGCCATCCATGAAGCTGTCATCGGTCGCGATCTCGTCGAGAAAGTAATTGAGCGAGTCGGAGAAACTTTCCGCGTTAACAAGAAGGTTTTGGAAATGCTCGACTTTCTTTTTGATTGTCAGGCCCATGTCGTGTCCTTTCTGTTGCCGGATTCATCGCCGGGCTGACTGCGCATCACCAGGGATTCATTCTCCGGGATGGTTGGGCCTTTGCGCGTTAAGCATGGCGTGCCAGCACCAAGATCTGGTAGGGCTCCAGTACCAGTTCCTGGGTAGCGATCAGCGTGCGCCCGGAGTAGAGGTCGACCATGGTCTTGCGCATGCCCATCTGGCGCAGCCGGCGTGCTTCGAGCGCCTGTTCGCGCTCGCTGAAATTAGCCAGCACAAAGACTACCGAGTGCTCATTGCTGCGGGTAAAGCCAAATACATGTCGACTGCCGGTATCGAGCATTTCGGTGTCCGGTCGTGCGAAGGCCTGGTTCTGGCCGCGCAGTTGCAGCAAGCGCAGCAGGCCCTGATAGACCCTCCCCGGCACGGTCTCGGGATCGCGACGTTGCTCGGCGCGTTCCCAGTCGAATATCCCGCGATGCAGCCAGCGCGAGTCGCCGACTTTTTCCGGATCCTGATCATAGTCGTGGTCGTTCAGGGTGGCGATTTCGTCGCCTAAGTAAACGAGTGGAATGCCGCCGATGGTGATGATGATGCCGTGAATCAGCAGAATGCGGCGGATGGCTAGCTCCAGCTCGGCCTCATCGCCAATGGCCAACGCATGTTCAACGCCGGTTAGCGAGGCGCAGGTGCCTGAGACGCGTGCGTCTCCGGTGACTGGGTCTTCCTGAAAGGGCGCGCCGCGGGCGAAGCTGCCCTGAAACCTTCCTGTGTAGAAGTCGGTCAGAAAGCGCCGGTGCGGTCCGGGGTTGAAATCGCAGGCCGTGACATCTTCATCAGCGAAGGCCCAGCCGATGTCATCATGGCAGCGGACGTAATTGACCCAGGCACAGCCGGGCGGAATAGTGAAGCGATGGCCCATGGCGCGCTGCAGTACGCGCACGTCGCGGGTGGCCAGCGCGTCCCACAGCAAGGCCATGAGTTGCGGATTGTAGGACAGCGCGCACTCGTCCTTGCTGACGTAGGTGCGCACCTCGTCGGGGTGGACGATGGCCTCGGACTTGAACACCATGGCCGGGGCGGCAATGCTGACCAAGGCATTAAATGCCTGAATGATCCAGTGCGCTTCGGGCAGGTTCTGGGAGTTGGTGCCCAAGCGTTTCCAGATAAATGCCACGGCATCAAGGCGCAGAATCTCTACGCCGCGATTGGCGAGGAAGAGCATCTCCTCGAGCATGCGGTTGAAGACTTCAGGATTTTCGTAGTTCAGATCCCACTGGTAGGTGTGGAAGGTGGTCCATATCCATTTTTTCAGGCGGGTGCGGTAGGTGAAGGCGCCCGGATGATCCTCGCCGAATACCTCGGGCATGTGCTGCTCGTAGAGGTCTGGCAAGGTGCGGTCAGGGAACATGCGGTAGTAAGCCTGATAGCGCGCATCGCCGTTCAGCGCCTGCATGGCCCAGTCATGGTCATCGCTGGTGTGGTTAAAGACAAAATCGAGCGTGAGCGAAATGCCATGGTGGCGCAGTTCGGTGGCCAGATCGGCCAGTCCGTCCATGGTGCCCAGGGCCGCGTTGACCTCGCGATAGCTGCTGACCGCATAGCCACCGTCGTTGTCGCCCTCGGGCTCTTTGAAAATGGGCATCAGATGCAGATAGGTAATGCCCATCTCGCTTAAGTACGGAATGCGCTCGCGCAAGGCGGCAAGATCGCCGGCAAACAAATCCACATAGCACATGGCTCCGACCATGCGGTTGGATTGATACCAGTGCGGATCGGCGCGGCGCATGGCATCGAGCGCCTTGAGTTCGGCTGGGCGGTCGATCCACATCTCGGTGGCAGAAGACAGAATGCTCTCAAGATGATAGAAAAAATCGTAATAGCCGCCGTAGAGCCGGAACAGGTGCCGGAACAGACGCGGAAAATGGCGCTCAAGGCGCTCGAGGTAGCCCTGCCATTCACCGGCGTCGACGTCGGACTGAAAGCGCTGCTCCAGTCGCGGCCGCAGCCGGCGCAGGGATTGCTCGGCCTGCTCGGCAAGCCATTGCTCATCGGTGGTATGGGTGGTGCGATCCATTAAAATGTGTCAGCGAGCACGATATGCTTGGTATAGCTGCGAGCGTTAGTGTTCCGTTTCGACCACTGCGCCACCGCCGTTGCGATCTTCGACCAGGACCAATTTGCCCATTGTCGGATGCCGCAGTGCGGTGATTGAGAAATGCTCGAAAGATTTTTCCAGGATGAGCGTACTTTCGTCCTTCAGATCGCGCACGACCGAGGGGTCAGCATCGAAGATGTGCATGGCTTGATGTTCCTGAAACCAAAACCGCAGGCCCGATGCAAATTGGTTGCAACAGGCTTGCGAGGCGAGGGCAAAACGTCCTGGGGGCCAGAATGCGGTTGGTCCGGATTTTTGGGCCGGGGCTCATCCGCGATCTGTACCATGATATGTTCCCAGCTCGGCAGAATCCAATTTCTTTACCCTGAATCACTGGGGCACATTCGTCGGGCGGCGGTACAGATGTTTCAATCCATGCCAAGGACAGGGCTCGCGAATGAATTGCAAGGGGATTTCTAATGAGTGATGAGCACTGGGTGTATGTGGTCGATGACGATGAGGCGATGCGCGAGTCCTTGCAATGGCTGATCGAGTCCGACGGTATGCGGGTGCGCACCTTCGGCTCGGCCGATGCCTTTTTAAGCGCTTGTGAACCGGGCTGGAGCGGCTGCCTGCTGCTTGATGTGCGCATGCCGGGTATGAGCGGGCTGGAGTTGCAGGCATATTTGAGTCGGCGCTCGATTTGCCTGCCGGTGATTGTCATTACCGGCCATGGCGATGTTGCGATGGCGGTGCGGGCGATGAAGGCCGGGGCACTGGATTTTATCGAAAAACCCTTTAATGACGATGCCTTGCTTGGCAGTATTCGCCGTGCGCTCGAAACCGATGACCGCGACCGGGTGCAGCGCTCGGCACGCTCAGAGATTCAGTCACGGATGACAGATCTGACTCCGCGCGAGCACGAGGTGATGGATATGGTGGTCGAGGGGCAGTCGAACCGGGAAATCGCGACAGCACTGAGCGTCAGTATCAAAACGGTCGAAGTCCATCGGGCGCGGGTGATGGACAAAATGCAGGCTGATTCGCTCGCCGACTTGGTGCGCATGGCAATTATGGCCAATACGCCCTGAGTCCGATGCTGTCAGACCGGTCAGGCCGTCGGTGGCGCTGGCGCGGTGGCACAGACGGGGCAGCTGGGATCGGCGCTGAGCTGGAGTTCGCGCCAGTGCATGGGACGCGCATCAAGCAGCAGCAGGCGGCCAAACAGGGGGGTGCCGATACCGCTCAGAATTTTGATCGCCTCGCAGGCCTGCAAGCTGCCGATGATGCCGACCAAGGGGGCAAGCACGCCATTGGCGGCGCAGCCATCGTCAACATTGGTTGCGATGTCCGGATACAAACATTGATAGCAGGGGCCGCCAGCGCGGCCGCTGAAGGCGCTGATCTGACCCTCAGCGCGGATGGCGGCACCGGAAACCAGGGGCACGCCGGCGGCGACACTGGCGCGATTGGCGGCGAAGCGGGTCGCGAAGTTGTCGCTGCCGTCGACGATGAGATCGACCTCTGCGGCCAGTTCGTGCAAACGGGTATCATCCAGGTGTTCGCGTATTGGCACTAGATGGACATCGGTGTTCAGCGCCCGCAGCCTTGCAGTCGCTGAATCCACCTTTGACTGACCGATCTGGGCCTGATCGTGCAGGATTTGGCGCTGGAGGTTGCTCTGGTCGACCTGGTCGCCATCGGCCAGCAACAGGGTGCCGAGCCCGGCGGCGGCGAGATAGAGTGCAACCGGTGAGCCCAGACCGCCAAGCCCAAGGACGAGCACGCGTGCGCGCCCCAGGCGCTCCTGGCCCTCGATGCCAAAGTCGGGCAATAGAATTTGGCGTTGGTAGCGCAACAGGAGATCGTCATCGGCCGCTGTGGCTGGGATTTTGGCCGAAGGCATGGGCTCGTATTCGGTTACAGATAACGGCGCCAGTGTTCCGGGCGGTGGTCGCGACAGCCGTGCTCGATGCTCTCGAAGCGCTTGGCAAACACCCTCTTGGTGCACTGGCTGTCGGCGTGTTTGATGCCGTAATTCTCGCGCAGGGTTTCCTCCGTGTAGTAGGCGAGCGTGCGTTTCATGCGGTAAAGGAGTCCGTTGTCGAGATGCAAGCCTAACTCGTATAGTGCGGAATCGATTTCTTCTAGACAGGTCTGGCGGATGTCGTATCTTAAATTGAGCACAATGGGCGAGGTGGGCCAGGCGTCGAGCACGCCCGCGACCTCTTTCAGAAACTGGGCCGCCGTCTCGGCATCGTTGCGCTCCGGATGCAGGTCGCGGAAATGGATCTGGCGGTGTTTGATGCGGTCGGTTTCTGAGATATCCATGGTTGGTTTGGGGCGTCTTGGGTTCCGTCTTTCGGTCAGAGTCGAGATTTAAGCGCGAATCGTGGCAAGAGAGCAATGGTGTCCGCACCGAAGCAGCTTGACCGCGTCAGTTATTCGTCGTCGGTGTATAACTCCGGCTTCCAACCGAGCGTGCGAGCATGCGTCAATGCGGCGGTAAAGATGCGCTGGTGGCGCTCGCGAACCTCTTCAGGCAGGCCAGAGACAAGGTGCCCGTAAGGACGCCAGGCTTCGCTGACCTGATCATAGAGCAGTTGGATGCGATCCAGCGACCAGCCAGCGCATGTCTCGGTCTCGGGAATCAGCCCAAAAGCCTGGGCATCGCGCACAATGGTGCCGGTCGGCGTCATGCCGCCGAAGTTGTCCTGATCCAATCCGACATAGGTTTTTTCGCGTGACATTAAGCAGGTGCCTCGGTGGTGGCGCTGTTGCGAGAAGAAGGAGCCAAGCGATGATTTAGGCTGTTGCGATTGTCGCTAAAAAGCGCCCGCTTCGCCAGACGCTTCGCCAGTGTCGCTTGAGCGCCTTGCGCTGGTGAAGCGTTCGTGGCCGGCGAGATCGCGGTGGGTTTCGATCATTGTCAAGCCGGCCTGGTTCAGAATGGTGCGAACGGCGGCGCCCTGATCCCAGCCATGTTCGATGGCGGCCCTGCCCGTTGGTGTCAGATGGCGTGGCAGCTCGGCGGCGATGCGGCGGATGGCGGCGAGGCCGTCGTTGCCGGCGATCAGGGCGCTAGCTGGCTCAAAGGGCAGGTCGCCGCGGGTGAGGTGTGGGTCCTGTGCGGCGACGTAGGGTGGGTTGGCCAGGATGAGATCCAGACGCTGTGCGGCGATGGGGCTGAGCCAGTCGCTTTGTATCAGTTGGATCTGGTCGGCTTTGAGTCGCTGGCAGTTGGTGGCGGCTATGGCCAGGGCGGCGCCCGAGCGATCCAGGGCGAGTACCTGCCAGTGTGGGCGTTCCAGAGCGATCGCCAGCGCGATCGCACCGCTGCCGGTGCCGAGGTCGGCGCAGCGGATGGATGCCGTTGGTGGGTGCTGTGCCAGGGCCCAGTCGACCAGGAGTTCGGTTTCCGGGCGTGGGATCAGGGTGGCGGGGCTGACGCGCAGCGGCAGGCCGCGAAATTCGCGCTCGCCCAGGACATAGGCGATGGGTTCGCCTTGGCTGCGGCGGCGGATCATGTGTGCAAAAACTGTCTGTTCGGGCTCGCCGATTTGCCGCTCGGGCCAGGCGATCAGGTCGGTGCGGCCTAGGCTGGCGGCGGTTGCTAGTAGCAGTTCCGCTTCCAGACGCGCGGTTGGGGTTGCGCTGGCCGTCAGTTGCGCCCGACCCCAATGCAGCAGCGCGGCGATGGACGGCGCTGGATCAGCGGGCGCCGGGGCGCTTGGAGCAGGGGCCTCAGCCATCCATCAGGGTCGTGAGGCGGTCGGCCTGATCCTCCTGACGCAGGGGCTCAATGACCTGGTCGAGACTGCCCAACATGATTTCATCGAGCTTGTAGAGTGTCAGGTTGACGCGATGGTCGGTCAAGCGGTTCTGCGGGAAGTTATAGGTGCGGATGCGCTCGGAACGATCTCCGCTGCCGACTTGTAGACGACGGGATTCGCTGCGCTCTGCGGTCACGGCGCTTTGCGCGGCATCGAGCAGCCGGGCTTGCAGCAGAGACATGGCCCGCGCGCGGTTCTTGTGCTGGGAGCGCTCGTCCTGGCATTCCACCACAATGCCGCTTGGCAGATGGGTGATACGCACGGCCGAGTCGGTCTTGTTCACATGCTGGCCGCCGGCGCCTGAGGCGCGGTAGGTGTCGACGCGCAGGTCGCCGCTTGAAATGGCCGTTTCCTCGACCGTCTCGGGTTCGGGTAGGATGGCGACGGTGCAGGCGGAGGTATGAACGCGCCCCTGGGATTCGGTCTCGGGAACACGCTGCACGCGATGGGTGCCGGCCTCGAATTTCAGCCGGGCGTAAACCTGCTTGCCGCTGATGCGCAGGACGATTTCTTTGTAGCCGCCAAGTTCGCCATCGCTTGCGCTAATGGTCTCGCTGCGCCAGCCCTGGTGTTCGCCATAGCGCAGGTACATGCGGGTGAGATCGGCGGCGAAGAGCGCGGCCTCGGCACCGCCGGTACCGGCGCGAACTTCCAGGTAAACATTGCGCTGGTCGTTGGGATCGGGCGGCAGCAACAGGCGCTTGAGTTCGGGCTCCAGGGCGTCGCGTTCGGCCTGGGTGCTGGTGATCTCCTCGCGCGCGAGTTCGGCCATCTCAGGGTCCGCGAGCATGGCCTCAGCCGTGGCCATGCTGTCTTCGCAGGCACAATAGTTCTGGTAGCAGTCGATCAGCGGCTCGAGCTGTGCATACTCGCGCCCGAGGTCGCGAAACTGGTTTTTATCGTCTTGGGTGGCCGGGTCCGCAAGCAGAGCGGTGATTTCGCCGAAGCGCTCGGCGAGGCGCTCAAGCTTGCCGCGCAGGGAGTCATTCATGGGGCGTTGTCAGCACCTGCCAATCCGGGCATTAACCGCCGCCGCCGGCGACGCGCGCAAGCGTCTCGGCCGGGCAGCTTGGTGTCTTGGTGCCAGAGGTGGAGCCAGCGCCAGCGACGGTCTCATCGCCATCGGCCGCGATGTCTTGACCGAGTGCAAATAGCTGGTTGGCGGCCTCAAGCAGATCGGACTGTCCTTCGCGCCCGGCGCGGCGCAGGCGCACGCTGGGGGTGTGTAGAATTTTATTAGTGAGCGTGTGGGCGAGCTGGCAGATCACATCATCGGCTGACTTGCCGGCGGCGAGTTGCTTCTGCGCGCGCGCAACCATCTGGTCGCGAATGCTTTCGGCCCGCTGGCGGTAGTCCTGAATGAGCGTCACGGCGTCGAGCGAACGCAACCAGGCCATGAACTCAGCTGTGTGCAGCTCGATGATTTCCATCGCCTGAGCCGCTGCCTGGTGGCGCGAGCGCATGCCCTCGTCGACCACACCCTGGAGGTCATCGACGGTGTAGAGATAAACGTCGTTCAGGTTGCCGACTTCGGGCTCGATGTCGCGTGGCACGGCAATATCGACCATGAACATGGGCCGGTGTTTGCGGATTTTGAGTGCTCGTTCCACGGCTCCCTTGCCGAGAACTGGCAGCGGGCTGGCGGTGGAAGACACCACGATGTCAGCCTCGGGCAAGTGGTTGACCAGTTCGGTCAGGGCAATGGCGTAGCCGTCGAACTGCGAGGCGACCAAATGGGCGCGTTCGACCGTGCGGTTGGCCACCACAATGCGCCCGATGCCATGCTGGTGCAGATGGCGCGCGGCCAGTTCGATGGTTTCACCAGCGCCGATCAGCAATGCTGTCTGTGAGCTGAGGTCGCTGAAAATCTGCCGCGCCAGACTGACAGCGGCAAAGGCCATCGACACCGGACTGCTGCCGATGGCAGTATCGGTGCGCACCTGCTTGGCGACCGAGAAGCAGTGCTGGAACAGCCGTCCGAGCAGCCGCCCGGCGGTGCCGCTGTCGCAGGCGGTCTGGAAAGATTGCTTGACCTGGCCAAGAATTTGCGGCTCACCCAGCACCATGGAATCCAGGCCGCTGGCGACCTTCAGCAGATGCGAAACGGCGTCGTGATCTCTGTAAGCGTAGAGATGTGGCGCGATCAGTTGCGGATCGACCCCGTGGAAACGCCCGAGCCAGTCACGAATCTGCGCCTCGCTCGCCTGAGGGTCGAGCACGCAGTAAACTTCGGTGCGATTGCAGGTCGATAAAATAATGCCTTCGCTGGTGACAGGGTGATCGGTCAGGCTGCGCAGGGCGCCGACGATCACATCAGGGCCAAAGGTCAGGCGCTCGCGGATATCGACGGGGGCCGTTTTGTGGTTCAGGCCAAGGATGAGCAGGCTCATGCGGTTTTTAGGGTGAGCTGGTTTAAATTGATGGCTAAAGGTAACAGATTTTAAGGCCAGTGGGGGAGGGTGGCAGCTGCATTTTTGCGCAAGCACTCGGCCGATGATCATCCTGGTAGCAGCAGTCGGGGTCCATTCCGATGAAACAGCAGCTTCATCGTTCGGGGCGGCCGGGACCATGAGCGTCAAGCACAAGCTGGGGTGGCTCGCGTATACTCCATGCTCATAAGGTCAGGCACTCAAATTTCGAGCAATTCATCGGTGAAATTTCCAAACAACATCATGCCAAATGTGACGACTTTCTGGCGCCAGGACGGATTTCGGGCCAAAACCCTGCGGGCCTTGAACGGGGACCACGGCCGAACAATTCTGTGGCTGTCGCTCATCCTGCTGCTTGGCGCGGATGCCTCACTCGCTAGCTTTCCGGCTGCGGGTCTTGGGCAGCAGGCCAATTCTGATCCGACGCTGCTGGCGCGGGAAAGCCAGCAGCAGGGGCAACCGCAGCAGGCCGCCTCCGATCAGTTGTCGGATGATGAGCCCGCGCTGTCTGCCGGCCCGGCCACCGAGCCTGTGGTCGAATTCGATGCCGATTTGCTCTACGACGTGCTGGTCGCCGAGGTGGCGATGCAGCGCGACCGCCCGTTGGATGCCTTCCCGCATTTCCTGGCCGCCGCGCGGCACACGTCAGACCCGGTGCTGGCGGAGCTGGCCACGCGTGCGGCGATTGCGGGCAAGGATCAGGCCCGAGCTGAGGAGGCTGCGGCCTTTTGGGTGAGTCTGGTGCCAGATTCCCTGCAAGCGCGCCAAGTGGCTGCCTATGTGATTCTGGAGGGTGGCAAGGTCGATCAAGCAATGCCCTATTTGCGCGCGGTCATGGAGCACTCGCCCCAGCGCCGCCAAGGGTATTTGCATTGCGCGCGCTTGGTGGCGCGGCTGGACGATCCGCTCCAGCGTCTCGAGCTGATGCGGGCGCTGATTGATGAGTTTGGTGAAGACCCCGATGCGCTGCTGGCCATTGCCGGACTGGCTGCCGGCGCGGATCGGCCGGATGAGGCGCGCGAGTTCGCCAACCGCGCTGCTGCGCAGCGCCCGGCCTGGAGTCGGCCGCGACAGTTTCTGGTGCAAATGCTGGTGAGTGAGGGCCGCATTGACGCGGCCATCGCCGAACTCGAGCGCTATTTCTCGCAAGGTTCCAACGATCAGGAGCTGCGCACCCTCTATGCTCAACTGCTGATCGAAGATGAGCGCTACGAGGATGCCCGCAAAGTCTTTGCTAGCTTGCTCGAGTCGCATCCGCAGATGCCGGGCGTGCTTTTCGCGGTCGGCGTGCTTTCGTTGCAGCTTGAGGACTACCAGGGCGCGCGCGAGTATCTGCTGCGCCTGCGCGAAACTGGCAAGCGTAAGCAGGACGCGACCTTCATGCTCGGGGAGGTGGAAGAGGCGGCTGGACAACTGGAGCAGGCGCGCGACTGGTACGCCAAGGTGCGTGGCGACAAGGCGCTGGATGCGCAAATTCGCATAGCCAGCGTCGAGGCACGGCTTGGTCAGCTCGAGCGCGCGCGTGAACGCCTGCAGCGGCTGCGCGATGATGCGCCGGAGCAGCGCGCGGGGCTCTATTTGGTCGAAGGCGAGATTCTGCGCGAGGTCGATCAGTTGCCAAGCGCCATGGCGGTTTACGATGCGGCGCTGGCGGAGTTTCCGGATAATCTGGATCTGCTCTACGCCCGCGCTCTGCTGGCCGCCACGCTTCAGCGGGTCGATGTGCTCGAGCGCGATCTGCGCCGGGTGCTGAGCATGGACCCGAATCATGCCGATGCGCTGAACGCACTCGGCTACACCCTGGCTGATCAGACCGACCGCCTTGATGAAGCCCAGGGTTTTATTGCCCGCGCGCTGGAACTCGAACCCGAGCAGCCGGCCATTCTCGACAGCATGGGGTGGCTGTTATATCGCATGGGCAAGCCCAAAGAGGCTGAGGGCTATTTGCGCAAGGCGCTCAAGCAACTCTCCGATGGCGAGATTGCTGCGCATCTCGGTGAGGTGCTCTGGGCGCTCGGCCGGCGCGACGAGGCGCGGCAGGTTTGGCAGCAGGCGCTCGATGAATTCCCGGATCACGACTATCTGTTGCGGGTCATCAAGCGTCACCCGGTCTCTCTAGCGCCGGGCGCTGGTTCGTGAGTTCGGATTTGGTGCCGGCGCCAGCGGTGGATGGCGCCTGGCTGGCGCCCGCCAAACTCAATCTGACTCTGCGCATCATCGGCCGTCGGGCCGATGGCTACCATCTGCTACAGAGCGTTTTTCAGTTCATCGACCGCTGCGACCGGCTGTTTTTCGAGCCGCGTGAGGATGGACAGGTGCGCCGTTCGCAAGGTGCTCATGGTGTCCCGGAAGAGCAGGACCTGGTCGTGCGTGCAGCGCGCCTGCTTCAGCGTCAAACCGGTTGTCCGCTTGGTGTCGACATTCGCGTTGATAAACAATTGCCCATGGGTGGCGGCCTGGGGGGCGGCAGCTCGGATGCCGCGACCACCCTGCAAGCGCTCAATCAGCTTTGGGAGCTGGGGCTTGGCATGGACCAGCTGGCCACTCTCGGGCTCGAATTGGGCGCCGATGTGCCGGTGTTCGTGCGCGCCCAGGCCGCTTGGGCTGAGGGCGTTGGTGAAAAACTCGAGCCGGTAGCACTCCCCGAGCCCTGGTTTCTGGTGCTGGTGCCGCCCTGTCAGGTCGCGACCGCTGCGGTTTTTCGTGACCCTGATTTGACAAGGGATTCCGCGCCCATCAAAATAGCCGGCTTTGTTGAGGGCGATGACAGGAACGACTGTCTGCCAGTGGTTTTGCGTCGTTATGCGCCTGTCGCTGAGGCTTTTCGCTGGCTTGACGCGCGGGCAAGAGCGCGGCTGACCGGAACCGGATGTTGTCTGTTCGCGGCCTTTGAGGATCAGTCGCAGGCCGAGCAACTCAGGGCCGAGGCACCGGCGGTTTGGTCGGCTTTCGTGGCCAAGGGCTGCAACCGCTCGCCTTTGATGCAGGCTTAGAGCCCGATCCTTGGCGCCGGAGCCTTAGCTTGAACTGACCGCTTCATCCTTCGGGGTGGTTGGGAATATGTCCGTTAGGCAAGTTCGCAATTCGCCAAGACTCAAGGCCAACAATTCATACCCAACAATTCATACCAGTTATTGGGGCGTCGCCAAGTGGTAAGGCACTGGGTTTTGATCCCAGCATTCCCAGGTTCGAATCCTGGCGCCCCAGCCATGTTTATTTGCCTGCCGCAAGTGCGACACGCCAGTGTTGGCGACGCGTTTGCGGTATCACCAGTTTGGTCCCGCCAGTTCGGAACCAGAACCTCAGCCGCCAAGCCAAAGCACCACCGCTGTGTCATTGCGCAATAGAGACGAGGCCGTGCCCGCCAGCCAGATGATGGTGTTTTCCGGCAATGCCAATCTGGCCTTGTCGAGCGAAATCGCCTCGCATTTGAACATCCCCCTTGGCAAAGCCGTGGTGGGGCAGTTCAGTGACGGCGAGGTGATGACCGAAATCCAGGAAAATGTCCGCGGTCGGGATGTTTTTGTCGTGCAGCCGACCTGCGCGCCGACGAACGACAACCTGCTCGAACTGCTGGTGATGATCGACGCGCTGCGCTGGGCGTCTGCCAAGCGTGTGACGGCAGTCATCCCCTATTATGGCTATGCCCGCCAGGATCGTCGCCCGCGCTCGGCGCGAGTGCCGATCACCGCGCGTCTGGTCGCCAAGATGATCGGTTCTGCTGGGGCTGATCGGGTGCTGACCGTCGACCTGCACGCGGATCAGATTCAGGGCTTTTTCGATATTCCGGTCGATAATGTCTACGCCTCGCCCATTTTGCTTGGCGACATCTGGCGGCAGAAGTACCCGAAACTCATCGTGGTTTCACCCGATGTTGGCGGTGTGGTGCGCGCGCGCGCGCTGGCCAAGCGCCTCGACGATGCCGATCTGGCCATTATCGACAAACGTCGTCCGCGCCCGAACGAGGCGCGGGTGATGAACATTATTGGCGACGTGCGCGGGCGCTCCTGTGTGCTGGTCGATGATCTCGTCGATACCGCCGGCACTCTGTGTCAGGCGGCTGCGGCGCTAAAGGAACAGGGAGCGGCCATGGTGTCTGCCTACTGCACCCATCCGGTGCTCTCTGGGCCGGCCCTGGATAACATTAATGCGTCTATGCTCGATGAGTTGGTGGTGACTAACACCATCCCACTCACTAGCCAGGCGCGCAGTTGTCACAAGATTCGTCAGTTGAGCATTGGCGAACTCTTGGCCGAGACCATGCGCCGGGTCTCGAACGAAGAATCCGTCAGTTCGCTTTTTGTTGACTGACTGGTCTGTGCGAATGGGAGTGCGCCATCATGGCCGCGCTTCCTGCCACATTCTGGGCCGCGCCCGCGTTGCGAGCGCGGCTTTTTGGTTCCGTCAGTGGTCTGGTCGCGGACTGCTGATGGTTTGATCCCGGTTCGGTTAAGGTCCGCCCGCAGTGGTGCGGCGATCATGCCGGTTAAAATAACGGAGTGAATCCATGAGCGAAAAAATACATATTAGCGCGCAAGCGCGCACGGACGTGGGTAAGGGTGCGAGCCGCCGCCTGCGTCGCACGGGGCAGGTGCCGGGCATCCTCTACGGTGGCGATAGGCTCCCGGAGATGTTCATGCTGCCGCATAGCGAAATCGTTAAATACGCGGCGCAAGAGTCTTTCTACTCGACTCTGCTCGATTTCGATCTGGCGGGCGCCAAGACGCAGGTGGTGCTGAAAGATTTGCAGCGGCATCCGGCCAAGCCCTTTATTTTGCATGTCGATTTTCAACGCGTCAGCAAGGGCGAGAAGCTGCGCATGACAGTTCCGCTTCACTTTGAGAACGAGGATATTTGCGCCGGCATCAAGCTTGGCGGTCAGGCCTCGCACAATCTGACCGAACTCGATATCCAATGCCTGCCGGCAGATCTGCCCGAGTATATTGCGGTTGACATTCAAAAGATGGAGTTGGGGCAGACGCTGCATGTCTCTGATCTTGTGCTCCCCAAGGGCGTTGAACTCGACACCAGCGTCGATCAGGACGCCCCCGTGGTGGTTGTGCATGCCCCCCATGTGGCGGCTGATGAGACCGTGGAGCCCGAGGAAGACGAAGAGGACTGAGGCTGGGATCGGCGTCTCAAGGATGAGTGATCGCCAGGCAACCAATGAGCAGCGACCAAGGTATCAGCCTGATCGTCGGGCTCGGCAATCCCGGGCGCGACTACGAAGGAACGCGGCATAACGCCGGGTTCTGCTTCGTTGAGCGCCTGGCTGCCGAGCACGGCGGACGCTTTCATCCGGAGGCGAAATTCTTTGGTGAACTCTGCCGCTTGCAAGTCCATGGGCATGATCTGCGGCTTGTTAAACCCACCACTTTCATGAACCACAGCGGCCGCAGCATTGCGGCCGTTGCGCGCTATTTCGATATCCCGCCGGCCAATATTCTGGTCGCCTATGATGAGCTTGACCTGCCGCCCGGGCAGCTCAAGCTCAAGTTCGGCGGCGGCCATGCAGGCCACAACGGTATGCGCGACACCCTCGCCGCGCTTGCCAATCATGACTTCTGGCGCTTGCGCATTGGCATCGGACACCCTGGTCACAAAGAGCAGGTGGTTGGTTATGTGCTAAGCCACCCGTCGCGCGCCGATTTGGATGCGATCCTCGGTGCGGTCGATCAGGCCGAAGACTGCCTGCCGGAACTGTTGGCGGGAGAGTTTCAGCGGGCGATGAATCGCCTGCACGCGCGTTCCTAGCAGTAAAGCCCAGCGTAGGGTAGCTAAAATGCAACAAGCCGCCTTGCGGCGGCTCGTTGCTCCCTCCCTGAACCTCCGACTCGGTTAGAAGAGCCAGGCGAAGTTCACGCCCAGTTCGTATTGATGCATCTTGATCTCAGGTGCCTGAGTGCCGGTGAACTCGCCCGGTCCCGTGATCGTCTCTTCTGGCGCGTACATGCCCCAGAAGGTCAGCTCGAGATTGTTCTTCACCATGTAGCTTCCGCCTAGGGTGAAGTGATTCTCGGGCGTCGCGGGAGCCAGCGCGTTGAATGCAACCTGACTGCCGTCGATTGGATTTTTGCCGTAGCTGTAACCGGCGCGCAGCTTCAGCTTGTCATTCACCGCATATTGAGCGCCGAACTTGAACACGGTCATATCGTCCCAGCCGAAGCCGGCACCCTTGGAGCCGCCGAGGCAATAACTTGCATCATAGGTTGCGCCCGGCGCGCTGGGTTGGCCCAAGCCCGCGCCGAGATCGCAGTTCTGCGCAAGGTTATTGTTGTTAGCGATGGCAGCTACATCGCTATACCAGATGCGCTGGACATCGAATGCTAAGGCGAGACGATCATTCGGGCGCAAGGCGATGCCAATGGTGCCGACTGCCGGAATATCGAAATCACCGCCCTCTGCGAACAGGTCCGAATATTTATCGAACTCGCCCATGTACATCTTGGTCCGGTACGAGGCACCGACTGAGAACATGGGATTCACCTCCCAGAGTGCGCCGACCTGGAAGCCATAGCCCCAAGCTGAATCCTTGCCATTGTCGGTAAGGTTCGTCGGTGAGATGCCGCTCGTCGCCCCGCTGGCGATCATGCTCTGGGTGAAAGTTTGGGTGAAACCCTGGAAGGCGCCAACCCCCTTAATTTCAATGGTCTGGTAACCGAGCAAGAAGCTTGCGCCTAGGCTCAGTCCGTCTGCAACCTCCCGTGAATAGGCGAGAGACATTCCGAGCTGTTCGAGGTTGACGCCAGCGTTACCGCCGCCCTCGACCGTCGTGCCGGGCACCTGCATCCCTGCCCCCGGGGTGCCCGGCTGATAGGAAGGCGGATTCGCCAAGGGATTGTTCCCGCCGTAGGTGCCAAGACCCATTAAGGTGTCGCGACTCCGGTAGTCGGTGTTCATGCCGCCGTTACCAAAGAGCGCGATACCCACCGCGCTGCGCTCGTCGATCGGCAGCGTATAGCCAAAGCCAGGGACGAGAAAGTTGTTGTTCTCGCTGGTGACGGTGCCGGTGCCGTTCAATCCGCCGCCGATCGGGGCGTAAGCTCCGGTTGCCGGGTTCGGTGCAACGCCATCGTATTCGCGAAGCGGACGAAACCAGGAAAGTCCGACATCGGCGCGCCGACCGACCTGATTGGCCGCAGCCGGGTTGCCGACGATTGCCAAGCTATCTTGTGGCATGGCCGCTTCGCCTGCGCCCGCCATGCCCTTTGCTGTTGGCGAATACGCGTGCGACATGTAACCATTGGTGGCATGTGCGACCGGCATCAGGGCGGTGCAAGCCAATGCCAATGCGCTAAGTTGAAATGTTTTCATGCTTGTCGTACTCCTCCTCGTTTACTGATGTTTTTTTACCACGACTATGCTGGCTGGAGTAGCAATGTTGCAGCCTTGCAACATAGTTGTAGCATAATGTCACGACTTTGTGTGAAATTTTAACGTACTTGGTTGCGTTTTGTCATATTCTGCCACTCAATTGGGCAAAAGCACCCGCCGGCGCCCCAAGTTGGGGCGCCGGTCGGTCACAGCGCAAGGCATGCGAGTTGGGTCTGGTCGGTCTGTTTGGGCGGAAGCAGGCGGGCGTTGTAAAAAGCGCCAGCCTGCCGCGAGGCACGGGTAGCGGCGGGTGGGATCAGGCGACGCAGGCGGGTTGGCGTCCGATCGAGATATAGGTGAGGCCCGTGCTGTTCACCTGCGAGGGATTGAACAGATTGCGCCCGTCGAAGATCACCGGCGAGCGCAGCTGCGCTTTGACCGCGGTCAGGTCTGGGCTGCGGAACTCGTTCCACTCAGTGACGATGACCACGGCATCGGCGCCCGTGACGGCCGCCATGCGGTTCTCGACCAGTTCCAAATCCGTGCGCTCTCCATACAGTCGCTTGGCCTCCTCGGCCGCGACCGGGTCAAAGGCCCGCACCCGCGCACCGGCGGCCCAGAGCTGTTCCATCAGGCGACGGCTGGAGGCTTCCCGCATGTCGTCGGTGTTGGGTTTGAAGGCGAGGCCCCAGAGCGCGAAGGTCTTGCCATCAAGGTTGCCATTGAAATACTCCGCGATCTTGCTGAAGAGCAGATCCTTCTGGCGATCATTCACCGCTTCGACGGCCTGCAGCAGTTCGGCTTGATAACCTTTGGAGCGGGCCGTGCGCTCGAGTGCGCGTACGTCTTTGGGGAAACAAGAGCCACCATAGCCGCAGCCTGGGTAAATGAATTGGTAGCCGATGCGCGGGTCCGAGCCGATGCCGATGCGCACTCGCTCGATGTCGGCGCCGACGGCCTCAGCGACATTGGCAAGCTCGTTCATAAAGCTGATTTTGGTTGCGAGCATGGCATTGGCGGCGTATTTGGTCAGCTCGGCCGAGCGCACGTCCATCAGCACCAAGCGGTCGCGGTTGCGGTTGAAGGGCGCGTAAAGCGCCCGCAGCAGTTCGCCAGTGCGCGGATTGTCGGTGCCGACAATAATGCGGTCGGGTCGCATGAAGTCCTCGATGGCCGCGCCTTCCTTGAGGAATTCGGGGTTGGAAACGACGTCGAATTCGATCGTCTCGCCGCGCGCGCTCAGGCGCTCGCGGATGCGCGCGGCGACCTGGTCGGCGGTGCCGACCGGCACGGTGGATTTATCGACCACAATGCGATACTCGGTCAGATTCCGACCGATGATGTCGGCAACTGCAAGGACATGCGAGAGATCGGCCGAGCCGTCTTCGTCCGGTGGTGTGCCGACGGCGATGAACTGAAACAATCCATGGGCGATGCCGGCGGCCGCGTCTGTAGTGAAGGAAAGTCGACCAGCCTCCCGGTTGCGGGCAATCAGGGCCTCAAGACCGGGCTCGAAGATGGGCACGCCCCCGCTGTTGAGCAGATCGATTTTGCGCTGATCGATATCGACGCAGAGCACGTCATTGCCGACTTCCGCCAGGCAAGCGCCGGTGACGAGCCCGACATAGCCGCTTCCGAAGATGGTGATTTCCATTGTGCAGTGAGCCTCGCTTGCAGGCATGCCGGCAGAGTGCGCAGGCGAAGGGCGCGATCAATTGCCGACAGCGAAGGAATGAAGTCGGGATGCTTGTTCTTGAAGACGGATTGAGACTGGGTGAAGCACGCTCAGTCTGCCAGCTGGCTCGACTCCACCTTCAAGTTGGCGGCATTTTATACCCAATCGCCGTGAAATCTCCGTCCAAAACCGAAAACGCATATTGAACAGGGATGTACCCGCTGCGCAAGCGTTTCGGGGGTTGCTGGAGTGGCGGATTTCACCGGTCTGGATGTGTTGATTCCAGGGCTTGCCCTTGGGATTTGTATCGTCTATACTGGCCAGCTTGATTCGGAGGGGTTCCCGAGCGGTCAAAGGGACCAGACTGTAAATCTGGCGGCTCAGCCTTCGGAGGTTCGAATCCTCCCCCCTCCACCAGATCGGACCGCAGCAGGGGGCAGGCGAGACTAAACCAGCTTCAATGGCCCCAGATCAAGTCGTCCCCCAGATCAAGCCGTTCTGGGGAGGGCTAAGCTGTTACCTAGGTTTAAGCTCTAGCTAGGTCAAACTCTAACTAGGTCAAGCTCCAAACGCAATCGTGCGAGCCGGGCAGCGTCGGTCATGAGGTCTCGCGGGTGTAGTTCAACGGCTAGAACCTCAGCCTTCCAAGCTGATGATGTGGGTTCGATTCCCATCACCCGCTCCAAAACAGGATTTTGGCTTATCAACTCGGTGTTGTTGGCTTGTCGGAGTTGGTTAACTTTCTACAATTGGCCAGGCAAACATTTTGGTCGGTCTAATTCGGCTGTCCTAATCGGTCTAGTTCGGCTGTCCTAAGTAGCTCGCCCCAAGCGGGTCAGCTCTTGTATTTCAGGCGCATATAGTTCAGGCCCATGTAGCTCAGTTGGTAGAGCACACCCTTGGTAAGGGTGAGGTCACCGGTTCAACTCCGGTCATGGGCTCCATTATACCGCTGCGTATCGCGACGGGTTTGGCAACGGCCTTACCCTGGTGCAACAGCTTGGAGCGAATCATGTTCGCTCAGTTTTGGGTGATCGGGTCGGCTGACCGAGTCCTTATGTCGGGTTGGCGGGCGATGTGGCGGGAATAAACCGGTTTAGTGGTCAGGTCGGCGCTTTGCAGAACGCCGGCGATGTGAAAATTTTGTGCTTGCGGGGGTTCAGTTATGTCCAAAGAGAAATTCGAACGCAAGAAGCCGCACGTCAACGTGGGGACCATTGGCCATGTAGACCATGGCAAGACCACGCTGACAGCGGCCATCACCGTCACCCAGGCGAAGAAATTCGGTGGTGAAGCGCGCGCCTACGATCAAATCGACAACGCCCCTGAAGAGCGCGAGCGCGGCATCACCATTGCCACCGCCCACGTCGAATACGAAAGCGACAACCGTCACTACGCCCACGTCGACTGCCCCGGTCATGCTGACTACGTCAAGAACATGATCACCGGCGCGGCGCAGATGGACGGCGCGATCCTTGTGGTATCAGCCGCTGACGGCCCCATGCCCCAGACCCGCGAGCACATCCTGCTCTCGCGTCAGGTCGGTGTGCCCTACATCGTGGTGTACCTCAACAAAGCCGACATGGTCGACGACGCCGAGCTGCTTGAACTGGTTGAAATGGAAGTGCGCGAACTGCTCGACAGCTACGACTTCCCCGGCGACGACACCCCCATCATCACCGGCTCCGCGCTCAAAGCCCTTGAAGGCGACGAGAGTGAAATTGGCACCCAGAGCATCGCCAAACTCGTCGACGCCCTTGACAGCTTCATCCCTGAGCCCGAGCGTGCCATTGACGGCGCCTTCCTGATGCCCATCGAAGACGTCTTCTCCATCTCCGGTCGCGGTACCGTCGTTACCGGTCGTGTCGAGCGCGGCATCATCAAAGTGGGCGAAGAAGTCGCCATTGTTGGCATCAAAGACACCGTCAAGACCATCTGCACCGGTGTTGAGATGTTCCGCAAGCTGCTCGACCAAGGTCAAGCCGGCGACAACATCGGCGCCCTGCTGCGCGGCACCAAGCGCGACGACGTCGAGCGCGGCCAAGTCTTGGCCAAGCCTGGCAGCATCACCCCGCACACCCACTTCGAGGCGGAAGTCTACGTGCTGAGCAAAGAAGAGGGTGGGCGTCACACCCCCTTCTTCAACGGCTACCGTCCGCAGTTCTACTTCCGCACCACCGACGTCACCGGTGCCTGCGAACTGCCCGAAGGCATCGAAATGGTCATGCCCGGTGACAACGTCAAAATGGTCATCAAGCTGATCGCCCCCATCGCCATGGAAGACGGTCTGCGCTTTGCAGTGCGCGAAGGTGGCCGCACCGTCGGCGCCGGCGTGGTCGCAAAGATTATCGAGTAAAGATGTTTTGTTAATCGATCAGCTGTGGCGTCTCCTTTGTAGGTCGCCTAGTCTGCAGTTGCTATCGCAACTTGCAGTGCCTTTCGCTCAGCATCAGTGCTGCGCGGTAAGGGTGAACTGATCACAATTTAGGCCAGTAGCTCAATTGGCAGAGCAGCGGTCTCCAAAACCGCAGGTTGGGGGTTCGAGTCCCTCCTGGCCTGCCAAACAACCGCGCCGACCGGGCGCTTCGCTGACATGAATGCACGAGCCGAGACAGGCGCGTCCAAACTGGATACGCTAAAGCTCGCAGTTGCTGTTGCCATTCTAGTGGCCAGCATCTGGGGCTTTTATTTTTTCGCGAACTACTCCCTGTTGTTGCGCGTCATTGTCCTGCTTGCTATTGCGGCGGGATCGATGGCTATCGTGCTGACGTCGGGACCGGGTCGCAAATTGTGGCGTTTTGCCTCGGATTCGCGCATGGAATTGCGGCGGGTCGTTTGGCCCAGTCGCCAGGAAACCATGCAGACCACCTTGGTGGTGATGGTGATGGTTCTGGTCCTTGGCATCCTTCTTTGGCTGTTTGACACCCTGCTGATGTCGATTTTGCGTCTGCTGACCGGGCACGGGGGCTGACGCCATGGCCATGCGCTGGTACGTGATTCACGCCTTTTCTGGCTTCGAGGCTCAGGTTCGACGTTCGTTGCTTGATCGCATCAAACGCGACGGTAAGGAAGAGTTTTTTGGCGATATTCTGGTGCCGACCGAAGAGGTGGTGGAAATCCGTGGTGGGCAACAGCGCAAGAGCGAGCGCAAATTTTTCCCCGGCTATGTCCTGATCCACATGGAAATGACTGACGAGACCTGGCATCTCGTTAAGGACATTCCAAGGGTCATGGGCTTTATTGGTGGACAGGGTGATCGCCCGGCACCGATTCCTGATGCGCAAGCCGAGGCCATCTTGCAGCGGGTGCAGGAAGGTGTCGAGAAACCCAGGCCCAAGGTGCTCTATGAGCCCGGAGAAGTGGTGCGGGTCACCGACGGGCCTTTTACCGATTTCAACGGTGTGGTCGAGGAAGTGGATTACGACAAGAGTCGGGTGAAGGTGTCGGTACTGATTTTTGGCCGTTCAACACCGGTGGATCTGGAGTTTGGTCAGATTGAGAAGGGATGAGCCGAGTGGCTTTAGGAGCCATTGGCTAGCGGCCTAGCGGCCTAGCGGCAGGGCGCGAGCGTGATGGCCGATGCCATCAAGCACTGGCCTTGCAGCCAGACTGGTCCGCCAGATCAGGCTAACTCGCAACAGAAGCGCTTGCCAAAGCAAGTCCAGCGCATATCGGGGAGCCGCCCTAGCGGTTGGCGTTTGCACCCATCAGGAGTAATCATCAATGGCAAAAAAAATATCCGCCTATATCAAATTGCAGGTGAAGGCCGGAGAAGCGAATCCCAGCCCACCGGTTGGCCCCGCGTTGGGTCAGCACGGTGTTAACATTATGGAGTTCTGCAAGGCATTTAATGCCAAGACGCAGGAACTCGAGAAAGGCTTGCCAACTCCGGTTGTCATCACCGTCTATTCAGATCGCAGCTTTACCTTTGTCACCAAAACACCCCCGGCGTCTATTCTGCTCAAGAAAGCCGCTGGCATCGATAAAGGCAGTCCCATACCTAATCTGAATAAGGTTGGCACTGTCAGTCGCGCGCAGCTTGAGGAGATCGCCAACACCAAGATGCCAGACCTCAATGCCGCTGATCTTGATGCGGCAGTGCGCACCATTGCCGGTAGCGCCAGAGCCATGGGTTTGAACGTGGAGGGTGTTGAGTAATGGCCAAGTCAAGCAAGCGCGCACGCGCGATCGCGGAGAAGATCGAGCCGGGCCGCATCTACGAAGCGGAAGAGGCATTTTCCTTGCTCAAGGAAGTCTCAACGGTCAAATTCCGCGAAAACATTGATGTCTCCGTCAATCTCGGAGTTGATCCACGTAAATCCGACCAAGTCGTGCGCGGTGCGGCCCTGCTGCCCCATGGCATCGGTAAGACGGTGCGCGTGGCTGTCTTCACCCAGGGTGCGAATGCGGACGCCGCTACTGCCGCTGGTGCGGATCGGGTTGGCATGGATGACCTGGCCGAGGACATGAAAGCCGGTAATCTCGACTACGACGTCGTCATTGCCTCGCCTGACGCCATGCGGGTGGTTGGGCAACTCGGCAAGCTGCTTGGTCCGCGCGGACTCATGCCTAACCCTAAGGTTGGCACAGTGACGCCCAATGTGGCCGAGGCGGTCGAGAACGCCAAAGCAGGGCAAGTTCGCTTCCGCGCTGACAAGGGCGGGATTATTCACTGCCCGCTCGGCAAAATGGATTTCGAGCCGGTCAAGCTCAAGGAAAATCTTGAAGCGCTGCTCGCCAGTCTGTTGAAGATTAAGCCGAGTGCCGCCAAGGGCATTTACATGAAAAAGGTTACTGTCTCCTCCACCATGGGGCCGGGCCTGACTGTCGATCACAGTGGGCTGAGTTTCTAATCGAAACCCGGCTGCATCACCAAGCTTTGGGGCACCGACGCGCTTCGCGGGTCGGCGGCCGTCAAAGACCGTAGGTGTTCGTGCCCGTGCTTTATCAGGGTTCGGGAGAACTTAATACTATCGCCTGCGCAGACGGTGTGCTGGATCGTGCGAGGATGCCGATGAAGGTGCACCAACAACCTAAAAACCGAATGCATGCAGGGATGTTTGCACTCGGTGCGATGATCGGACTCGGTCTTAACGGCTGGTCCGGTACTAGGAGGTAACGAGAGTGGCGCTGACTTACGCCCAGAAAGAAACGGTCGTTGCCGAAGTCGCGGAGGTCGCGAAAACAGCCTATTCGGCCATTGGTGCCGAGTATCGGGGCTTGACGGTCGCGCAGATGACGGCCCTGCGTGTCGAGGCGCGCAAGGCCGGTGTCTATGTCCGTGTGGTCAAGAATACGCTTGCTAAGCGGGCGTTGGCCGATACCGAGTTTGCCTGTATGAACGACGGTCTACGTGGGCCTTTGTTGCTCGCTTTTGGCCAGGAAGATCCAGGCTCTGTGGCGCGTATTGCCGAGGCTTTCGCGAAAGACCATGACAAGTTCGAGGTTAAGCTGATTGCCATCTCCGGCAAGCTGCTTGAACCAGCGCAACTATCGGCTCTGGCCAAAATGCCGACCTACGACGAGGCGATCAGCCAGTTGATGGCGGTGATGAAGGCGCCAGTGCAGAAACTTGCGGCAACGATCAACGAGGTGCCCAGCAAGCTGGTGCGCACCTTGGCGGCGGTTCGCGACGCCAAAGAGGCAGCCTGAGCACGGGTTTTATTCGCATTGCTTGCCGCGCGTGGCGATACGCGCCCAAGCGACAAACCGGACTTGGTTGCCGCTTTTTGTTGAGCGGACTGATCGATTTCCCCAATTTTTAGGAGAGCCCAGATGGCTTTAACGAACGAAGAAATCCTTGAAGCCATCGCCGAGAAATCGGTGATGGATGTCGTCGATCTGATCGAGAAGATGGAAGAAAAATTTGGCGTGACCGCAGCGGCAGCTGTTGCTGCGGCCCCGGCAGCGGGCGCAGGTGGTGATGCTGCGGCGGCTGAGGAACAGACCGAATTCGACGTGATTCTGACCTCTTTTGGTGCCAACAAGGTTGGCGTCATCAAGGCGGTGCGCGGACTGACCGGCCTGGGTCTGAAGGAAGCCAAGGATGCGGTCGAGGGTGCGCCGACGACCTTGAAAGAGGGTGTTTCCAAGGCTGACGCCGAGGAAGCGAAGAAGCAGCTTGAAGAGGCCGGCGCTGCTGTCGAAATCAAATAGACCAGTAGCTTTCGCGCACACGAAGGCGCAACCTGAGGCTGGTGGCATTTGCCACCGGCCTTTCGCCGTTTGCCTGCGGCTGCCCGTCTTAACGCGGGCGTCCCGGACTGCATTTGGCCAGCCCGGGCCGGAGTCTGATCAAGCCGGAGTCTGATCAAACAGACCCGGGTGGTCAAGCGTTGAGCAGAGAAGTTTGGGCGAAGGCCCAAAGCCAGCGGCAATATCAGGTGCGGCTTGAATACCGAATCGGCTGAGTGAAACCAGAGGAAAGGCAGCATGGCCTACATGTTCACTGAAAAGAAGCGCATTCGCAAAGATTTCGGCAAGAGGCCGATTATTCTGGATGTGCCCTTTCTGCTTGCGACTCAGATCGAGTCCTATCGAGACTTCTTGCAGATCGATAAGACTGCGGCTGAGCGCGCGGATGTTGGCCTGCATGCCGCCTTCGGGTCGGTATTGCCGATCGAGAGCTACTCAGGTAACGCGGTGCTGGAATATGTGCGTTACCGCTTGGGCGATCCGGTCTTCGACGTGCGCGAGTGCCATCTGCGCGGCGCGACCTATGCCGCTCCGCTGCGCGTGCTGCTGCGGCTGGTGATTTACGACAAAGACGCCCCGGCCGGGACCAAAGTTGTCAAGGACATCAAGGAGCAGGAAGTCTACATGGGCGACCTGCCGCTGATGACCGAAACCGGTACCTTCATCATTAACGGTACCGAGCGGGTCATCGTGTCCCAGTTGCATCGTTCGCCCGGGGTCTTTTTTGACCACGATAAGGGCAAGACGCATTCGTCCGGCAAGCTGCTGTTTTCGGCGCGGGTGATTCCCTATCGTGGCTCCTGGTTGGATTTTGAATTCGATCCCAAGGACAACGTTTATGTGCGCATCGACCGGCGGCGCAAGTTGCCAGCGACCGTGCTGCTGCGGGCGCTTGGTTACAGCACAGACGACATTCTGGAGTTGTTTTTTGAAACCGACCGCTTCCATCTTGGAGAGGAGATCGAGTTCGATCTCGTTCCGGAGCGCCTGCGTGGCGAAACGGTCAATTTCGAGATCAAGATCGACGATCAGGTCTTGGTTGAGCCTGGGCGGCGGGTAACTGCGCGCCATATTCGGGAGCTGCAAAAAGCCGGCATTGATCGCCTGACAGTGCCTGAGGATTTTCTGATTGGGCGCACCATCGCGCGCACTCAGATCGATGCCGAGACTGGCGAAATCATCGCCGAGGGCAACAGCGAGATCACGCCTGAGTTACTCGAGGTTCTGCGCGAGAAGGGCATTGCCGAACTCGAGACGCTCTTTGTGAATGATCTCGACCATGGCCCCTATATGTCCGAGACGCTGCGCATTGATACCACGCGCAATGAGCTCGAGGCCCAGGTCGAAATCTATCGCATGATGCGCCCCGGGGAGCCGCCCACCAAGGACGCTGCGCAAAACCTGTTCCATAATCTGTTTTTCACGCCAGATCGCTACGACATCTCTGCCGTGGGGCGCATGAAGTTCAACCGGCGCCTCGGGCGCGAGGCGACCGAAGGCGCCGGCGTGCTCTACGACGGGCGTTACTTCAGTCAGCGCGGCGATACCTTCGCGCAGCAGCTGCATGCTGAAAATGGCGAGACGTCCGACATCGTCGATGCGCTGCGGGTGCTGGTGGAATTGCGCAACGGCCGCGGTACGGTCGACGATATCGACCACTTGGGCAATCGCCGCATCCGCTGCGTTGGCGAGATGGCCGAGAACCAGTTCCGTGTCGGGCTGGTGCGAGTCGAACGCGCGGTCAAAGAACGGCTGTCGCTGGCGGAGTCCGAAGGCCTGATGCCGCAGGAGCTGATCAACGCCAAGCCGGTCTCAGCGGCGATCAAGGAGTTTTTTGGTTCCAGCCAGTTGTCGCAGTTTATGGACCAGAACAATCCCCTTTCCGAGGTCACCCACAAACGTCGTGTCTCGGCTTTGGGCCCAGGTGGTCTGGCGCGCGAGCGAGCGGGCTTTGAGGTGCGCGACGTGCATCCGACTCATTACGGTCGTGTGTGCCCGATTGAAACGCCGGAAGGCCCGAACATCGGCCTGATCAACTCGCTCGCGGTCTATGCGCGCACCAACTCCTACGGCTTTCTGGAAACGCCCTATCGCAAGGTGGAGAACGGCCGGGTGACCGATCAGATCGATCATCTCTCGGCGATTGAGGAAGGTCACTACGTCATCGCCCAGGCCAACGCGACCCTGGACGATGGCGGCCAGCTGACCGATGCGCTGGTGTCCTGCCGCCACATGAACGAGTTCACCATGAAGGCGCCCGAAGAAGTCCAGTACATGGACGTCTCCCCACGCCAGATTGTATCGGTTGCAGCCTCGCTGATTCCCTTCCTGGAGCACGATGATGCCAACCGCGCGCTCATGGGCTCGAACATGCAGCGCCAAGCGGTGCCCACCCTGCGTGCAGAAAAGCCGCTGGTCGGCACCGGCATGGAGCGTGTGGTCGCCAAGGACTCGGGCGTGGTGGTCTGGGCGCGCCGTGGTGGTGTGATCGAGTCGGTCGATGCCGCGCGCATCGTGGTGCGTGTCAATGACGACGAGACTGAAGCCGGTGAGCCGGGTGTGGACATCTACAATCTGACCAAGTACACCCGCTCTAACCAGAATACCTGCATCAACCAGCGTCCCCTGGTGCATCCGGGCGATCAAGTTGCGCGTGGCGACGTGCTTGCGGACGGGCCTTCCACCGACATGGGCGAGCTGGCGTTGGGGCAGAATCTGCGTGTCGCCTTCATGCCCTGGAACGGCTACAACTTCGAGGACTCCATCCTGATCTCTGAGCGGGTGGTGCAGGAAGAGCGCTTTACCAGCATCCATATCGAAGAGCTGACTTGTCTGGCGCGCGACACCAAGCTCGGTCCTGAGGAAATTAGCGGCGACATTCCCAATGTGGGCGAGGCCGCACTGGCGCGTCTGGATGAGTCAGGAATTGTTTACATTGGCGCCGAGGTGCAGGATGGCGACATTCTGGTCGGAAAGGTCACGCCAAAGGGCGAAACCCAGTTGACGCCAGAGGAAAAATTGCTGCGCGCCATTTTCGGTGAGAAGGCGTCGGACGTGAAGGACACCTCGCAGCGCTTGCCCTCGGGCATGGCTGGCACTGTGGTCGATGTGCAGGTGTTCACCCGTGATGGCGTCGAGAAGGACAAGCGCGCGTTAGAGATCGAGGAAATGGAACTCGAGCGGGTGCGCAAGGACCTTGATGACCAACTGCGCATCATGGAGAAGGACACCTTTAACCGCATCGAGAAGATGCTTGTCGGTAAGGTGGCCGACGGTGGCCCCGGCGGTCTCAAGGCCGGTGCCAAGATCACCAAGAGCTATCTGGCGGAAATCACCGATGGCCACAAGCGCGACAAATGGCTGGAAATTCGCCTGCGCAGTGAAGATGCTGCTAGTCAGCTTGAGGCCGTGGCCAAGCAGATCAAGGAGCAGCGCGAGGCCTTCCGCGAGCGCTTCGAGATCAAGAAACAGAAAATCACCCAAGGCGATGATCTGGCCCCTGGCGTGCTGAAAATGGTAAAGGTCTATGTGGCGGTGAAGCGGCGCATCCAGCCCGGTGACAAAATGGCTGGGCGCCATGGCAACAAGGGCGTCATCTCGCGCGTGGTGCCAGTGGAGGACATGCCCTTCAGCGCCGACGGCGAGCCGGTGGATATCGTGCTCAATCCGCTTGGCGTGCCTTCGCGCATGAATGTTGGTCAGGTGCTCGAGACCCATCTGGGCTGGGCCGCCAAGGGCCTTGGTCACCGTATTCAGGCCATGTTGCAGGCGCAAGCCGGGATCGCCGAATTGCGCGGCTTTCTCGATCAGGTCTACAACAGCAGCGGTCGGCGCGAGTCGCTCGATGAACTCTCCGATGAGGAAATCTTCGAGTTGGCGCGCAACCTGCAAGGTGGTGTGCCGCTGGCGACTCCTGTGTTCGACGGCGCCGACGAAGAGGAAATTCGGGCCATGTTGCGCCTGGCGAATCTGTCTGAAACTGGCCAGACGCAGCTTTGGGACGGACGCACCGGCGAAGTCTTCGAGCGCCCGGTTACCGTCGGCTACATGTATATGCTCAAGCTGAACCATTTGGTTGACGACAAGATGCACGCGCGCTCGACCGGTCCTTACAGCCTGGTCACCCAACAGCCGCTTGGCGGCAAGGCGCAGTTTGGCGGACAGCGCTTCGGCGAGATGGAGGTGTGGGCACTCGAGGCCTATGGCGCGGCCTACACCCTGCAGGAAATGCTGACGGTGAAATCCGACGATGTGAATGGTCGTACCAAGATGTACAAGAACATCGTTGATGGCGACCATCGCATGGAAGCCGGCATGCCGGAATCCTTCAACGTTCTGGTGAAGGAAATCCGCTCGCTTGCCATTAACGTCGAACTCGAGCAGGACTGAGGGGCGACTGGCGCTCGATTAAGCGCCCAGCAACTCGCGCTTCGGGCGGGTGACGGCTGTTAAGGCCGCCCGGCCCGGGGACGACCGGATTATCGCATTCAGGAGGTAAGGTCTTGAAAGATCTACTGAGAGTCATTAAGCAGCAGGGTCAGGCGCTAGAGTTTGACGCGATCAAAATCGGCTTGGCATCGCCGGACATGATTCGCTCTTGGTCCTTTGGCGAGGTCAAGAAGCCAGAGACCATCAACTACCGGACCTTTAAACCCGAGCGCGATGGCCTGTTCTGTGCCAAGATCTTCGGCCCGGTCAGCGACTACGAGTGCCTGTGCGGCAAATACAAGCGCCTCAAGCATCGCGGAGTGGTGTGTGAAAAGTGCGGGGTGGAAGTCACTCTGGCCAAGGTGCGCCGTGAGCGCATGGGTCATATCGATCTGGCCAGCCCGGTGGCGCACATCTGGTTTTTAAAGTCGCTGCCCTCGCGTATCGGCCTGCTGCTTGATATGACGCTGCGCGACATCGAACGGGTGCTTTACTTCGAGTCTTTCGTCGTCATTGATCCTGGCATGACGGACCTGACCCGCCATCAATTGCTGACCGACGAGCAGTACCTCGAAGCACTCGAGGCCCATGGCGATGAGTTCGACGCGCGCATGGGCGCCGAGGCGGTCTACGAGTTGCTGCGCACCATCGATCTGGACGCCGAAGTGCTACAGATGCGCGAGGAGATGGAGCAGACCAACTCCGAGACCAAGATAAAAAAGCTGACCAAGCGCCTGAAGCTGATCGAGTCGCTCAAGGTCTCTGGCAACCGCCCCGAGTGGATGATCCTGACGGTGCTGCCGGTGCTGCCGCCGGAGCTGCGCCCTCTGGTGCCGCTCGATGGCGGACGTTTCGCAACCTCTGACTTAAACGACCTCTACCGCCGGGTGATCAACCGCAACAACCGCCTCCGGCGGCTGTTGGACCTGATCGCGCCCGACATTATCGTGCGCAACGAAAAGCGCATGCTCCAAGAGTCGGTCGATGCGTTGCTGGATAACGGGCGACGCGGGCGCGCCATCACCGGCACCAACAAGCGCCCGCTCAAGTCGCTTGCCGACATGATCAAGGGCAAGCAGGGCCGCTTCCGTCAGAACCTGCTCGGCAAGCGTGTGGACTACTCCGGGCGTTCGGTCATCGTGGTTGGTCCGACCCTGCGACTGCATCAGTGCGGTTTGCCCAAGCGCATGGCGCTGGAGCTGTTCAAGCCCTTTATTTTCAGCAAGCTGCAATTGCGCGGTTTGGCCGCGACCATTAAAGCCGCGAAGAAAATGGTCGAGCGCGGCACCCCTGAAGTGTGGGACATCCTCGAAGAAGTCATCCGTCAGCATCCGGTGATGCTCAATCGCGCGCCGACCCTGCACCGCCTCGGTATTCAGGCGTTCGAGCCGGTGCTGATCGAGGGCAAGGCGATTCAGCTCCATCCGCTGGTGTGCACCGCCTTCAACGCGGACTTCGATGGCGACCAGATGGCGGTGCATGTGCCGCTGTCGCTGGAGGCGCAGCTCGAGGCGCGCGCGCTCATGATGGCGTCCAACAATATTCTGTCACCCGCCAATGGCGAGCCTATTATCGTGCCCTCGCAGGACGTGGTGCTGGGACTCTATTACATGACGCGCGAGCGCATTAATGCCAAGGGCGAGGGACTGAAGCTCTCCGGGCTGGTCGAAGCACGGCGCGCCTATGAAACCGGCGCGGCGGATCTGCATGCGCGGGTGAAGGTGCGCATTCGCGAGGTGATCCGTGAGGTTGACGGCGATGAACAGGAAATCACCAGCGTGCGTGACACGACCATCGGCCGAGCAATGGTATGGGAAATCGTCCCCGAAGGGCTGCCCTACGAGCTGGTCAATCAGAACCTGGGCAAAAAGCAGATCTCGCGCCTGATCAACCGCTGCTATCGCGTGCTTGGGCTCAAGGACACCGTGGTCTTTGCCGACCAGATTATGTATCTCGGTTTCCGCATGGCCACCCGCGCTGGTGTGTCCATCGGGCTTGAGGACATGGAAGTGCCGGAGGAGAAGCCGGAGATTCTGGCGGCGGCCGAGGCCCAGGTGAAGGAGATCGAGGACCAGTACGCCTCGGGCCTGGTCACCAATGGCGAGCGTTACAACAAGGTGGTCGACATCTGGTCGCACACCAACGAGCAGGTCGCCAAGTCCATGATGCGTAAGCTCGGTAAGGACAAGGTCAAGGATGCCGAGGGCAAGGAGACCGAGCAGGATTCCTTCAACTCCATTTACATGATGGCCGACTCCGGTGCGCGTGGCTCGGCGGCGCAGATTCGCCAGCTTGCGGGTATGCGCGGCCTCATGGCCAAGCCGGACGGCTCCATCATCGAAACGCCCATCACCGCAAACTTCCGTGAGGGGCTGAACGTTATCCAGTACTTCATCTCCACCCATGGCGCGCGCAAAGGTCTGGCCGACACGGCGCTCAAGACCGCCAACTCGGGCTATCTCACCCGACGCCTGGTCGACGTGGCCCAGGACATGGTGGTACTGGAGGAAGACTGCGGCACCGAGAAAGGGCTCAGCATGACGCCCATCATTGAAGGCGGCGACGTGGTTGAACCCCTGCGCGAGCGTATCCTCGGGCGTGTGGTCGCTGCCGATGTGCTCCAGCCTGGCAGCGATGATGTGCTGTGCGAGGCCGGCACCCTGCTTGACGAGGGCTGGGTTGAACGCTTGGAGATCGAAGGCGTCGATCAGGTGCTGGTGCGCTCGGCTATTACCTGTCAGGCGCGCCTAGGTGTCTGCGCCCAGTGCTACGGACGCGATCTGGCGCGCGGGCATCGGGTCAATCAGGGCGAGGCGGTTGGCGTCATCGCCGCGCAGTCCATTGGTGAGCCTGGTACCCAGTTGACCATGCGTACCTTCCACATCGGTGGCGCCGCCTCTCGGGCCGCTGCTGTCAGCGCGGTGCAGGTCAAGTCGGGTGGGTCAATTCGCCTGCACAACATCAAGACGGTACAGCATCACAGTGGCAACCTGGTGGCGGTGTCGCGTTCGGGCGAACTGACGGTGCTCGATGCTAAGGGCCTTGAAAAAGAACGCTACAAGATTCCCTACGGTGCCACTGTGCGCGTCAATGATGGGGACGAGGTCGAGGGCGGCCAGACGGTTGCGACCTGGGATCCGCACACCCACCCGGTGGTCACCGAGGTCGCCGGGCGGCTGCGGTTCGAGGATTTCATCGATGGTGTGACCGTGCAGTCGCAGGTCGACGAGCAGACCGGTTTGACCTCCATGGTGGTGATTGATCCCAAACAGCGCCCGTCGTTGGGCAAAGACCTGCGCCCCATGGTCATGCTGCTTGGCGAGGGGGGCGAGGAACTGAAGATTGCCGGCACCGATCTGCCCGCGCGTTACTACCTGCCATCCGGGGCTATCGTCAGTGTGACCGATGCGGCCGACGTGGCGGTGGGCGATATCCTCGCGCGTATTCCGCAGGAGTCGTCAAAAACCCGCGACATTACCGGCGGTCTGCCGCGCGTGGCGGACCTGTTCGAGGCGCGCAAGCCCAAGGATCAGGCGCTCATGGCGCAGGCCACGGGTACCGTCAGCTTCGGCAAGGACACCAAGGGCAAGCAGCGCCTGGTCATCACCACCGACGATGGCGAGACGGTGGAAGAACTCATTCCCAAGTGGCGCCATGTTAATGTGTTCGAGGGCGAGCGTGTTGAGAAGGGCGAGGTTATTTCCGAGGGCGAACTCAACTCCCACGACATCCTGCGACTCAAAGGTGTTACCGCACTGGCTGAGTATCTGGTCAAGGAAATCCAGGACGTCTACCGCCTGCAGGGCGTGCGCATCAACGATAAGCACATTGAGGTAATCGTGCGCCAGATGCTGCGAAAGGTGTATATCATCAATGCCGGCGATACTAAGCTGCTGCGCGGCGAGCAGGTCGACTACGCGACCCTGATGGCGGAGAACACGCGTGCCGAGGAAGACGGCAAGCACCCGGCACTCTACGAGCCGCTGTTGCTTGGCATTACCAAGGCATCGCTGGCCACTGAGTCCTTTATCTCCGCGGCGTCCTTCCAAGAGACCACCCGGGTGCTGACCGAGGCGGCAGTGCGCGGAGCGAACGACAGTCTGACCGGACTAAAGGAAAATGTCATTGTCGGGCGCCTGATCCCCGCCGGTACAGGTCTGGCCTATCACAGCGAGCGCCGCCGCCGGCGTGCCGCTGAAATGGCCGGACTAACTGAGCCGCAAGGGACAGAGGGCGTGAGCGAGGAGCTCGAGGCGCGGCTCAAAGAGGAACTTAACGCATCGGCGGGCGAATAGTGCCGGTTTTGGTTGTGCGCTCGGTTGCGGTAATGGATTGCCCGGCGCGGGTTGATTGGGAGATGTTATACCAATCGCGAACTGCTCGTCGGTGTTGGGTCGGGTGACGGCCACGGGGGTCTCGGCGGCCCTTGATCGGATCAGGGATGCCGCCGGGAAGTATTCACGGCGTCCCCGTGGCCGTTACCCGGCTCAGAACGAGCCGAAATCTGAAGGGTTTCGCTTTATCGCCCTGCGGCTTCCCTGGATTCTTAAAAGATGGCGGCCAATGTCATCGGATTGCAACGCAAGAGTTGACAGCCGAAAAGTCCGCTCTTATAATTCCGCGTCTTAGTTGGCCGGCATTCATGCCGGCTTGCTTATTTCCCGATCCCGTCGGCACCTGATTCAGGCGGCTCTGGCGGCTAGTGGCCTCAATCCAGTGGTCTTTTTAAGACAGTGAAAATAGCGGCACTAAAGCGCTCTTTCAACTGGTTTTGGTTTGCTGGCAGGCTTAGTAGTCTGGATGCACCAGTGGTCTGTAGCAGTGGATGCATCGGCGTCGCCCGAGCCGCTTCCAATCTCTGCTCTTGATGTCTGAGGTGCCCGGCACCGCGTCGGATCTTCAAGCAGCCAACTGACCTTTCTGTCGCCGCCCTGCGTGCTGGCAGTCTGGTCGCTTTTGTCGCAGCGCACCGGCTTTTGGCGTGTCGAGTGGCGCGCATATTGGAGAAGTTTTGCATGGCTACCGTCAATCAATTGGTGCGCAATCCGCGCAAGCGCAAGGTTGCGAAAAGCAACGTACCAGCGCTTGAGGCCTGTCCGCAAAAACGCGGGGTTTGCACGCGCGTTTATACCACGACGCCAAAGAAGCCAAACTCCGCGCTGCGAAAAGTCGCGCGCGTGCGCCTGACCAATGGCTTCGAGGTGGCTTCCTACATTGGTGGCGAGGGACATAACCTGCAGGAGCACTCGGTGGTGCTGATTCGCGGTGGTCGCGTCAAGGACTTGCCCGGCGTGCGTTACCACACTGTTCGCGGCACCCTGGATACCTCGGGTGTCGAAAAGCGCCGACAGGGTCGTTCCAAATACGGCGCCAAGCGGCCGAAAGGTTAAGGTCGATTGCCGGCTGACCGTTCGCATTACAACTGATCACGACATTGTTATCGAGAGTAAAGAGCTCGCGGCTTTCGAGCCCGCGCTTTTGAATCCGGAGTCACGTTCTCATGCCCAGAAGACGCATTGTTGCTCGCCGCCAGATTCTGCCGGACCCCAAGCACGGGAGTGAGTTGCTTGCCAAATTCATCAATATGGTGATGGAAGACGGCAAAAAGTCGGTCGCCGAGCGCATTTTGTACGGAGCGCTCGATCAGGTTGCTGCTAAAAAGGGTGGCGAGCCTTTAGAACTACTCGATCAGGCGATGGAAAACGTCCGGCCGGTCGTCGAGGTGAAATCCCGACGCGTCGGTGGTGCGACCTACCAGGTGCCGATTGAGGTGCGCCCGTCGCGTCGCAACACGCTCGCCATGCGCTGGCTGATTGACGCATCGCGCAAGCGCTCGGAGAAATCCATGGCGCTGCGTTTGGCCGGGGAACTCATGGACGCAGCCGAGGCGCGCGGCACCGCCGTAAAAAAGAAAGAAGATACCCATCGTATGGCGGAGGCCAACAAGGCTTTCTCCCATTATCGCTGGTAATTGATCGCCAGAACCCCTGGCTTTTGGGCCACTTGGCTCATTGTTGATTCATCGCTTGATACCTAGGTTCGCCTTCTTTAGAGACCCATAGGACGGATACAGTCGTGGCACGCAGCACCCCAATTGATCGGTACCGGAATCTTGGCATCATGGCCCACATTGATGCTGGCAAGACCACTACCACCGAACGCATCCTGTTCTACACCGGTCTCTCGCATAAGATCGGCGAGGTGCATGATGGCGCCGCCACCATGGATTGGATGGAGCAGGAACAAGAACGCGGCATCACCATTACTTCTGCGGCCACCACCTGTTTCTGGCAGGGAATGGACAAGCAGTACCCGGAGCACCGTATCAACATCATTGATACGCCGGGCCACGTTGACTTCACAATTGAAGTTGAGCGGTCTCTTCGTGTCCTCGATGGCGCCTGTGCTGTTTTTTGTGCCGTTGGTGGCGTTGAGCCTCAGTCTGAGACGGTCTGGCGTCAGGCGGACAAATACGGTGTGCCGCGCCTGGCCTTTGTCAACAAGATGGACCGCATGGGAGCCAACTTCCTGCGCGTTGTCGGTCAGATCAAAGATCGCCTCGGGGCCAATGCCGTGCCTGTGCAACTGCCAATTGGCGCCGAGGAGCACTTTCTTGGCGTGGTGGATCTGTTGCGCATGAAAGCCATCCTGTGGGACGAAGAGAGTAGGGGGATGACCTACAAACTCGAAGACATCCCGGCGGAGATGGCCGATCAGTGCGCCCAGTGGCGGGAGACCATGGTCGAGGCGGCCGCTGAGGCCAACGACGAGATGATGGAGAAATATCTCGAAGGCGGCGAGTTGTCTATCGATGAGATCAAGGCCGGTCTGCGTGCGCGTACCATCAGCAATGAGGTGGTCCCGGTGCTCTGCGGTTCGGCGTTCAAGAACAAGGGCGTTCAAGCGATGCTCGACGCCGTTATCGATTTCATGCCGGCACCGCGCGATGTGGCGGCAATACAGGGTGTTCTAGAAAACGAAGAAACCGATACTCGGGTCGCAAATGACGACGCCCCCTTTTCGGCGCTAGCGTTCAAGATCGCAACCGACCCTTTTGTCGGAACCCTGACCTTTTTCCGCGTCTACTCGGGCGTGCTGAGTTCTGGCGATACAGTGCTCAACCCGGTCAAGAGCAAAAAAGAGCGGGTGGGACGTATCTTGCAGATGCACTCCAATGATCGCAAGGAGATCAAGGAAGTGCGCGCGGGTGACATCGCCGCCGCTGTTGGGCTCAAGGATGTGACTACGGGCGATACTCTCTGTGCGATCGACAAACCCATCACGCTCGAGCGCATGGAATTTCCCGAGCCGGTTATCTCGGTTGCGGTTGAGCCCAAGAGTAAGGCCGACCAGGAAAAGATGGGCGTCGCACTCTCAAAGCTTGCGCAGGAAGATCCGTCATTCCGGGTGCGCTCTGACGAGGAATCCGGCCAGACCATCATCTCCGGCATGGGCGAGTTGCACCTAGAGATTATTGTTGACCGCATGAAGCGCGAATTCGGCGTCGAGGCCAATGTTGGCGCTCCCCAGGTCAGCTATCGCGAAACCATTCGCAAGTCGGTCGAGCAACAAACCAAGTTTGCGCGTCAATCCGGTGGTCGCGGACAGTACGGTCACGTCTATTTGCGTATCGAACCGCAGGAGCCAGGCGTTGGTTATGAGTTCGTCAACGAAATTGTTGGCGGCGTCATTCCCAAGGAATACATTCCAGCGGTCGACAAAGGCATACAGGAAGCTATGACCAATGGTATACTGGCGGGTTTCCCGATGGTGGATATTAAAGTCAGCCTCTATGACGGTTCTTACCATGAGGTCGACTCAAGCGAGATGGCCTTTAAGATTGCCGGTTCTATGGGACTGAAGGAAGGCGCGGCCAAAGCCAAGCCAGTGCTGCTCGAACCCATCATGAAGGTCGAGGTGGTCACGCCTGAGGAAAACATGGGCGATGTCATGGGCGACATGAACTCACGTCGCGGCATGATTCAGGGCATGGAAGATGCACCCTCGGGCAAGATTATTCGCGCAGAGGTTCCTCTGGCATCGATGTTCGGTTACGCCACCGATCTGCGCTCGGCGACCCAAGGACGGGCCACCTACAGCATGGAATTCAGCAAGTATGCTGAGGTGCCAGCAAGCATTGCCGAGGCCGTGGCGAAAAAGCAGTAAAACGCGTTCCGTCTGTCTGTCAGCCCGCTCGTGTCAGTTTGAGCCAAATTGACCTTAAGCAAGCCGCATTCGCTTTATCTATTCAGAGATTTTCAAGGTAGATCGCCATGTCCAAAGAGAAATTCGAACGCAAGAAGCCGCACGTCAACGTGGGGACCATTGGCCATGTAGACCATGGCAAGACCACGCTGACAGCGGCCATCACCGTCACCCAGGCGAAGAAATTCGGTGGTGAAGCGCGTGCCTACGATCAAATCGACAACGCCCCTGAAGAGCGCGAGCGCGGCATCACCATTGCTACCGCCCACGTCGAATACGAAAGCGACAACCGTCACTACGCCCACGTCGACTGCCCCGGTCATGCTGACTACGTCAAGAACATGATCACCGGTGCTGCGCAGATGGACGGCGCGATCCTTGTGGTATCAGCCGCTGACGGCCCCATGCCCCAGACCCGCGAGCACATCCTGCTCTCGCGTCAGGTAGGTGTGCCCTACATCGTGGTGTACCTCAACAAAGCCGACATGGTCGACGACGCCGAACTGCTTGAACTGGTTGAAATGGAAGTGCGCGAACTGCTCGACAGCTACGACTTCCCCGGCGACGACACCCCCATCATCACCGGCTCCGCGCTTAAAGCCCTTGAAGGCGACGAGAGTGAAATTGGCACCCAGAGCATCGCCAAACTCGTCGACGCCCTTGACAGCTTCATCCCTGAGCCCGAGCGTGCCATCGACGGCGCCTTCCTGATGCCCATCGAAGACGTCTTCTCCATCTCCGGTCGCGGCACCGTCGTTACCGGGCGTGTCGAGCGCGGCATCATCAAAGTGGGCGAAGAAGTCGCCATTGTTGGCATCAAAGACACCGTCAAGACCATCTGCACCGGTGTTGAGATGTTCCGCAAGCTGCTCGACCAAGGTCAAGCCGGCGACAACATCGGCGCCCTGCTGCGCGGCACCAAGCGCGACGACGTCGAGCGCGGCCAAGTCTTGGCCAAGCCTGGCAGCATCACCCCGCACACCCACTTCGAGGCGGAAGTCTACGTGCTGAGCAAAGAAGAGGGTGGACGTCACACCCCCTTCTTCAACGGCTACCGTCCGCAGTTCTACTTCCGCACCACCGACGTCACCGGTGCCTGCGAACTGCCCGAAGGCATCGAAATGGTCATGCCCGGTGACAACGTCAAAATGGTCATCAAGCTGATCGCCCCCATCGCCATGGAAGACGGTCTGCGCTTTGCAGTGCGCGAAGGTGGCCGCACCGTCGGCGCCGGCGTGGTCGCAAAGATCATCGAGTAATAGAAATATGGCAAACCAACGCATTCGCATCCGCCTGAAAGCCTTCGATCATCGCCTGATCGACCAGTCAGCGCGAGAGATTGTCGAAACGGCGAAGCGGACAGGCGCGCAAGTACGGGGTCCGGTGCCGCTGCCATCAAAGCATGAGCACTATACCGTGCTGATTTCGCCGCATGTCAACAAAGACGCGCGCGATCAGTATGAGCTGCGTACGCACAAGCGTCTGATGGATATTGTCGACCCGACTGATAAAACGGTCGACGCCCTGATGAAGCTCGATCTCGCTGCGGGCGTTGATGTGCAGATCCGGCTCAGTTAAGAGTCTGGGTATGCCGCGCCTGTGAGGGCGAATGTGAGTCCCTGCATGCCAGTCGCAAGCGTTGGTGGGCATAGAGGGTAAAGGGTTAAGGAGCTGAGGATAAGGCAATGGCAATTGGTTTGATTGGCCGCAAGGCGGGCATGACGCGCATCTTTACCGATGATGGTCAGTCAGTGCCAGTGACTGTGATTGAGGTGGAGCCCAATCATGTCACCCAGGTCAAGCGGGAAGAGACGGACGGCTACGGCGCCATTCAGATTGGCGCCGGGGCGCGCAAAGCTTCGCGCGTGACCAAGCCTATGGGTGGGCACTTCGCCAAGGCGGGTGTCGAGGCTGCTGCTGCCGTGCGCGAGTTCCGTTTGGAGGAAGCCCCGGGCGAGGAGTTAACGCCCGGCGCGGAAATCAAGATTGATCTGTTCGAAGCCGGACAAAAAGTCGATGTTCGTGGAGTGTCCAAGGGACGTGGGTTTTCCGGCGTTGTTCGCCGCCATCACTTTCGTACTCAGGACGCCACGCATGGTAATTCGCTTTCGCACCGTGCGCCCGGCTCGATCGGTCAATGTCAGACGCCTGGACGGGTGTTCAAGGGCAAAAAGATGGCCGGTCAGATGGGTAACGTAAACCGCTGCCAGCAGAATCTGGAAGTCGTGCGGGTCGATCTTGACCGCCGCCTGCTGTTGATTAAAGGCAGTGTCCCTGGGCCTGCCGGTGGCCGGTTGGTCGTTCTGCCCTCGGTCAAACAAAAGAATAAAGGCTGATTTGGTTATGCAACTTGTCACTCGCACAGGCAACGACAGCACCGGTGTGCTTGAGGTGTCGGACCAGGTTTTTGGCGCCGACTACAAGCCTGATCTGGTGCATCAGGTCGTGACTGCTTATATGGCTGGTGCCCGGCAGGGGACCAAGGCGCAAAAGAATCGCGCCCAAGTTCGGGGCGGTGGTTCCAAACCGTATCGCCAGAAAGGGACTGGTCGCGCGCGCGCTGGTACAACTCGCGGCCCACTGTGGCGCGGTGGCGGAATGACGTTTCCGGCACGTCCGCGCAGTTTCGAGCAAAAGGTGAATCGGAAAATGTACCGTGGTGCGGTGCGTTCGATTCTCTCCGAATTAGCGCGCCAGGAACGGCTGACAGTGGTGCCGGAGTTCAAGATCGCGGAGGCGAAGACCAAGGCAATGGTCGCGCGCTTGCAGGAACTCAATGTCACCGACGTGCTGATCATCGTTGAAGGATTTGATGAAGCCTTGCTGCTCGCATCGCGCAATCTTCACAAGGTCGATGTGGTGACAGCAGGGGAAGTCGATCCGGTGAATTTGATCGCCTTTGAGCGGATTATTGTCACTGAAACGGCTGTGCGTCAGTTGGAGGGTCGATTGCAATGAACCAGGAACGACTGCATCGCGTTCTGCTCGCGCCGATTGTTTCCGAAAAATCAACGCGCGCAGCGGACTTAGTGAATCAATACGCCTTCAAGGTGCTGCCGGATGCAACCAAACCCGAGATCAGCCGGGCGGTCGAGTTAATGTTCGACGTCAAGGTCGATAGTGTTCAGGTGCTCAACGTCAATGGCAAGCGCAAGCTGTTCGGGCGACGTCAGGGTCGTCGGGCCGATTGGCGCAAGGCTTACGTGCGGGTTCAGGCCGGGCAACAAATTGACTTTGGCGGTGGTGCTTAGGGTCAGACGCTCACGAGGGGCAGCTCATAACAATTACGGTGCGAAAACCAAGGTGCGCTCACGCACTTGATGTTTTCAAACCAAGTTAAATGCGTGAGCTTGCTAAGGTCTTCAGCAGACTGCCGCTTAAGCTGACACGGATCGCAAGAGACAGACAATGGCTATTGTAAAAACCAATCCAACATCACCGGGGCGGCGGTTCGTCGTCAAGGTAGTGCCGCCGGACTTGCACCGGGGCGAGCCCTTCGGCCCGCTGCTTGATAAGAAATCCAAGTCAGGTGGGCGCAACAACAAAGGACGCATTTCTGTGCGTCATCGCGGCGGTGGCCATAAGCAACGCTATCGGGTGGTCGATTTCAAGAGGCGCAAAGTGGACGTGCCCGCGATTGTCGAGCGTATTGAATACGACCCGAACCGCAGTGCCCATCTCGCCCTGCTGAAGTACGCCGATGGGGCTTGGGCATACATGATCGCGCCCAAAGGGCTGAAGACCGGAGCTACGGTGATCTCCGCCGAGACGGCACCAATAAGCGTTGGCAACTGTATGCCACTTCGGAACATGCCTGTGGGCACCGAGGTGCATTGCATCGAGTTGCGGCCTGGCAAGGGGGCGCAAATCGCCCGTGCCGCCGGCGCCTCAGTGCAACTTGTGGCGCGCGAAGGCAGTTACGCTACCCTGCGACTGCGCTCAGGGGAAATGCGACGGGTGCATTCTGACTGTCGTGCCGTGATTGGCAGCGTGGGCAATGGGGAACATAGCCTGCGCAAGCTTGGCAAGGCTGGTGCGACGCGCTGGCGCGGTGTTCGCCCGACAGTGCGCGGCGTCGTCATGAATCCGGTCGATCACCCGCACGGTGGTGGTGAAGGCCGCACCTCCGGCGGTCGCCATCCGGTGTCGCCCTGGGGCGTTCCGACCAAGGGGCATAAGACGCGGCAGAACAAACGCACCGATGGCATGATTCTGAGGCGTCGACGCACCAAGTAAGGTTGGCGCAGGACCATTTGTCAGGGTAGAAAGCGCCAAAGAAAGGCGAAATACAAACGCTTAAGCACCGGCCTTCGTTGAGAGGTCCGGTGTCTGAACAAACGCAGCGCTTGCACGAGTTGGCGCCTATCAGCGATAACGGACACGAGGATTCTAGAAAGTGCCACGTTCAGTACGAAAAGGCCCTTTTGTTGACCACCATTTGGCCAAGAAAGTCGAAACGGCGGTCGCACAAAACAGCAAGCGCCCAATCAAAACCTGGTCGCGGCGGTCGATGGTGCTGCCGGAAATGGTTGGCCTGACCATCGCGGTCTATAACGGCAAGCAGCATGTTCCGGTGCTGATCAACGAAAACATGATCGGCCACAAGCTCGGAGAGTTTGCGCTAACCCGCACTTTCCGCGGGCACGCTGCAGATCGTAAAGCCAAGAAACGCTAGGTCCTGACCCGGAAAAAAGGGATCAATCTTCCTGGGTCGCCAATTGAATGGGCGAGCCAGGGGGCATATAAGCCAGCGTCTTTTAATGAAAAAATGACAAGCATCGTCAGCCCTATCTGAATGAAGTCGGAGCCATCATGCAAGCGGAAGCTACCTTGAAATTCGCCCGGATATCGGCGCAAAAAGCCCGTCTGGTGGCGGATCAAATCAGGGGTCAACACGTCGAAAAGGCACTAAACGATCTGGCCTTCAGCACCAAGAAGGGTGCTGCCATGATCAGAAAGGTGCTCGAGTCAGCCATTGCCAATGCCGAAAACAACGCTGGCGCCGATATCGATGAGTTGCACGTTGCGGCAATCCAGGTCAATGAGGGCCCGACGATGAAGCGGATTCGCGCGCGGGCTAAAGGGCGCGCATCGCGCATTCTCAAACGAACCAGCCACATCAAGCTGACTGTGGCAGAAGGGTCGGTTTAAACATCGTCTGCCGTTTTTGCGGCCGACTGAAGATCACTAGCGTCGGTCGACCAGCGTCGGTCGAATAGAGGCCTACACATGGGACAAAAAGTACATCCGATCGGAATCCGCCTCGGCATTGTCAAGGATTGGACATCCAAATGGTATGCCAGCTCCAAGGACTATCCAGATCTGCTGAATAAAGATCTCGAAGTGCGTGCTTATCTGAAAAAGCGCCTGGCGAATGCCTCGGTCAGCCGCATTCAGATCGACCGCCCCGCCAAGAATGCACATATCACAGTGCATACCGCACGACCCGGAGTCGTCATCGGCAAAAAGGGCGAGGACATCGACAAGCTGCGTGCCGAGGTGGCGGGCATGATGGGCATTCCAGTGCACATCAGCATTGAAGAGATTCGCAAACCCGAGCTCGACGCTCAGTTGGTCGCTGAGGGCATTGCGCAACAACTGGAGCGGCGCATCATGTTTCGGCGCGCGATGAAGCGGGCGGTACAGAATTCCATGCGCGTCGGCGCCGAGGGTATCCGGGTGAACATTGCCGGACGTCTGAACGGTGCCGAAATCGCCCGTTCCGAATGGTATCGTGAGGGCCGTGTGCCTTTGCATACTCTTAGGGCGGACATTGATTACGGCTTCGCGGAAGCCAAGACCACTTACGGTATTCTGGGGGTGAAGACCTGGATATTCCGAGGTGAAGTCTTTGGTGATCGCGTGGAGGAGCCACAACAGGATAAGCGCTCACGGGCGAAGAAGGGCTGAGCCATGCTGCAACCGAAACGGACCAAATTCAGAAAGCAACACAAAGGCCGCAATCGCGGGCTGGCCCAGAGCGGAAATCAGGTCAGCTTCGGCGACTTTGGGTTGAAAGCCGTTGGGCGCGGGCGCCTGACGGCGCGTCAAATCGAGTCGGCACGGCGCGCCATTACACGGCGGGTCAAGCGTGGCGGCAAACTCTGGATTCGCGTCTTCCCAGACAAGCCGATCTCCAAGAAGCCGCTCGAAGTGCGCATGGGTAAAGGTAAAGGGAACGTTGAGTACTGGGTCGCGCTCATTCAGCCAGGCCGCATGCTCTACGAGATCGAGGGTGTGCCGGAGGAGCTTGCGCGCGAGGCGTTTCAACTCGCTGCGGCCAAACTGCCGGTTCAGACCAAATTCGAGAAGCGAACGGTACTCTAGCGATGAAGGCGAATGAATTTCGACAGCAGTCGGCTGATAATCTGCAACGGCAGTTGCTCGATCTGCGCAAGGAACAATTCAATCTGCGCATGCAACAGGGCACAGGGCAGTTGGTGCGTCCATCGCGGATGCGGGAAGTTCGGCGCGATATAGCCCGGGTAAAAACCATTATGACGGAAATGTTGGCCAATACGACATCGAGTCATTCAGCGCCAGCAGCGAGCGGCAGCGGATTATCGGCAGCAGGATCTTCCAAATGAGCGATGAGACAACTACTCAGCCAGCAACTGATCAGAATGCGAGCAATCGCACTGTAACCGGCCGCGTGCTCAGTAACGCGATGCAGAAGACGATCACAGTGATGATCGAGCGCCGGGTCAAACACCCGATTTACGGCAAGTTTTTGCGTCGCTCGACCAAGATTCATGCGCACGACGAAGACAACCAGTGCAATCCGGGTGACTGGGTGAGAGTTGAACTTTGCCGCCCATTATCCAAAACCAAGACCTGGCGTCTGGTAGAAGTTCTGGAGCGGGCGCGCTAATTTTCGCGCCGGTGTCTATCAGCCCGGTGTCTATCAGCCCGGTGTCTATCAGCCCGGTGTCTCTCAGCTGGCTGCCAATTAGGTCGGTTAGATTCCCTGATAGGCAAAATCGAGCACATACTTTCGGTAGGAAATAAGAACATGATTCAGATGCAAACTCGGATGAGCGTCGCCGATAACAGCGGTGCGCGTGAGGTGCAGTGCATCAAAGTGCTCGGCGGTTCGCATCGGCGCTATGCTGGGATCGGGGATGTGGTCAAGGTGACTGTCAAAGACGCCATCCCGCGCGGCAAGGTAAAGAAGGGTGATGTCTTTAGCGCGGTAGTGGTGCGCACCCGCAAGGGCGTGCGTCGGGCAGATGGGTCCCTGATTCGCTTTGACGGTAATGCCGCTGTGCTGCTGAACAATCAGCTTCAGCCAATTGGCACGCGCATTTTTGGACCCGTGACGCGCGAACTACGCGGTGACCGCTTTATGAAAATTATTTCGCTCGCGCCAGAGGTGGTGTGATTTCGCCTAACTGAAGCCGATGCCGATTGGTTCTCCAGTCAACGTCGGCGGTCAGGCTGCAAACTGGACCGAGGCGCTGCGACAGCTTTAGCGATTTGGACACGAATTATGCGCAAGATCAAGACAGGGGACGACGTCATGGTGCTGACCGGCAAGGACCGGGGCAAGCGCGGGACCGTGTTGAGCGTTCCCGATGTCAGTCATGTTGTTGTTGAAAACATTAACATGGCGAAGAAGCATCAAAAGGGAAATCCGCAGCGCGGCATTGAGGGCGGGATCGTCGATAAGGAAATGCCGCTGCATGTTTCCAATGTTGGGGTATTCAACCCAGCGAAGGGTGGAGCAGACCGCATTGGTTTTCGGGTGCTCGAAGACGGCCGCAAAGTGCGGATATTTAAGTCCGACGGCGAGGTCGTCGATGTTTGAGATCGACGTTAGGGGTCGATGCCTGAGGTCGATATCGGAACAGGTTCAGCACAATGGCTAGATTACAACAGCTCTATAAAGAACAACTCGTTGGCGAATTGCAGAAGCGCTTTGAGTATCCGAGCGTCATGCAGGTGCCGAGGATCGAAAAAATCACCCTGAACATGGGTGTCGGTGAGGCTGTGACTGATAAAAAGGTCATGGACTTCGCAGTGTCGGACATGACGCGGATTGCCGCGCAAAAGCCGGTGGTGAATAACGCGCGTAAGTCAGTCGCTGGCTTCAAGATCCGCGAAGGCTGGCCGGTTGGCTGCAAGGTAACGCTGCGCCGCGAGCGCATGTACGAATTTCTTGATCGATTGATCAATATCGCCATCCCGCGTATTCGCGACTTTCGCGGTATGAGCCCGAAAGCCTTCGATGGGCGCGGGAACTACTCCTTGGGCGTGCGCGAACAGATCATTTTCCCGGAAATCGATTACGACAAGATCGACACCCTGCGCGGCCTCGATATTGTGATTACTACCTCGGCAAAGAACGACGAGGAAGGGCGCGCACTGTTGGAAGCTTTTAAATTTCCGTTCCGAACTTAGAGTGACATCATGGCAAAAACGAGCATGATCGAGCGTGACCGCAAGCGCACAAAAATCGCCAAGCAGTATGCGGCTAAGCGTGCGGCGCTTAAGGCCGTCATCAATAATCGCAGTGCCGCCCCCGAAGAGGTCGATGCCGCTTTGACGGCGTTGCAGAAGTTGCCCCGTGATGCCAGTCCGACGCGCCAGCAACGTCGCTGCCGTATCAGTGGCCGGCCGCACTCGGTTTATCGCAAGTTCGGCTTAGGCCGGAACAAGCTGCGCGAGGCCGTGATGCGCGGCGACGTTCCCGGCGTCGTGAAAGCAAGCTGGTAAGATTAATTGCTTAAGCCCAGGGATTCATTGGACGTGTCAGTTGGGCCTCATCAAGCAAGCAAGATACAAAACGTCCTAAACCAAGTGGGTATCGCGCCAAACGGCTAAAGGGGGCTGCGGGCGGTCTGACCTGAGGAGCCAGTTATGAGTATGTCTGATCCAATTGCGGATATGCTAACGCGTATTCGCAACGGTCAAATGCGCGGCAAGGTCACCATTACCATGCCCGCGTCAAAGCAGCGCATTGCCATTGCCGCCTTGCTTGAGGATGAAGGCTATATCAACCAGCACAGCGTCGCTGGCGATGGCCCGCATCGCGCGCTTGAGATCAAGCTCAAGTATTTCCGCGGCAAGCCGGTGATTGAGCTGATCAAGCGGGTGTCCCGTCCGGGACTGCGTATTTACCGGGGCAAAGATGACCTGCCTCGGGTTCGCAGTGGTCTCGGTATCGCCATTGTCTCCACCTCCAAAGGTCTTATGACCGACCGGGCAGCTCGTAAAGCTGGCCACGGGGGCGAAATTCTGGCTCTGGTCGCCTGATAGCGCGGCGCAAGGAAGATAGAGGATCAGTCACATGTCTCGAATCGCAAAGTGGCCCGTCAGTGTGCCGTCTGGTGTCAACGTCGACATCAAGGGCCAGGCGGTCACAGTCAAGGGTAGCAAGGGGACGCTCAGCTGGGACGTTCACCCTCTGGTCAGCGTGGAGCTTGCCGAAGGGCAGGTGCGGACCGCGCCGACGATGAATGAAAAGAAGGCTTGGGCTTTAGCGGGAACCACTAGGGCTTTGATCAACAACATGGTGGTCGGAGTGAGTACCGGGTTCGAACGGCGGCTGGCACTTGTCGGCGTTGGCTATCGCGCTCAGGCGAAAGGAAAAACGCTCAATCTGGCGCTTGGATTCTCGCATCCCATCGACTACCCGGTGCCTGCGGGAATTGAAATCGAAACCCCGTCGCCGACCGAAATCATCGTGCGCGGCGCCGATAAGCAGCAGGTCGGCCAGGTCGCGGCAAAGATTCGTCGTTACCGTCCGCCTGAGCCGTATAAAGGCAAGGGTGTACGCTATTCCGACGAAGACGTGCTGCGCAAAGAAGCGAAGAAAAAATAAGGGTCTCCGGGGAAGATCGATAAAATGGATAAAAAACAATCACGTTTGCGCCGGGCAACGCGTGCCCGGGCGAAAATTCGCGAGCTTAGGGCCTATCGGTTGTGCATTCATCGTTCGCCCCGACACATGTATGCGCAGGTTATCGCGCCCGACGGCGGCAAGGTGGTGGCGAGTGCCTCTACCGTCGAGAAGCCAGTACGGGAAAGTGCCCAGGGCTACTCCGGTAACACCAAGTCTGCCGCACGGATTGGGGAACTGATCGCCGAACGTGCCAAAGCGGCCGGCGTGGAGCAGGTCGCCTTTGACCGCTCCGGGTTTAAATATCACGGTCGGGTCAAGGCGCTGGCGGACGCGGCGCGTGAGAACGGACTGCGGTTCTGACCAAGCTCAACAAACCCAATCCGCTAGGGACCAATCTCCTAGGGACAAGGTTTTGAGTTCCAGTCGGCTGACGCAAGCCTCCTACCCAGCCAAAAAGACGAATAAGTTCAGGAATTACTGATGGCGAGCTACAACCAAAAGCCGGAAGGCGACGATTTACTTGAGAAGTTGATCTCCGTCAACCGGGTGGCAAAGGTCGTGAAGGGAGGCCGTGTGTTCGGCTTCGGCGCACTCACTGTTGTCGGTGACGGCAAGGGTCGGGTTGGCTATGGCACGGGCAAGGCGCGGGAAGTGCCAGTGGCGATTCAAAAAGCCATGGAGTCGGCACGCAAGAACATGGTGGAGATCAAGCTAAAGGGAACCACCCTGCAATATCCCATGCTCGGGCACCATGGCGCGGCGCATGTGTTCATGCAGCCAGCGTCCGAAGGTACTGGCATTATCGCTGGCGGTGCCATGCGCGCTGTATTCGAGGTGCTTGGCGTTCAGAATGTACTGGCGAAATGCATCGGTACCAATAATCCCGTCAACGTCGTGCAGGCCACGATTAACGGTCTGAAGGACATGACCGACGCCGAGTCAGTGGCAGCCAAGCGCGGCAAGACGGTTGAGGAGATTCTGGGGTAAGTCATGGCCAATAACATGATGAAAGTTAAACTGGTGCGCAGTATTCACGGCCGCCTCAAGCGCCATCAGGCCTGTGTGCGTGGCCTCGGTATTCGCCGTATGCATCAGGTGGTTGAAGTCGAGGATACTCCGGCCACCCGGGGCATGCTCAACAAAGTGGCCTATATGGTCCAGCTCGTTGAGGAATAATTCAATGCGACTCAATGATTTACAGCCTAGTCGCCGGGCCCGTGCCAAGCGCGTCGGGCGTGGCATTGGCAGCGGCTTGGGCAAGACCTGCGGTCGCGGCCACAAAGGTCAGAAGTCTCGTTCCGGCGGCTTTCATAAGCTCGGGTTCGAGGGCGGCCAGATGCCGCTGCAGCGCCGGTTGCCGAAGGTCGGGTTTCGCTCGCGCAAGAGTATGGATGCGGATGAAATCCGGACCAGCGAATTGAACAAGGTCACAGCCGACACCATCGACCTTGGCGCATTGCGTGAGGCTGGTCTGATCGGTCGCACTGTCAGCCGGGTCAAAGTCGTGCTCGCGGGTCCCATCAATAAGCCCTTGCGGCTGAAAGGCCTGGCGATCACCAAAGGCGCGCGTGCGGCGATTGATGCTGCCGGTGGGTCGGTAGAGGACTGAGGCACTCTAGTGCGAACGGGCATTTGAACCAGCATCTGAGCAGGCAGATTTAATGGCGCGTAATAGCGGATCAGTCAGTCAGACATTTGGCGGTATGGGGCGGCTAACTGAGCTGCGCCAGCGGCTGATGTTCGTGCTTGGCGCTTTATTGGTGTATCGGATCGGAACGTTTATTCCGGTGCCGGGGGTCAATCCTGAGGCGCTGGCCGCTCTGTTTGATCAAAACCAGGGTTCGATTCTCGACATGTTCAACATGTTTTCGGGAGGCGCCCTGCAGCGTGCAAGTATCTTGGCGCTCGGCATCATGCCTTACATCTCGGCGAGCATCATCATGCAGCTGATGTCGTCGGTGATTCCTCAGTTGGAACAGCTGAAAAAAGAGGGCGAGGCCGGGCGGCGCAAGATTACCCAATACACGCGCTATGGCACAGTGGTGCTCGCGAGCTTTCAGGCCATTGGTATTTCAATGGCGTTGCAGGGGCAAACCGCTGGCGGCTCGGCCATTGTGGTGACCCACGGCGTTGGCTTTGTCTTTACCGCAGCCGTATCGCTGGTAACAGGAACCATGTTCCTGATGTGGCTCGGCGAGCAGATTACCGAGCGAGGCATTGGCAATGGGATCTCGCTTATCATTTTCGCGGGCATTGTTGCCGGCTTGCCATCGGCCGTCGGAGGGACCTTGGAGCTGGTGCGAACCGGTGAGATGAACGCCATTGCCGTCTTGGCGCTTTTTGCATTGGCGCTGCTGGTAACGGCTTTTGTGGTCTTCGTGGAGCGCGGACAACGGCGCATTACTGTGAATTACGCCCGTCGGCAGCAGGGGCGAAAGATGATGGCAGCGCAGAGCACCCATCTACCGCTAAAGCTGAATATGGCCGGTGTGATTCCGCCGATTTTTGCCTCCAGCATTATTCTGTTTCCGGGGACTCTGGGGCAGTGGTTCGGCCAGTCGGAAGACCTGCGCTGGCTCGCGGACCTCACCGCCAAATTTTCTCCGGGTGAGCCCCTCTATGTGCTGGCTTACTCGGCGGCTATCATTTTCTTCTGCTTTTTCTACACTGCGTTGGTGTTTAATGCGAAGGATACGGCCGACAATCTCAAGCGCTCGGGGGCTTTCATTCCGGGTATCCGTCCGGGCGAGCAGACGGCGCGCTATATCGATACCGTGATGACGCGTCTCACGGCAATTGGCGCTCTCTACATCACAGCCGTGTGTTTGCTGCCAGAATTTCTGATCGTCGGTTGGAATGTGCCCTTTTACTTCGGCGGCACCTCACTGCTGATTGTGGTGGTGGTCGTGATGGATTTCATGGCGCAGGTGCAGGCGCATCTGGTGTCACATCAATACGAAGGCTTGATGAAAAAGGCAAATCTCAAAGCGCCAGGTGGCGGGCTGATGCGCTGAGCGCCAGGCTGGTCGTGTTGTCCGTGCCGGCAACGGTAGGTCAAGCCAACCTGGCGAAGCCAGTATCAACGCTGTCTCAGTGCATTGCTGAACCTGTCGGATTGACCGACAGCGCCTGTAGAAGTTGGCGAGCTGATGCGGCTCTGATCAAGCTCTGTAATACTTATTTGGAGACGATAATGAAAGTGCGTGCTTCTGTGAAGAAAATCTGTCGGCATTGCAAGATGATCAAGCGCAATGGCACGATCCGCGTTATCTGCAAAGATCCGCGCCACAAGCAACGGCAGGGATAGTCGGTGGCGATTGAGGCCATTGACGTAGCGGGAAATCTTGGTATACTGGTTCGTTTGCTGTCCGGTCATTCAGTCGGACTGGCGACGGCTCAGGTCGAGTCGCTGACCCTACAAACAATCTAGAATTAATCGAGTCGCTAGCGCCGCAAATGTCGCGATTTGCAGAGCGCTGAATGAGTTTTTAAGGAGCTGAACGCCCATGGCCCGTATTGCCGGTGTCAACATCCCTGATCGCAAGCACGCGGTGATCGCGTTGAGGTCGATTTATGGTATCGGACCCACTTTGTCGTCAAAGATCTGTGCTGCGGCAAAGGTTCCCGAGCATACCAAGATCCTGAATTTGACCGAAGAAGAAGTCGAGCGTCTGCGGACGGAAGTCGGCAAGCACTCGGTCGAGGGTGACCTGCGCCGAGAAGTGTCGATGAACATTAAGCGCTTGATGGACCTTGGCTGCAATCGGGGCATTCGCCACCGTCGCGGTCTGCCATTGCGCGGTCAGCGGACGCGAACCAATGCGCGCACGCGCAAAGGCCCGCGCCGTCCGATCAAACGTTAATCGGGTCTTTTCGGGTCGGATTCAGTCGTCGTTTCAGCCTTCACTTGATACATCCGCGTTATTCGTGCGATGGCACAAGCATGGGACTTACGGTGAATCCCACGGATTGATTCTTCGGGGTGGAGCAAGACGATGAGAGTTGTAGGGGTCAGGGCCACGGTCGGTTTCATACCTCGCCCTGGTCAGCTGGCCTCTCATCTGTCGGGTGCTTAAAGTTGCGCTCCACCACTAATCCAGTCAGGCCGCTCTGATTTCGCCCGAGTAGCGATTTCGACTGGTAGACTTAATTTATTTTTGTTCGAGTAATTGCGAGTATTGCACGCCAATGGCTAAGCAGGTACGCACTAAAAAGAAGGTCAAGAAGCAGGTAGCGGATGGCATTGCCCATGTCCACGCCTCCTTCAATAACACCATCATCACCATTACTGATCGCCAAGGCAATGCCTTGACCTGGGCAACCTCCGGGGGTTCGGGCTTTCGCGGGTCGCGCAAGAGCACGCCTTTTGCGGCTCAGGTCGCCGCGAGTCGGGCCGGTCAGGTTGCGAAGGAATTTGGCGTGAAGAACCTCGATGTCAACGTCAAGGGTCCGGGGCCGGGTCGTGAATCCGCCGTGCGGGCACTGAATAATGCGGGCTTTAAAGTGACCAGTATCACCGATGTCACGCCCATTCCGCACAATGGCTGTCGTCCGCCGAAGAAACGGCGTGTCTGATCAGGGAGGGTAGCAGCATGGCAAGATATACCGGACCGACTTGTAAATTGGCGCGTCGCGAGGGAACTGACCTCGGCCTCAAGAGCCGGGCGCGACCGCTTGATCAAAAGTGCAATTTGGAAAAAATGCCGGGACAGGCGGCGGATCGGCGTCGACGTCTTTCGGACTACGGATTGCAGTTGCGCGAAAAGCAGAAAGTCCGCCGCATTTACGGCGTGATGGAACGCCAGTTCCGCAATTACTACAAGACTGCTGCGCGCATTAAGGGGGCAACTGGCGAAAACCTGCTGCAACTTCTTGAGCGCCGACTAGACAATGTGGTCTATCGCATGGGCTTTGGGGCAACTCGTGCAGAGGCGCGCCAACTTGTCAGTCACAAGTCTGTGATCGTCAATGGCCGTGCCGTGAATATTCCGTCCTTCCAGGTTAGCGTCGAGGATGAGGTCGAAATCCGCGAGAAATCCCGGCAGCAGGTGCGCGTGCAAAGTGCCGTCGCACTGGCCGAAGGAGCAGGTTTTCCGGATTGGATCGAGGTTGACACCAAGGGATTTAAGGGCGTTTTCAAACGAATTCCAGAACGTGCGGACTTGCCGGCTGACATCAACGAGTCCCTGATCGTTGAGTTGTACTCAAAGTAACGCACTGACGAAGAGGCTATTTCATGTCCGATGTTGCCAGTGGATTCCTGAAACCGCGCATTGTTACCGTCGACGCGGTTGATGGCAGCCGGCGTCACGCAAAAGTTTCCCTCGAGCCGCTTGAGCGTGGGTTCGGCCATACGCTTGGTAATGCGCTGCGGCGCATCCTGCTATCGTCCATGGACGGCTATGCGGTGACCGAGGTCGAGATACAGGGCATTTTGCACGAGTATTCAGCTATCGAAGGCGTGCAGGAAGATGTTCTTGAGATTTTGCTTAACCTCAAACAGCTGGCCTTGTCGCTGCAAGGTCGTGATGAGGCGACTTTCACTCTGAGCAAAACCGGGCCTGGCACCGTGACAGCCGCGGATATCGCACTCGATCATGCGGCGGAATTGGCCAATCCGGATCTCGAAATTGCCCACCTGACCGATGCAACCGAACTCAGCATGACGCTGACCGTGCGGCGCGGACGTGGGTACGAGCCGGCAAGCGTGCGCGACATCGAAGGCGGTGAAGATCGTCCGATTGGCAAGTTGCCGCTCGACGCTTCGTTTAGCCCTGTTGTGCGTGTCGCCATTGAGGTCCAGTCGGCTCGTGTCGAACAACGAACCGATCTCGACCGTCTGGTGATCGATATCGAGACCAACGGTACTGTCGAGCCGAAGGAGGCCATTGAACGTGCAGCTCTGATTCTGCGCGATCAGTTGTCCTTTTTTGTGGAGATTGAAGATTCCGGCATCGGCGAGGACAGTGATGAGGAAGCAGCCGAGGAAGTCGGCATCGATCCGATGCTGGTGCGCCCGGTCGATGAACTTGAATTGACGGTCCGCTCGGCAAATTGCCTGAAGGCCGAGAATATCTATTTGATCGGCGACCTGATCCAGCGTACCGAGGTTGAGTTGCTGAAAACGCCCAATCTCGGCAAGAAGTCCCTGACCGAAATCAAGGACGTGCTGGCGACTCGTGGACTGTCGCTCGGCATGCGCCTTGAGCGCTGGCCGCCGGATAATGTCGAAGAATTAATGGTTAAGTAAAGCGAGTTCTCGAGGTTTGGACAATGCGTCACCGCAAAGCAGGAAGGAAACTTAACCGGACCAGCTCCCATCGCCAGGCTATGTTTCGCAACATGGCAAGCTCGCTGTTCCGTCACGAATTGATCAAGACCACATTGGCCAAGGCGAAGGAGTTGCGGCGCGTGGCCGAACCTCTGATCACCCTGGCCAAGACTGATTCCGTTCACGCCAGGCGGCTGGCCTTTGCCCGCCTGCGCGACAAGGAAATGGTTGCCAAGCTGTTCACCCAACTGGGGCCCAGATATGAAAGCCGCCCAGGGGGCTATCTGCGTATCATCAAGTGCGGCTATCGCACCGGCGATGCGGCGCCCATGGCCTACGTCGAGTTGGTTGATCGTGCGCAGCCGGACGGATCTGACACTGAGATCGAAGCCGAGGCAGCGTGAACCTCAGCGCATGTGCGCAGCGCACGCGTGCATGACCGACGCTGCTGATCTTTAGGGGCGTGAGACTGCGAAAGCCGGGCATTGGACCCGGCTTTTTTGTTGGATTCGAGCCATGATGCCGGGCATGACGTCAGCCGAGTGGGAGCTATCCTCCGCCGCGCTCGATGAAGCGCTGGACCCTAGGCCTGAGCGCATCGCCCTGGTGACAGATTTTGGGCCCGGTCCCTATATCGGGCAGCTGCAACTATTGGCGGCTGGCTTGGCTCCGGGACTGCCCGTCATCAACCTGCTGGACGATCTGCCTGCCTTTCGCCCGGATCTTGCGGCCTATCTGCTTCCGGGGCTGATCAGTGGCATGCCCGAGCGCACCCTGTATCTTTGCGTTGTGGACCCCGGAGTCGGTGGTGAACGCGCGACGCTCGCGTTACGTTGTGGACAGAATTGGTTCGTCGGACCCGACAATGGTCTGCTCGCACCCCTAGTGCGGCGTTGTGCGGTGGTGGAATGCGCCCTGTGGCGCATTGATTGGCGTCCGCAATGCTACTCCGACAGTTTTCACGGCCGGGATCTGTTTCTGCCGATGGCGATTGCCTTGACCCATGGCCGTCTTCCGCTACCATGCCAGAGCTTGACAGCTGCGGATATTCAGGGATATGACGCTCCGCTAGATTGTGACCGGGTTCTCTACGTTGATCACTACGGAAACCTCATCACCGGGCTTGCGCTGGAGCCTGCCACCCCGGATGCGCGCATCTGCGTCGGCAATCAACGTCTCGCCCAGGCGCGCACCTTCTGCGAGGCTCCAGAGGGTGCTGCCTTCTGGTATCTCAACGCTTTTGGACTTGTGGAGATTGCGGCCAATCAGGAGCGTGCGGATCGGCTATTGGGTCTGTCTGCCGGCGATGCGCTAACCTGGGAAGTTGGCAACCACTGAGGGCGCGCTGTTTATGAAGCCGCCCGCGACAGGGAAGCCGGTCGCCACTACCGTGGGATTTCTTTTTTTCGATCGCGAGAAGACTATGACTTACAAAAAAATTCAGGTACCTGCGCAGGGACAGAAGATTACTGTCGATGCTAGCGGCCGGCTCAATGTTCCGGATCAACCCATTATTCCCTTTATTGAAGGCGATGGGATCGGCGTTGATATCACCCCGGTGATGCGACGCGTGCTTGATGACGCTGTTGCCAGGGCCTATGGTGACAAGCGTAAGCTGGTGTGGATGGAAATCTTTGCCGGTGAAAAAGCGACCCGGGAGTATGGTGCCGACTGCTGGCTACCAGAGGAGACGCTGAGCGCGGTGCGCGATTGTGTGGTTTCGATCAAAGGACCGCTGACCACGCCTGTTGGCGGTGGAATCCGCTCGCTGAACGTAAGCTTGCGCCAGGAGCTGGATCTTTATGTCTGTCTGCGCCCGGTGCGCTATTTTTCCGGAACCCCGAGCCCGCTGCGCGAGCCGGAGCATACCGACATGGTCATCTTCCGCGAGAACTCAGAAGACATCTATGCGGGCATCGAATGGGAGGCCGGCTCAGCCGAGGCCAAGCGCTTGATTGGTTTTTTGCAGGACGAACTCGGTGTTAGGAAAATCCGCTTCCCGAGTACCTCTGGTATCGGCATCAAGCCGGTGTCGGAGGAGGGAACCGAGCGACTGGTGCGTAAGGCAATTCAGTACGCCATCGACAATCACCGCCGGTCGGTCACCCTGGTCCACAAAGGCAATATCATGAAGTTCACCGAAGGGGCCTTCAAGACTTGGGGGTATGAGCTTGCCAAGCGCGAATTCGGCGCTAAGGAGATCGACGGTGGCCCTTGGTGCAGCTTCAAGCACCCTGAGACGGGTGAGGACATCGTGATTAAGGACGTGATCGCGGACGCTTTCCTCCAGCAGATCCTGCTCCGCCCCAAAGAATACGACGTCATCGCGACCCTTAACCTCAACGGCGACTATATTTCAGATGCCTTGGCGGCCCAGGTTGGCGGCATTGGCATGGCCCCAGGTGCCAATCTGTCCGATCAAGTTGCCATGTTCGAGGCGACCCATGGCACGGCGCCCAAGTACGCCGGTAAGGATCAGGTCAACCCAAGCTCGCTGTTGCTCTCGGGCGAGATGCTATTGCGCCATTTGGGTTGGAGTGAAGCCGCCGATCTGGTCATCTGCGGTATTGAGGGGGCGATTCAGGCCAAGACCGTCACTTACGACCTTGAACGACTGATGACCGGAGCGACAAAACTGAGCTGTTCCGCCTTTGGGGAAGCAGTGATTGCCAACATGGCTGCCTGATCCTGGTCGCCTTGATGTATCTTCTCCGTCGGCCTGGGTCCGGCTTGGACGGGCTCATGCCTTCTGGCATGAGCCCTTGTTGGAGATTTCGTTGCCGATGGCTTGAAACAATGCATCTGGCAATATACCGAAACCCTTTGAGATTTTCGGCTCGTTCTGGGCTGGGATATTAAAGATCGGGCAGCGCATCGCGCTGCACATGCGCGGCATGCAAACCTTTTGGCCCTTGGGTAACCTCAAACTGCACGCGCTGCCCTTCCCTCAGGGTCTTGTAACCCTCCATGCTGATCGATGAGAAGTGTACGAAAACATCCTCGTCACGATCCTCAGGCTTCACAAAGCCATAGCCCTTGGCATTGTTGAACCACTTTACAGTCCCCTTGGTCATTGTCTGTCCTCCACGACATCTGTCACCTTTGGTGTTGGCGCTCTAGGTATGGGCGCTCTTGGCTTTGACGAAATGCTTGTTGTTATCTGATGCGTGCCAGCGTCCGTGCCCTGATCTTTGGTGCATCCTGAGGCATTTTTGTACCTGGCCCGCGCACTTGAATTTGGCGCATTCCGAACCCTAATTATAGATGGTTGATTTTTGAGTTCAAACTGCGCCAGGGTGCGCGTCGGCGCGACGCATCGAGCCCGGCATATCGACACAGCTCCGCTGGTCGTGGGTGCTGGACGTGAAGCGCCGGGGGCTGTATTTTCTTCCTCTAAACCCAACATCAACCATGGCATTGGCAATTCGCTGCTGCCGGTCTTGAGCCAGGCGAATCGCGGGTCTGCTATCCTAGCCTAGGCGCGCGCACCCCCGATCTGCCTTTGGGTGAATCACAGGGATTCATTCTCCGGGGCGCCAAGAGCCATGAGTGGTTGGGCTGAGAGGTTGCGTGAGAGAGGATGTTGAGCAGGACGATCATAACTGGCATGAGTGAGTGGCACCCAAACGACCAGGACTCGGATGAGGATCCGCATGACGGCGCCGGACTGACGGTCCAGGAATCCAAGCCGAAGCTGAAGCAGCCGCCGCGCTACAAGGTGTTGCTGCTCAACGATGACTTCACGCCCATGGAGTTCGTCGTGCATGTGCTTGAGGCCATCTTCGGCATGAGCCGCGAGAAAGCGACGCAGATCATGCTGCATGTGCATACGCGCGGGGTTGGTGTCTGTGGCGTTTTTACCCGCGACATCGCTGAGACGAAGGTCGCGCAGGTCAAGGACCACGCCCACGCCAATCAGCATCCTCTAATGTGCACTATGGAAGAGGCCTGACCCCTGTGGCGATACCCTCTTTTACGGCTCCCACTAATGCGACCCTGACCCATTCCGACACTGGATGGTTACCTAGACTGGGTGGTTGCCCAGGTCTTTCTCGCTCAGGTCACCAGATCGCCAGATTCACTGAAGCTCCCAAATCAACGGCAACAATGCCCCGGGTTTAGCAGATGTTAAGCAAAGAGCTCGAACTCACTCTGAACAGCGCCTTCAAGCAGGCACGCGAAAAGCGACATGAGTACATGACCGTGGAGCATTTGCTGCTCGGTCTGCTCGATAATCCATCGGCGGCCAAGGTGCTGCGAGCCTGTGGAGCCGATGCCACGCAGTTGCGGCAGGACATCAGCCTTTTCATTGAGGAGACAACGCCTTTACTTGGCGGCCGTGACGGGCGTGAAACCCAGCCAACCCTGGGGTTTCAGCGGGTGCTGCAGCGGGCTGTCTTCCATGTGCAATCCTCGGGCAGGAAAGAAGTCACCGGCGCCAATGTGCTGGTCGCGCTGTTTAGCGAGCAGGATTCCCAGGCGGTGTTTTTGCTTAATCAGCAGGATGTGACGCGACTTGACGTGGTCAATTTCATTTCCCACGGCATCTCCAAGGTGCCAGGGGAGGATCAGGGCGAAGACCCCGCCACCGAGGGCGATGATGGACGTGGCGATGAAAAAGAACCCGCCAGTCCGCTGCGCAGTTTTGCAACCGACCTCAACGAGCTGGCGCGGCAGGGCCGCATCGATCCGCTGATTGGCCGTGCTCTCGAAGTGGAGCGCACGGTGCAGATTTTGTGCCGACGGCGCAAGAACAATCCGCTGCTGGTTGGCGAGGCCGGGGTTGGCAAGACCGCCATTGCTGAGGGGCTGGCCAAAAAGGTGGTCGATGGTGAGGTACCGGAGGTGCTGGCCAATGCCACCATCTATTCACTTGACCTGGGCGCCCTGGTGGCCGGCACCAAATATCGCGGGGACTTCGAGAAGCGCCTGAAAGCCGTGCTGGCTGAACTCAAGAAGCTACCAGACGCCGTGCTCTTTATTGACGAGATTCACACCGTCATCGGTGCAGGGGCTGCTTCTGGTGGCGTGATGGACGCCTCCAATCTGATCAAGCCCATGCTCGCCTCGGGCGACCTGCGTTGTATTGGCTCTACCACCTATCAGGAATTCCGCGGCATCTTCGAGAAAGACCGTGCCCTGGCGCGGCGCTTCCAGAAAATCGACATCAACGAGCCGTCGGTGGAGGAGACCATTGAAATCCTCAAGGGACTAAAGCCCCGGTTCGAGGACCATCACCAGGTCAATTATACGCAGACGGCCCTGAGAGCTGCGGCCGAACTCTCGGCAAAATACATCAACGACCGCCATTTGCCCGACAAGGCCATCGATGTGATCGACGAGGCCGGTGCCCATGTGCAGCTGCGCCCGGCGGCCAAGCGGAAGAAGCGCATCGATGTGGCCGACATCGAGAGCATTGTCGCCAAGATCGCGCGCATTCCGCCGAGGAAAGTCAGCCTGTCGGATACCGAATCCCTGCGCAATCTTGACCGTGACTTAAAGATGGTTGTCTACGGCCAGGATGAGGCCATTGATGTGATGACCTCGGCCATTCGCATGAACCGCTCCGGTCTTGGCAATGAGGAAAAGCCCATTGGTTCTTTCCTCTTTACCGGCCCGACCGGCGTCGGCAAGACCGAGGTCACCCGTCAGCTTGCACGGGTGCTGAGCATGGAGCTGATTCGCTTCGATATGTCGGAGTACATGGAGCGTCATACCGTCTCGCGACTGATCGGTGCGCCACCCGGCTATGTCGGCTTCGACCAGGGCGGGCTGCTGACCGAGGAAGTCACCAAGCACCCGCACGCGGTGCTGCTACTCGATGAAATCGAAAAAGCTCACCCGGATGTCTTCAATCTGTTGTTGCAGGTGATGGATCATGGCACCTTGACGGACAACAACGGCCGCAAGGCGGATTTTCGCAATGTCGTGCTGGTGATGACGACGAACGCCGGTGCCGAGGCAACCGCCCGGCGTTCCATCGGCTTTAGCGAGCAGGATCACTCATCGGATGGTATGGAGGCGCTTAAACGCTTTTTCTCGCCAGAATTCCGCAATCGGCTCGATGCTGTGGTGCAGTTCGCGCATCTCGCGCCCGAGACAGTCGCCAATGTGGTGAATAAGTTCATCTTCGAGCTTGAGCAGCAGTTGCTCGAGAAGAAGGTCGACTTGGTGGTCAATGAGGATGCGCGACTGTGGATTGCCGAGAAGGGTTACGACAGGCAAATGGGCGCCCGCCCGATGGCCCGGGTGATTCAAAATCACATCAAGAAGCCCTTGGCAAACGAGCTGCTGTTCGGCGAACTTGCCAACGGCGGGCGGGTAAGGGTGAGCCTGGGTGAGGATGGCGATCTGGCGTTAAGCTTCGACAGCGAGTCGGTGGCCGCCTGAGGGCGAATGTACTATCTATCCTGGGCAGGGCTATCCGGGCGGGCAGCTCGTGGGGCAAATCAATTCGCCTCCACAAGCGGCTCGCTCGGGTCGTTGTGGACGGAAATCACCTGACCCGGTAAGTAATGCGCCCTTTGGTCAGATCGTAAGGGGTCAGCTCAACCGTGACCTTGTCGCCGGTCAGGATGCGGATATAGTGCTTGCGCATCTTGCCGGAAATATGGGCGGTGACAACATGACCGTTCTCGAGTTCGACCCGAAATACGGTATTTGGCAGGGTCTCGACGACCGTGCCTTCCATCTGGATGACGTCTTCTTTTGCCATTGGTCAGCTAATGGGTAGGGGGAATCTGGTGGAAAATCTGGTGGAGAAAACGGCAGAAAATCTTAAGTTCGGCCGATTTGTTACCCTGAAACAGCCACCTCATTCTGCGGGGTGGCTGGGACCATGAGCGTTAGCGCGGTCGCATGTCAGTACCGCCGATCTCACAAAGCTGATCAAGTATAGCACAGCGGAGTTCTTTTGCTGGCGCGCATTCCCTGTTATCTGCTCTTGTGCGCGCCTCCGGGATATCGTCGCGGCGGATTTTCAGCCGAGCGCCTCCCCCGCGCGAAGATAGCGCCATTCCTTGCCTGTCCATGCCTCCATGGGGCGGAAGTTGGCCTTGTAGGCCATCTTGCGACTTTCGGCGATCCAATAGCCAAGATACAGATAATCGAGTCCAAGGGCGCGTGCCTCAAGAATCTGACTCAGAACGGCAAAGGTGCCGGGCGCGCGCGCGGCCTGCTCCGGATCAAAAAAGGTATAGACCGCCGAGAGTCCGCTGCTTAGCAGGTCGCTGACCGCTACTCCGAGCAAATTGCCGCGATGGCGCATTTCGAGCAGGCGGCTCTGTCCCGCCCAGGGGGCGAGCAGAAACTGCCGATAGCTCTGCGGTGTGATCTCCTCGGCCATATCGCCGTCGCCATGGCGCGCGAGGAGATACTGGCGGTAGAGTTCATAGTGTTCTTGGTCGAAAGCGGGTGTTTGTGCTCTGAGTTCAATGTCCTGATTCCGGGCCAGATTCCGCCGCTGCGAGCGGTTGGGCTGGAAGTCTGCCACCGGCACCCGCACCGGTACGCAGCGCCCGCAGTTGCGGCAGGCCGGGCGGTAGAAATGATCGCCGCTGCGGCGAAAGCCGATCTGTTGTAGCCAGTTGGCATGGTGGCGGTCGACGCGCACATTGGGGTCGACAAAGAGCGTGCGCGCTGTGCGTGCCGGCAGATAGGAGCAGGCGTGGTCGCCAGTTAAATAAAGCCGAAGGTTGGGGTGAACGGGCACCTGTGAGGTCATGGTGCGGGTTGCGCCTTGCTGTGTGGTGGCTCGGGGTAATGCAAGCTGCCATCGTCCCAGGAACCCTCCTGGCCGGCCAGATCGCGACAGGCCTCCAGTTTTTGGATGAAGGTCTCCCGGGGCACCGAGCGCGCGCCCATGTGCAGCAGATGCTGGGTCACCATCTGGCAGTCGATAAAGTCGAACCCCCATTTGCTCAGACGCTGACACAGGAACACCAGCGCCACTTTGGACGCATCGGTTGCGAGCGAGAACATGGATTCGCCAAAAAAGGCGCGGCCGATGGCGACTCCATAGAGTCCGCCTGCCAGCTGCGCGCCCTCCCACACCTCCACCGAATGGGCGATGCCGTGAATATTGAGCGCGCGGTAGGCGCGAATCATCTCCGGCAGCAGCCAAGTGCCGGTTTCGCCATGGCGGCTGATGCCGGCACAAGCGTTAATCACGCGCGGAAAGTCGCGGTCCATGCTGAGCGCATAGTGGCGCCGGCGCAGCTTTTTGCGCAGACTGCGCGAAATGTGCAAGTCCTCCGGGATTAACAGGGTGCGCGGGTCCGGCGACCACCACAAAATGGGGTCGCTCGGGTTGTACCAGGGGAAAATGCCGTGGCGGTAGGCATTGATCAGGCGCCGCACGCTCAGATCACCACCGATAGCGAGCAGCCCGTTGGGATCGCGCAGAGCGTTCTCGACCTCCGGGAAGGCGCCGCTCGGGTCGTTGGGTGAGAGCAGATAGGGCAGGCTGCGGGGGCGACGCATCAAGGCTTTTCTGTGTTTTTGTATGGGCTGCGTTGGCGCATCTCGGCAAGATACTCCTGCATGGCCGCGCGCTCATGTTCAAGAAAGGTGGTGATGGGTTGGCGCAGGCGCGGGTCGGCAATCCAGTGCGCCGACCAGGTTGCAGTGGGCAGAAAGCCGCGCGCGATCTTGTGTTCGCCCTGGGCACCTGGCTCGAAGCGCGCCAGCCCCTCGCTGATGCAATGCTCAAGGCCCTGATAATAGCAGGCTTCGAAATGCAGGCTATGGAAGTCAGCCGAGCAGCCCCAGTGGCGTCCATAGAGGCTGCGCGCGCCGACCAGGCAAAAGGCTGCGGCTACCGTCTGTCCCTGATACTCGGCCATTACCAGCAGCAGTTGCTCACCCATGGTATCGGCAATGTCCAGAAAAAAATCCAGGCTCAAGGTGGGGATGCCGCCGCGCTTGTCGAAGGTGTCTTCATAGAAGTGATGAAAGACCGCCCACTGGGCCTCGCTGACCTGATTTCCGGGCAGTCGCCGCAGGTGCACCCCGGCATCGCTGACACGGCGGCGCTCGCGCTTGATCTTCTTGCGCTTTTCGGCCGAGAACTGCGACAGCAGATGATCAAAGCGCTCATATCCCTGGTTGTGCCAGTGAAATTGACAGCCAAGGCGCGGCATGAATCCGGCCTGCTCCTGCCAGGCGAGCTCTTCTTCGGTGCCGAACAGCCAGTGCGCACCCGAGAGCCCGAGTGTCTCGGCCAATTGGCGGGCGCCCGCAATCAGTGCTTGAGCTTGGGGTTCACGCGCCGGACCGGGCGCTGTCAGCACCCGCGCTCCGGTGGCAGGAGTGTAAGGCGAGGCCATGACCAGCTTGGGGTAGTAGCGCCCGCCCGCGCGCTGATAGGCATCGGCCCAGGCCCAGTCGAAAACGAACTCGCCGTAAGAGTTGAACTTCAAATAGCAGGGCGCGGCCGCGATCAGTTCGCCTTGGTTGTCGTAGAGCGCCAGATGCTGCGGAATCCAGCCGAAGCGCTCGCCCACGGCGCCGTGGCGCTCCATGGCGGTGAGAAATTCATGGCGCAGGAAAGGCGTGTCATCGCCGGTGAGCCGGTTCCAGTCCGCAGCCGGAATCTCGCTCAGCGAGGTATGAACCTGTAGCTTGGTCATGGCACCAGCCGCTTGCACAGGCAATTGGGCTTGCCTGTGCCTAATTCACAAAGGCCACAGCCAGAAGCCCAGCCACAGAAAGACGGCGGAGGCGGTGAGGGAAGCGCCGAGGAGCAACAGGGCGCTCAGCCGGAAATCCTGTGCCCGGGCGGTGCGCAAGGCGAGATAGGCGCCGGCCAGATTGATCAGCACGCCAAGCTCGCACAGCCCGAGCAGGGCCAGCAGAGGAAATTTGGTGCCCATGGCACCCGGCTGGGCACCCGCGGCCACTGCTAGCAGCAAGATCCCGGAGCTCGCCAGCGCGAGTGCCGGAAAGCGTTTTGCACCAGCGGACAGGGCCTGCGGATCAGACGCTGGATGATTAGGCGTTTGCCGGGGAGTCATGGCGATGCAGCATCCGTCACTTAGCCACCCTGGGTTTCAAGGGTGTCGAGAAACTTTTCAGCATCCAGGGCCGCCATGCAGCCGCTGCCCGCCGAGGTAATGGCCTGGCGGTAGACATGGTCCATCACATCGCCAGCGGCAAAGACGCCTGGTACCGAGGTGGCGGTGGCGTTGCCGTCCGAGCCGCCCTGGACGCGGATGTAGCCATTGGCCATTTCAAGCTGGCCCTCGAAAATGCCGGTGTTTGGCTGATGGCCGATAGCAATGAAAACCCCGTGCAGTTCAATGTCTTTGGTTGCGCCGGTCTGGGCATCTTTGATGCGCATGCCGGTCACACCGCTGTTGTCGCCCAAGACTTCATCGAGCACATGATTCCACTCGATGCGCACATTGCCGTTCTCGGCTTTCTCAAGCAGCTTGTGTTGCAGGATTTTCTCGGCGCGCAGGGCATCGCGACGGTGCACCAGCACCACCTCGGCGGCGATGTTTGACAGATACAGGGCTTCTTCGACCGCCGTGTTGCCACCGCCGATCACCGCCACCTTCTGATTGCGGTAAAAGAAACCATCGCAGGTCGCGCAGGCCGAGACCCCGCGACCGCGAAAGGCCTGTTCCGAGGGTAGGCCGAGATACCGGGCGCTGGCACCTGTGGCGATGATGAGTGCGTCGCAGGTATAGACGCCGTTGTCGCCTGTCAGCTTGAGCGGTCGTTGCGAAAAGTCCACCTGCGAGACCTGATCGAGCAGGATTTCGGTCTCGAACCGCTCGGCATGCTTGCGCATCCGTTCCATCAAGTCGGGGCCGAGCACGCCGTCGTTGTCGCCCGGCCAGTTGTCAACATCCGTGGTGGTCATGAGTTGACCGCCCTGTTCCATGCCGGTGACCAGTACCGGGTTGAGGTTGGCGCGCGCCGCATAGACGGCCGCCGTGTAGCCGGCTGGTCCTGAGCCCAGGACCAGCAGCCGGCAGTGTTTGGTATCGCTCATGGCTTGGCAAACTCCCGAAGTATCAATTTGGCCGCAAGGTGCCGAATAGCCGGCAGTTTACGGGTGTGGAGCGGGGCGGTAAAGCGAGCCTTGAAGCCGCACTTTTTAAAAAAGTTTTACGAAACTGCACGAATAAACTCCGATAAGGTTATAATAAATAGAGTGATCGGAGGATTATTATGCAGGCGACCCGGACAGGCGAATTCACCTTTAGTGACTATATTGAGCGCGTTGTGCGTGAGGCAGGGGTGTGGGTGCTGGTGGCTGTGGCCGCCTTTCTGGCCCTGTCTCTGGCCACTTATGCGCCTGGCGACCCTGGCTGGTCCTATGTGGGGCCTGAGTCTCAGGTCAGCAACGCGGCCGGGCGCGCGGGCGCCTGGTTTGCCGATGTCGCCTTTTTTCTATTCGGGCTTTTTGCTTATTTGATTCCACTGATGCTGGTTGCCAGCGCATTGCTGCTATTTCAGTGTCGCGAGCAGGAGCCGGAAACCCGCCTGCTGCGCCTGGCGTTGCACTGGCTGGGTGCAGCGATGACCCTGGTGGCGGCCACCGCACTGGCCAGCGCCCAGTTCGACGCACTGCTTGGGTGGTTGCCGACTGGGCTTGGCGGCGGGCTTGGGCGCTTAGGCGCAGATTGGACACAAAGTCTCTTTGGTGGCACTGGTAGAGTATTTTTTCTATTTCTGCTTCTGCTTATTGGCGTGTCTCTGGTGACGGGTATGTCGCCTTTGGCGATCGTGGATGCGGTCGGTGAGTTCACACTTTGGCTGACAGCCCTGATGCTCGCGGTCTTGCGTCGTCTGGGTGCGGGCGAGATGGCGACGGATGCAGATCTGGAGTCGGATGTGTATGCAGAAGCGCAGCAGGCCGAGGAGGGCCGGTTCGGCCGCTTCTATCGGCGGCTACAGCGGCCCCGGGCAGATGATGATCCGGACCCAAGCTTTGGCGATCTGGATGCCTTCGACGGCGAGGCCGACATTATCGATGAGACGATGGTGCGGGTCCCTTGGGAGCCTGAGCCGGATATCCCAGCTGCCACCCAAGCACCCGCGAGCGCGACGAGGGCGGACTCACCAAGGCCAGAAGCTCAGTCAGATGCGCAGCGTCCGGTGTATCGCTCTGCGACGCCCAAGTCGGCTAGCGTGACGCCAAAGGTCAAGCCGGGCGACCCCATGTGCCCGCCGTTCGAGCTGCTTGATCCGGCGCGGCCGGGCCGGCGCGGCTACACCCCAGACCAACTTGAGGAGCTTTCGCGCGAGGTTGAAACCCGGCTGGCCGACTATGGCGTCACCGCCAAGGTGGTGGCTGTTCAGCCCGGTCCGGTAGTGGCTTTGTTCGAGCTGGAACTGGCGCCGGGTGTGAAGGCGGCCAAAATCACCGGCCTGGCGCGGGATCTGGCTCGCGCATTGTCGAAAGTCAGCGTGCGGGTGGTGGAGATCATTCCCGGCAAATCGGTCATTGGGCTTGAGATTCCCAACGATAGCAGGGACATGGTGGTCTTGAGCGAAGTGCTGAACTCCGATGCCTATCGCAAGCCTGATTCCGCGCTCACCATCGGGCTAGGCACCGACATTGGCGGGCAGCCAGTGGTGGCCGATCTCGGCTCCATGCCCCATGCGCTGATTGCTGGCACCACAGGCTCGGGTAAGTCGGTGGCCATCAACGCCATGATCCTGAGCCTGTTGTATAAAGCCGAGCCCAAGGATGTGCGTCTGATCATGGTCGATCCGAAAATGCTCGAGCTGTCGGTTTACAACGGTATTCCGCATCTGCTCACCCCGGTGGTGACCGACATGAAGGAAGCCGCCAATGCGCTGCGCTGGTGTGTGGCCGAGATGGAACGCCGTTACCGCCTGATGTCCGAACTTAAGGTGCGCAACATTGGTGGCTTTAACAAAGTCATCAAGCAGGCAACTGATGCCGGCGAGGCCATTATTGATCCTGTCGCCCTGGCCGCAGCCGGTGGCGAACTGGACCCGGACCTGCCGCCACCGACTCTGAGCCATCTGCCTTACATCGTCGTTATCATCGACGAACTGGCCGACATGATGATGGTGGTGGGCAAAAAGGTCGAGGAGCTGATCGTGCGTCTGGCGCAGAAGGCGCGCGCCTCGGGCATTCATCTGCTGCTGGCGACCCAGCGTCCGTCAGTGGACGTGCTGACCGGGCTGATCAAGGCCAATGTGCCAACGCGCATGGCGTTCAAGGTCTCATCGCGGGTAGACTCCCGCACCATCCTCGACCAGATGGGGGCCGAGCAGTTGCTGGGTCATGGCGATATGCTCTACATGCCGCCTGGCAGCAGTATTCCGCAGCGGGTCCACGGCGCTTTTGTCGATGACCATGAAGTCCACAAAGTGGTGGATCATCTCAAGCAATTTGGCCCGCCTGAGTTTATCGACACCGTGCTGCAGGAGTCTTCTGACTTCCTGACCGGCATTGATGCGGAACCGAGCGCCGGTGGTGATGTCGAGGATAAGGATGCGCTCTTTGACGAAGCGGTGCAGATTGTCGTCGAAACTCGCCGGGCGTCCATCTCTGGCGTGCAGCGGCGGCTGAAAATCGGTTATAACCGCGCTGCGCGCATGATCGAGGAAATGGAGCGCATCGGCGTCGTCGGACCGGCCGAAACCAACGGCAACCGCGAAGTCTTGGCCCCACCGCCGGCCTCTGAGGATTAAGAAACTTCTCAGTCGTCACCTTGCTCAAAAGGATCAGTAGACTCATGGCACCAAGCATCCGAATCGCCGGAATCTTCTCGTTAATCAGCCTTTTCTTTCTCTCACTCAGCGCCAGTGCCGCCCCTGATGCGGTCACCACCCTCAAGAATTACCTCAATGGCTTGAACAGCCTGAGCGCCGATTTTCGCCAGGTTACCCTGACACCAGGCTCAAGCGGAGAGCAGGCATTTGAGTCTGCTGGCCGGCTTTTTCTGCGCCGCCCCGGGCTGTTTCGCTGGGAATACGACACGCCTTCCAAACAGCTCATCGTTGCCGATGGCAAACGCGTCTATCTGCAAGACACCGAGCTCAACCAAGTCAGCCACCGCTCCCAGAATGCCGCGCTCGATGGCACCCCAGCCCAGCTTTTGGTGAGCGACCGGCCGGTCGAAGAGTTTTTCAAGCTGCGCCCGCTCAGCCGCGACGATGGGCGTGCCTGGGTGGAACTCGAACCCAAAGCGGACGACTCCCAGGTCGTGCGCCTGCAGATCGCCTTCATCGACGGACAACTCGACACCCTGCTGATGGAAGACCGCTTCGGTCAGCTCACCCGCTTCATGTTTACCAACATCAAACGCAACCCAAAGCTGTCAGATGCGCTTTTTGAGTTTAAGCGCCCCGTCGGCGGGGACTTCCTGCAAATTGACTGAGGCTTGTTAGGTGCGAATCGTCCTGTCGGCGGGATCAGACGACGCTTGACCATTTCAGCACCAGCCGTCCCGCTCCCCGAGCGCATGCGTCCTCAGCGACTTGAGGACTGTGTCGGTCAAGCCCATCTGCTCGCACCCGGTCGGCCGCTGCATCAGGCGCTGGTCTCGGGGCGGTTGCACTCGATGATACTTTGGGGACCGCCCGGCACCGGCAAGACGACGCTGGCACGGCTCTTTGCCAACGCAGCCGATGCGCATTTCATTCAGCTCTCCGCCGTGCTTGCTGGCGTGAAAGAAGTCCGCGAGGCGGTCGCCGAGGCCAAGCGCCTGCGCGAGGGACTGACCCCACAAGCCACCCTGCTGTTCATCGATGAGGTCCATCGCTTCAACAAGGCGCAGCAGGATGCCTTTCTGCCCCATGTCGAAGACGGCACCCTGACCTTCATCGGCGCGACCACCGAAAACCCATCCTTTGCGCTCAACAGCGCGCTGCTCTCGCGCGCTCGGGTCTATGTGCTCGAGCCCATGGATACCCTTGCGCTTGAGACCCTGATCCGGCGCGCGCTCGGGGACAGCGAACGGGGACTTGGCCAGCTTGGCCTGAGTATCGCGCCCGAGGCCTGCCAGCAACTTGCGCGAGTCGCCGATGGCGATGCGCGCCGCGCGCTCAGTCTGCTCGAGCTTGCCGCTCAGCGGGTGGAGCAGGCAGGGCAGGGCGGTGCGCCAGAAGTCACCAATCCAGAAGTTCCTGGCCCTTCGATGACCACCTCGGTCATTGAAGCCGTGCTCGATGCCGGTGCCCGCCGCTTCGACAAGGGCGGCGATGCCTTCTACGATCAAATCTCCGCGTTGCACAAATCGGTGCGCGGCTCGGCGCCTGATGCCGCCCTCTACTGGCTCGCGCGCATGATCGATGGCGGCTGCGATCCGCTCTATCTGGCCCGCCGCCTGGTGCGCATTGCGAGCGAAGACATCGGCAATGCCGACCCGCGCGCGCTCGAACTCACGCTCAACGCCTGGGATGCCATGCAGCGCCTCGGCAGTCCCGAGGGCGAGCTGGCGCTGGCCCAGGCGGCGGTCTATCTCGCCTGTGCGCCCAAGAGCAACGCCGTCTACATTGCCTGGAAGCAGGCGCTGGCCGATGCGCGCGCGCAGGGCTCGCTGCCGGTGCCGGCGCATCTGTGCAATGCACCCACAGCATTGATGCAGGCCATGGGCAAGGGCGCGCGCTATCGCTATGCGCATGATGAGCCCGATGCCTATGCCGCTGGCGAGAACTACTTTCCCGACCAGCTCAAGCCTCGCGACTACTACCAGCCGGTGCCGCGTGGGCTGGAGACCCGCATCGGCGAGAAACTTGCGCGTCTGGCCGAGCGTGATCGCGCAGCGGAACAGACATAGGATTCGGGCGCGGGCCATGACAAGCCGTAAGCTGACAGCTAGACTAGCGCGCTTTCGTTTCGCGACAAGGGGGAAGCGCAAATGGAGCAAGTGACGGAATGGGTCGGCGTTCTCAACGGCCTGTTATGGGGGCCGCCAATGCTGGTGCTGATTCTGGGCACCGGCCTGTATCTTTCCTTTGGTTTGAAGGCCATGCCGATCCGGCGGCTCGGTTATGGATTTCGCATGCTGTGGCAGGGCCGGCGCAGCGAAGGGACGGGCGATATCAGCTCGTTTAACGCGCTGATGACCTCGCTCTCGGCCACCATCGGCACCGGTAATATCGCCGGGGTTGGTACGGCAATCGCTGTCGGCGGCCCGGGCGCCCTGTTCTGGATGTGGATGACCGCCCTAGTCGGCATGGCGACCAAGTATGCCGAGGCGGTACTAGCGGTAAGTTATCGCGAGGTTGACGAGAACAACAACCACGTTGGCGGGCCCATGTATTACATTCGCAACGGGCTCGGAAAGCGCTGGGCGTGGCTTGCAGTCGCCTTTGCCATTTTTGGCGCCATGGCCGGATTCGGCATCGGCAATACGGTGCAGGCCAATTCGGTCGCCCATGCGTTGGAGGTCAAGTTCAATGTGCCGCCCTTGTGGACTGGCGGGGTGATGGCGGTGCTAGTCGGCTTGGTGCTGATTGGCGGCATCCGCTGGATTGCCAAGGTGGCAGGAAAGCTGGTGCCCTTCATGGCCATCGCTTACCTGCTGGCCGGCTTGGTAGTGCTGGCGCTCAATGTGACGGAAATCCCGGCTGCCTTCATGACCATCCTGCGCGAGGCCTTCACTCCCACGGCAGGCGTTGGCGGTTTTGCCGGCGCCTCGGTGATGCTGGCCATTCAGATGGGCGTGGCGCGTGGTATTTTCTCGAACGAAGCCGGCCTAGGCAGCGCCCCCATCGCCCATGCGGCGGCGCAGACCGACAGTCCCGTGCGTCAGGGTACCGTGGCCATGCTGGGCACCTTCATTGACACCATCATTATCTGTACCATCACCGGTTTGGTGATTGTCACCTCCGGCGCCTGGACTGGTGGCGAGAGCGGCGCTGAACTCTCGGCCCTGGCCTTTGGTAACGAATTGCCCGGTGCCGGTGCCTATGTGGTGACCCTGGGCTTGGCGCTCTTTGCCTTCACCACAGTGCTGGGCTGGAGCGTCTATGGCGAGCGCTGCGTTGAGTATCTGCTGGGTGTGCGCGCCATCCTGCCCTTCCGGGTGCTCTGGGTGGCCGCCATTCCGGCCGGTGCCTACCTCAGCCTGGATTTCATCTGGCTGGTGGCTGATACCCTGAACGCGTTGATGGCGATTCCGAATCTGGTCGCGCTGCTATTGCTGAGCCCAGTGGTGTTCAAGCTGACGCGGGAGTTTTTTGACCGGGCAGCGGCGCAAAAAGACTGACAGAACTCAGGCCGGCGCTGCGGCGTCTGCCTGAGTCGCCGTGCCCGGTTTGGCTTTGGAGCCACCACGGCATTTGGGCGAGGCCGGTGCGGCCTCGCCCTTGTCGCGCCATTCGGACGGCGTGAAGGCATGAATGGCCAGCGCATGCAGACCCTGCTCGAACTCAGCGCTCAGCAGAGCGTTGAGCTTCCGATGGCGTTTGATGAGCGATTCGCCGTCGAATGCATTGCTCACCACCACCAGTTTGAAATGTGACTCGGCGCCAGCCGGCACGGCGTGCATGTGGCTTTCATCCATCACCGCGAGATGACTTGGCTGCATTGTTTCGGTGATCAGGGCTTGAATGCGTTCTTTGCGTGACATCGCTGCTGGTCTCCGCTGTTGGGGTCACTGGGCATTGGTCCTCAGGGATTGTTTTCGGGTGGCGTCCAGCCGTCGTTTAGCGTGCGCATGAAGGTCACAATGGCGTCTTCTTCGGCCTCAGTCAGCCCCAGGTCGCCGAGTTCCTCGGTATTTAAGTTGGCGCTGATCTCTGGCGCCGGCCAGCAGTTGCTCCCCGGTTGCGGGTTTTCGACCTCCTTACACACCGGCTTGATGTCCCTGGTGTTGTAGAAGTGCACCACTTCTTTCAGGCTCGCTTGGGCGCCATTGTGCATGAAGCGTTTCACAAATCCTTCGGCCGGGCGCAGATCAGCATTGCGCAGAGTGGGCACCTTATACTTGCCCATGTTCTCGGCGGCCCGATCAGCAAAGCGCGGAACCGTCTCAAGGAAAGCGCCCAGGCCCGGATCCACCCAATCGGCACCCTCCGGGTTGTAGGCCTTCATCTGATACCAGGGATTGTCCGGGTTGCGCCCGACGCCGAGATTGTCGTAAGTGAAATCGGTAAAGAGCGGTGGCTCGCCATCGGGGCCGGGTTCGTGCGGATGGCAGGCGGCGCAGTTGCCCTTATCCTCGCGCACAAATAAATCCAGGCCGCGCATTTCCTCTTCGCTCAGAGGGTAGCGCTCGGGGTCTTTCAGGTAATAGTCGTACTTGGAGCTGAATGCGTTCACCTCCGAGGACGTCTCAAAGGCTGCGATGGCGCGGGCGATGGCGTTGAAGCCCGCAACCGGGTTGTCGCACACCTCGGAGCCAAAGTACGCGCGAAATGCCTCGCCAATGCTGCCGTGGCACACGCGATGCACCACTTCGGCGCCGCTGGACATGTTCTGCTCGACTGGATTGAGAAAGGGCCCCAATGCCTGCTCGGCGGTGGCATGGCCGAGCAGCCAGCCGGTGGCGCGCCCATCCCAGAAGTTGCCGCCGACGAAGTGGTCTTCTTCCGTGTCGAGATATAACGGCGGGCTGAACGAGGCATAAGCCGCCGTCGGCGGTCGGCGGTTGCCGAAGCGCCCGGCGACCGCGCCCTCGTGAATTGCCGATGCCGGGTCGTCTCCGGGTTGGGGGCTAGTCCACCCGGTCATGGGGTTGTGGCAGCTCACGCAGGCCTGACCCGGTGGCTGCGAAAGCTCGGCGTCGAAGAAAAGCGCCTTGCCAATCTGTTCAAGCGGGTTTAGCCCGTCTGCGGCAGAGAGCGCCGTTGAGTCAAGACCGACCGCAAGCGTCACAGCCGCAGCCAGCGCAGTGCTATGAGTGGATGAAGATCGCATAATTACCCTGTCGCCTAAATCAAAAATGGAATCCGTATTTTACCTGACCCTGATATTGGGTGTGCAAAGGCTGTCGCGCAAGATGGTCGCGCTCGTGGACGCTGATGAGCCGGTCTTGGCGTTCTGATCTAGCCGGCTGAGATCGGCCCGGCCGACATTCAGCTTGAATTCATCTTGGGTGGCTAGTCTTTTCGGTATCCTGTATCAGCCGATCTGTCATTCGCTGTCACCTGCTCATTGGAGGGACTGCCCATGCCAAGCAATGCCCGTTTCCACCCGCATGTTTGCGACCCTTTGCCTCGCAGCTTGGTCAAAGTTTTGGCCGTCTTCGTCATTCTCGCGCCCCTTGCTGCCATGTCAGCGCCGCAAGAGGCAGCCACCCAGCCTGCGCTTGAGGTCATCGACTCATCAAGGGTGCATCTGTCCGCCGTGCACATTCATGAGCGCGACGGGGTGCTGACCCTGCGCGGTCGGGCGTCGCGGCTCATTGCCAGACGCGGCTTGATTCCCGGCGCGGTGAAGGTGACTCTGCTTGACGCCCAAGGCCAAATCCTCGCGAGCACCATCGCCAAGCCCATGCGTCCCAATCACCAGTCGAGGTTTGCCGACTTTTTTGTCCAGCTAAAGGAGTCTGACTTTGCCGCACCGGATATCGCGGAGCCCTTCGCGGGAACCCGCGTTCAGGTTGCCGCCGTGCCGGCATCCCGCTGACTTCATTGAGCAGCCAGGAAGCGATGGCTTCCTCGGCTTCCGGGGTGACGATCAGGGAGAGCAAGGCGTTGGAATTCGCAACTTTTGCCTTCCAGAGAGTGATAAATCGATTGTGGATGTTCCCATAATCAGTTGGCTCCAAAGCGCCGATATAGCATCGGCAGCACGATCAGCGTCAGCGTGGTGGAGGACAACAGCCCACCGATCATCACAATGGCCAGTGGGCGCTGGATCTCCGAGTCCGGGCCGCTGGCGAGCATTAGTGGCACTGGGCCGAAGATCAGATGACCTGATCTGGCGGGCCTGGATATCTCCGACGCGGAGGTCGGAGAATTCGCCAAGCTGACGGTGCATCTGGCCGAGGCCCTCAGCTGCGGGGGCTATGGCCATATTCCCGGCAAGAAAGGCGTAAACCACTGCGAGTGCAGTTGCGCGAGATCCTCGGTGGTGCGGATGCTGCCGCTGCAGCTTTGAGGTGCAGGAGGGTCCCAATGCTGGTTCGCTCCGCCCGGCTGCGATAACATGCCGTGCGGGTGTGGACCCGGGCTCTGACCATTCAATCGCACTAGCCTTATCTTGCACATGAATCGCAAACGCATCATCCAACCCGGCAAGCCCCATGCCTAGGCAAGAGACCGTCGCGGTCCAACCATCTGTCCTGCGCTGGGCGCGGGAGAGTCTGGGTATGGCCATACCGGAGGTGGCCGAGCGTCTGAAGCGCCCGTTGGCTGACATCGAGCGCTGGGAGTCCGGGGATGCTGCGCCGACCTATGCCCAGCTGGAGAAACTCGCCTACGGCATCTACAAACGCCCGCTTGCCGTGTTTTTTCTTCCGGAGCCACCGCGTGAGCTACAGCCCAAGTGGGAGTTCCGTACCCTGCCCGAGGCCGATCTCGATACCCTCTCGCGCGATACCCATCTCCAGATTCGCCGAGCACATGCCCACCAGCTTGCACTCGGGGAGTTGTTCGAGGGTGGCAACCCCGCGCCCCGACGTATATGGCAGATCCTGTCCCTGTCGCGCACTCGCTCGATCGCCCGTCAGGCAGACGAGGTCCGCGACGCTCTGGGCATCGACATGGAGAGCCAGGCCGGCTGGTCGAGCGACGAGCGCGCGCTGAAGGCGTGGCGCAAGGCCATTGAAGACGCAGGCGTGTTCGTCTTTAAGAACGCCTTCAAGCAGAAAGACATCTCGGGCTTCTGCCTGACCGACGCCGAGTTCCCGCTGATCTACCTGAATAACAGCACCACCAAGACTCGCCAAACCTTCAGCCTGCTGCATGAGCTGGCGCATCTGCTGCTGGACGTCCGCGGCATCGGCAAGCTCGATCCGTCCTATGTGGACCGGATGCGCGGCAAGGCCCAGGCCATCGAACGCTTCTGCAACGCTGTGGCGGCGGCTGTTCTGATCCCCGAGGACGACTTCCGGCGGCAGATGGCGCGACTCCCTCCGCATCCCGAGGACATCACAGAGGAACACTTCGCGCAGCTGGCCTGCCGCTACGGGGTAAGCCGCGAGACCACATTGCGCATTCTGGTCGATCAGGGACGCTTTCCGCGCAAATTATACGAAGAGAAGGCCAAAACGTGGGCCGCGCAGCAGAAGGACGGGGACGGCGGCAACTGGTTTGCGTCGCAGAATGCCTATCTGAGCCAGCGCTTCGCCCAAGCCGTCGTCCAACAGCACTATCGGCAGCGACTCACCGTCGAGCAGGCATCCGATCTACTGGGCATCAAGCCGAAGAACTTCGCTGGCATTGAGCAACGGATACTGCAAGGGTCCGGTGCATGATCTATGTCTTCGACACCAGTTCGTTGAGCAGCCTCAAGCATTTCTACCCCGGCGTTTTTACGACTATTTGGGACGAGCTCGACGGGATGGTCAATTCCGGCATGCTGATCTCCACGAAAGAAGTCTGGAACGAGATGCAGCGCGGCAATTCAGCCCAGCACACCAATGCCTGGTTGAAGTCACGCAAACAGATATTCACCACGCCGAGTGCCGAGGAGTTGCGCTTCGTCGCGGAAATACTGGCGATCAGGCACTTTCAAACATTGATCGGCGAGCGGCAGCGACTGATGGGCGATCCTGTCGCCGACCCCTTTGTCATCGCCTGTGCCCGCGTGCATCAAGGCACCGTGGTCACGGAAGAGCAATTCAAGGAGAATGCGGCAAAGATCCCGAATGTATGCGCCCATTTCCACATCCCTTGCACGAACCTTGAAGGTTTCATGCAATCATTGGGCTGGAGCTTCTGAGACCGTCGAATGCCCGATGTTGGCCAAAAATGCCCAGAGAACAACAATCGATCAGAACGATGCCGGACAAAAGACATCGCACCCCGAAGTGCGACGACAAGACGCCCGGCGACGATCAAGACGGTCGATTGCTGGTCAAATCGATTGCCTTCGCGCTGCCTCGCCCGCCTCGAGGCACCGCCAGCGCACAACCAACGTTTGATCCGCCCCATGCGCAAAGTTTTTCCATGGCATGCCTGATCAGCAGTCCTAAAGCTGCCGAACGCGGATATGGCAGTGGCGCTGGCGCAATTTTCTCGAGGTCTATCGGCCGTTAGCCGATGAATGGGTATTGTTCGATAGCGCCGATGGGCCGCCAAAGGTCGTCGGTTGGGATGAGAAGCAATGAATAGCAAAGCCATTTCCGAAGGGCGTGATCCGTTACTGCCCGTCTCGCTGGCGGCAATGGCGCGCGCCGCCGAACAGGTCGGGCGCCAGGCACTGATGACCAAGACGCGTTTGATTGTCTGGCGAGAGGGACAGATTCGCTATCTCGATTCAGCCATTTATGAGCCAGGGCCGAGCGACCCGCAAAGCAGGCCAGACGCTTTGGCTGGTGTATGAACCAACGCATCTTCAACGCCATCGTCGGTCGCTGCGGCCACCACATACCGAAGCGCGTGCGCTCAAGGACTTCGAGCGCCTCGCGGTCGCGGCGAAGTCATCACCCCAAATGCCCCGCCACCAAGACCGGCGCTATCCAGTAATGGATGTCGGCACCCGGGAAGTCCTCGCGCAGGCGCTCAAGCACCCGCTCGGCGACGGATTGCTCCAGATGGGTGAAGAACATCACCCGCCGACGGCGTCCGGCGACCTGTTCGGCCAGGGTCATGGAGGATTCCGAAGAGCCATGCCCGGCAATGGGGGTGCTGGAGAAGCCGGGGATGGTCTCGTCATCGAGCAGCCAGGCAGCGACGGCCTCCTCGGCTTCAGGGGCGACGATCAGGGAGAGCAGGGCGTTGGAGTTCACGGCTTTAGCCTTCCAGAGGGTGATGTATCGATTGTGGATGTTTCCATAATCAGTGGGCTCCAAAGCGGCGATACAGCATCGGTAGCACGATCAGCGTCAGCGTGGTGGCGGACACCAGCCCGCCGATCACCACAATAGCCAGCGGGCGCTGGATCTCCGAGCCAGGGCCGCTAGCGAATAACAGCGGCACCAAACCGAAGGTAGCAGTGGTGGCGGTCATTAGCACCGGGCGCAGACGGCGTTTGGCACCTTCGACCACCACCTCGGCAATGGGGCGGCCGAGGGTGCGCAGTTGATTGAAATAGGTCAGCATCACCACACCATTGAGCACGGCGATGCCGAGCAGGGCGATAAAACCCACTGAGGCCGGCACCGACATGTACTCGCCGGTGACGAAGAGTCCGACGATGCCACCGATCATGGCGAAGGGCACCATGGCCAGGATAAGCACCGCCTGCATCACCGAGCGGAAGGTGGAAAAGAGGATCAGAAAAATCAGCCCGATGGCGATGGGCACCACCAAGGCCAGGCGCGCAGCGGCGCGCTGCTGGTTTTCGAACTCGCCACCCCATTCGAGCCAGTAGCCGGTCGGTAAATCGACCTGCTCGGCAACCTTTGCGCGGGCTTCCTCGACAAAGCCAACCAGGTCGCGCCCGGAGACATTGGCGATGGCCACCGCTAGGCGATTGCCGCGCTCGCGGGTCAGGGCGACTGGGCCTTCGCCGCGCTCCAGGGTCACCAGATTGGTCAGGGGCACCGCGCGGCCATCCGGCAAGGCGAGGCGCAGCCCTGCCAGTCGGCTGGGGTTCTCGCGTAGCGAGGCGGGGCCGCGAATCACCAGCGGCCGGCGCTTGCCCTCGCCATAGACAATACTGGTCGGCAGCCCTTCGACCTCGGCGCGCAGTTGCGCGGCCAGGGTATCGACGTCCAGCCCGAGGCGCCCGGCTTCCAGGCGGTCAATCTTCAGGCTCAGATACTGGGCGCCTTCATTGCGTGGGGTGTAGACATCCTCGGCGCCCTCGATGCTCTGCAAGACTTCGACAATGTCGGCGGCGGTCTGGTTGAGCTGATCCTGATCCGGGCCAAAGAGCTTGACCGCCAAGTCGCCGCGCACACCGGTTAGCATCTCCGAGACGCGCATTTCAATCGGTTGGGTGAAGGCGTAATCCACACCGGGAAAGCCTTCCATCACCCTACGGATTTCGGCCATCAGTGCTTCTTTGCTGTCCATGCGCCAGTCCTCCATGGGCGCCAGTACCAGAAAGCTGTCGGTCTGGTTCAGCCCCATGGGGTCGAGTCCGAGTTCATCGGAGCCGGTGCGGGCGATAATGGATTTGACCTCAGGCATTTCGGTCAGAATCGCCTGCTGGACCCGCAGGTCGATGGCCAGGGACTCGTCAAGATTGATCGATGGCAGTTTTTCCAATTGCACGATCAAGTCGCCCTCGTCCATGGTTGGCATAAAGGACTTACCCACCTGGGTGTAGAGCACCCCGGCGCCGAGCAACAGCGCCAGCGCCGCGCCAATCACTGGCGTCGGATGACGCAGGCCCCACTCCAGCGTCGGGGTGTAGATGGCCAGCAACTGGCGCACCAGCCAGGGTTCGCCGTGTTGGTTGGCACCGAGTAGATAGGAGGCGAGTACCGGAATTACCGTCAGTGACAGCAGCAGTGCGCTGCTAAGCGCGAACACAATTGTCAAGGCCACCGGCACGAACAGCTTGCCTTCGAGTCCTTCCAAGGTCAGCAGCGGCAGGAAGACGATGATAATAATCAGCGTGCCGGAGGTGACAGGGAGTGCCACCTCGCGGGTGGCGCGGTAGATCAGATGCAGGCGGGGCAGGCGGGCGCCGCGGTGGGTGAGCTGGGTGACGACATTTTCGACCACCACCACGGCCGAATCGACCAGCATGCCGATGGCGATCGCGAGGCCGCCGAGCGACATCAGATTGGCTGAGAGTCCGAACTGGTGCATCAAAATAAAGGTGGCCAGCGCCGCTAGCGGCAGAATGAGCGCCACCGTGAGCGCCGCGCGCAGATCGCCGAGGAAGAGCACCAGCAGCAACAGCACCAGCACAATGGCCTCGATGAGCGCCTTGGACACCGTATGCACGGCCTTGTCGACCAATACGCCGCGATCGTAGAACACCTCAATCTCCACCCCCTCGGGCAGACCGGGCTTGAGTTCCTCGAGCTTGGCGCGCACTCCGGCAACCAGGGTGCGGGCATTGGCACCGCGCAGACCGAGCACCAAGCCCTGAACCGCCTCGCCGACGCCGTCTTTGGTTACGGCACCATAGCGGGCCAGGGCCGAGAGCCGCACCTCGGCGACATCGGCCACCCGCACCGGCTGCCCGGCGCTGCCGCCGACCACAATGCTGGCGAGATCCTCTAGCGTCTGGATGGCGCCGACACTGCGCACTAGCAGCGACTCCTCGCCCTCGTTGAGACGCCCGGCACCGTCGTTGCGATTATTGTCGGTGACCTTGCTGCGCAGGTCATCGAGGGAGATACCGCGACTGGCCAGGCGCGCGTTGTCAGGTACCACCTCGAAGGTGGTCACAAAACCGCCGAGCGCATTCACATCCGCCACCCCAGAGACCGAACGCAGTGCCGGGCGGATGGTCCAGTCGAGCAGGTCGCGTCGCTCGGCCAGGCTCAGGTCGCCGCCGATGATGCTGAACATGAACATCTCCCCGAGCGGCGTGGTCATGGGCGCCAGTCCGCCCTCGACTCCGGCGGGCAGATCGCCCCAGACTGCGTTCAGCCGCTCGGCCACCTGTTGGCGCGCCCAGTAGATGTCGGTGCCCTCGGCGAAGTCGATGGTGATGTCGGTCAGAGCATACTTGGCAATGGAGCGCAGCATGGTCTGATTGGGAATGCCGAGCAGCTCCACCTCGATGCGGCTGGTGATGCGCGACTCGACCTCCCCTGGCGTCATGCCAGGGGCCTTGACGATAATCTTCACCTGGGTGGTGGATACGTCTGGAAAGGCGTCGATCGGCGTCTGGCGGATGGCCTGCCAGCCGAGGCCAATCAACAGCGCCACCGCCAACAGCATCAGCAACCGCTGGGTGAGAGCAAATTGAATCAGGCGTGCGAGCATTATTCGCCGCCCCCACTTCCTTCACCGCCAAGCCAGATGGCCTTGAGCGCTACCGTGCCGCGGGTGGCGATGCGGTCCTCAGGTGTCAATTCAGCGGCGATCATCGCCCGGCCATCCTGTTCGCTCAGAACAGTGACGGGGACGGCGGCGAAGCCCTCGGGACGGGCGACGAACAGATAAGCCCGGTCACCTTGGCGCACCAGCGCACTGACCGGCACCTGCCAGCCGGTGCCGGCGGCGGTGAGCTGCACCTCAATGAATTGACCCGGCCGTAGCCGACCGGACGAATCTGTCACCTCGACCCGTACCAGCACGCCCTGATCGCGCTCATGCACCATGCGACCAATGGTAATAATGGTTCCGGGGCGTTCCAGCTCTGGCAGCCAGGCGCGCCCGCCGATGGTCAGCCCGGCGAGATCATCCACCGGGACATGCACCTCCAGCCACAGCGGATCGAGTTCGGCGATGCGATACAGCGGTGTGGCGGCAGCGACCGACTCGCCAGTGGCGACCATCTGCTCCAGCACCACGCCAGCCAGGGGCGCGCGAATCGGCAGGGTGCTGCCGAGTTGGCGGCTGTCGCGCAGGGTGGCGATGTCGGTGTCGGAGAGTCCGGCAATGGCCAGGCGCTGGCGCTGCTGCTCGACCGTGGTGGTCAACTCGCGCTGACGCGCCCGGGTCTCGAACAGCCGGCGCTCGGCAATCAGCCCGTCGCGGGCCAGGCGCTGGTCACGTTCCAGCTCGCTGCTCGCCAGCTCCAGCCGGGTGCTGGCCTCCAGAAAGGCGCTCTGCAAATCGACCAGCCCGGGGCTGCGCAACTCCGCCAACGCCTGACCGGCCACAACCCGCTCGCCCTCGGCCACCAGCAGCGCAACAAGGATGCCATCCTGCGGCGCGCTGACCACCCGCAACTGCGGATTGGGCACAGTCACCCGCGCCGGATACCGCCGCGAGCGGGTCTCGTCGGTGCCTTCGGGCGCGGTCAGCTGAATGCCAAAGGCGCGGCGCTGCGTGGCGTCGATGGGGATGATATCCGCAGCTAGTGCGGCGGCAGCCCCACTCAGCAATGCGGCGGTGAGCGCCAGTTGCGCGACGCGCAGGTGGTGCTGGGGCCGGAGAGTTCGGGAGTCGAGATTCATGGCAGCCGTGGTTTCGAGTTGGAGTGATGGGTTCGAACCGGGAGTATCGGACGTCAAAATAGGACTATTCCGGCACCACTCCCAACGCCTGATTCAAACGCGCGGCGGCGCGTTCGCGCTCCAGCCGGCGCAGCGCCAGTGTCAGATCGGCCAGGCGCGCCTGCTCGCGGGCGCGCAGCAGGCGGTTTAAATCCAGTTCGCCAAGTGAGAAGGCGCGCTCGGTCAGCTTGAGTGTCCGCGCGCTGGTCTGTTGCTGGCGCTCGGCCACGGCCAGCGCCTCGCCCGAACCGCGCCAGGCTAGCTCCGCCTCGGTCAGCGCCTGTTGCACCGCGCGCCGCGCTTGCAGTTGATCAACCTCGGCGGAGGTCAGTTCACGCTCGGCTGCGGCCAGATCCGGGGCATGCAGACGTTGCAACGACCAGGGCAGGCTGACCTCCAGTTGCAGTGCCTCGTCGGTGCTCATGCCGCGCGCATCACGCGCTTGCTTGACCCCGACACTCAGCAGCGGCTGGCCGAAGCGGTCGCGGCGCGCGCGCTCGCGCCCGGCGCGCGCCTGCCCGGTCATGGCCGTGGCCCGCAGCAGGGCGGGATGGGACTCATCCAGCGCGCGCGTCTCGGGCAGGGTCTCGCGCAGCGGCTGCGGCAAGTCATCCAGACCGCTTAACTGCCGGAACGCCTGCATGGCTTGGGTGAAGGCGAGCCGCGCATCCTCGCGCTCGAGCTCCCGCGTCAGACTGTCCTGCTGCGCCAGCGCTACGTCCATCGGCGCGAGCTCACCGGCCCGGGCGCGCCGATCCATGGCCTGCTCCAACGCGCGGGCACTGGCCAGCGCCTGATCGGCCTGCTTGACGCGCCCCTCGGCCAGCGCTGCGGCCCAGGCCGCCTCCCGCACCCGCCCGGCCATCTCCCAGCGGCGCCAATGAGCATCGCTGTCGGCCTGGGCGGACAGTGCCTGGGCCTGAGCGCGTCGCGCCGCCGGCTGACCGGGAAGCCATAGCGGCAGATCCACCATGGCCTCGTTCTCGAAGGCGCCATCGTTGCTGTTGAAGCGGTCGCTTAGGGTTTTGAGGCGCAGCGAGGGATCTTCGGCCAGCAGACTGCCCGCCTGCGCGGCCAGCGCTTGGCTCTCGGCGCGGGTCGCTGCGGTCAGGCGCGATTGTTCAGACAGCGCCAGCGCGGCGCTGATGGTCTCACCCAGGGTCGCGGCTTCGGCGGGGGCCAGCCATAGGACGGCGAGCAGTCCAACCAGAGGTTGCGACAGGGAAGGGAGGTGCGTGCGTGGATTCATCTTCGAGAGTTTATCCGGCCAAGCTGAATTCAAACTGAATGTCTCGCGGAGAGTGTTTCGGGACTGAGGCCGTCCTGACCTTGGAGCTGTTCTGGCGCCGTTGTTGAGAATCAGTTGCCCTGCACCCGAGGTGTCGAGACTACGAACCACAAGAAAACCACGAAACGCGTTGCGGCTCAAAAAAATCACGTCAGCCAGTTAAAGCCCCAGCCGACCAGGGTGAAAGACAGCGCCAGCACCCCGGCATAGAGCGCCAGCGCCGGCCAGCGGATGACTTTGCGCAGGATGATCAACTCCGGTAGCGAAAGCGCGGCGATGCTCATCATCAGCGCCAACACGGTGCCGATGGCTACGCCCTTGCCGAGCAGCGCCTCGGCGACTGGGATCACGCCAGTGGCATTGGAGTAGAGCGGTACGCCGAGAATGACGGCGGCTGGCACGCTGTACCAGGCCGATTCATTCAGATGGGCCGCCACCCAGTCCTCGGGCACATAGCCGTGAAAGAGTGCGCCGAGGCCAATGCCAATCAGCACCCATTTCCACAGCCGGCGCAGAATCTCGCGCACCTCGCCCAAGGCGTAACGGTGGCGACCGGCGAGCGAGGTATCCGGTGTTTGCGTCTGCGCCTCGCCGACCTGAATTTTCCACACATAATCCTCGACCCAGCGCTCGGGGCGGAAGCGCTCCATTGCCAGGCCGCCAAACCAGGCGACCAGCAATCCGGCGCCGACATAGAGCAGGGTCAGCTTCCAGCCGAGCAGGCCGATCAGGATGACCACCGCGACCTCGTTGATCATGGGGCTGGCGATCAGGAAGGAGAAGGTCACGCCGAGCGGAATCCCGGCCTCAACAAAGCCGATGAACAGCGGCACCGAGGAACAGGAGCAGAAAGGCGTGATGGCGCCGAGACCAATGGCACTCGCGCGCGCCGCCCACACTGGCTTGCCACGCACATAGGCGCGCACCTTCTCCGGGGACATGAGCGCACGCAGTAGGCCCATCAGATAGATCACCAGCACCAGCATGGCGAAGATCTTGGCGGTGTCCATGACGAAAAACTGCACCGCCGCGCCCAAGTGAGACTCGGGCGCCAAGCCAAGGAGGTCATAGGCGATGACATTGCCCAGGGTGACGAAAGGTCCTTCAGCCATCTGTGTGGGCCTCTGCTGTTGATGTAGCTCCAGCCACGGTGGGTAAAGGCAAGGAGAGCGCAAAGGCCGCGAGCACAAAACCCGCCGACCACCACAGGCAGCCCGTCAACCCCTGTGTTTGATAGATGAGTCCCGAGAGTACTGTCCCGATCAGCCGTCCGCCGGCATTGGCCATGTAGTAGAAACCGACATTCATCGAGACTTTTTGGAAATCCGAGTAGGCCAGAATCAGATAGGAGTGCAGTGCCGAGTTGATGGCGAAGACAATACCAAAAAGCACCAGGCCGACAATCAGGATATCCCCCTGAAGTTGACCCGTGGTGAGTGTTGCGAGCCAGCTCAAATCCAGCCCCGAACGCGCGGCGAACGACTCAGCCAGCTTGGGGAACTTGTCCGGCCCATGGATCATCGCCAATGCCATGGCGGCCGGGATCAGCGCCAGCACCAGCGCCCAGCCGCGCGCCGAGGCGCCACCCGGACCCGCGCGCGATACTCGGCCTTCGGCATCCGTCACCGCCCGCCCGCGCAGCAGCACCGGCGCGCCGGCCTGCACAAAGCCATAGCCAATCACCCAGAGCGCCAGAAAGGCACCGACCTGGGTTGAGGACCAGCCGAGCACTTCATACAGAAATACCGGCAAGGCCACCACAAACCAGACATCGCGCGCGCCGAACAGAAAAAAGCGCGCGGCCGACAGCCAGTTGACCGCCGGGGTGTTGGAGAAAACCTGGGTGAATTTGGCCTTCTCCTTGAGCTTGCCGACGCCCGAGGGCAGTAACAGCGCGGTCACCACCAGCACCAGAAACAGCAGGCCCGCCAGCACCAAGAGCGCGCCACGAAAGCCAATCCATTGCAGCAGCGCTGCGCCGACGAAAAAGCCCGCGCCTTTGAGCGCATTCTTTGAGCCGGTCAGCACCGCAACATAGTTAAACAGCTTTGACTCGGCTCCCGCGCCCTGTCCAGTCAGGCTCTTGACCGAGGCCTTGGCCGACATCTTGTTCAGATCCTTCGCAATGCCAGAGAGCGCCTGGGCGGTCATCACATAGACCACCGCCAGCCAGCCATCCGGCACTGTCAGCATCAGCAGCGCCGCCACCTGCAACGCCATGCCGATGTGCATGGTCAGATTCAGCCCGATGCGCGCCCCCAGCCAACCGCCGACCAGGTTGGTGAGGATGCCGAAGACCTCGTAGAAGAGGAACAGCATCGCGACTTCGAAGGGCGAATAGCCGAGCTGATGAAAATACAGCACCACCAGCATGCGGATGGCGCCATCGGTGATGGTGAAGGCCCAGTACCCGGCCGTCACCGTCAGATAATTGCGGGTGGCGCTGTTCATGGGTTAGAGCGCTCGGGCGATAAGATGCGCAATATCGACCATCCGATTCGCATAGCCCCATTCGTTGTCGTACCAGGCATAGATCTTCACCTGGGTGTCGTTCACGACCAGGGTGGATAATGCATCGACGATGGAGGAGCGCGGGTCGTTCAGGTAATCGACCGACACCAGCGGGCGTTCTTCATAGCCCAAAATGCCGGCCAGCTCGCCTTCGGCGGCGGTTTTGAGAAGCGTATTGATCTCCTCGGCCGTGACGGAACGCTCAGCCTCGAAGACAAAATCGGTCAGCGAGGCATTGAGCAGCGGCACCCGCACCGCATGGCCATTCAGCTTGCCGGTCAGTTCGGGGAAGATCTTGGTGATGGCCCGCGCGCTGCCGGTGGTGGTCGGGATGAGCGACTGACCGCAAGCACGTGCTCGGCGCAGATCCTTATGGCCCAGATCGACGATGCGCTGGGTGTTGGTGATGTTATGCAGGGTGGTCATGCTGCCGTGGCGGATGCCAACCTGCTCGTGCATGACCTTGACTACGGGCGCCAGGCAATTGGTGGTACAGGAAGCGGCGGTGACCAACGGATGCCGCTCTGGATCATAGCGGTCGTGATTCACACCATAGACGATATCCAGCGCGCCTTTGGTCGGCGCCGCGACCAGCACTTTCTTCACCCCTTGGGCGAAGTAACCGTCGAGCAATTCCGGCTGCTTGTGATGCTTGCCGGTGGCCTCAATGACGATGTCGCAGTTCGACCAGTCGCCCTCGGCGATGGTCTTGGCCGAGCTGTAGTGCAAAGACTGGTCGTCGATGGTCAGTCGGTCGTCTTCTCCCGTGCAGGGATAAGGCCAGCGCCCATGCACCGAGTCGAATTCCAGCAGATGGGCGCTGCCAGCCGCATCGCAGGCGATCTCGTTGATGCGGGTGATACCCAGCGCCCCTTCTCCCTCACCCAGCCGCCCCCAGGCCGCGCGCAACGCGAGCCGCCCCATGCGACCGAACCCGTTGATGCCAATGCTGACGGTCATGTGTTTTCCTCCTGATTCGCAAAACACTGGTCGCGATAATATACGACATTTGTTATATTGCAAAAAACAGATTTAACGGAGCCGAAAAAAGCGGGCCTACCGGACCGGGGAGCCCTCGCTTATAGCCGGCCCCTCGTCAACTCAGGAGCTTGCTGATCCAAAACCCCGCCACAACGCGGCGCGCCGGGTCGATTGGCCATGGCCGCCAGCGCCTTGGCATCCTCGCGAAAAGGTGTGGCACCTGCGAGACCTGCGGCTGTTTCGCGCATGACAGCGCACGCCCAACCCGGCAGATCGGGGTGAATTCGATAGTAAATCCAGGTGCCAGCGCGCCGATCGGCCACCAGCGACAGCTCGCGCAGTTGCGCCAGATGGCGCGAGACATGGGGTTGGGAAACGCCAATCGCCTGCGTTAGCTCGCAGACGCACAGCTCGCCCTCGCGCAGCAGCAGCATCAGCATGCGCAAACGGGTATCGTTGGCCAGCGCGGAGAAGAAAGCGGTGGGGGCGATGGACACGGATGTCTTATTGGAGTGTGAAGGTTGAGGTGGGAAGCCTGAAGCTCGCAGCGGGTCCGGGTTTAGCCGGGAAACCACGATCTGCGAGAGTGCCGCCACCCCAGCGGCCTGTCAACCGCAAGCGCAGCAGACGCGATCACACCAGCGTTCGCGCAATCCGCCGTGCTTGACGCCGGAGTTGCGCGTATATAGGTTCAACGGCATATAGCAAAAAACATATTCATCATCCCCGCGCTGGTGGCCGCTCGACCAGCTTTTAGCAACGCAACAGAGAATCCTGTTATGAAAGAAATCAAAGTCCTCGGCTCCGGCTGCCGCAACTGCGAGATCACTGCCAAGGCCATCGCCACCGCCGCCGAGCAGGCCGGGGTGAAGATTGAACTGATCAAGGTCACGGATATCGCCGAGATCATGAGCTTCGGTGTCATGTCCACCCCCGGCGTGGTGATTGACGGCCAGGTGGTGCATTCCGGCAGCGTACCGGGGCCGGATCTGGTGCGCGGCTGGTTCCAAGAGGCGACCCCGGCATGAGCGCTCAATGCGAAGCCAGACAGTCAGGCTGCCAGATGAAGACCTTTTCTCTCTGCTTGGAAAAGAAGTTGAGCTTGGACGTTTTTCTCACTCGATTGCGCTATGCTTCGGTCGTGCAAATATTGAGGAGAACGCGACCCTGTCCTGGCTGATTCGTCCCGCTGAAATCGCCGATCTCGATGCCCTGCTGGCGCTTGAACAGGCCGCCTTTTCCGGTGACCGCCTGACGCGCCGACAATTGCGTCATCTGATCACTCGGGCGCAGGCGGAGTTTTTGGTCGCGATCAGGGATGATTCGGAGACGCCGCCAACCCTGCTTGGCGACGTGCTGGTGCTCTTTAACCGCGCGACTTCGGTGGCGCGGCTGTATTCCATTGCCGTCGCCGAAGCCGCGCGCGGGCAAGGCGTTGGCCGTGCTCTGGTTGAGGCGGCCGAGCGCGCGACCTGGGTGCGCCAGCGCGCCTATCTGCGCCTTGAAATCCGCCGTGACAACCTCGCCTCGCAACGCCTATTTGAGCGTCTGGGCTACCGCCGTTTCGGCATGCGCCCCGCCTATTACCAGGACAAGATGGAGGCGCTGCGCTACGAAAAGGCGCTGATGCCCGCGCTCGGGCCGGTCGCGACCGGGCCAGGCGTGCCCTTCTACGAGCAGACGCTGGACTTCACCTGCGGTGCCTCCTGTCTGATGATGGCGCTCAAAGCGCTGGATGGGCGCATCAGCCTCGACCGCACCCTGGAACTGCGGATCTGGCGCGAGGCGACCACCATTTTCATGACCTCCGGCCACGGCGGCTGCGGTCCCTTTGGGTTGGCACTTGCGGCGCATCGACGGGGATTTCTGGCGGAGGTGTTCGTCAACGATCGCGGCGTGCCGCTGATCGACTCTGTACGTAGCCCGGAAAAGAAAGAAGTCATGCGCCTGGTGCACGAGGATATGCTGTCTGAGATCGAGCGCATCGGCATCCCTGTGACCTACGCCACTCTGGATGTGGAAACCATGCAGGCGCGCTTTGTTGCGGGAGCGGTGCCTCTGGTGCTGATTAGCTCCTACCGCATCTATGCGGAGAAGTTTCCCCACTGGGTAGTGGTGACCGGCTGCGATGATAGCTTCATCTACGTCCATGATCCCTATGTCGATATCAACAATGGCGAGACTGCGCTCGATTCGATGAACATGCCAATTCAACCCAGTGAATTCCGCCGCATGGCCCGTTATGGGCGCGCCGGGCTTCAGGCCGTGGTGTTGATTTCCCGTCCGGAGCCGAGCGCCCATGGCTGAGCATCTGTTGCTGGTCGAGCAGGCGGGCGACTGGAAGACCCATTTTCCAGCACTGCCGGTGGTAACGGCGCGCGAGTATCTGAGTCAGGGTGTTGCTCAGGGTCCAGCGGCGCGGCGACGGGTGCGCATCATTAATCTCTGTCGGAGCTATCGGTATCTGAGCCTGGGGTACTATTGTTCCCTGCTTGCCGAGGCGCGCGGTCACAAGGCGATACCAGCGGTCGGCACCATGCAGGAGGTGTCCAGCCGCGACCTGTATGGGCTGATGACCGACGGACTCAATGCCAGCGTGCCGCGGGCACTCACAGCGGCGACCACTAATGGGGCCACCGCAAGCCGCACCCTGACGCTCATGTTCGGTCAGTGTGCCGAGCGGGAGCTGCAACCCTTCGCGCGCCGAGTGTTCGAGACCTTCCGCTGTCCCATCCTGCGGGTCGAACTCAAAGCGCAACCGCAATGGCGCATCAGCAGCTTGCGCGCGCTGTCGCTGCACAGCCTGGATGCCGAACAAGAGAGCGCTTTTTTTGCCGCGCTTGAACACTACCTGTCGCGCCCCTGGCGGCAGCCGCGCGCGCGTCCCGAATACCGCTACGATCTGGCCTTGCTGCATGATCCGCAGGAAGATCTGCCACCCTCGAATCCCAGAGCCTTGCAAAAATTCCAGCGCGTCGGGCGCCAACTCGGTCTGAATGTCGAGCTGATCCAGCCGCGCGACTTCGCGCGCCTGGCTGAATACGACGCCCTGTTGATTCGCGAGACCACCCGCATCGGCCACCACAGCTTTCGCTTCGCCAAAAAGGCGGCCAGCGAGGGTATGGTGGTGATTGATGATCCGGACTCCATTCTGCGCTGCACCAACAAGGTATTTCTGGCTGAACTGCTGGAGGCCAACCGGGTGCCGCGCCCGCGCACCCTGATTCTGCGCCGGGAGACGCTGCTCGATGTGGAAGCCGCCATCGGCTACCCCGTGGTGCTGAAAATTCCGGAGGGGTCTTTTTCGCGCGGCGTATTTAAGGCCAGCAACCGCAACGAATTGCTCGACATGGCAGCGCGGTTGTTGCGCGAGTCCGATCTCATTTTAGCGCAGGAATTTCTTTACACCGAGTTTGACTGGCGCATTGGTTTGCTCGCCCGGCGTCCGCTCTATGCCTGCAAATATTTTATGAGCAAGGCCCACTGGCAGATTGTCCATCACCACAGCGACGGTCGCCACGACGAGGGCCGCTTTGAGACCATGGCCGTCGAGGATGCACCAGCCGATGTGGTTGACGTCGCGCTCAAGGCCGCCAATCTGATCGGCGACGGTCTCTACGGCGTCGATGTCAAAGCGACCCCGCATGGTGCGGTGATTATTGAGGTCAACGACAACCCCAATCTTGATAGCGGCATTGAAGACCGGGTGCTCGGCGATGACCTCTATCGCCGCATTCTGGGGGAAATGATCACGCGGCTTGAACGCCGGCGTGGCTTAGTGCAACAGTGTTAATACTCTGACATCATTTTCAAGATACAGGCCGACCCGGCGGGACAAGCTCTGGGCAATCGACCATTTGCAACTGCGCGCCGACTGGCCGCACTTCAATCAGTCCAGCTGTCCAGTCGCTGCAGCCAGCGGCAGCGCGATTTCGACACGTAGCCCACCGAGTGCCGAGCGTCCGAGTTTTAGCTCTCCGCAATACAGGGCGAGGATTTCACGCACGATGGAAAGCCCCAATCCGTGACCTTGGGTGCGCTCATCAAGGCGCGCGCCGCGGGCCAGAATCTCGCTCAACGCCGGTTCCGGACAGCCCGGCCCATCGTCGTCGATGGCGATGCGGCAGGTGCCATCCTCCACCCAAAGGCGTACCCGAACCTGGCCGTGGCTCCATTTGCAGGCGTTATCAAGCAGATTGCCAAGTAGTTCGAGCATGTCCTCGCGATCAAAGGGCAGGGGCTCGGGATGCGCGACCGTCCAGTCGATGTGCAGCGCTTTGTCAGCGTAGACCTGCTTGAGCAGTCGGATGAGCGGGCCAAGTTCCGCATCGGCGTCGAACCAGGCTCCGGCCGCCGGCGCGCCGGACAGACGTGCGCGGCGCAACTCGCGCTCAATCAGTGCCTCAAGCCGCGCGATCTGGGCGCGCGCAGCGTCTTGCGCCGCCGCCGTCGCTTGGCCTGGCTCCAGTGTGCGCAGAAAGACTGCAAGCGGCCCTTTGAACGCATGTGCCAGATTGCCTGCCGCCTGGCGCGAGCGTTCCAGGCGCGCGGCATAGACTGCCAGCAGTCCATTGAGCTTGCGCACCAGCGGCAGAAACTCCCGCGGCACTGCCTCGGTGAGATGGCCAGTGGCGCCGGCTTCGAGCTGGCGGATATCCCGATACAGGGGGGCCAGCCGCGCAAAGGCACGCCGCAACATCCAGCGCTGAATCAATAGCATGCCGACAAAGGCCAGAGTTGCGAGCAGGGCCACAGTCACCTCGAAGCCGCGAATTTCGCGCAAGACCGGGCGCGCATCCTCGGCGCTGGCAAGGCTAAATTCCACCCCGTCGCGCCGATAGCCGGCACCCCAGACGAGTAACTCCTGCCCATCCGGCCCCGGCTGCCGCCAGATTGCCTGCTCGCCAGGCGAAAGCTGTCGCGCCTCCAGCGTCGCATCCCATAGGGAGCGCGAGCGCCATTCGACACCTTCGGCGCCCTGCAGCACCAGGTAATGTCCAGAGTAGGGTTGCCGGGTGCTGGGCGCGAGATGGTGTTCTGCCACACGCGGCCGGCCACTGGAGTCGAAGCGCAGGTTGGCCAGTAGGGTCTCGGCATTTTGCTCAAGCCGGGTGAGAACCACAGCATCGGCACTGCGATGCAAGGCTGCGTGTCCCAGCCACCAGGCGCAGCCAATCAGCAGCAGCAGACTGAGCGACAGGCCAAGATTGAGCTGATGCTCGAGGGAGTTCATTCGGTCGGGTTGACGGGTGGGTTGACGGCTGGTTTGATCAGGGGGTTGTCGAGCGCGCCAAAACGATAGCCCTGACCGCGCTGGGTGCGAATGTATCCGGCGCCGATTTTCTCGCGCAGGCGCCGCACATAGACTTCGATCAGATTACTGCCGCGCTCGTTGTGCTGATCGTAAAGATGATCGGTGAGCGCCTCCTTGCCCAAGACTTTGCCCGGATGGCACATCAAGTAGCGTAGCAGTCGAAACTCCATGCCCGTCAGCGCCACCGCCTCGCCATTTGTTAGCCTGACCTCCTGGCGGTCTTCGTCGAGCGTCAGTCCAGCCACGCTGAGGCACTCGCGAGCTTGCCCGGCGGCGCGGCGCAGCAGTGCTTGCAGGCGCGCAAGCAGTTCTTCGGTGTGGAAAGGCTTACCGAGATAATCATCCGCCCCGGCCTTGAGGCCATCGACCCGCTCATGCCAGGCATTGCGCGCAGTCAGAATCAGCACTGGCGTGGTAACCCCCTGTGCGCGCCATTGGCGCAGCAGCTCAAGCCCCGGGCAACCCGGCAGCCCAAGGTCGAGCACAATGGCGTCGTAGTCGGTAAACACCGGTGCCGGCTGTGCTTCCAGTCCGTCGCTCAACACATCGACTGCGAAGCCGGCGCGTGCCAGGCTTTGCGCTAACGGTTCGGCTAGCGCGATATCGTCTTCGATCAGCAGCAGGCGCATGCTGAGTTAATCATCCCGCTCGACTTCCCGCAGCTCACCGCTGCGGGCGTCGAATTCCAATTCCCACAGCTCGCCGTCCTCGCTCAGCATCAACAGCTCATAGATGGCCACACCATGCTCCGGATCCCAGTCCAGCTCGGCCTCGATCAATGTGCCTGGCTTGTGTTGGCGCGCGACCGCGATCAATTGTTCCAAGGGCAGAATCTTGCCGCTTTCGGTCAGGGTGCGCGCGCGCTCGGCGTCGTCCGACGCCCATGTGACGGAAGCTGTGAGTATTAGAGCAAGCATCGCGGTGACCAACCCGTTCCGCTTCAATTCGGCCATGCGCTTTGATCTCCAAAGGTGTTGTTGACAAGCCTGCGCATTCTACCGCGCCCGTCGGCCACCCATGCTCTGGCAGGCGCCTGCCGTCTTTTCGCGTAAGAGTCCCGCATCTGAGATTAGGCTTGCGTGCGGTGACGGATTTTCTCAGACACCACGATCAGCCTATCTCCAAATACGTGCTGCTCGATCACATGGACTGGATGAGCAGCTATCAGCCCAGGGCGCTGGCCGCTGAGTGGGAGTGGATTCTGGCTCGAGCGCGCGGCGATGCCCGCATCATTTTCCGCAGCGCCCATGCCGCGCCGCGCTATCTCCAAGCCCTGGAGCTGGGGCCGGCGCGCGGCCGCCTGAGCGATCGCCTGCGCTTCCACCCCGAACTGGCCGGCAAGCTCCAGGCGCAGGACCGGGTGCATACTTACGCGGGCTCTCATATCGCCGATGTCCGCGTCTGAGCGCGCGCAGGCAGCGGAAACCGGGTCGGCGCCGATGCGGTCAGCGCGACCACAAGCGGCTAGCGGCCCGGTCACCCGTTTTGGGCGCGACCTGCGCATCCTGCTGCATTTGCTGTGCGGCCAGCCCAAAAGCGGTGACCAACGCACGCGGCTGCAAGCCTTCTATGGCCCCCAGGCCGGTCACTACGACGTCTTTCGTGATCGACTGCTGCATGGACGCGAACGCTTGATCGATGACCTGCATGCCGCGCTCTTGCATGCGCGCCAAGATGCATTGGGCGATGCACATGTCATCGAACTCGGCGGCGGTAACGGTCGTAATCTGGAGTTTTTTTGCGCGCGGCTGGATGCCTTCGGCCAGGTCGCCCTGGTGGCTTTTTATGTCTCGGCCGCGAAGCCGCCAGACGGGCAAATTCGCCACGGTGCGCTGACACGCTGGTTCTGGCCGCGCTGGTTCGCGCACGACGGCGTGCACCCAAACCCTGAACATCTCGCCGCATTGCGCGCGCGTTTCCCCGCGCATCAATTCAGCGAAGAACGCGCCCCCGTGCCCTATCTGCCGGGATTCTCGGTTCCTTATTATCGCTTTCTCGGCCGGTTGGGTTGAGAGCCGCGGTTGCGCTGATGCCGCCTGATTTCCTTTTCAACACAGATGACGGGGTAAGCTGATGGGCTTCCTGTTCGCCACACTTTGGTGCCTTGCCTTTGCGGTCTTGGCTGTTGCCGCGCGGGGGAAGCTGCGTAAATACCGCCATTACCGGCCTTTCACGGGCGAAGTCGCTAAGGTACACACGGTCAATGGACGCTGGCAGGCCGTTGTGCGTCCGGATGATGCCCAGTTGCGCCAGCGCATCGGCGACTTTGGCTTCACCTTCAATGACATGGGTGATTATCAGGAAGGTCAGCCGCTTTCCTGCCTCTGGGACGGCCGCAACCCGGTCACAGCCTGCGAGGACGAGCGTGGCGGTGCTCGCATGGTCATTTTTATCTCGATCGGCGCGATCGCCTTTATGATTATCGCGTCCATCGCAATGACCGTGCTCGTGGAAATGGGAATTGTGACTGTCGCTGATTGAATGCCCGACGCGGCTAACGGTCGCTGCATTTTTTCGAGCTTAACAGCACCACTGGCTTTGATAAGATCAGTCACGGCCAAGCAGGCAGCGCGGGCAAGGCGTCAATACCGCTCCGGCACCATCAGCTCGCGCGGTAGGGTGGAACGCTCATAGTCCGGATCGAACACCCGGTCCGGCAGGCTGATGGATTCGTGCTCAACTTCCGTGTAAGGGATTTGTTCCAGCAGGTGGTGAATGCAGTTAAGGCGCGCGCGTTTCTTGTCGTTGGCCTCGACCACGAACCAGGGCGCCTCGGGGATGTTGGAACGCGCGAAGGTCTCTTCCTTGGCTTTGGTGTAGGCCTCCCAGCGCACGCGCGATTGCAGCCCGAGCCCGACTTCGAGTTCGATCAGCGCGTCGCCTGGTAGCCGCCGTTTCTCTCGCAGGCAACGGTGCAGCCCCTCTCGTCTGCCGGTGGCACGCTGCCCAGCAGATGCACGCGCCAGCACCCCGGAACGCGCGCGCCAGCACCGCCCCGACGTCCGTTAGCCTCGCAGTTGGACGTTGACCGCGCACCCCACCCCCGCTAACCTCCTTCCTCGGGCCAATCTGGACGCTCAGGGTGGCTTGGATTTCCTATCCGTCGACGGCGGGCGCACTTTGCAGCAGTAGCCACGAGCCGTCTTGAGGGCAGAACAATGCGGCCTGCGAGTCATTCCCTCAGCCAATAACCGCGATGGAAACAACCACAGCCATGCCACGGCCGAAAATTCTGCTGATCGATGGCAGCGCAGATGATCTCGAACGGTTGCGAGGCGCCATCGGGATGGACTACGAGGTGTTGCAAGCCGATCAGGATGGCCTGGAGGGGCAATTCGCGGCACGCAGCGCCGAGTTGGAGCGCTCCGAGGCGAAGCTTCGGACCATGTTCGAGCTGCTGCCGATGGGCATTTCCATCACCGACCCAGACGGCCGCCTGGTCGATTGCAATCAGGCGGCGGAGACGCTGCTCGGCATTCCGCGCGCCGAGCACCTGCGCCGGTCCTTCGATGGCCCGCAATGGCGCCTGTTGCGCCCGGACGGCTCGGAGATGCCGGTGGAAGAATATGCCAGCGTGCGGGCGCTGCGCGAGGGCCGGGTGGTGCGGGATGTCGAAATGGGCGTGGAGCGGCCAGAGGGGGTCACCTGGCTATCGGTCAGCGCCATGCCGGCGGCGCATCCGGCTTATGGTGTGGTGATCGCCTTTATCGACATCACCGAGCGCAAGCGCCTGGCCCAGGATCTCGACACGCGCATGCGCGAGTTGCGCGCCATTCTCGACAATTCCAGCGTCGCCATCGCCTTTGTGCGCGACCGGCGGCAAGTCTGGGTCAATCAGCGCATGTGCGAGCTGTTCGGCTATTCGCTCGATGAGATGGTCGGCATGCCGACCGAGCACTTCTACCACAACCGCGAGGATTATGAGCGCATTGGCCGCGAAGGCTATCCGGCATTGATGCGCGGGGAGCGCTTTTTCACCGAAACCCTGATGCGCCGGCGCGACGGCAGCAGGCTCTGGATCAAGGTGCAAGGCAAGTTGATCGACCCCGCCAAGCCGGAGGCGGGCAGCATCTGGATTCTCCAGGATATCAGCGATTACAAGGCCGTTCAGGCCGAGCTGACAGCCGCCAAGGAAGCCGCCGAGGCCGCCACCAAGGCGAAATCCGCCTTTCTCGCCCACATGAGCCACGAAATCCGTACACCGATGAATGGCATCATCGGTTTGTCCGAGCTGGCTTTGCAACAGACAGTCAACCCGATCACGCGCAGGTATCTTGAGCAGCTGCACCATTCAGGCATCAACCTGCTTGGAATTCTGAACGACATTCTCGATCAGTCGAAAATTGACGCTGGCCAGCTCAGCCTGGAAGAGACCCCGTTCGACCGTGACCGGCTGCTCGAGAGTGAGCGCTCGCTGTTCGCGCCCATCGCCACAGGCAAAGGTCTCGAGTTAGCCATCGAGGCCGACCCCAAGGTCCCCCGCTGGCTGGTAGGCGACGAGCTGCGCTTGCGGCAGGTGTTATCGAACCTGCTCAGCAATGCCATCAAATTCACTGAAACGGGCCGCATCACACTGCAGATTGCATGCATTGAATGCACCGAAGCCGTTACTCGGCTTCGCTGGACAGTCACCGACACCGGCATCGGCATGGATCGCGAAACCCGCGCGCGCTTGTTCCAACCCTTCACCCAGGGAGACGATTCCATTGCGCGGCGCTTCGGCGGCACCGGTCTTGGCTTGAGCATCAGTCGGCGGCTGATCGAGATGATGGGCGGGCAGCTTGAGGTCGAGAGCGCGTTGGAGGGTGGAAGTCGTTTCAGCTTCGAGGTCAGGTTGAAAATCGCCGAGGCACCGTCGGCAGCGGCACAAACCGATGTTAGCGCGCGGGTCGATTTGAGCGGGGTGCGCGTTCTGGTCGCCGAGGATCAGCCGATCAACCAGCAAGTGATCAGGGGCATGCTCGCATTGCTGGGTACGGAGGCGATCATCGTCGGCGATGGACAACAGGCGCTTGAGCAACTCGCCGCCAGTGCGCCGCCCGATTTGGTGCTGATGGACATCCAGATGCCGCGCATGGATGGTCTCACTGCCACCCGCCAACTGCGCGCCAACCCGGCTTGGCGCGAGTTGCCGGTGATTGCCCTGACCGCTGGCGTCACCGCCGCCGAGCGCGAGAAGATTACCACCGCCGGCATGAGCGACCTATTGCCCAAGCCAGTGACCCTGGACACCCTGAATGCAACAATCGCGCGCTGGCTTGCGCCCGCGACAATTCAGCCCGAGCCAGCCAGCAGGACAGTCGAGGCAGATGCCGCGGAAGGAACCCCGGTAAGGCCAGCAGCGGACGGATCGACTTCGACTCCAACTTTGCATCTGGCATCGGCCCCAGAGGACAAGCCATCAACGCTGGTGGGTTTCGATCTCAGCACCCTGAACGAAATCTATGACAAGCAAGAAGATATCAACAATCTGTTGCGTGGATTCGCCGACTCGGTGCGCGATAATGTTGATAACATCGCTGGCGCTATCGCGCGCGAGGACTGGACAACCGCCTATCGGGGAACGCACCAGCTCAAGGGCGTCGCCGCCAATGTGGGTGCCACGCGGCTCAGCGCGGCAGCCGAGGCGCTGGACAATATTCTGGGCGAGGTGCTCGAGGCCGGCAGCAGCCCGGATTCGATCACGCAGCTGGCACCCTTGATCGAGCGCCTGCGCGGTGCTCATGCGGACGCGCTTGCCCAAATCGCCGCGCTCGGCACTTTGGAGCGCTCAGTGCAACCGCTTGCGGACCCCGGCGAGGCCTCACGCCAGCTCCATGAGCTGCGCGCACTGCTGCGCCAGAGTCGCTTCGTCTCTCCGGCCATGCTCGAGCGCTTGCGTACATCCTTACCTGAATCATCACGGGCATCCCTGGAGGCAATGAAGGCCTGCCTGCGTGTCTTCGATTACCCGTCGGCGGAACTTTGCCTGCAGGCCTTGATCGACCAGCAGGCACCCGATCAAACGCCTTAGCAAAGCGCCGCGCATGTGACTCCCGATGAACGACTCCTGCCACAGCGAATCTGATCAGCGCCAATCTGATCAGAGCAAATCTGATCAGAGCATAGGCGGCCTGACTGAATCCGGCCTGACAGAGTCTGGCGCGGGGGACGGGAGACCGTTAATCCTTATCGTGGACGATCAGCCTGTCAATTTACAGCTGCTCGCCGAGGTGCTCGACCGCCAGTTTCACGTCATGGCTGCCACCAATGGGGCGGATGCCTTGGCGCTCGCGCGGCGCGCGCCCTATCCCGACCTGATTCTGCTCGATGTGATGATGCCGGAGATGGACGGCTATGCGGTCTGCGCCGCGCTGAAGCGCGACCCGCTCACGGCCATGATTCCAGTCATTTTCATCACCGCCCGTAACGATGCACCAAGCGAGACCCGTGCCCTGGCGCAAGGCGCGGTGGACTTCATCAGCAAGCCAATCAATCCCACCCTGGTGCGCATGCGCGTGCGCCTGCAACTGCGCCTGCGCCAGCGCGAGCACGCATTGCGCGAGAGCAAAGAGCGCCTTGAGATTGCCCTTGAGGCGGCGGCCATGGGGATATGGACCTATGACATTGACAGTGGTCGCCTGCGCTGGACGACCCGTCAGGCGGCTCTGCTCGGGCTTGTGGACGAATGCCGCGAGGGCCCTTTGGGCGCGATCAAACACCGCATCGATCCGCGCGATCGGCGTGCCTGCCTGGCGAATTTGCGCCGCACGCTGCGCACGGGTGAACCCTTCGACCAGACCTACCGCGTCATCTGGCCGAATGGCCATCGCCACTGGCTGCATTCGCTCGGCAAGTTAACCTACGACGAACGCGGCGCCGGGTGCCGCCTGGTCGGCACCAGTCGCGACATCTGCGCAGTCAAAGCCCAGCAGGAACAACTCGAAACCCTGGCGCATCGCGACAACCTGACCGGCCTGGCTAACCGACTGCAATTGCACGAGCGCCTGTGCCACGCCATGGCAGCCGCCGATCGCAGCGGACAACGCCTGGTCCTGGTCTACCTCGATCTCGACGGCTTCAAGCCGATCAATGACGCCCATGGTCACAAGGTTGGCGATCAATTTCTGGTCGCCCTGGCCCATCGACTGCAAGCGACGATTCGCGAAGTCGACACCCTCGCCCGCCTCGGTGGCGACGAATTCGCCGCTGTTCTGGTCGACCTGACCGATGACAACGACTGCCGGACCTTGCTCGAACGACTACTTGCCGCGGCTGCGGAACCCGTGATGATTGATCGCTTATCCCTGTGCGTCTCGGCCAGCATCGGCGTGACCTTTTACCCCCAAGCTGCATGCATCGACGCCGACGCGCTCCTGCACCAGGCCGACATGGCCATGTACCAAGCCAAGCAGGCGGGTAAGAACAGCTACCGGATATTCTCCGAACATCCTGGCACCGAAGGTCACACAGGCTAGGCGTGAAAAAGGCTGCCATGGCCACTTTAGCAAGGGAGCTAGCCGGTCTTGGCGATGGCGACGAAAGCGTTTCGCTACAGACTGCCTATCTTGTCAGAGGCCAGGTAGCCTTTGTTGCCAAGGCCTGGTCGAATATCGACGTAGCGCTAAAATAGCGCCATGACGAAATCCCCAAGCTCGTCACCCTGTGCAAGGAGTACATGCGCTATGAGCGCGACACGCTTGAGCGCATCGTGCGCGCCCGCAGTCGCGTCAGCGGGAGCTGAAGCGCATCGATTAAGCACCAAAAATTCGGGATGGCGGCAGGCCGAAAACCCGCCGTTTATGGTTGTATAATCCCGCCACTATGAAAGCGCCGAAGCCATCCGAAACACAGCAGCGCAAAACCTTGCTCTCCAAAAGCGAACGCCTGGCGGGCATTCTCGAGGGCACGCGGGTCGGCACTTGGGAATGGGAGGTGCAGACCGGAGAGGTCATTTTTAACGAGCGCTGGGCGGAGATCATCGGCTACACCTTGGCGGAGCTGGGGCCGGTTTCCATCGAGACCTGGATGCGCTTTGCCCATCCCGACGACCTCGCCGAGAGCGAGCGCCTGCTGCAGGAACACTTCAGCGGCAAGAGCGACTTCTACGAATTCGAATCCCGCATGCGCCACAAGGACGGGCACTGGGTCTGGGTACTCGACCGCGGTCGCGTCTTCTCCTGGAGCAATGACGAGCCGCCCAAGCCGCTGCTGATGCTCGGCACCCATCAGGACATCACCGCGCGCAAGCATACCGAGATCAAGCTGCGCGAGGCCAATGAAGAGCTCGACCGCTACTTCGCCTTCAGCCGCGATCTGCTGCTGATCGCCGACAATGATGGCCGTTTTCTGCGGGTCAATCCCGAATGGGAGCAGGTTCTCGGCTATCCGCTCAATGACCTGATTGGCAAGCGCTTTTCCGACTTCCTGCACCCCGATGACCTGGAAGCCACCCAGACCGCCGTCAATCAGCTGAACCTGGGCCACAGCGTCTTCGGCTTCGAGAACCGTTACCGCTGCCGCGACGGCAGCTATCGCTGGCTCGAGTGGCGCGCCCGTCTCCAAGACGGCCGCATCTACGGGACAGCCCGCGACACATCAGAGCGCAAGCAGACTGAGCAGGCGCTAGCGCGCGTCAACGAGCGCTTGCAGCTCGCGGCCGAGGCAGCCCGCTTCGGTGTCTGGGATTTTGATGTCGCCAGCGGACGCCTGACCTGGGACCCGTGGATGCATCGTCTCTACGGGAGCGACCCCAAGGCCTTTCGCGGCGAATATGCCGACTGGCGCGACGCGGTGCACCCCGAAGATCGCGAGCGCGCGGCGGCCAAAGTGCAACGGGCGCTCGAGACCGGCCAGGAATTCACCAGCGAATTTCGTGTCTGCTGGCCGAATGGCGATATCCGGCGATTAAAGGGCGTCGCCCAGGTCATCAAAGACGAGCACAACCAGCCGCTGCGGATGACCGGCATCAATTACGACATCACCGACCGCTGGCGCGCCGAGCAGGCGGTACGCGCCAGCGCCGAGTTGCTCGAGAAGCTTTCGCAGCAGGTGCCGGGCGCCATCTACCAATTCCGCTACCATCCAGACGGGCGCAGTTGCTTTCCCTTTGCCTCCGAGCATATTCGCGATATCTACGAGGTGAGCCCCGAGGAGGTCCGCGGCGATGCCAGCACGGTGTTCAAGCGCATTCATCCCAGTGATATCGCGCATGTTCAGACCTCCATTCTGACTTCCTTCGAGCACCTCACCCATTGGGAATGCGAATACCGCGTCAAGCTGCCAAAGCGCGGCACCCGCTGGCTGCGCGGCACAGCCAATCCCGAGCGCCTCGCTGACGGCAGTGTGCTCTGGCACGGCTACATTGGCGACATTAGCGACTACAAGAACGCCGAGAACGCGCTGCGCAATGCCAATAGTGCGCTCGAGACCGCCATCAACCAGGCCAATGCGCTGGCCGAGCAGGCAGATAGCGCCAACCGCGCGAAAAGCGAATTTCTCGCCAACATGAGCCATGAAATTCGCACCCCCATGAACGGCGTCATCGGCATGACCAGCCTGTTGCTTGAAACCCCGATGGACGACCAACAGCGCCAATATGCCGAGATTATTCGCAGCTCGGGCGAATCCCTGCTCGGCGTCATCAACGATATTCTGGATTTCTCCAAGATCGAGGCCGGCCGGCTGGAGCTTGAAGCAATCGATTTCGACCTACGGAACGTCCTCGACGACCTCGCCGCCAGCCTTGCCTTGCGCGCGCACGAGAAATCCCTGGAGTTCATCTGCGCCGCGGACGCCGGCGTTCCCGCCCAGCTGCGCGGCGATGCCAGCCGTCTGCGCCAGATTTTGACCAATCTCGCCGGCAATGCCATCAAGTTCACCGAAGTTGGCGAAGTGAGTGTTCGCGTGCATCTGGCCGAGCAGCAGCCTGCGTCAGTGGATTCCCTGGAAGACAGCGCGCCGACACGGGTGCGACTCCACTTCCGGGTCGCGGATACCGGCATCGGGATTCCGCCGGACAAGCGTGATCGGCTGTTTCAGAAATTTTCCCAGGTCGACGCATCGAGCACCCGCCGCTTTGGTGGCACCGGGCTGGGACTCGCCATCTCGCGACAGCTGACCGAGCTCATGGGCGGAGAGATTGGCGTCGACAGCCAGCCGGGGCAGGGCTCGACCTTCTGGTTTGAGCTTGAACTCGAGCGCCTGCCGGAGGATGCGGATGCATCCAACCGCGACGCCCCCGCGCAACCCGCCCCAGACCTGAGCGGAAAACGCGTCTTGATCGTCGATGACAACGCCACCAACCGCCAGGTGCTGCGCGGACGCATGCTTGAGTGGCGCCTGCGCCCGGTCGACACCGCCGAAGCCACGGATGCGCTCAGACTGCTCTACCAGGCACTCGATGACGATGATCCCTTCGCGCTTGCGCTGATCGACCTGCAGATGCCCGGCATGGACGGCGCCGCGCTTTGCAAGGCGATCCGCGCCGACACGCGCTTCACCGCCCTGCGCCTGGTGCTCCTGCCCTCACTGCTCACCGAGAAAGACTCCCAAGGCTTCGCCGCGCTGGGCTTTAACGCCAGCTTGCCCAAGCCGGTTCGCCATCAGGAGCTCAAGCAACTAATCAACCGGCTTTTTCTCGATTCGACGGCGGCTTCACATGGCACCCCGGCAGCCGGAACGCCACCGCCTGCATCCGCATCAGTATCGGCCGAGGCGTCTGAGCCGACAGACTTATCGCCAACAAGGGCGGCTAATGCAGCGGCACTGTCGATGCCGCCGGAAAAGCCAGATACGCCGGCGCAATTGCAGCCTCTGGCTCAACAGAGCGTCCGCATCCTGCTGGCTGAGGACAATCAGATCAATCAGCAAGTCGCTCTGGGCTTGCTAAAACGCTTGGGAATCGAGGCCGATGTGGTCACCAACGGCGAGGAGGCACTCGCCGCGCTGCGCCAGCATCCCTACGCGCTGGTCCTGATGGATGTCCAAATGCCGGTGATGGACGGCCTGGAGGCCACCCGGTGCATCCGCACGCGCGAGGCCGGCACCGTCAACCCGGATATCCCGATCATCGCGCTCACTGCCCATGCCATGGCGGGAGACCGCCAGCGCTGCCTGCAGGCGGGCATGAACGACTATCTCCCCAAGCCTCTCGCAGCCGAGGCGGTGGACGCGGTCATCAAGCGCTGGCTGGGCGACCAGACCCAGGTGCAGAATCCGGCCCGTATCCTGGCAGCTGGCAACGCGCCTGAGCAGACGCAAGTTGAAGATGCCGGCGCAAACACCGCGCTTGCCTTCAATCACGCCGACATGTTGCAACGCCTTATGCACCACAGCGAGTTGGCCAAGGAGGTTCTGCAGGGGTTTGTCTCTGACTTGCCCGGACGGATCACCGAGCTACAGGCAGCGCTGAGCGCATCCGATGCATCCGATCTGGGCGAGCGCCTGCGCCTGGCCCACTCGCTAGCAGGCGCTAGCGCCAATGTCAGCGCCGAGCGACTGTGCCGAATCTGCCGAGACCTGGAGCAGGCGCTGCGCGCTCAGGACTTGGAACAGGCACGACAGATCGCCGTGCAACTCCCATCGGCCGCCGATGACTTTCAACACATGGCCGCGGCTTTTTTGCGCTCAGATACTCAGCGCAAATGAGTTTCCGGTTTTGATCCCAGCGCCGATCCGCTCACAGACATCAAGATTATTGGCGACCCCACGCGGATGAAGCTCATCATGAAAGCCCGCGAGATCATTAAAGGCGATGCGTGAACCGCGCCGCTTCGACACGGCTGAGGCGCGCTCGTTTCAGCATGTCTTTCGCCATGCGGAAGCAGGGATCGAGCTGCATTGGAACGCGCGCAACCATCGCAAAGGGCGTTCGCACCCGCTGAAGACGGCCGATGGGGCCTATGCAGCGCGGGTCAGGTATCGCTTGTTTGCCCTTCAGTGGAGATCACTGTCCTGGTGGGTCGCAGCAGTCTTTACCTTCGGCAGCCTCGTGTGGCTTGTCAACGGTCTAGGGAGCGTTCTGCCGCTTTCCGATGCGCCTGTGATCAAGGCCGAGGTGCCCATTTGGACAGCGGTGCTCGGTGGCGGGATCTTTCTCATCGGCGCCTATCTTTCCTGGCTGGAGGTGCTGAACGCGCCGCGTTATGTGTTGCTGTTCCGCGATGATGAGGCCGGGCATAGCCGCGCCCTGCACGCCGACAATCATCATCTTCGCTGGTTCGGGCTGCGACCGGCCAACTGGGGCTATTGGCTGAATCTGGTGCAGTTGCTTGGCGCGACCATCTTCTTCGTGCCCTGCGTGGTCGGCGCCTTGTTGGCGAAGCACCCTGCCATCAATGCCTTTGCCTGGTTCTGGCTGCCACAGATGATTGGTGCCAGCTGGTTCATGATTGCAGCCTGGATGGCGATGCGTGAGGTGCAGCCAACCGCGCTAAGTCCCGCCTGGAATTCGCTCGGCTGGTGGAGTGGCCTGTTCAATCTGCTGGGCGCCATCGGCTTTTTTCTCTGCGCCTGGTTCGGCTTCAAGTCCGATTTCGAGAACCCGATGCTCAGCAATGGTTCGACCTTTCTCGGCTCATGCTGCTTCCTGATCGCCAGTTATCTGATGCTAATCGAGATCATCAACCCCGAGGGTCCGGAAGGCCGACATCAGCCCCGATCCGCGCCAGGTGAACCCTCCGGTGGATAGTCGAGGGTGTCGCCCCCCCGCCCGTCGCTGGCCATGCACCGCGCTCGAATCGCACCGCGCCGCCACGGCGCTGGTCGCTGCCGCATCGACCACCTATGATGCCGCCTTGGCGGCCTACCGCAATGGCGTCGGCACCGTCGATGTGGCAACAGAGGCGGACACCGCGCTCCTCGATGCTCGCCAGGCGCAGGCAGAGGCGCATGCGGGCGCGCTAATCGGCGCGGTGAACTTAGCCTTTGTCGTCGGCTCACTCACCTCGCGGGAAAGTTTGCCCTGATGTGACGAGATTTTCCGGCAATCGCCTAAGCGCCAAGCTTGAGGTCCATCGCATGTTCAAAACTCATCGCCGGAATCAAACAAGCAGCGGTTTCGTGCGCGACTCCGAGCCCAAGGCGCGCCCGATGCGTTTCGCCATCCTGCTCTTCAGTCTGCTCGTTCTCGCTGGTGCCAGCGGCTTTGCGACCACCGGCATCGGCGAACTAGTTGGAAACATCGCTGCATCAGCCGTCCTGCTCGCCGGGCTGGTCTCGATGTACCGCAAGAGAATTCTGCTCATTGTCGGCTGCGTGCTTTTGGTGCCAGCACTTGCCGCCCGCTGGACCTTTTTCTGGCTTCAGGCCTCGGCGCTGGCACCAGTATCCATCCTGTTCTCGCTGCTCTTTACCGCCTTTAACGCCGGCGCGCTCTTCGTCTACATCCAGCGCCGCGGATCACCAACCAACGACACGGTTTACGGCGGCATCTGCGTTTATATCCTGCTCGGCTACTGCTTTGCTCTGGTGTTTATGTTGCTGGAGACATTTTCACCAGGCTCCTTCTATTACGCGCATGCAGCCCCGGTTGGCCACGACCAGGTCCAGGGTCAACTGATCTATTTCAGCTTCGTCACCCTGACCACCGTCGGCTTCGGCGACATCACACCATTGACGCAGCCGGCAAAGTCGTTGGCGATGATCGAGGCCGTTGTCGGACCCATGTTCGTTGCCGTATTCCTCGCCCGCCTGGTTGGCATCCGGACCTCGAGCCATTAGTCGCCAACATGCACGCCAAGCGGTATGAACTCATCTGCTCGACCAGCACAGCGCGAATATGCATCTGGCTTCCATCATTGAGCCCGCAATCTGGCGCAGAATGGTCACTAATGCAGCAGGTTCTTCGATAGACTGAAGGGTAGCAAGCTTCAAGTCGGACGACCCATCGCGGTTGGAGAGGTGTCAGACCTATGGCCATCGAAATCCCCTTGCCACTCACCGTGGTGTTCGCCATCCTGGTGCTTTTGGTTGGCCGCTGGCTGATCGGGCGCATCGACTTCCTGGCCCGGTACAGCATTCCCGATCCAGTGGTGGGCGGGTTGATCGTCGCTGTGGTGCTGACGCTCGTGCGGGTTGGCACCGGTACCGAATTGTCCTTCGACATGGGGCTGCAATCGCCGCTGCTGCTGATCTTCTTCTCCACCGTCGGGCTCGGTGCCGATGTGCGCACCCTGACTCAAGGCGGGCGCAAGCTATTGTTGCTGCTGGCGGCGGTGGTGGTGGCGCTGGTGCTGCAAAACGTCGTCGGCGTGGCGATTGCGCTGGGGCTCGATCTCAATCCTTTGATGGGCATCCTCGGCGGCTCGGCGACGCTGGCCGGTGGGCATGGCACGGGCGCGGCCTATGGGCAGGTGTTCGGCGAGGTGAACGGTCTGCAGGGCGCGGTCGAGGTGGCCATGGCCTGCGCCACCTTCGGGCTGATCTTGGGCGGTGTCCTCGGCGGGCCGGTGGCGCAATGGCTGATTCGCCGGCATCACTTGCAGCCCGAGGCACAGTCGGTGGCGTCGCTCGGCCCCGGCGAGGTGCCGAAGGATGAACGCCGCGCCCTGAGCCCGGAATCCCTGATCGAGACCATCCTGATCCTGATGTTGTGCCTGGGGGTCGGCGCCCTGCTAGCCGAGCGTCTGACCATCCCCGGTATCACCTTGCCGACCTTCGTCTGGTGCTTGCTGGTGGGGATCATACTGCGCAATGCACTGAGTCTGAGCGGGCTCTACCGCATCGACGGCCCCACCATCGAGCTGATGGGCACCGTCAGCCTGTCGCTGTTTCTGGCCATGGCGCTGATGTCGCTGCGCTTGTGGGAGCTGGTCAATCTGGCCCTGCCGATTCTGATCATACTGGTCGCCCAGGCTTTGCTCACGGTGCTGCTGGTGGTGTTTCTGACCTTCCGTGTCATGGGCCGCAATTATGACGCGGCGGTGATTGCCGCCGGCCAATGCGGCTTCCAGCTTGGTGCCACGCCCACCGCCATCGCCAATATGCAGGCCGTGACCAGTCGCCATGGCTTGTCGCCGATGGCCTTCCTGCTGGTGCCGATCATTGGTGCCTTCCTGATCGACATCTGTAACGCCCTGGTCATCCAGGGGTTCTTGGCGCTGCCCTGGTTCGGGTTCTGAACATGGTTACATCAGCACGCATCCCAGCCCGCATTTCCATCGGCATCTCCACTGCTACTCTGACTGGCATGATCACTGGCATGATCAATGGCATTGCAGCCAGGTTCGCGTTGCCTCGCATCATGCAGCTTCTCGCCGCCGCGATGCTCGCGCTGCTGCTGACCGGCTGCATCGAGGGTCCAGACCAGTCCGGCGTTACCCAGGTGGTGCAGCAGCGCCTCACCCAGGCACTCGGTGCCGATGCCGTCGAGATCACGCGCCTGCGGCGACTCGGCAGCGGCCCGCTGGACGCGAGCGCGGACGGACTCAAGCGTCGCATCGTCTATTACAACGCCGTGCTGACCATGGCCCGCGACCTGGATTTCTCGTCCTGGGACACGCTCAATGTCGCCGCCTTGACGAACCTGCTTGGCGCCACCAAGCGTGGCATCGACGGACTCAAACAGGACGGTAACAGCGCCGGCGACCAAGTCTACGTCCGCGGCAGCGTGAGTTTTGAGAAAGGCGCCGAGGGTTGGACGCCGGTGGATGTCTTTCATCCAGAGGTTGGTGTCGCGAGCACAGGTCCAGCCGGCGCCGAGGAATCGCGCCGCATCATCGAGCAAATCAACGCGCTGCTGACCAAGCCCGGCAAGGATTCCCAGGAGCGCAAGCGCATCATCACCGAGGTGCTGGATGGCGCCTACGATGACATCACGCTGCGACTCGACCGCCTGGAACGCGCCCTGCTAATCGCCGGTGGCTCACCGGACGGCGAATATGCGCGCGTGGCGCAGCTGTTGGCAGATGAGCTAACCGCCGAGGGGACGCTATCGAGCGCGGCCCAGAGCAGCGGCAGCAAGGAAAACCTGGAGCTACTGCGTACCGGCAAGGTCGACATCGCCTTGGTGCAGAACAACGTCGCCGCCCAAGCTCTTCTAGGTGCCGAACCCTTCGCGGTGCTTGGCCCGCACTACACCCTGAATGCCTTGGCCAGCCTGTTCCCGGAGCCGCTGCACGTCATCGTCGCTGCTGATTCGCAGATCACCAGCGTGCAGGATCTGACCGGGAAACGGGTCGACATCGGCGATCCCGGCTCCGGCTCCTACCTCAACGCTGTCGCGCTGCTCGCCGCTGCCGGCATCGAACTCACCGACCTTGGCGCCATCCATGAGACCGGTCTCGCCGGTGGCTTGAACCTGCTCAACAACGGCGAGGCCGATGCCGTCATCGCCACCATCGGCGCTCCTGCCCGCACCCTGCAGCGAGCCGCTGCTCAAGGCCGCATTCGCTTGCTGCCGCTGAGCGCGGAACTGCGTGAGATGCTGACGCGAGAAGGCGCAGGCTATGTCCCCATCCTGCTGCCTGCGGCCACCTATCCCGGCCAACGCGAGCCAGTGGCCACCGTTGCGGTGACCGCCGTGCTCGCAGCCAACGAGTCACTGCCGAAGGCAGACGTGGATCGCGTGCTCACGGCCCTGTTTGACCGCATCGACTTTGTTGCTGCCGGCAGCGCGGCGGGTTCGCAGATTACACCCGAGACGGCCGAGATCGGGCTGACCATCCCGCTGCACCCGGCGGCCATCGCGTATTATGGGCGATTTTCGTTATCGCCATCAGAGGAACCAGCCGTTCCGGCTGCCTTTAGGCAGGAATGAGCGTCTCTGCCGGTATCTCCCCCTAGTCTCGGGTTCAAGCCATCGCTTAAGCTGGGCGAGTGTTCAACTTTGAGTATTTCGACGCGAGGGATTTTCGATCGATGAAAATGACCGTTTCCTTGATGTGTCCTCGCAAATACTTCAGCGGCGCCGGACGCCTGAATTCCGCAGTGCCCAGGGTGGAAAGCTTGCTATTTTCCGGCTGGCTGCTCTTCGTCGCGTTGCTGCCAACGGCGGCTATCGGCGCCGAAGACGGCTTGGAGCAACAATTCAATAACGCCTTATCGACCACCGCTCACGCCCCAAGCCCTCTGTTTGTGAGGGAAAGCCGCAGCCCGCGCCAACTGCTGCAAGCTTTCAGCCAACTCGTGGCAGAGATTAGAGCCGTCTTTGCCAAGGGTGGCCGCCAAGGTGACATCGACGGGGCAAAAGAAAAGCAGCTTGTCGCGCTATACACGGATTTAGCACAGCTCATTGACACCTCTGAGCTCCCCGAGCACGAGCGCTTTGCGCGAACCAACGCCGCCCTCTCGCAACTCGCCGAGGTCATGGCCCGAGTTTCCTTGCCACCAACCGATGAGATCCCTGACGCTATCCATTGCAACCGGCTTAACTTCGGATTTTCAAAGCTATTCAAACTAGGGTCGTTATGAACAACAAAAAGATTATTGAACTCATGCATCAGCGGTTCGGGGAGTTCCGCGGCGTCCCTGTGGAGGCGCTGCAGACCTCGCTGCCCGTGTTTCGGCTGTTCGAGTTGCGTGAAGGCGAACAACTGCGCATTGGCGGCAGCGTCGCGCAGGATCGGCTTCTGGTCGTGATGGGGCGCGTGAAGATTGGTGATGCGATCTGGGATCCGGCGCGCTCGGCGGAGCGTTCGCTGGTGATGCCCTCGTCGCCGGCGCAGATCGAAATCAGCGCCATCGACGACAGTTTGCTCTGTCATCTGGATCTGGATTTGCTCGACATTCTGCTGGCGCAGGAGCAACTGCTCGAAACCAGCTCCCTCAGCGATCAGCGCATGGAAACGCTGCGCCACACCAGCCTGATGCGCAAACTGCCGCTGGAAAATGTCGAGCAGGCATTGACCTTGTTGCGGGAGCAACGGCTCGATGCCGGAGCAGAACCGGTCAAAATGGGCCGTGAGTCCAACCACTTCTTCGTCCTGCTCGAGGGTGCCGCCGAGCTGTGGCGAATCGACGACGAAGAAGGCATCCCGATGAAGGCAGAAGATTTAGGGCCTGGCACCTGCTTCGGAGAAGAGGGGCTGCTGATGGGTAGCCCAAGCCCGGTGACCGTCCGTTTGACCGCCGATTGTCTGCTGATGACATTGGAGCGCGACGAGTTTAAGCGACTGCTCGCGCAACCGATGCTGCGTGAGGTCGATGTCCATGTCGCCAAGACGATGCGCGAGCGTGGCTACAGGCTATTGGATGTGCGCATGCAGGAGGAATATGACGAGATGCGCATCCCCGGGGCCCAGTTAATGCCGCTCTCCCAGTTGAAGCAGCGCGCTGCGGAACTCGATTCGCAGAGAGAGTATGTGGTCTATTGTCGCTCTGGTCGGCGCAGCTCGGTCGCCACCTTCCTGCTCAGCAATTTAGGCTATCAGGCCACCAATATGCAGGGCGGCATTACCGCCTGGACGTTTGATCTCGAAGGCGATGACGTTGAGACAACAGATAGCCAATGATTGAGTCGAGCTTGGATCGCGGCATTGAAACTTTGTGGTATTGATAGTGATCAATTCTTGGCTCATACTCTCGGCCTTATCTGAACCAACAGGGCATGGTGCGTGTTAATCCCTGCGACTCAATCAGCGTTATTTGACGACCGGGATCTGCATCTTGCGCCACCAATTGGCCTTGAGTGCTTCATAAGCGCATGAATAACGCGCCCCTCATTCTTGTGCTGCTCGCCGCTGCCTTGAGTGGCTGTTCGGAAGAAGGTCCGCACTTGGAAGATCCGCGCTTGGCTGCGGCGCGCGAGGCTGGCGAGCAACTGGCAAAACAGGGAGGCGGCGGCGTCCCTCCTTGTGTCAGCTGTCATGGCTTGAAGGGCGAGGGCATTGGCGTCTTCCCGCGGCTAGCTGCGCAGCATCCGCTGTATCTCTATAGACAGCTTGAGGACCTGGCCCGGACCGAGCCGGCAGAGGGGGAGAGCATTAAGCCGATCACGCAAAAGGACAGCGCCACGCAGCTTATCCACTCCGATCTGACTGCCTTCCCTCCCGGAGTCCGCCATGATCCAGTGATGAGCCCGATCGTGGGCTTGTTGACCGAGGAGGCTCGCCGGAATTTGGCCATTTACTTTGCGTCCTTGCCGTTCGATGCGACTCCCGTCGAAGCGGACGGACAAACCCTTGAGCAGGGCCAAGACCTCGCACTTCGGGGCAAGGCCGAGTCCGGGCTGCCGGCTTGCGTCACCTGCCACGGGCCTAATGGCGAGGGCTTCGAGGCCGATTTTCCGCCGCTGGCCGGGCAGCCAGCGGCCTATCTGATCACCCAGATCGACCATTGGCAGAGCGGTCTGCGCGACAACGGCCCACAGCGCCTGATGCGGGCCGTTGCCAACCAACTAACCGACGCCGACAAGGCGAATGTCGCGGCCTATTTTGCCAATCGCGCGAGCCATTGGCCCGGCTACCAGGGTGATTGGCCATGGTCCGATTAGTCTCGTTCCTGCTGCTGATGATGCTGACCGGCGCCGCCCGCGCACAGGCGAGCGAGTTTCATGTGCCACCCAGCGTCTATGATATCCCCGAGGGGCATGATGGGCGCTTGATCGAGTTGGGCCGCAAGGTTTTCAGCGATACCCAAAGCTATGCGTCGCGCTACGTCGGCAATGGGTTGAACTGCTCCAACTGCCATCTCAACGAAGGTCGAAAGCCCTATAGTGCTCCCCTCTGGGGCGCCTATGGCCGCTATCCTCAGTACCGCAACAAGAACAAGCGAGTGGTGAGCTTCGGGGAGCGGATTCAGGACTGCTTCCGATACAGCATGAACGGCCAGGCACCGACGCTGGATTCGCAAGAGGTGAAGGCCATCACGGCCTATGCCCACTGGCTCTCATACGAGGTTCCGATCGGTGTGACCCTGGCCGGCGCCGGTTTTGTCTCGGTTGAGCCGGTGCAGGCCCCGTCGGCCGCGCGTGGTGAACTGGTGTTTCAACAGCAGTGCGTCATTTGTCACGGTGTCGATGGTCTGGGGCGCAAGCGCGCCGATGGCATGTACCAGTTTCCGCCGCTGTGGGGGGCGGATAGCTTCAATCGCGGTGCCGGGATGCAACGGGTGCCGACTTGCGCGGCCTTCGTCAAAGCCAATATGCCCTTGGGGAAAGGGTTCAGCCTCAGCGATACCCAAGCCTTCGATGTCTGCGAATTCATGCATCAGCAGGGTCGCCCCAGGGATCCGCGTGATTCCTTTTGGTCGAATTTCTTCGGGGGCTGACTGCTCGCTCAGACGGAGTCATTACATGCCATTGGGATGCCGATAACACGCAGCGCATGCGTGCGTCGACTCAGCCGTACTCGTGATCTAGCCGGTAGATCAGCAAGATCATCACCACAGCCCCGACGAAAAACCAGATCGGGCCGAGCAACCAGAGCATCAGCGGGATTGAAATATAGTAGGCGCGCATGCCGAAATTGTAGGCGCCAGCCCCGCGGCGGATCGCGTGGATAGCCGCTGCGGGGTCGGCGGATTCGCCCTTCAGCGGTGGCAGATTGAGCAGGAAGGCCGCGTGATTGTAGAATCGAATGGACAGCGAAAAGCTGACGAAGCCGATCAGATAGATAAAGACCGCCAGCAACGCCTTGATCACCGCCAAGCTATGGCTACGCACCCCGGCGATATGCACGATGCTGTTGAGCTGATCCACCCCGTCCGTGCTGAGCGCAAAGCTCAGGATACCCAGGGCCAGAACGATTGCGGTGGAGGCCAACAGCGTGGCACCCATGGTCCAGTTGCGCAGCGTCTGCACTGCCAGAATGTCCGCGCCTTTGCGCATCACATGTACCGCCCAGCGCGCCCGTGCCTGGGAATTGCGCCCGAACGAGGTGCGCTCGGGTCGTGCGCGGACCTCCCAAGCGTGAAACAGATGGTAGAGTAGAAGCAGACTGATGGCGGAGCCGGACAGGCCGATCTCCAGTGCATTTTGGGAAATCACGATTGAGGACACATCTTTACGCCTTTAAGCAGGGCAGGGGAGAATTCCGGGGCGCTGCCGGGAAGCTCGCCGATTCGTTTTCTCGACATATTGCCACACTCCATAGCGTGATACCGAAACCCTGCTCAACGAGATTGCGAGATTATCCGACCAGGCGCACCCTTGAGCGCTCATTCCATGTGTAGCCGCGCACCGTGACCAAACAACTCATCAGTTTGCTCTCTGAGGCACTCGGCATTGCCGAACGCCGCCGTCAGGACGCCCAGCGCCTCTCCGGAGTTGGGTACTGGGAGCTTGACCATCAGCAACAGAGCCTGTACTGGTCCGAAGAGATCTACGCGATTTATGAACTCCCTGACACGGAGTTGGAGCCTGATTACGCGCTATTTTTGAGTTTGATTTATGACGAGGATCGTGAATTTGTCGACTCCACCTACCAGACATCCGTCACTTCGGGCACAGAATATAACATCCGCTATCGCATAAAAGCCGCGAACTCAGTGAAATGGTTGGAAGCCCGCGGGGTCACTTATTACGATCACCAAGGCGCGCCTGAACGATCCATCGGTTGCGCACAAGATATTACTGAAATTGTTACGGCACAGCAGCAGATCGAGCGCCTGGCCTATCACGACGCACTGACGGACCTTGCTAATCGGCAGCTTTTTGCAAAGCGAATGAATACGGCTTTACAAAAGGCGCAGCGTGATTCCAGCAATCTTGCGGTGCTGTTCATTGATCTTGATAATTTCAAGTTAATTAACGACCGCCATGGGCACGATGTCGGCGATGAGGTGCTTGTCGGCGTTGCGAATCGACTGCGAAGCTGTGCCCGAGTGGGGGACACCTTTGCGCGAATCGGGGGAGACGAGTTTGCGGGGGTTTTAATCGGAATCGACGATACTCTTGTCGACGACGCCGTGCGAAACGTGAAGCATGCGATCGATGGTGCCTACCAGACGCGGTTACAGAGTTTTGATGTCACCGCCAGCATTGGTGTCACCCTGTACCCGCAAGACTGTGCGGACCCAGATATTTTGCTGCGCCATGCCGACCAGGCAATGTACGACGCCAAAGAACGCGGAAGGTCGCGCGTTCGATACTTCGACACGGAGCGTCATCAGTCAAACTGGTCGCGACGTGAGTTGCTGAAGGATATCGAGATCGCGATTCAAACAGACCAATTCGAGCTGTACTTGCAGCCGCGGGTTAGCTTCAGGGACGGAACACTCGCCGGCGCTGAAGCATTGCTGCGTTGGCTTAGACCGCAGGGAGCCGTTTCGCCTTCAGACGTCATTGCCGCGATTAGCGGCACAACGCTGGAGTGGGAACTCGACAGCTGGGTGATTACAAAGGTCCTATCCCTCAGCAAAGGCTTTCGGGAGCGAGGCATCAATGGCCCCTTTAGTTTGAATATCAATCCCAGCTCGATTGAAAACCCCGATTTCCCGGAACACCTGTCGCGACTGCTCGCCGATGGCGAGGGTTCAGGCGAGAACCTGGAGATCGAGATTCTTGAGATTTCGTCAATCGAAAATTTTGAAGGCACAAATGAGATTTTGTGCCGCTGCAAGGCATTGGGTATCAGTTTTTCACTTGATGACTTCGGAACAGGTTATTCCTCCTTGACTCACTTTCATTCCTTGCCGATCGATAAACTCAAGATCGATCAACGTTTCATTAAACGCCTAGACTCAGACAGGGCAAGCTTGGCGCTGGTCAAAAGCATCTTGGCGATTGCGAAGGCAAATAACCGCCCCGTTGTGGCGGAAGGCGTGGAGTCACATGCGATTGCCTGCACGCTTGCGAGCCTTGGCTGCGAGTATGGCCAAGGCTTTGGCCTTGCGAGACCAATGCCTGCAAACGACTACATCGCCTGGGCGGAGAAATGGGATCCTGCGGCCTTTGCGAAAATCGTCAGCACGCCTGCAAGTCAGCTACTTGAAGACGACCGCGTTGCTGGCAGCAGCGCCAAGCGCTAACGGCCTTCCCCAATTGCGGGCTGCTTGAGCGCGATTGGGTGGCATTGAGCAACGGAACTCAGTGCTCGGTTCCCAAATAGCGGTCCAAGAGCCTCAGCCAATCGTTGGAGCGGATAATTTCAAGTAAGGCGACATTGGCGGATTCGCGCAACTCGCTATCGGGCGGCAGGGCAATGCCATAGTCCTGGCGGCGCAGAACCAAGGGCAAGACCTGTAGCTGTTGCGCGAATGCCTCCGCAATTGCATAGCGCAAGATCGGGGCATCATGGACAACCGCATCCGCCTTGCCCTCAGCCATCTGCGTCAGGGCTGCGGGCAGGTCGCCGACGGTTCGATGACGGACGCCCTGTTCAGCCAGAAAGCTGTCGCTGGTGCTCCCGCTCAAGGCCAGAACGCGCTTGGAGCGCAGGTCATTGACGCTTTTTATCGAAGTGTCCAGCTCATTCACGGTCAAGGCTGTCGTGATGGCCGCAGTGAAGGTCGAGATCGCGATCAGGCCAGAAAACATCCAAACCATCCCGATGAGTCGCCCGAGCGGCGTCATCGGTGCCTTGTCGCCATAGCCAACCGTGGTCATGGTCACCGCAGACCACCAGAGCCCGGAGCCAATGCCGGACAGGGGCGCTCGACAAAATTGGTCGTTTTTTCGCCGCTCGGCCAGCCAGATCAGCACTCCGACAGCGACCAGGAGTGCGAGCAGCGCAGCAACCACGACCAAGAATCCAGGCGACATCAAGCGAGCAATCACCGCGAGCAGATTGCTGCTGCGATGCGGCACAGCGACCGCCAGTCCGGAGGTATGAAATGGATGCGAGAAGTCGAGATCCTGCTCGCGATCGCTGGTGATGGTCAGCGCTGCAACAGCCGCATCGACGCTACCTGTCGCCGTCGCATCGAGCATCTCGGTCAGCCCAAGCTCGGTGTAGTGGAAGTCGAAGCCGTTTTGCTCGGCGATCTGATTCCAGAGTTCGATGGCGATGCCGGACCATTGCCCATCGGCATCCTTGAATGCAAAGGGCGGTGCCTCGCGGGTCGCGATGGTCAGCGCGGCTAAAGCGACAGGGTCTGTCGCGCCCTCTTGCAGCGTTCCATCGCCTTCTGCTGACTGGGCGCCAACTTGAGCGGCCCAGCAAAGCATTGGCAACAGTAGCAGCCGATTCAAAACATATCGCATCCGGGCCTCCGTAATATCATTGCCCATTGCCTATCGCCCATTCTTGCTCTGCGCAAAACAGCAGCTGCGAGACCTGATCTATTCGATATCAACGCGGTCACGGCCTTCCCGCTTGGCGCGGTAGAGCGCGGCATCGGCACGCTTGAGCATGTCATCGAGGGTGTCCTGCGGCTGCCATGCGGTCAGGCCCTGGCTCAGGGTCACGGGCCGTCCGGGCGCGGACTCGAGCGCCGCGATCTCGCGCCTGAGCCGCTCGGCGAAGGCCCTCGCGCCACCTTGGCCGGCGCCGGGCAGCAGGATCACGAATTCCTCGCCGCCCCAGCGGGCGGCCAGGTCACCCTTGCGGCTTAAGTCTTTAAGAACGCTTGCCACCTCGCGCAACACGCGGTCGCCGGTTGCGTGGCCGCGGTTGTCGTTGATCCACTTGAAATGATCGAGATCGGCCAGGATCAACGTCATGGGCGTAGCCGTGCGTTCTCTTCTGGCCAGGGCGATCTCGGCGGCTTCCATAAAATGGCGGCGATTGGCCAGGCCGGTCAGCGTGTCGGTGATCGCGAGCTCGCGCATGGTGGCGGCATCGCGGACATTGCGGATGTACTCCCGGGTGCCAAAGACGATGGACAGGCACAGGATGGCACCGCCAATCAAGTAAAGAAACAGCTGTTGCCGCCAGGCGCCGAGCGCGGTGCGGGTCTCCTCGCCAACCACCGCGATGAAGGGCAGACCGCGGATTTTGCGCAGGGCCCAGATCCTGTCGATGCCATCCACCGGGGAGACCAGGCGATGAGTAACCAGCGCCTCGGAACCCGAGCGAGCCAGCGTATTGAGCTTTTCCTCGGCGACGCGCTGCCCGATCTGACTAGCGATCAAGGGCTTGCGGGTGAGCAGGCGCGAGTTCAGGTCGAAGATGGCGATGACGTTATGCGGCTCCAGCTCGACCAGGTCCAGCCACTGCTGGAAGAATCCCAAATCAAGGCCCGCCAGCGCGAAGCCCTCCAGCTGTCCCGTTGCCGACAACAGCGGCATGGAGGCGGTCACGTTCATGGCGTTGGTGACCGAGGTGAACATGTTGCTGATCTTGAAGGCGTCAACTGGCTCGCTCTGGGCCAGGGTGCAGTATTCGCGCCCGCGTTCTTGCGCATCGAGCCCGATGTTGCCGCCGATGGATGTGTGGGTGATGACACAATTGGCGTTCAGCATGCCGAGAAAGAGCAGGTTGGGCACGGAGGCGGCCTTGTCGATGATCAGCGCGGTCTTGCGCTCATGCAGACCCGCATTGTCGCTCGGGTAGACCAGCTCATCCGCGTCGAAGCGCTTGACGGTATCGCGCAGCACGTACTCGGTTAGGTCGAAGGATTTTGCGATCCATTCGGCGATCAGAAAGCCTTTGGCCGTGGCGCGCTCGGTGGCGGTGGCGATGGCCAACCGGTGGGAAGCGACGAGCTGCGTCGTGCCGGCGGCGGCGATGGTGGCAATCATCACCACGCAGATCAGCCAGGCGTTGCGGGTACGCGCGCTGATCCGGCGTTTCGAATCGCTCTCGCCTTGATCGCGGCGGGCCCGTGCCGCCTGGTCGATGTCGACCGCCGCGGAGCGTGAATCAACGGTTTCGGTTGCAGAGCTCATACAGCGGAAAGCCCTCGGTTGGTGCGGTCGATAACAAGGTGCGGTGGCAGCCGAACCGGGTTGGAAGTCCGTTTTGGTGGCGCCTGGATGGGCACGAGCCGCTCGCCGGTCTTCAGCGGGCGGATGATTGGATCGAGGCGCGTCAGGTCCGGCGGCAGTTCCCGCAGTGCTGCCTCGGCTCTTGCGAAATCTGCATAGGCGCCGATCAGCACGCTATGCCAGCGCCTAGGCTCGCCGTCTGACTCCAGTTGCAGTGCCCGGCCGACGAGGCCCGCGTCCTGCGCGAAGCGCGCGAGGCTGGCGGCGTCGCGGAAGCTTATCAGCTGGATGGTGAAGCGAGCGTCTTCAGGGATTGCATCAATGCGATTACTGGGCGCTTCTGTGGGCGCTTCACTGGGCACTTCTGTGGGCGCTTCACTGGGTGCTTCTGTGGGCGCTTCACTGGGTGCTTCTGTCGCGGTCGCAGTGGTCGAATCCGCATCAGAGCCCGTGCTGGCATCCCTGACAGCATCCAGGTCTGTGTCAGTGTTGATCGGTCTTTCCGGCAATTCGTCTTCCTGCGGCGATTGATCTTCCCGTGCGACGGCAGTGCTGGGCAAGCGGGGGGACTCAGGTAACACCGTGGCCTCGGCCGCGGCTCCTTCGCCTAGCTCGGGCTTTGCTTCAGCCTCAGCTCTAGCCTCCAACTCCGTCACGGACTCTAACTCGGTCTCGGTCTCAGTCTCAGTCTCAGTCTCAGTCTCAGTCTCAGTCTCAGCCACAGACTCTAAGTCGCTCTCAATCTCAGACTCGGCCAAGGACTCCAACTCGCTCTCAGTCTCGGTCTTTACCTTGCTAACGACACTGGTCGGCACCGGCTTTTCCATGTCCGCTGGCACAGTCACCGCAGCCGCCGACCGCGTCTTCGCCAGCGAGGCGGTCGGTGCCATGCCGGTCCCTTGCCAGGCTACGTCGATCCGCTCGATGGCGATGAAGGCGATCAGGATCATCGCCGCCGCAAAGATTCGCCGAATCGGCGCGCAGGGCGCCGGCTTGTTTTGGAGCGCGAGCAGCGAGCTGTATATCGGTCGCCCGCCGAGGCCTTCGGCGGTGAAGGTCGCGCTGAGGCAGGTGAGGATGATCGGCAGTGCCAGGGCTTGGGCACCTGTGAGCTCAATGACAAGAATGATGCCGGTGAGCGGTGCGCGAACGGTGGCGGCGAAGAGCGCCCCCATGGCGGCGACGGCGAAGACCTCGGGTTGCAGCGCGATTGCAGGCGCAGCAAAGGAGACCAGCACCGCAAAGGCGGCACCGCAGATGGTGCCGAGTGCCAGCATTGGCGCGAAGATGCCACCGGGTAAGCCGAGTCCGTAGCTGCCGACCGTGGTCAGCAAGCGCACGGCGAGCAATGCGAGCAGAAAGAAAAGCGCAGGCTGACCATGCAGCAGATTCTCGACCAGGGTCTCACCGCCACCCACGGTGGCTGGCGCAAACCAGATCAGCGCGCCGAGGAACAGCCCGGTCATGGCAGCAGCGGTGTAGGCTCCCGGCGTGCCCAGCGCTCGAAAAGCGGCCACCGAGCCCAGCAGCAAACGGTTGAACAGTCCGCCAAGGGCACCGATCAGGATGCCAAGGAGCAGGAACAATGGCAGCGAGCGCAGCGGTGCCATGTCCAGGTCCGGCATCGGCATGTCCGGCCCCTGACCGAGCATCCAACCGCTGACGATCACCGCCGCGCAGCAGGCCAGGATGACCGACTGGATGGTTGCGAAGCGATAGACGAAATGCTCGCGCAGCTCCTCGGTGACGAAGACGATCGCAGCGAGCGGTGCGTTGAAGGCAGTGGCCAGCCCGGCTGCGGCGCCGGCTGCAATCAATGCGCGATTCGCGCCGGGCCGAGGTCCCAGACGCTCGCTCGCCATCTGACCGAGCGCCGCGCCCATGTGGATGGTCGGCCCCTCGCGGCCCAGCACCAGGCCCGAGCCTACGGCGAGGGTGCCGGCGACGAACTTGATGGGCAGCACGCGCTTCCAGTGCAGCTTGCGCGCGCTAGCGAGGATGGATTCGACCTCTTGCACGCCACTGCCGGCGGTTTCCGGGGCGAAACGGCGCACCAGCCACATGGCGCAGACCAGCACCAGAGCGCCGAGCAGCATCAGCAGCAGCCATCCGGGAACCGGTGCTGAGCCGAGCAGCTCGCGCAGCATGTCTCGGCTCGACGCCGCTTGATCGAGCAGGGCATGAAAGGCCCCGCCGATCAGTCCCGCGAATGCCCCAACCAAGGTGGCCGCGAGATAGAGTCGCCAGGGAAAGGTGATGGCCGGCATCGTCTCTTTGGTGTCGGTTGTGACTGTGGCGCGTGAAAACAGCGATGAGCGCGAAGAGCAGAAGCTCGACATTCAACCTGCTGATTGGCTAGGTGGCGAAGATACCCGAAAACGATGCCTGGTGTCCTTGGCGGAGGAATTTTGCGGTATAGTTCGGCGATGAGCACAGATCACACAATTCTAAAAGTTTTTGGCAGCCGCCTCGCAGGCGCAGTATTACTGGTCCTGCTGGTAGGTATCGTGGCGCCTCTGGGCAGCGGCAGCACTGCGTTTGCTCAATCGGCACCCGCGCCGGTGCAGTCTCCTGTTACCGAGTCGGTGAAGCACCACAGTAGCAGCGAACATAAGATTGATGCGCGAGCGCACCGAGTCGCTAAGGCAATTGCCAGCGACATCGAGCGCGTCGAGCCCTATCTGGAGCGCTATGGTTATTGGGCTGTGTTTGCAGCAGTTGGGGTCGAGGGCATCGGTATCCCGGCGCCGGGGCAAACTCTGCTGGAGGCTGGCGCCCTGGTGGCAGCGATTCCAGACAGCAAGCTCAACATCTTCGTGTTGCTTCTTGTCACCATCCTGGCAACAGCGCTCGGGCAGACGATCGGCTATCTGATTGGTCGCTCCGGCGGTCGCGCTGTGCTCAATCGACTGCCGATTCCAGCACGCAGCCTTGAGAACATCGAGCGCGGATTCAACCGCTATGGCGGATGGCTGGTGTTCTTCGGTCGCTTTGTCGATGGCCCGCGTCAGTTCATTGGGCTCTTTTCAGGCGTACTCGCGATGCACTGGGGCCGTTTTATGCTCCTCAATATCGGTGGAGCAATCGTTTGGGCGAGTTTCTGGGCGCTCGGCATCTATTATCTCGATCTCCATTTCGATGCCCTGGTCACGGCCTTACGTCATGTCAACCCCTGGGTCGCGGGTCTCACGGTGATCGGCATTGTCGGCCTGCTGATTTTTGTGTTGATTACCATTATCCGACGGCGGAGCCAGATTAGCTCCTAATTGGACAAGACCCGCACGGGACATCGTCAATGTTTCGGGTGACGACGGGACCATGAGCCTTAGGGTGCTTTTTGTTCGGTAAAGCGCTCATTCAGCGGCCGTGGCCGTCCGAGCAGGTAGCCCTGCCCGTAGTCGATGCCGATCTTGCGCAGCGCGGCGAGCTGCTCTTCGTTCTCGACGAACTCGGCGATGGTGCTCTGCTTGCGCAGCCGGGCGATCTGGTGGATGTAACTGACGGTTTCGTAGTCGACCGGGTCGCTCAGCATATCGCGGATGAAGCTGCCGTCGATTTTGATGCGATCAAAGGGCAGAGATTTCAGATATTCGAAGGACGACAGCCCGGTGCCAAAGTCATCGAGCGCGACCTGCACGCCGAGGGTGCGGCAGCGGGCGATAAAATCCGACGCCTGCGGGAGGTTGCCGACCGCCGAGGTCTCGGTGACTTCTACCACCAGTTTGTGCCAGGGAAAATCCCGTCGCGCTAGGGTGTCTCCGAACCAGGCCTGGAAGTCCGGATGCGTCAATGTGCTGCCGGAGAGGTTAATGCTCGCGAACCCGAGCTCGGCAAGATGTTCGGGGTTTTCCTCCATGGCGGCGAAAAAGGCAGCAAAGACATGCTGGTCGATGGCGCTCATGAGCTGATAGCGCTCTGCCGCCGGCAAGAAGAGACCGGGGGACAAGAGCTCGCCGTCACCAGTGCGCAGGCGTAGCAAGATTTCGTAGTTGTTTATCGATGATGCGCTGTCATCGGCGAGTGGAATGATGGGCTGTGCGAACAGCTCGAAGCGGGCCGGCCCTTGCCTTAGAGCTTCCTTGATGGCGCTAGCGGCGAGTCGTTCGGCGCTCTCGCGCTGCTGGCGTTCGGCATCCGCGCGATGGCAATGCAGCTGCTGGTGTCCGCGCAGTTGTGCTTGTTTCAGCGCCGAGTTGGCGGCGGCGATCAGATCGTCGCGGTTGTATTCAAAGGGTCGGAAAGCGACCAGCCCCGCGCTTGCCGTGACATCGAAAGCCGATTGCTCCCAGCGAAAGCGCAGCTCGCCGATGCGCTCGAGCAGCATCCGGGTTTGCGCGCGCGCCTGCTCCTCGTCACAGTCTGGAAGCAGCGCGAAGAATTCATCCCCGCCGATGCGCGCCAAATCTGCGGGCGCCGGCCAGTGATCGCGACACAGCTGCGCAACCTGCTGCAGCAGATGATCGCCCGCGAGCTGGCCAGCGCTGTCGTTGACCAGTTTGAAAAGATCGAGATCCAGCTCTACCAGAACCTGCGTGGAGTTGGGGCCGTCGTTCTCGCTGTCGCTGTCGCTCCCATAGCGGTCACCGTCGAGCGCCCGCTCGAGAGCGACATAAAGGCCGTGACGGTTGAGGAGTCCGGTCAGGGTGTCATGATGGCCGAGATAGCGCAGCTCCTCGGTCGCGCGCACAATCTGATCGATCATGGCGTTATATCCGGCATAGAGTTCGCCAACTTCGTTGCGGGCCCGGGTTTGCACCAGGGTGAAGCGGTTGGCGCGCGGGTCGTTGGCGCGCATGACCCGCGCCAGCGCGCTGAAAGGTCGGGTGTAGAGGCCGCCGATCCCGAAGGCGAGCGCCAGGCCGATCAGGAGCGCGAGCGAGTAAAGCACCAGCAGTGACAGGACGCGCTCTTTGAGACCTGTGTGATAACGACCGAGATCGAGCGCATAGCAGCCGGTGCCGAAAGTGCCGGCGCCGGCCTGGAGCGGCTCGCACAGCGACAGATGGGTGGCGCTGAGCTCAGGAGTCGGCAAGGCGGCTGGCTTTGCGGGCAGGGCGAAGGTCGCGCCTGGGCGCTGGTAGCGATAGACGGGCTGCGCTTCGGTGCCGAAGAGCACCAGGGCATCGAGAGCCGCAAAGCCGGCGAGGCGAAAGGACAGCTCGGCTTGGCGGTCGATTGATGGCTCGATCACCGCGCGGATCAGATCTTGGCTCAACGCGCGGTGCAGTGTGGCCGCCTGTTCGAGTGCCATCTCACGACGGTCGCGGACATCGAGCCAGAAGGTCAGCAACAGCACGAGCAGCGCGACCAGCGTAAGCAGTGCGCCGACCAGCACGATAAGCTGGGTGCGAATGCGCAGCTTTTCCCACATATCGGGTTCCTCAGGACAGCTTTGCGTTGATGACCGTTATGCGCTCAAGGCCCGACGATTGGCAGACCGGAATCGTTGCCCCATTCCAGCCAGGAGGCGTCATAGTTGGCGACCTGATAGCCGAGTTCGCGCAGTGCGAGATAGTTGACGGCGGAGACCCGCCCGATGTCGCAATAGAGCACCAGATTGCGCTCTTTGGGCACCTCGGCATAGATTTGCGCGAGTTCATCGAGGTTGCGCAATGCGGAGCCGTCGGGCGCCTGCGCGAGATTCTCATGAACAGGTATGTTGATGGCCGAGGGAATATGACCGAAGCGCTTGGCCTTGGAAACCTTGCCCGCGTAGGCGCCCGGGGAACGGGCGTCGATCAACTGCTGTGCCGGATCGGTGATCGCCAATTGGGTGGTGAAGCGGGTGGCAATGCGGGTGGGGTCGACCTCGGCAACATAGTCGCTGCGCGCGGGCTTGGTGGTATCCGTTGCGACAGGAAAATCGCGCGCCTGCCAGCCGGCAAAACCCTTGTCGAGCAGACGGACATTTTTTAGCCCATAGACCTCGAGAGTCCAGAAAACCCGCGCGCTGCTCAGCAGGCTGCCGTCGTCATAGACGATGAGGGTCGCGTCCGGACGCACGCCGAGTTCGCGCAGCAATTTCTGCATCACCGGCGGCTCGACGATGCGCCCGTCGCGGCCGCGGTCGCGGTAGGTTGCGAGCTCCGGAAGATTCACCGCGCCAGGCAGATGGCCGGCGGCATAATCCGCCGGCGCGCGGGCATCGATCAGAACCAAATCCGGCTGTTGCAGATGATCGTTCAGCCACTCGGGGGTAACGCGCAGGGTTTCGGCCGCAGCAGGCAGGGCCCAAAGCAACAGAACTGACAACGCAAGGGCGAGACCGCCGCGAATTCCGTGGTGAAAAAGCCTGTTCATTTTCATGCCGTATCCCTCTGGTGAGATTGGCCCGGTCAGGCTGGCTTGGTCAGGCCGGCCTGATGAGGCTAGAGTTTTGTCAACAAGAGGCTTGAACCCCTATCTGGGTTTCGAGCGCTGTTGGATAGTCCGCTCGCTCGCCAATTTTGACCGACGCATCCAGAATCAGACGTCGCAGACTCTGCTCGGGAAGAGCAAAGAACCAAATATACAGGAAGGGTGGTGGTTTGATCATTGTCAATTTTTTGAAGTTTTGAGGAGCGGAATCGGCGGGCCAGTGAGCCTCTGAGCGAAATCTATGTCTCGGCACCTTTGCCGCCAAGCCTATCGAGCAACTCGGACGCTGCTCGCGTAAGCCCAGGATTCGTAGGTGTCACGCGAGTGCTGGAGTAACGGCGCTGTTCAACCATGAGCATTTTGGCGACGTGGTTTAAGATGACATTCATTCATCGATCCATCGCGACGATTAACGCAGGGCATGCAGGATGACTCGATTCGGGAATCGTTCGTTAACGATCTGGCTGTTGCTGGCGCTGCTGCTGCTCGCCAGCTGCGGGCAGAGCGGACCGCCGCTGGCGCTCGGCACCCTGGAGCGTGATCGCATCGCGCTGACCGCGACGGTCGCCGAGGTGGTGGTGGCCTTGCCGGTCGCTGAAGGCTCCAAGGTGACCGAGGGCACCGTGTTGGTGCGGCTCAATGATCGGCTGCAACGGGCTGAGGTTGAGCGCGCCAAGGCCGAGGTGGCGCGGGCGCAAGCCGAGCTGCTGAAGCTGCGCAATGGCGCGCGACCGGAGGAAATCGCCATCGCCCGCGCCAAGGTCGCGGGTGCCGAGGCGGCGCTGCGCGAGGCGGAGATCACCTATCAGCGCAATCAGGATCTGATCGAGCGCAAATCCGTCAGCAAGGCGGAGCTGGATCGCACCCTGGCCCTGCGTGATGGCGCCCAGGCCACCCTGGATCAGGCTCGGCAGGCACTCAACGAACTCCTCGCCGGTACCCGCGCCGAGGATGTGCAGGCCGCCGAGGCCGAACTCGCCGCCGCCAAAGCCAAGCGCGACTACGAACAAGGCTTGCTCGCGGAGCTGACCATCACCGCCACCCGCGACGGCCGGCTCGACAGTCTGCCGTGGAATCTTGGCGAGCGCGTCACCGCCGGCAGCCCGGTGGCGGTCATGCTCGCCGGCAAGGCGCCCTATGCCCGCGTCTATGTGCCCGAACCCCATCGGGTCAAGGTCAAACAGGGCGACCGCCTGACAGTCCGCATCGACGGCCTGGCCGAGCCCATCACCGGCGCGGTGCGCTGGATCAGCTCCGAGCCGGCCTTCACGCCCTATTATGCGCTGAATGCCGAGGATCGCAGCCGGCTGATGTTTTCGGCCGAGGTGCAATTGCCTGACAGCGCCGCCGACCTGCCCAATGGTGTGCCGGTGCAGGTCGAGCTGCCGTGACCGATGCACCGGCCATTCTGGCGCGCGGCCTCAGCCGTCGCTTCGGTGATCAGCTCGCGGTCGATGGGCTGGATCTGGAGATCGCCCCGCGCAGCATCTATGGCTTCCTCGGACCCAACGGCTGCGGCAAAACCACCACGGTGCGTATGCTGATCGGGCTGCTGACGCCGAGCGCCGGTGAGATCACCGTGCTTGGCCACCGACTGCCCGCCGAGGCCGAACAACTCAAGCGCCGCATCGGCTACATGACGCAGAAGTTCTCGCTGTACGAGGATCTGACGGTGCTTGAGAACCTGCGTTTTGTGGCCTCAGTCTATGGTCTGCCACCACGCGAGGCGCGTGCACGCATTGCTGAGCTACTTGACATCTATGCGCTCGAACGGCTCGGGCCGCAGCGCGCCGGCAGCATGAGCGGCGGCCAGCGTCAGCGCCTCAGCCTGGCGGCCGCGACCCTGCACCGCCCGCCGCTGCTGTTTCTCGACGAGCCCACCTCAGCCGTCGATCCCGAAAACCGTCGCGACTTCTGGGAGCACCTGTTCGATCTGATCGACACCGGCGCCACCATTTTAGTCTCCACCCACTACATGGACGAGGCCGAACGCTGCCATCGCCTGGCGATTCTGGAGGCCGGACACAAACGCGCCGAAGGATCGCCGGCCGAGCTGATGGCGGCCATGGGCGCCCATGTGCTGGAAGTGGAAGGCCCGAATCTGCGCCGGGTGAAAAGCACGCTGACTGCGCTGCCGGAGGTTCTATCCGCCGCCCAGCTCGGCAGCCGTCTGCGAGTGCTGGTGCGCGAGCGCATCGACCAGCCCGTGACCTGGCTGCGCGCCTTGCCCCAAGCCCGCGTCCTGACCGAGATCGCCCAGGTTCGCCCGAGCCTGGAGGATGTCTTCGTTACCTGTACCGGGCAGCAGACCGGGCAACCGACCGAGCCTGAGGCGGGGCATCCGACCGAGCATGAGGCCGGGCCGGATTCCGCAACGGTCAGCGAGCCGGGCAGGGGAGACACCCGCCCATGAACGCGCTCCGACGCATCCTCGCCATCCTGGCCAAAGAGCTGCTGCAACTGCGCCGCGACCGGATCACGCTCGCCATGGTGATCATGATTCCGCTGATTCAGCTCGTGCTCTTTGGTTTCGCCATCAACACCAATGTGCGCCACATCCCGGCCGCACTGGTTGACCAGAGCGGCAGCGCGCTTGGGCGGGTGCTGGCGCAAACAGTCGAAGCCACCCAGGTGGTGCGCTTCACCGAGCGCTATACCGACATCCCCGCCGCCGAGGACGCGATTCGCGAGGGCCGGGTGCGCGCCGCCCTGATCATTCCGCCCGATCTCGCCCAGCGGGTCGCCCGAAGCGGTAGCGTGCGCCCAGATCTGGCCACGCCGCGCGCGACCGATCAGGAAACCAGCCGGCCGGTCGCGCAGTGGCTGGTCGATGCCTCCGATACGGTCATCGCCGGCACCATCAAAGGGCTGCGCGGCATGCCGCTGGCGGCACTCCTGCGCCAGCCCGTCAATCGCACCACTCCGACCTTTGCCATTGCGCTCCTGTTCAATCCTGCCCAGCGCACCGTGGTCAACATCGTGCCCGGTCTGGTCGGCATCATCCTGACCATGACCATGATTATGTTCACCTCCGCCGCCATCGTGCGCGAGCGCGAACGCGGCAACATGGAGATGCTGATCAACACCCCCGTTCGCCCCATCGAGCTGATGATCGGCAAGATTTTGCCCTATGTCGCCATCGGCCTGGTGCAGGCCGGGATTATTCTCGGCCTCGGGCGCCTGCTGTTCGCCGTGCCCCTGCACGGCAGTTTGTTGGCACTCGCCTGCCTGACCCTGGTCTTCATCGGCGCCAGCCTGGCGCTTGGTCTGGTGCTCTCAACCATCGCCAAGAGCCAGTTGCAGGCCACGCAGATGACCATTTTCATCCTGCTGCCATCGATTTTGCTCTCGGGCTTTATGTTCCCTTACGAAGGCATGCCACGCGCCGCCCAAACCATCGCCGAAGCCTTGCCGGCGACCCACTTCATCCGCGCCATCCGCGCCGTCTTGCTCCGCGACGCCGGACTTGAAGACATCCAAGAAGACGCGCTTTGGCTGCTGGGCTTCATGCTGATTGGTCTGCTCGTTGCCTCCTTGCGCTTTAAGAAGCGGTTGGATTGATGGCTGGATTTGTTGGTCAGTTCCGCTTGTAGCCGGTCACGTTTTCGCGGATGTGCTGACCGAGAAAGCTGACCGGTAAACGCCTTCAGGCAAGCTTCGGCGCGCCGCAGATGCGACTGAACAGCCGTCTTCTTGAGACTCCTTTTGTCCGCGTGCGCTTAACGAATCGCTCCCAGGAGTGTTCTTTAAGTGCTCTCGGCAGTTGCTCGATTATCCGGTATGTGCTAGCTTTTTGTTGACGGAAAGAAAGTGTGCAAATTGTGCGCTGCAGGGTGCCACAGTTCACATTGATTCGAAGTGCTAGGCCGAATCTGTCTAGCACACCCGACCGACATTCTGTCTAGTTAACTGTTCCAAAAACGAAAAGCGCAGTGATTTTGAAAGGTAAAGGATGATTCACCGAATTCTGGACAAATCAAAACAAAAAGAGATAGAAGAGCTATTCACTTCTGTATTCACCTCATCAGAGGGTGAAAAGGAAGGAAAATTGATTGGCGACCTTTCTTCACATTTGGCATCAAACATCGACAACAATGAAATAATCTGTCTCGGCGTATACCAAAATGAAAAACTCGTCGGTTCGATTTTCTTCACTCGTCTTCAGTTTAGTAAGCCTATTCAGGTTTACATGCTTGCCCCAGTTGCAGTAAACGCTGAATATCAGGGAAAAGGCATCGGGCAGTCACTAATCAATTACGGGCTTAATGAACTTAGAAGGCGCTCTGCCAATGTTGCTGTCACATATGGAGATCCATCCTTTTATTCAAAGGTTGGATTTCAGGTGCTTTCGGAAAAAGTAATTCAAGCCCCCCTAAAGCTTTCAATGCCTTTTGGCTGGCTTGGCCAATCTTTAACTGGAGAGCCAATTCCTACTATTAATGAACGCCCCGTGTGCGTCAAGGAATTTAATGACCCCGTCTATTGGTAAACAAAAGAACATAACAATCACATGCACTCGGACAGCAAAATGCGCCGCTCGTCCCTCGCTCTGCTTTTTGCTGCCGGTGATGTGAAGCGTTAGCCGCAATAGGAAAACATGAAGAATCCAGACAGAGATAAAGTATCACGCTTGGATGCGCTACCAAATATTGGAAAGGCGATGTCAGCAGATCTTCATTTGATTGGTATCGACCATCCTAAAAAGCTTGTTGGAATGGAACCATTCAAAATGTATGAAAATTTATGCGCAGCATCAGGTAAAAAGCATGACCCTTGCGTGATTGATGTGTTTATGTCGGTTGTTCATTTTATGGAGGGTGGCGAGCCTCTTCCGTGGTGGTCGTTTACTAAAGAACGAAAGAATAGTTCAATTCTGCAGGAGGTATAAAGAAAAAGAGTTAAACGGGTCTGGTTTGATTTGATTGCAAGTAATTGAACTAAACCTAACTAAGGAAACGCTGATTTATTCCCTGCACCGTCACGGCCGGAGCGGTAAAATTCCTCCTGTTGACCCGCCCCGTCCTGGAGAGTCCCCCGATGCAGCAGCAACTGACGTTCGCCCAACTTGAGTATCAGCACAAGAAGAAAGTCACCCGCCGGGATCGCTTTCTGGCCGAGATGGAAAAGGTCGTCCCTTGGGAGGAGCTGCTGGAGGAGTTGGGGCCACACTACTATCAGGAGCACAACCGGGGACGTGGGCGCCCGCCGGTGCCGCTGGAGCGCATGCTGCGGCTGTATTTCCTGCAGCAATGGTTCAACCTCGCCGACGAAGCCTTGGAAGACACGGTCTATGACAGCCAGTCCTTTCGCGGTTTCCTGGGCATTGATCTGCTCAACGCCGGGGTCCCCGACGCCACCCTCTTGCCGAAGTTCCGCCGCCTGCTCGAAGCCAACGACCTCGGCGGGCGCCTGCTCGAGCGGGTTAACGCCCACTTGAGCGAGCGCGGGCTGATGATGAACGAAGGCACCATGGTTGACGCCACCATTGTGGCCGCCCCTTCCTCGACCAAGAACGCCAGCAAGGCGCGCGACCCCGAGATGCATCAGACCAAGAAAGGCAACCAGTGGCACTTCGGCATGAAAGCCCATATCGGCGCTGATCTGTTCAGCGGGGCGGTGCACAGCGTTCATTGCACCGCGGCCAATGTCGCCGATGTCAGCGCCACCGACAAGCTCCTCCACGGCCAAGAGAGCACCGTCTTTGCCGACGCCGGCTACATCGGTGCTGACAAGCGCGATGAACTGAGCAAGCGCAAGATCCGCTGGCAGATCGCCGCCAAGCGCGGGCGCGTCAAAGCCCTCGAGGACGGCCCGATCAAAGAGCAGATCAAAGCCATCGAGCAGCAGAAGGCATCCTTGCGCGCCCGCGTCGAGCACCCCTTTCATGTCATCAAGAACCTCTTCGGCCATCGCAAGGTCCGCTACAGAGGACTGAAGAAGAACAACGTCCAATGGCAGGTCCTCTTCGCCTTGAGCAATCTCTACCTGCTGCGCAAACCGCTGCTCGCCTGAGACAGGCGAGGTGCGCCCGAAAACCGGGCGCGGGGGCCGAAACGGCCAAATCGGAGCGATTTTGCGCCCATTGTTGCGAGTCATTCCTATTTGCGTGCCATCGAAAAACACAATTAGTGCTGTTAGGGCGATTCATACGCGGCGAGGCGAATAGATCAGCGCTTCCTTAAATCTAGGTTTTTCTAAGGCGTATATTATCGAGTCAAGTGGTTCAAAAGCAGGGTTACCAGGCCCTAATATGTATATTGATAAAGATGCTCTTGATGCTGTCGAGTTATATTTGCGTAGTCAAAGATTCGAACATTTGATGCCAGATGGAACAGAAGATCATGGAGACCATGGGATATTAAGACTGAGAAAGACCTTCGCATACTACAAAGTAAATAAAACTATCGAATCAGATGTATTTGACTTTAAAGTAAAGCAGGTTGCTGATGGCAAAGAATATGATGTAATGACGTTGCGCTTTTCACCAGTTGCCATTGATTTTAATGCAAGAGGCATAGTGACAAAAGTATATTGCCTGCATAAGTACTATCCAATGGACGAGGAGAAGCCATTTTGTTTCGATTTTCAGGATTACCGCTGGAAACCATAAATTTCGCCTAACTGTTGGGCCTAAACTCGACTTTGGCCATTTTCCCTGACCAGTAACCCCTTTTTGATCAGTAACTGACAAGGCGCAAGAAAAATAGCGAGGGATCAAGATTCGACGTTCGTGCGTCCAGACCCCCTCTAATTTTCCACCCCTGCTGAGTTTCAAGCACTTAGCTGGCTGTGGGAGTCCCAAAATGGCCAAAGTCGAGCTAACGAGACCCCGCAGCGAAATTGCGATAAATTTGCAGAGATTCATGCTGATGGCTCGTCTAGGTGAGGAACGATTTGGCGGACACGCTCTCCCCGCAAGAACGAAGCAAGCGAATGTCCCTTATTCGGGGTACAGGATCGGCCCCGGAGATGAAACTTCGTCGCCTTGTGCATGGAATGGGATTTCGTTACCGCCTACACGTCAAGGAGCTGCCCGGGAAGCCGGATTTGGTCTTTCCTTCGAGGCGCGCGGTTATTCTCATGCACGGGTGTTTTTGGCATCGCCACAAGGGATGCAAGCTTGCAAGACTTCCAAAATCGAAGCTGGACTTCTGGAACCCAAAGCTGGAAGAGAATAGAAAGCGGGATTTACGTAATCAACGGCGGTTGAGAGATTTGGGATGGCGCGTGTTGGTTGTGTGGGAATGTCAAATGGTGGATACCGACCGAGTATCGGACGTTGCTAGGGAATTTCTGCAAAAACAGGAAGGTGAAGAATGAAATCAGTTGAGCTTTTCGCGGGGGCCGGGGGCCTTGCCATGGGGGTATCTCTCGCTGGCTTCGAGTCGCTGGCTGTTGTGGAATGGGATAAATGGGCTTGTGACACGATCAGGGAAAATCAAAAACGCGGATATCCGTTGGTTAAGGATTGGCCGCTTTGGGAGGGGGATATACGCGAATTTGATTGGACTTCGGTCCCGGAAGGAATTGAATTACTTGCGGGAGGTCCGCCTTGCCAGCCGTTTTCGATGGGTGGCAAGCATAAGGCGTATGGCGATGAACGGGACATGTTCCCCTCCACAGTCGAGTTGGTTCGAAAGCTACGCCCAAAGTCTTTCATTATTGAGAATGTTAAGGGCCTAACCCGTTCAAGCTTTGCCAATTATTATCAGTACATCCTGCTTCAACTCGAATTTCCGGAGGTTACCCGAAGACACCGTGAAACGTGGATGAGTCATTTTCCCAGATTGCAGGAGGAAAAGACTTCGGGCGCGCTTCATGGAAAAGGACTTACTTATAACGTTGTCCCAACGCTTGTCAACGCGGCTGATTATGGTGTTCCGCAAAAGCGTGAAAGAGTCTTTATCGTAGGTTTCCGTTCCGATCTTGGCATCGAGTGGTCTTTCCCGCGTCCAACGCATACATTTGATGCGCTTCTATATTCCCAGTGGGTTTCTGGAGAATACTGGGACAGGCACAAAGTGCCCAAGGCAAAACGTCCTGGCATACCGGGAAAACTGGAAGCCAAAATCAAGAAATTAAGTTGCTCGCTTCTGCCTATCGAGGAAAGCGCATGGCGCACGGCCCGGGATGCGTTAATTGATATTCCAGATCCACGGAAGAGCTCAGGGGTGGCACTCCATAACCACAACTTCCAGGACGGAGCCAAGCCATACAAAGGGCATACTGGCAGTCCGCTTGATCTGCCGGCGAAAACGTTGAAAGCGGGTGATCATGGGGTGCCTGGTGGCGAAAACATGATCGTTCTGGATAACGGAGGGGTTCGTTATCTAAGCGTGCGCGAGTCTGCGCGCATTCAGACGTTTCCAGATGGGTATGTGTTTCACGGATCATGGACTGAAACCATGCGACAACTGGGTAATGCTGTCCCAGTAGCGCTGGCTCGCCGAGTGGCGGCATCGGTGGCGGAACGTCTCGCGGAAGCGGAGATACGCAAGATATGTCGAGATAGGGGTAGGAACGTCGCATGACGAATCGAAAAGTCGTTCCGTTTAATCCCCTTGCCAAGCGCCATCTGGGGGAAAGTGTTGGCCAAGGCATGCTGCGACAGGCCGTCGTTCCTTTAATAGACCTGAGTGCCTTCGATGGCGCTGGTATATATGCCATTTACTACACTGGCGGTTTTCAGGGGTATGAGGTAATTGCGGAAAGAAATCGTAACCAACGTTTTGGTGTCCCAATTTACGTTGGCAAAGCCGTACCGAAGGGAGCCAGAAAAGGCGGCGATTTAGAAGCGACGCCCGGTAAAGTCCTCTATAACAGGCTAAAGCAACACGCAAAAAGCATCGAAGAAGCTTCAAATCTTGATATTGCCGACTTCCACTGCCGATATTTGATTGTTGATGATATCTGGATCCCCCTCGGTGAGTCGCTGTTGATTGCGAAGTTTAATCCATTATGGAACAAGCTAATCGACGGTTTTGGAAACCATGACCCAGGGAAAGGGCGACACGCGGGTCTGCGTCCGCGGTGGGACGTGCTTCACCCGGGCCGTCCATGGGCGGATCGCTGCGAAACGCGCGACGAGACGGCAGAACAGATAGTCAGTGAAGCGCGTGACTATCTGCGAAACAATCCACCCCCCGACGACACCACAATGATAACGACGTGAGCCTCGCGGTAGTCCGTGCCAATCGAAGGCCCAACAAGGCGCTCCACCGGACGGCAATTCCGCTGCGCTCCATTACCGCCGGTGAGCTTGGGCGCTAGTGCGCCAAGCGAAGCTTCGCGCTTCTTGCCGGGTGAAAGTCCCGGTCGGGTAAGGGCTAGCCACCCACCCGTATCGCGTGTTGCGCCTCTGGCGGATAGCGACGCACTGGTCAGGAGACTGGTGCTATCGTGAACAAAAGAGGTGAAGCGTACATAGAGAAACTTGTAGGCCAGAGGGGTGTAGGCACCACCCTGAAGCGATTTCAGCCTCGTTAAAAGCATTAAAGCAGACAGCGACAGGGTTAACGACCTGGAAGTCAACACAGAGGACTCAATAGACCGACGATGGGCAAGATTCACCCAGACACGACGGGCTGGACCATGAAGCAAACCTCCCTGTTGGGAATAGCGAAAAAGGCGGCATCGGCCAAGGCCCATCGATTCCGCAACCTCTTTGCCCTGCTCAACGTCAGCTATCTTCTGGCCTGTTGGCGGCTGATTAACAAAGGTGCGGCCAGCGGTGTCGAGCGACTGGATGCCCGCGCCTATGAAGCCAACCTTCAGGACAATGTAGATTTCGTGTGCGCGTTTGAATGTGAGTTCGACGCCCAGCGCTTTTATCGGGTGCTTGGGTTGCGGATGGAGCGGTTCGGGCTGGAAGTCACGCAAGAGAAAACGCAGTTGCTGCGGTTCTCGAGTCAGGATTGGACGCGTAACGGCACCTTTGAGTTTCTCGGATTCGAGTTTCGCTGGGGACGAGGGCGTTGGAGAACACCCGCGCTCAAACGGCGCACGGCACGGAAGAAATACCGCGCCTCCCTGGCCAGTTTTCGAGACTGGTGTCGGGCACACTGCCGGATGCACAAGGACAAGTTCTTCGCGGCTCTCAATGCGAAGCTGCGCGGGTACTACAATTACTACGTTAAAAATAGCGGATTGTTTATAGATAACAAATTAATCTCTAGTATCGCGACTGCGAGTTTCGGAATTTATCTAGTCCATCCTGTTTTTCTTGATCTATTCAAGAAGCCAATAGTCGATTTTGTGGGCGACTTGTCCGTTGCAACTCTTATTTTGTTATCAATAACTTTTTCTCTTTCATTCGCCATTATATTATTTCTTAGAAAAATAAGCTTCATTAAGAAAATATGCTAACAATCACATTCACTCGGGCAGTAAAAAGCGGTGCAGCCTCCGCTACGCTCCAGCCACAACGCTTTTTACTGCCGGTGATGTGAAGCGTTAGCCTGCTAAATCCGAATCACATGATCTGGAAAACATTACTCATTGGCTTGTTGCTGGCGATCGGTGAAGTGATAAACGGCAATATCCGTGTCAGGGTTTTGCATGGCATATTCGGAAAACGTAAAGCCAAGGTGGTCAGTCTATTTTCAGGGATTGGAGTAATTGCCTTCATTTGCTGTATCACGTTGCCATGGATTAAACCAAGCAACTATCAGGATTGCATTCTTATTGGCATTGTCTGGTTGGCAATAATGACCTGCTTAGATATCTATTTTGCAAGGCGTGTTTTTAATCTCAGCTGGAGCAAGGTACTGGATGATTTCAATCCCTTGAAAGGTAACTTGTTGAGCGTAGGTATGGTCTTTCTGCTTTTTTCTCCATCGCTTGTGTACTGGATTCGGCAAGGAAAATACGCAACATACCTCCAACGGCCTTGACGCAAGAAACAAAGCCAATACCCTTTCGTTCATTCATTCTGTTTCTATTGATTTCGTTTGGATTGGCTTGGGGGATTATTGGGCTTTATGTTTTTTTTCCGGATCGTATGGGGGCAATGTTTGGTCAGCTCACTGGCACCCATCCACTTTTCTACTTAGCCGTCTACTCCCCTGCAATCGCGGCGTTTATCCTTGTCGCTCGCACTGGTGGCATATCAGGTCTGAAGCATTTCCTTGAGCGGATTTTTCTCTGGCGTTGCAGTGTGACTTGGTACGTCTTTCTGATTATCGGCATTCCGTTGATCTTTATTATCGGTTTCGCACTTAGTGGGAATCTGTACACTGAACCCTTTCCATTTGCATCTATACCGTCTTTGTTCACAGCACTGTTTCTTGCCGCTATCAAAGGGCCAGTGGAGGAGTTCGGCTGGAGGGGGTTCGCACTTCCACTACTACAAATGAAGTTTGCTCCGCTCTGGGCTGGGCTAATTCTTGGAGGCATATGGGGACTGTGGCATCTGCCAGCTTTCCTGTTGAGTGGGACTCAGCAGAGCGAGTGGTCGTTTGCTGCATTCTTTACCGGATGCCTGGCAATAAGCGTCATCGCAACCGCACTGTTCAATCAGTCCGGTGGTAGTATCTTACTGGCTGCCTTTTTCCATTTTTCGCTCATGAATCCAGTCTTCCCTGACGCGCAGCCATACGACACATACATGTTGGTTGGTTTTGCAGCCCTGATTGTCTGGTGGAACCGCAAAGAAATGTTCACAAAGGGAGGCGCAATCGTCGAAGTGATTCCATGTGGAAAGGACGCCGATGGCTAACCGATAAGGTTAGAACGTCCAGCAAGCTCGTAAACCGTACCGCAACGGTGTCCGGTTTGTGCTAACCAATTTGCGCGGAGGGGATTGGGTGGCCGCAGTGGTAGAATTGATCGAGCGCGGAGGAATGCTTGACGGGGTGTTTTGAACCGCTTCAAGGATGTCATCGCGCATCGACCCGGTTGGCCGTCCTCGCCAAATTTTTCAGATAGTGCAACCGAAACCAGCATGCAGGAGCAAGACGCGGAAATGAAAGCGGGTTTGTCCATCAGGACGAAAATGCTGGGGGTGACGGCCCTTTTGCTGGGGGCCTTGGTTGCAGTGGCTGCATTGGTTCTTGTGGAGGTGATCGGCCCGAGCTTTCAGACGCTGGAGCGTCAGATGGCTCGCACTACGGTCGAGACTATTCGCAACACAGTTAAGCGTGACGTCGAAGCGCTGAACGTACTGGTGAAGGACTGGGCGTACTGGGACGACACCTATGAGTATGTGGTGGGACGCCAGGATGGCTTTGCTTCCGCCAACCTCATCGAAGAAACTTTGGCCGGTGCTGGGCTCAATCTTCTGTTGATCGAAGATATTGAAGGGCAGGTGATTTGGGGCAAGACCTATGATCTTGAAGCCGAAGAGTTTCTTGATCTGGCAGACTTTGCCCAAGGGGCCGATCTGCTGGTGAGCTTGACGGAGTTGACGCTGTCATCGGAAAACGGGCTGCGTGGCCTGGTGGCTACTTCGGCTGGTCCGATGATGATCGCCGCGCATTCCATCCTGACCAGTGCGGAAACGGGACCACCCAGAGGGGTCCTGATGATGGGGCGGCTGTTGAACGACGCTGTTTTGGCGGATGTCGGTGAGACGCTGGACCTTGGCATCCAGGCGCAACCCGCAACGGCTTCCGATATGCTTAGAGAGATCGGCGGCGAGACCGGCTCCGGTGACGGGAAGATTCTAATCCAGGAAGCCGGTGCTGATAGCCTTCGCGCATCAATCGCGCTTAAGGATGTTTTTGATCAGCCGCTGGTGGTGCTATCGACCTCAATCGAACGCACGGTGACGGCGATTGGGCGCACGGCTCAGGCGACAGGGCTTGGCATCACCGGGGTGGCGGGCCTGATTCTGATCCTGGTGTTTTTGTTCAGCCAGCAGATTCTGGTGCTGGGGCCACTGCGACGTCTGACCTCGCGTGTGGAACAGATCGGTCTGCAAGCCGAGCTGGACACGCCCTTGCCGGAAACCCGGCAGGATGAGTTCGGAATTCTGGCGCAATCCTTCAATCGGATGCTGGAGCGGGTCGCGCGCCTGACGAATTTCGACGCGGTGACGGGGTTGCCCAACCGCCGTTTGTTCCATGATCGCGCCAACCAAGTGTTGGGTATCGCGCGCCGCGCAGGCGGCAAGGCCGCTGTGTTGTTCATTGACCTCGATGATTTTAAGGCGATCAACGACACCCGTGGTCATTCCGTGGGAGACGCGCTGCTGCGGGTTATCGGTGAAGAACTCTCGGATCTGATGCGCGAGACAGATACGGTCGCGCGCTTCGGCGGAGACGAGTTCGTAATCGTCATCCATCCGGTGGACGTTAGGAGCAGGATTAATGAACTTTCCGAGCGCATACAGCTAAGGTTTCAGCAGCCGTTTCGCGTCTCCGGTACCACATTATTTACCAATGCCAGCATTGGCGTTGCCGTGTTTCCCGACGATGCCGAGGCTGTTGAAACCCTGATTAGCCTGGCTGATGCGGCCATGTATCAGGCGAAGGGCGACGGTGGTCGGCAGATCGCTTTCATTGATACCGATGCCTATGTGGCCGATGGCCATTTGCGCAGCCTGGAGTTGTCTTTCCGCGAGGCGCTGAGCGCCGATCAACTCCACCTGGTGTTTCAGTCGCAGGTGAATCTGCGCTCCCAAGAGGTTGTCGGCCACGAGGCGCTGGTGCGTTGGCGCCATCCCGAGCAAGGCGTTCTTGCCGCGGGTCGCTTTATTCATCTGGCAGAAAGCGCGGCAAATTTCGCCCGCTTTGACGCCTGGGTATTGCGTGCCGCCTGTTCAGCCCTGGCAAGTGGCCAGACTCATGGTGGTGCGAAGCTCAAGCACATCAGCGTCAACATTTGTGCCCGTCACGTCCAATCTCCGGCGCTGGTGGAACTGGTGAAGGACACTCTGCAAGAAACCGGTGTGAAACCGGCCCAGTTGACCTTGGAGATCACCGAAACCGTGATGGTCACTCGCCCGGAAGCCGCCATCGAAGTGCTTTCCGCGCTGCGTGGGATTGGCGTTCGCGTGGCCATTGACGATTTCGGCACCGGTTATGCCTCTTTGGCCGCACTGCACCGTTTCCCGATCGACGAGCTCAAGATCGACCGCAGCTTTGTGGCCGGTCTGCCGGATGACCGCGCCGCCCTTGCCATCGCCCAAGCCACGCTGACGCTGGCGCGCACCTTCGGTTTGGACGTCGTCGCCGAGGGAGTGGAGACAGCGCAACAGCGCGATACCCTGATCGAAGCCGGCTGCACCATCGGGCAGGGTTTTCTTTGGGGCCAGCTGTCGTGACGCTTTTTCGCGCACTGGTGCATTTGGCGCTAAGCCTTACCCTCCGATGAATCAGTCCCGCCCGGTGAGTACCGAGGAGTCCTTGTCACGCTTTCTCGATTCATACTTGGATGCCTACTTTACGCGGCGGGATTTCGACGCCACGGTCGCGTGGTTGAGCCCGGCGTTTTCCTGCGTCGGTTCGGGTTTGGGGGAGTTGGCTGAGGATCTCGAGGCGGGGTTCGCAAGTTATCGACGAGATCTCACCGATGCGCCGCAGTCGGTGGATTATGTCTTTCGGCATCGCCAGATTCGGGCACTCGCGCCCAATATGGGCCTGATTTTGCTCGAAATGGATATCGAGACCGACGTCCAGGGAAAGCTCTTGGTGATGCATCATCTGCGTCTGACCATGACGGTGGCCGCGCCGATCGATGCGCTGACGGACACTGGGATGCCGGCGGATGCCTGGCGTATCGAGCAGAAGCATGTCTCGATGCCCAACAGCGAACAGGACGAGGATGAAGCTTACCCGGTCAAGGAGCTAAAAGAACGTAACGCGGTGCTTGAAAAGCTGACTGCGGAACTGACGCGCGCGGAACAGCGTGAACGCACTCGCATTGCTGGTATTTTGCACGACAACCTGCAGCAGCTTCTGGTTGGCGCGCGCTTGGGTGTTGAGCAGGGGCAACGCCGGTTGCGGCGCTCAAGCGGGACATCCGGCGGCGAGACCGGGGCGGGCGAGGCGCTTGATCGGGTCATGGGTCTGTTGCGCGAGGCGCAGCAGGTGATGCGTGACCTGGTCGCGGACCTGTCACCACCGATTCTGCGCGAAGCAGGGTTGACTGCTGCCCTGCATTGGCTGGCGCGGGTAATGCTGGAGCGTTATCAGCAGGAGGTTGACATCCATGTCGAAACGGATATGAGTCCGCGCCAGCCGGAAGTCAGAGATATTTTGTTCGACGGAGTGCGCGAGTGTTTGTTCAATGCGGTCAAGCACGCCCATGCCCGTCACGCCGAGGTGCGGGTGCAACAGGAGGGGGGTTGGCTGCGGGTGACCATCAGCAATTGCGGCGATGGCTTTGATGTCGATCGCGCGCTCAACGCCGGATGGGGGATGTCAGGCTATGGGCTGATTGGCATTCGCGAGCGTCTTGCCCTGCTTGGCGGGCGTTTGAGCATTGTCAGCCGTCAGGGGGAAGGAACCGAGGTGTGCCTCGCTGTGCTGGGCTGTTCTGCGACCTCGGTCGCGCCATCGCATCCGCGAGCGGGCGGCTTGCTGGCCCAGCCGGCGGCGCGGCAGGCGGTGGGTTTGGATGTGCCAAGTTTGCGGGTGCTATTGGTGGACGATCATCCCATGGTGCGCAATGGGCTTGCTGCTTTATTGAGCGATCAGCCGGACATTGAGGTCGTTGGCGAGGCTGCCAGCGGCGAGGAAGCGCTGATTGATGTGGCGCGCTTGCAGCCGGATCTGGTCATCATGGATGCCTCCATGCCGGGCATGGGGGGCATCGAGGCGACACGTCGAATCAGCCAACGCTGGCCAGAGGTGCGGGTGATTGGCCTGTCGATGCACGCCGAGGCCGACCGTGCCGCCGCCATGCAGGCGGCCGGTGCTTGCGATTATCAGTCCAAGACGGGCGATGTCGATGCGCTGCTCGCGGTCATTCGGCGCCAGTTTGATCGCGGGTGAATCCTGCCTGATAGCACCCGAGCGCCCTTGTTTCAGTCCACCTGCCGCCAATCGGCCTGGATCAGATTGCGCGCGGCGCTGCCGAAGACCAAGCCGACTTCGAATAGGCCCTGACCTGGCGTGTCGCGATACTTCTCGCTATAGCGGCGCGCGCGGATCTGCGCTAGTGCCGGGTTGGTCTCCGCGCCATCCTTATCTGCGCCTGCCTCTGATTCTGCCTTTGGCTCTGGCTCTGGCTCTGGCTTTGGCCGCGCAGCGCCCCGATCAAGCTTGATCTCCATCACATAGGTGTAGTCTGCAAGCCGCACCGTCAGATCGACCTGGCCGTGATTGGTCAGGTCTTCGGGGGTGATCTCTGCGTTCAGGCTGGCGAAAAAGGCATAGAGCACGCTGGCATAGTAGCCTTCCGAATCCGGCAGGTCGTTGCCGGTGAAGTTGCGCCAGGGGATGGCGGCGAACAGCCGCTTAATGGCCGCGATCAGCATTGGCAGATCAGCCCTGGTTAGCGCTTCGGCCAGTCCGGCTTTGTAGGTTAGACGTTCGTCGCTGATGCCGGCATAGCCGTCGATAAACTGATTGTTCAGAGCGGTGCGAACTTCCTGGTTTGGCACTCGCAGTCGAAAGACCAGCTCGCCCCATTTCTGCTCGGTACTGGCGATCGTCAGATAGCCGCTTTGGAACAGCAGCGTGATGGGATTGATGCGCTCGGCATCGAAGGAGTCGAGAATCTCCTCGCTGACTTCGATCTGCTCAAGATTTGGCAGAAAATAGCGTTTGCGCTGGAATAGCTTGATCAGAAAGCTCGGATTGCCGGTCTCGAACCAATAATTACGGAAGCTGTGACCTTCGCTGATGAACAGCAGGATATCGTAGGGATTGTAGACTGGCTCGCCAAGAAAGCCATAGCCGTTGTACCAGGCGCGCAGCGCCTCCCAGTCTACCCCGGCCAGATGGGCCGCAAAGGTGGTCTCCAGATCGGTCTGGGTATATCCGCAGAGGGTCGCAAAATCGGGGCTCAGGGTAATGTCCCGCAGCTGATTCACCCCCGAGAACAGACTCACTTTGCTGAATTTACTCACCCCGGTCATGAAGACGAAGCGCAGATGGGCATCCTGCGCCTTGAGCACCGAATAGACATTTTTCAGCCCGTCGCGCAGCTCGGCCGCGCGCTCGGGGTGGTCGATGTTGTCCAGGAGTGGCTTGTCGTACTCATCAACCAGCACCACCGCAGGCTGACCGAATTGTTCGTGGGCCTGGCGAATCAGATCGCCGAAACAACCGGGAATATCATTATTCTGCCAATCGCAGTCGATACCCAGGCGCTCGGCATTGTCCTCTATCAGTCGCCGGATGCGGCGATCCAGACCCTCGCGGCTCTCGATGACCCCGGCCGCAAAGTCCAGCACAATCACTGGATTGCGTTGCTGCCAGTCCCAGCGCGGGTGGATATGCAGCCCGCGAAACAGCGGCTCGTTGCCCTCGAACAGCTCTTTTAAGGTATCGACGAACAGACTCTTACCAAAGCGGCGCGGGCGGGAGAGAAAATAGGCGCTGCTACCTTGCACGAGGGCGGCTGCGTGCGCGGTTTTATCGACATAGGCACAGCCGCCCTCGCGGAGCTTGCGAAAGGTCTGAACGCTAATCGGCAGCGGCGACAAAGCATCGGGCATGGCAGAGCCTCCGGTTGGGTGGTTTTGGTCACTAGTTGAACCCCGCCAGTTGCGCCTTCAGGTCCAATCGGCCTCAGGCGGTGCAGACTCGGTCTCTTCCTTGCGCTTTGGCGCGATAGAGGGCGCTGTCTGCGCGTGTAATGAGTTTGTTGATGTCTTCAGACGCGCGGTACTGGGCGACGCCGAAACTCGAGGTGATGGGTCTGCCAATCCCGAAGTCGCTTTCGGCAACGCGTTGCCGCAGTAGCTCGGCCAATTGGGTGGCGGATTCCAGATCGGTTTGCGGACAGAGCATCAGAAACTCCTCGCCGCCCCAGCGCACGACCAGATCGCAACTCCGGCTTTTGTGAACAAACAATTGCGCGAAGGCGATGAGCACGCGATCGCCAGCATCATGGCCCAGACTATCGTTGATGGTCTTGAAATGGTCGACGTCGGCAATGATCACCGACAGCGCACTCTTGTACCGCTCCGCGCGGACGATCTCTTGGGTCATGATCTCAACAAACTTGTGCCGGTTGGCGACTCCGGTCAGTTGGTCGGTGGTCGAGAGCACCTCAAGCTGCCGATTGGCCTCCTGCAGGCGGCGGTTGTAGCCGGACATGACGCGATCACGATAGAACAACAGCAAGCCGATTACGCCAAGCGCGCCGAATATCTTGAACAGCAGCGGGCGATCAAGCTCCTTGACGGTCTCCATTGAGGTCCAGCGCGATACGGCCTGGTCGACCTCTTGCGTAGACAAGGACTCCACGGCTTTACGGTAGATCGACAGCAACAGGGGATCATCGCCGCGTACGCCGACTGTTAGCGCATAGCGCTCCTCAAGCTTGCCGGCAATCTTGACGTCGATGAGCTGGTATTTGCGCATCGCATAGCCGATGGTCACGCTGGTGTCGATGAAACCGAATACCCGCCCCTCGCGCACAGCCTCAAGCCCGGTGCGTGGATTCTCCACCTCAATCAGTTGGATGCCAGGGTAGCGACGGCGAAAAATCTCTTCGAGTGCGTGATGGCGAATCATCGCAAAGGTTTTATCGGAAACATCCAGGATGCTATCGATAAAGGGTTGCTCTTGACGGGTGGCGACGACCAGGGGCACATCCAGAAAGGCGGGGGTAAAACTGAGAAAGGACAGGCGCTTGGGCGTTTCAACCGCCGCTGAGAGAAGATCGCAGCGATGCTCGCGGGCGGCTTGCAGCGACTCGGCCCAGGTCGCGGTCGGCAGGATCTCAAGCCGGATATTGAGCCGCTTGGCGAGCGCGTCATGGATGTCTGCAATGATCCCCCGGTAGTGGCCGTCATCGTCTAACTGCTCGTAGGGCATCCATTGCGGGTCGACGCACAGCCGCAGATGGTCCCTGTTGAGGAGATAGCTTCGTTCCTCCGCGTTCAGCGCCAACAGTGGTTCGGGGTCATTACGCGTATTGAGAAACCAGCGTCTCTGGATCGACAAGCGCTCATCTTGCGCAATAGCGGCCAGGCCTTTGTTGAGAATGCTGAGCGCCTCTGGCCAGTCGTTGCGCACGGAGAACACCTGATCCATCGGTTCGCCAAGCCCCGTCGCGACCTCCAGGGAGGGTAGATCGAGACGGTTGGCGGCAAAGAGTGTCGCACCGTTGCCGAAGGTTGCATCGGCCTCGCCGCGATCAACCGCGAGGATGGTGTCTTCAATGCCGTCGCCAAGCATGAGCTTAGCTCCGGCGACACTCCGCGCCAGCTTTTCATCAGCAAGATTGCCACGCTGAATCACCAGTGTCTTGCCGGCCAGATCCTGAGTCGAACGGATGTTTGCCGGGTTGCCACCGGCGACCAGCAGCATCTTGCGCGAGGAGATATAGGGGGTGGAGAAGTTCAGATAGTCTCTGCGCTCATCATGAACGACGCTGCTGCTGAGACCATCGATGCGTCGCTCCCGTGCTGCCTCCAGCATGTCGTTCCAGCGCCCCAGTACCAACTCGAAGTTGGCACCGGTCAGAGCATTGACGCGCTCCAAAATATCGGCATCGTAGCCAAGAATGCTGCCATCCGCCGCCGCGATGACGTAAGGCTCCCAGCTCGCGTCGGTACCTAGCCGGATGCTTGGATGTTGGCGGAGAAAGGCTTGTTCTGCGTCCGTCAGAACAACCTTGGTGTTAGGCTCAGCAGAGTCGGCCCAGAGCAGCTGCGCGGGCAGCATGAGCGACGCGCAAAGAAGCGCGGCGACGGCTAGAAGACAGGGGGAGCGCCTGGAGTGGCGTTGCATGTGCATTGTTCGGTTTGACTCAGGAAGCGCTCTAAAGCGCCTCCTATATGGCATGCGTTATTGTTCACTTCAGTCGTGGCAGTGAAGCAATATCGAGTGGACGGATAATCAAGCCCGTCTTGGAAAAGTCGCCATAAACCCAAGTGCAAGCAGATTGTAGCTATCGATCATGGCTGGTTGGTGTGGAAATGTGAAAAGAAGTTTCGTGGATGTTGAAAATTGTCCTGCATCATAACCGAAGGGGCGAGAGCGGGTGTCACCGGGCCAGGATGTTATCAGGCCAGGGCCGAATCGAGCTGGCTCGATGGGCCCGGGCGCCCAAACAGATAGCCTTGAAAGGCATTGCAGCCCTGCTTGAGTAGAAGGGCGTGTTGTGCGGTGGTTTCGACGCCCTCGGCAATAACCTGGAGCCCCAAACTGCGGGCCATGGCCAGGATGGCATCGACGATCGCTGCGTCGCTTGAGTCTTCGAGCAGATCGCGAACGAAGGACTGGTCGATCTTCAACTGATCGAGCGGGAGGCGCTTGAGATAGGCGAGCGATGAATAGCCGGTGCCGAAATCATCGAGCGAGAAACTGATGCCCAGGGCTTTGAGCGCTTCCATTTTATAGGCGGCCTCGGTCACGTCTTTTAGCAGCAGGGTTTCGGTGAGTTCAAGTTTGAGCAAGTTTGGGCTGATGCTGTGGCGGGCGATGACGTCACGAATACGGGCGACGAAGTCCGGCTGCTGAAACTGATGGGCGCTGACATTTACTGCCAGCGTCAGCTTCGCGGTTTCTGGTGTCTTGGCCCATTCGGCCAGTTGTGCGCAGGCTTGGTCCAATACCCAATCGCCCAGAGGGAGAATGAGTCCGGTCTCCTCCGCCAAGGGAATGAACACTGCCGGTGAAACCATGCCTTCGACGCCATCCTTCCAGCGCAGCAGAGCCTCGGCGCCGATCAAGTGGCGCGTGCGGTCGATTTGTGGCTGATAAGCCAGCCATAGCCCCCCGTCTTGAAGGGCCAGGCGAAGGCGTTCCTCAAGGCGCGCGCGGCTCTCGAGTGCCTGCTGCATTTCGGGGGCGAAAAAGCTCCAGGTGTCGCGTCCGCTGGCCTTCGATTGATACATGGCCAAGTCGGCGCGCTTGAGGAGTTCGTCGAGTGAGGTCTTGTGCTTGCCAAAGAGTGTGATGCCGATGCTAAGGGTGCTGCGGCACTCGTAGTCGTCGATCACATAGGGCTCGCGCGCTTCGCGGTGAATTTTGGCGCACACCGTCTCGGCCTGGTGTGCAGCTTCGCGCGGGTCCGAATCGAGTTCGGCCAAAATGAGCACGAACTCATCACCGCCGAGGCGGGCGAGGATGTCGGACTCGCGAATCGAGGTTTTAATTCGCGCTGCGACCTGCTTTAGGAGGAGGTCGCCTACATCGTGCCCGCGCGTGTCGTTGAGCGTTTTGAAGTTGTCCAGATCGATGAAGGCCAGGGCGCCGTGGCGGCCGCTGCGGATGTACTGGACGGTCTGATGGCTGATCCATTCCTCGAGCAGCCGGCGGTTGGGCAGGCCGGTGAGGGGATCGTAGAAGGCGAGGCGAAAGATTTGTTCTTCCGCCGATTTGCGAGCGCTGATGTCGGTCAGGGAGACGATGCTGCCGAGTATGCTGCCATCGCTGCCCAGCCAAGGGCCGATACCGATCAGCAGGGTGAGGGTTTTGTCCTGAAGCGCGAGATGGGCCTCGAACGGATGGTGATCGTGATCGCCGATGAACTCATGCAGATCGAAACGCGCGCCACTTTGAAGCTCTAGTGGCAGGGCGTCTGCGAGAAACTGCCCGAGGGGATTGACCCCGCAGAGCTGCCGCGCGAGTGCGTTGGCACGCACCACTTGGGTGGTGCGGTCGCATACCACAATGGCCTCGGCGGCCTGGTCGAGAATCGAGCGGGCCAGCCGCTCGGCGGCCAGAATTCGATCCTGGTGGGCTTTCTGTTCGGCCAGGTCGGTGGCTACCAGGCTGAAATAGACCTGGTCATTACCCACCGGCAACACACTGACCGACAGGTGACAGGGCATTTCGCTGCCATCCGTGGCCACCAGTATGATCTCGATGCCATGGGCGGGAAGAGTGCTGTCCTGGCGCAGCAGGCTGTCGAACCAGGGGTGATCAATTGGTTTGATCCACTGCTTGAAGGCGGTGCCGGGCAGGGTTTGGTGAGGTGTTTTGAGCATCTCGCCCAAGCGGCGGTTGGCGTAGTACACCAGGCCCTCGGCGGTCAGCACCAGGGCACCCTCGCTCATGGATTCGATCAGCGCATGATAAGAGGCATCGCTGCCCTCGAGGGTGAACAGGCGTTCGCCGAGCCACTGATCGTTGGAAATTACCAGGGCATCGATGTCGCCGTTGCGAATCGCGCGCAGGGTTTCTTCGGCTTCGGCGAGGCGCGCGCGCAGATCTTGGTTTTCGGCGCTGAGCCGATCACGCATCGAGTCGTCCAGCGATGGAACGGCTTGCGATAGGCTGGCTTGCGACGGGTTGGTTTGGGATAGGATGGTTTGGGATTCCGGGCCGCAGCTCACTGACGCTCTCGCAGCAGGGTTAAGGGTTGGCGGTAGCAGGGGTCACTGGAATGTCTAGCCCGAGCAGCACGCGGTCGCCGTCGGAGAGGTCGCCGATGACTCGGCGCATGGGCTCGGGCTGGCGACGCACCAGGGTGGGAATGGCAAGGATTTGATCCTCGCGCGCCCGTTCGGGGTTCTCAAGCAGGTCGATCACTTCGATGCGGTAGGGCGCGGCTAGACGCTGTTCGCACAGGCGGGTGAGATTGCCATAGGCGGCCACGGATTTGGGGCTTTGTCCGGCCACATAGAGGCGTAAAAGCACGACTGCATTGGACTCGGGCGGTGACATGGCAGGCGCGGCACTCAACGGGAGCCTCCGTGCTGCGCCAGCTGCGATCCGAGGCTGTCGGCATCGCGCGCTTGGTCGCGCGCGGAGCCACTGATGGCATCGGGGGTGATCTGTTGTTGGATGCGAGCGGCCTGCAATGCGTATTCAGCTTGCAGGGTGCTAATGCGCGCCTGCATCAGGGCATGGCGCAGTGCCAGTTCATGCTGCGCAGCTGGCTCGGAACTGGCCGGGTGACCAGGATGGCCAGTGTGAGGCTCGAGCAAATCGACCCCATGCCCGGTCAGAGAAAAGGGACGGCTTTCGCTTGAATGCGCCATGCCGCGCGATTTGATGATATCCAGTCGGCGGATGCGATACCCGTCAACATCTGTGGCTGTGAGTGCAATCCAGGTATCGATCAGCGAGGAGATGGCTACGTCGGTGCGCTCGGCCGCCTCGCCGCCCGTCGTCAGGCTGGTGAAAAAGCCGGTGATGCCTTCAAGCTTGAGATAGTCGAGCATGCGCATCAGCATGGCTTTGACTTCGAGCAGTTGTTTGTATTCGGTGGACTCGAGAAAGCTGTTGAGTGGATCTAGTATCACAATCTGCGGCGCAAAGCTGGTGATGGCCTTATGCATGAGCGCAAGGTGCATCTCCAGGCCGGTAAAGGACGGCCGGGTTGCGTGAATCTGAAGTTGGCCCTGCGCCATGCAGGGTGACAGATCAATGCCGATGGATTCAAGATTGCGCTGGATCTGGCTGGCAGATTCTTCAAAGGCGAAGTAGAGCACGCGCTCGCCGCGCTCGCAGGCGGCGGAGGTGAAGTGACCGGAAAGGCTGGTTTTTCCAGTCCCGGCAGTGCCTGACAACAGTATTGAACTGCCGCGAAAAAAGCCCTGGCCGCCAAGCATCTCGTCGAGTCGCTCCACGCCGCTGGAAATTCGCTCGCGACTGGCCTCATGTGCCAGGGTCACCGAGGTGACGGGCAGAATGGAAATGCCATCGTCGTCGATCAGGAAGGGATAATCGTTGGTGCCATGACTGGAGCCACGATACTTCATCACCCTTAGCCGGCGGGTGGAGATGAGGTTGTTAAGCTCATGACTGAGCACGATGACGCAGTCAGAGACATACTCTTCAAGCCCGTGGCGCGTCAGGGCGCCGTCGCCGCGCTCTGCGGTGAGAATCACGGTGATGTCGCGCTCTTTGAGCCAGCGAAACAGCCGGTGCAGTTCGGCGCGCAGAATGCCCGGGTCGGGCAGGCTGGAAAACAGCCGCTCCAGGGTATCGAAAGCCACGCGCCGGGCGCCGACGCGAGCGATGGCATCGGCCAAGCGCAGGAAGAGCCCATCGAGATCGAAATCGCCGGTGGCCGCTGTCTGCTCCGGATCGATCATGACTTCATCGACAAACAGACGTTTTTCCGCCAGCAGGTGCGACAGATCAAAGCCAACCGAGGCGACATTGGCGCACAGCTCGGCCATGCTTTCCTCGAACGCCATAAAGACGCCAGGCTCGCCGTATTCGGTCGCGCCGCGAACCAGGAATTCCATGGCCAGCAGCGTCTTACCGCAGCCAGGACCACCACAGACCAGGGTCGGCCGACCGGCGGGAATGCCGCCACCGGTGATTTCATCCAGACCCTGGATGCCGGTTTTGGCTTTTTTGACGGTTGTTTTGGAGCAGGACATGGTGGGCCGGGAACCTTCTGGGCAGCTAGCAAAATGATCGCTAGTTTACCACTCACTTCGGCTCAGGCTGCACCAGATCGATGCGGGGTCGATAGGGGGCGCTACGAATCGGAGGGAAAGTCTGCCGGCGGCCTGACTACAAGTCGGGCTGCCGACAGGCAGGAATTATTGAAGAATGCAGAATGGGCGGCCCAGGGTGTTTTCCGTCATCGAAAAGAACCGAGCGGGCGCGCAGGGGCGAATTGCTTCGCCCGTCAGATCGCTAGCCAGCGAAATTCTGACTCACAAAATCCCAGTGAATCTTGTCCCAAATGGCCTCAAGGTACTTCGGCCGCGCGTTGCGGTAGTCGATGTAGTAGGCATGCTCCCACACATCAACGGTTAGCAGGGCGGTCTTGCCTTCAGTCATGGGCGTGGCGGCGTTGGAGGTGTTCATGATCTCCACGCTGCCATCGGCGTTCTTCACCAGCCAGGTCCAGCCGGAGCCGAAATTGCCGGCTGCCGAGGCTGAGAACTGCTTTTTGAACTCATCGAAGCTGCCAAACTTGGCGTTGATCGCATCGGCCAGAGCGCCACTGGGTGCGCCGCCGCCGCTCGGGCTCAGGCAGTTCCAGTAGAAGCTGTGGTTCCACACCTGGGCGGCGTTGTTGAAGATGCCGCCCGAGGCTTTTTTGATGATGTCTTCGAGCCCGAGACTCTCGAATTCAGTGCCCTTGGTCAGGTTATTGAGGTTGGTGACGTAGGTCTGGTGATGCTTGCCGTAGTGAAAATCGATCGTCTCGGCCGAAATGACGGGTTCGAGGGCGTTCTTCTCGTAGGGCAGGGCGGGGAGTTCGTGTGCCATGATGGACCTCCAAAGTCGGTGTCGGACAGGGATGGATAAGTTGAGTTCAAAAGGTATGCATCGACTTTGGGAACTCAAGGGGGGCTTCACGGCGGCATTCCTGCCGCAGTGCCCCTGGGAGCGCTACCTGGCCCAAAACAGAAAACGTATTTGCTACAGAGAGGCACGAAATGTGACGCAACAGTCTGAGCGACAGGCGGTCACTTTTCTGATTGCGATAGCCGAGGGATGCGCGCTTTGGGTTTAAGATAGTGGTCTTCTGTTGGCTCTCATGTTCTAACACCTTATGAATCCACTGAAACGCCTCGCTGCCCAGACGGCCATTTATGGTGTCAGCAGTGTCTTTGGACGCTTTCTGAATTACCTGCTGGTGCCGCTTTTCACCTACAGCTTCGCGCCGGCGGAGTACGGGGTGGTGGCGGAGTTTTACGCCTACATGGGCTTTCTGGCGGTGCTGCTGGTGTTTGGTTTGGAGACGGGGTATTTCCGTTTTCGCGCCGCTGATCCGGAGGCGGCTGGAGTGGTCTATGCCACTGTGGTGCGGGCGCTGCTGGTGGCGAATGGGGCCTTTCTGCTCGCGGCCCTGCTCTGGCGGCAGCCGGTGGCGGATCTGCTGCGCCATTCGGCACATCCGGAGTATATCCTGTGGACGGCGGCCATTGTGGCCATGGACTCCATTGGCGCGGCAGCCTTTGCGCGGCTGCGGGCGGAGAATCGCGCTGCGCGTTTTGCCACCATTAAGCTGATCGAGATCGGCGCCAATATCGGGCTGAATCTGTTTTTTATTGTGCTGTGCCGCGAGGCCTTCGCGGCCGATCCGCAATCCGCGCTCGGGCGGCTGTGGCTGCCGGAGATTGGTGTTGGTTATGTGTTCATTGCCAATCTCGTGGCCAGCGCGCTCAAGTTGTTGTTGCTCAGCCCGCAGCTGCTTGGCGCCCTGCGTGGCTTTGATCGGCAACTGCTCAAGCGGCTACTGCGCTACTCGCTGCCGTTGGTGGTGGTGGGCATGGCCGGTATTGTCAACGAGATGCTTGACCGCGCGGCGCTCAAGTACCTGCTGCCCTATGACAATGCCACCAATATGGCGCAGCTCGGTATTTATAGTGCCTGCTACAAGCTGTCGATTCTGATGGCGCTCTTTATTCAGGCCTTTCGCTATGCCGGGGAGCCGTTCTTTTTTGCTTATGCGAAAGAGAAAAATGCGCGCGCGACCTATGCCCTGGTGCTGCATGGATTTGTGATTTTCTGCGTCGCGATCTTTTTGCTGGTGAGTCTGAATCTGGATGTTTTTCAGTATTTTGTCGGCGCAGCCTATCGCGAAGGGCTGAGCGTGGTGCCGGTGCTGCTGCTGGCCAATCTGCTGCTTGGCGTCTATGTGAATCTGTCCATTTGGTACAAGCTGACGGATCGCACCCTGCTTGGGGCGGCGGTGTCTTTGGTGGGTGCCGGAGTGACTGTGATGATGCTGTTGTGGCTGGTGCCAACCCATGGCTACGAGGGCGCGGCCTGGGCGCATTTGGCCTGCTATGGGGTGATGGTGGTGCTGTCTTATCTGCTGGGACGGCGTTTCTTTCCGGTGCCCTATGATCTCAAGCGGGTGGTGGGTTATCCCTTGTTGGGGCTTGGCATGCTGCTACTCGATCACTTCTGGTTCCCGCCGCAGTTGGGCGATGGCCTGGCGCTGACGCACTGGCCAGTGGCGGCGGGTTGGCTGTTGGTGTTTGCGCTCTTTGTGCTCTTGATGGAGGGGCGGGGGGTTAGGCGTTATCTGGCAGCGACGGGTGAGGCGCCCGCAGCGGCGGACGCCGTGCGGGTGAGTCGGCCAATGCAGCCGCCCCTCCAGCCGGCAATGCAGCCGACCGCGTTGTCGGTGGAGCAGGGATTTGATAACGTAGCGGCTCGCGACGGGGCGCAGGTCGCCGCCCGCATTCATGACTCACCCTCCATACAGGCTCCCATGAGATCCAAGCTGATTTTTGTCACCGGCGGTGTTGTGTCTTCGCTCGGGAAAGGAATCGCCTCGGCGTCCCTGGGGGCGCTGCTTGAGGCGCGCGGGCTCAAGGTCACCATGATTAAGCTCGATCCCTACATCAATGTGGATCCTGGCACCATGAGTCCTTTTCAGCATGGCGAGGTCTATGTCACCGACGATGGCGCGGAGACGGATCTGGATCTCGGCCACTATGAGCGCTTTCTGCGCACCCAAATGGGGCGCAACAATAATTTCACCACCGGACAGATATACGAGTCCGTCATCCGCAAGGAAAGACGCGGCGATTATCTTGGTCGCACCGTGCAAGTGATTCCACATATCACCGATGAGATCAAGGACAGTATTCGCCTCGGCGCCAACGCGATGAAAGGCTTGGCAGGCCGGTCTGCCGACGGGCCAGAAAACATTGCTCCGCCCGACATTGCTCCGGCCGACATCGCGATGGTCGAGATTGGCGGCACCGTGGGTGACATCGAGTCGCTGCCCTTTCTTGAGGCCATCCGCCAGATGCGCGTCGAACTGGGGCGCGAGCATGTGCTCTTTATGCATCTGACGCTGGTGCCCTACATTCGCACCGCCGGTGAGATCAAGACCAAGCCGACTCAGCATTCGGTCAAGGAGCTGCGTTCTATCGGTATTCAGCCGGACATTCTGCTGTGCCGCGCCGAGCAGCATTTGCCGGATGACGAGCGGCGCAAGATCGCGCTCTTCACCAACGTGGGCGAGGAGGCCGTCATCTCGGCGGTGGATGCAGACAATATCTATCGGATTCCCTCACTGTTGCATGCCCAGGGCCTCGATGAACTGGTAGTCAAGCAGTTTGGGCTCGATGTTCCGCCAGCGGATTTGTCCGAGTGGGATGCGGTCTTGCGCGGTTTCGAGACGCCGCGCGACCGGGTCGTCATCGGCATGGTTGGCAAGTACATGGACCTGACCGAGGCTTACAAGTCGCTGTCTGAGGCTCTGGCTCACGCCGGAGTGCATGCGCAGGCGCAGGTTGAAATCCGCTATCTTGATTCCGAGGAGATTGAGCGCTCGGGCACCGGCGCGCTGGATGGCCTGGATGCCATTCTGGTGCCCGGGGGTTTTGGCGAGCGCGGCATTGAGGGCAAGATTGCCGCCGTGCGCCATGCGCGCGAGCAGCGCATTCCCTATTTGGGGATTTGTCTCGGCATGCAGGTGGCGGTGATCGAATACGCGCGCAATGTTGCTGGCCTTGAGGGCGCGCACAGCACTGAGTTTTTTAGCGACACCCCGCATCCGGTGATCGCCCTTATTACCGAGTGGGCGACCGAGGCCGGCACGCGCGAGCGCCGCGATGCCAGCGCCGACAAGGGTGGCACCATGCGCTTAGGCGGGCAAAACTGCCGGCTCGAGCCTGGCAGTTTGGCGCGCGGAATTTATGGCAGGCATCAGGTTCGCGAGCGCCATCGCCATCGCTATGAATTCAATAATCAGTATCTGGATCCAATGAAGGACGCCGGTCTGCGCTTTTCGGGGTGGTCGCTCGACGGGCGCTTGGTGGAGATTGTTGAAATTCCGGATCACCCCTGGTTCATCGGCTGTCAGTTCCACCCTGAGTTTACATCCACGCCACGCGACGGCCATGCGCTCTTCCGCCGCTTTATTGAGGCGGCGCGTGATTACCGACGCGCGCGCGCTGGGTGACTTTGGATATGAACCTCTGCGGCTTTGAAGTCGGCCTTGATCAGCCGCTGTTTCTGATCGCTGGCCCCTGTGTAATTGAGAGCGAAGGGCTGGTGTTGGAAGTGGCAGCCGAGCTCAAGGCGGTTACCGAGGCGCTGGGTATCCCTTATGTTTTCAAGGCATCCTTCGATAAGGCAAATCGGTCATCCATCGATAGCTTTCGTGGGTTAGGCTTGGAGACCGGGCTGCGTATTCTTCAGCGGGTGCGCAGCGAGGTTGGGGTGCCTGTGCTGACCGACGTGCATGAGGATACGCCGCTCAGCGAAGTAGCCGATGTGGTCGATAAACTGCAAACGCCGGCCTTTTTGTGTCGGCAGACCAATTTTATCCAAAATGTGGCCGCGCAGGGCAAGCCGGTAAATATCAAGAAGGGTCAGTTCCTGGCGCCCTGGGACATGGCGCAGGTGGTGCGCAAGGCGCGTCAGACTGGCAATGAGCAGATTCTGGTGTGTGAGCGCGGTGTGAGCTTTGGGTATAACAACCTGGTCTCAGACATGCGCGCGCTGGCGGTGATGCGCGAGACCGGCGCTCCTGTGGTGTTTGATGCAACCCACTCAGTGCAGTTGCCGGGCGGGCAGGGCCATGCCTCCGGTGGGCAGCGGGAGTTTGTGCCTGTGCTGGCGCGTGCGGCGGTGGCGGCTGGGGTGTCGGGTCTCTTCATGGAGACCCACCCGAACCCGGAGCAGGCCAAGAGTGATGGGCCCAATGCCTGGCCGTTGGGGAAAATGCGCGATTTGCTGGAGATATTGGTGGGCATTGACCGGCTGGTCAAAGCGGGGGACTTGGCTGAAGCCTCTTTGATTGGGGCTGCCGTTGGCCGCGTGTGAGCAGACAAAGGGTCATTCCGTTAAGTAGGGATTTGGCGGTCAGCTTCTAGCCCAATTGGAGCTGTTTTGTAAAATTTGTTTGATTCGGTGCGTGAAGCCGAAATGCAGGCGAATCAAGTCGCCTCTGCCTTGTTAATCGCCGCCAGACAGCTTTGCATCCAAACCCGATTTTCGATTTTTCATCATTTCACTTTCTGGAGCATTCACCATGTCTGAAATTGTCGAAGTCCGCGCGCGGGAGATTCTCGACTCGCGCGGCAATCCGACCGTTGAAGCCGATGTTATCACCGCCGATGGCGCGATTGGTCGTGCTGCCGTGCCTTCGGGCGCTTCGACCGGTTCGCGTGAGGCACTCGAGCTGCGCGATGGCGATAAATCCCGCTACGGCGGCAAGGGCGTACTCCATGCTTGCGCCAATATCGGCGGAGAGATTCGCGAAGCGGCGCTGGGCATGGAAGTGTCGGATCAGGTCGCGCTTGACGAGCGCATGATCGCACTTGACGGCACCGAGAACAAAGGCCGCCTCGGTGCCAATGCCATTCTTGGTGTGTCTATGGCGGCCGCCCATGCTGCCGCGCAGGAAAAAGCCCTGCCGCTGTATCAGTATCTTGGCAATGGCAACTATCGCCTGCCGGTGCCCATGATGAATATCATCAATGGTGGGCAGCATGCCGATAACAGCGTCGATTTTCAGGAGTTCATGATTTTGCCGGTGGGTGCGCCGAGCATCCGCGAAGCGGTGCGCTATGGCGCCGAGGTTTTTCATGCACTCAAATCCGTACTCAAGGGGCGTGGGCTGGCTACCTCTGTGGGCGACGAGGGTGGTTTCGCGCCCGATCTGCCGTCAAACGAGGCGGCGATTGAGGTCATTCTCGAAGCGATCGAGAAAGCCGGCTACAAGGCGGGGCAGGACATTTACCTCGGCATGGACGTGGCGGCGTCTGAGTTCTACGAAAACGGCCGCTACAATCTCAAAGGCGAGGGCCGCACCTTGGATGCCGCCGGCATGACGGATCTGATGCTCGAATGGTGCGCCAAGTATCCCATCATCAGCATCGAGGACGGCCTGGCCGAAGGCGACTGGGATGGCTGGAAGGATCACACCGAGCGACTTGGCGCGAAGGTGCAGGTGGTGGGCGACGATCTTTATGTCACCAATACCAAAATCCTCCAGGAAGGCATCGACAAGGGCATTGCCAATTCCATTCTGATTAAGGTCAACCAGATCGGCACTCTGACCGAAACGCTGGCAGCGATCAACATGGCCCATGGTGCCGACTACACCGCCGTGGTCTCGCATCGTTCGGGCGAGACCGAGGACACCACCATCGCCGATCTGGTCGTCGCCGCTGCGACCGGGCAGATCAAGACCGGCTCCCTGTCGCGTTCTGATCGCGTCGCCAAGTACAACCAGCTGATGCGTATCGAGGATCAACTTGGCGATAGCGCGGTCTACGCCGGGCGCTCGGCGTTTCGGTATCTGTAACGTGGTGCGGATCGGAACACAGCGCGCGCTATGACTTCGATACGCTGGCTGGTGCTGGTTCTGCTTGCCTTGTTCGGGCTGCTGCAATACCGCCTGTGGGTGGGGGAGGGCAGTCTGGCGCAATTGCATACGCTAAAGGGGCAGATTGGCGAGCAGCAGGTGGAACTTGATCGCCTGCGCGCGCGCAATCAGGCGCTGATTGCCGAAGTGGAAAGTCTGAAAACCGGCTTGGCGGCTATTGAAGAGCGCGCCCGTTTCGATCTCGGCATGATCCAGGACGGCGAGCTGTTTCTGCAGATCATCGAGAAGTCGGCCGCCGAGCGCGCGCGCCGTCGCGCCGAGCCGGCGGGGGAGCACTGATGGCATCAGTGGGCCAGACGGCCCGGCAGTCGGCTCAGGTGGCCGCTGCCTGCTGGGTACTCATCCCGGCAGCCGGCGTCGGCCGACGTTTCGGCGCCGCCCGGCCCAAGCAGTATCTGGAACTCGATGGGCGCCGGGTAATCGACCGCGCGCTTGACTGCTTTCTGGAACATTCCGGCATTCGCGGTTGCGTGGTGGTGCTGCATCCGGATGATCCCTATTGGCCAGAAGGTCCCCATGCGGATCATCCCGGCGTGCTGCGCGCCGATGGCGGAGCGGAACGCTGTCACTCGGTGCGCAATGGGCTGGACGCGCTGGCGGCAGTGGCTGATGAACAGGACTGGGTGCTGGTGCACGATGCCGCCCGGCCCTGTTTGAGGCGCGCGGACTTGGACAGCTTGTTGGCGGTGCTGGTGAGAGAACCCGTGGGCGCGCTGCTTGCGGTGCCGGTGCACGACACCGTCAAGCGCGCCAACCCTGAACCAGCTGCCAATGCGGCGGCACCAGGGGCAGTTCTGACTGCGGATGTTCTGCCGCGAACTGTGTCGGTCGCCGAGACAGTGCCGCGCGCTGACCTCTGGCGCGCCTTCACGCCCCAGGCCTTCCGGCTCGGGCAGCTGAGACAGGCGCTGGACTTCGCCTTTGCCCATGATCAACTGGTGACCGACGATGCCAGCGCCATCGAGCTGCTCGGACTGAGCCCACGCCTGGTGGAAGGCCACAGCGATAATATCAAAATCACGCGCCCCGAGGATCTGGACCTGGCGCGCTTTTATCTCTCGCAACAGGCTGAACAAGCCAAACAGACACAACCGGAGTCGGCATGCTGATCGGGCAGGGAATTGACGTGCATCGTTTCGCCTCGGGGCGGCGACTGGTGTTGGCCGGGGTCGAGGTCGCGCACGAATTCGGGCTTGAGGCCCATTCCGATGGCGATGTAGTAATTCACGCCCTGTGCGATGCCCTGCTCGGCGCTGGCGGCTTCGGCGACATCGGGCATCATTTCCCGGACAATGATCCGGCCTTCAAGGATATCGACAGCCGCGTGCTGCTGCGCCGGGTGATGGAAACGCTGGCAACGCAGCAACTGTCCCTGGTCAATGCCGACCTGACCATCGTCGCTCAGGCGCCCAAGCTCGCCCCGCATATCGCGGCGATGCGCGCCTGCCTGGCCGGTGACATGGGCTGCCCTCCGGCACGGGTCAACATCAAGGCCACCACCAGCGAGCGGTTGGGTTTCACCGGGCGTGGGGAGGGCATTGCGACTTTCGCCGTGGTGTTGCTTGAGCATCCACCGGGCTTTCTGGACTGAGTTCCGGTTGTCATGCGCGGCATGGAAAGCCCGGCCATTTCTGCTGAGCTCACGCGCCTTATCGGCTTTGAGCATCTGCCGCGCGCGCATGGTCCAGCGCTGATCCATGGGCGGCTGCGTGCCGAGCCCGAGGACTTTGCCGTCGCCGAGACCTTGAGTTTCGAGCCGGACGATCAGGGCTCGCACTGGCTGCTACAGGTTCGCAAGACAGGCGCCAATACCGAGTGGGTGGCGCGGCGCCTGGCCGCGCTGTCCGGCGTGGCGGTGCGCGACATCGGCTATGCCGGCCTCAAAGATCGCCAGGCGGTGGCGACTCAGTGGTTTTCGCTGCCCCTGGGCGAGGGGCCGGCGCCAGACTGGTCGCCGCTCGTCGCCGAGGGGGTCGAAGTGCTGGATTGCCGCCGTCATGGCCGCAAGCTGCGGCGTGGAGCCGTCGCCTGGAACAGCTTCGAGCTGCGCCTGCGCGAGTTGTCCGGCAATCTCGATGCCCTGCCGGCGCGTCTGTCCGCTATGGCATCTCAGGGCGTGCCAAACTATTTCGGCCCCCAGCGCTTTGGCCGTGATGGGGGCAATCTGGCGCGTGCCCATGGTCTGCTAACCGGTCACTCGGGTGGCGGTCGGCGCCTGTCGCGGCATCAGCGTGGTCTGCTCTTGTCAGCCGCGCGCTCGGCGTTGTTCAATCAGGTACTGGCGCGGCGGGTGGAGCTTGGGTCCTGGAATCGGGCACTACCTGGCGAGCGGCTGCAGCTGGCGGGAAGCCATTCGCATTTTCTGGCTGAGGTGATTGATGACAGCATCGCCGGGCGGGTGGCGAGCGGGGATTTGTCGCCCACCGGGCCGCTGTGCGGGACGGGCGAGTCTCTTGTTGGGGGCGAGCTGGCCGCGCTAGAAACCGAGGCTTTGGTGCCCTGGGCGGGCTGGATCGAGGGCCTTGGCCGCGCGGGTTTGCGTGCTGAACGACGCGCGCTGATTCTGCGCCCACAGGATTTGTGCTGGGAGATGGAGGAGGGGGCTTGCCTGCTGTTGAGGTTCCGCCTGCCGGCGGGTGCTTATGCGACCTCGGTGGTGCGCGAGTTGGGTGATTGGTTGGAGCCGGCAAGCGGCAGAATCGACGCTGCCAGTGCTCCGTGACGGTGCAATCCGGACGGTTGGACCTTAACCGTGAATTTCATGGATTTAGTTGCCGGGGTGGCCGGGTCTATGAGCCTTAGTGTGTGCCGTCCCGCCTGCGGCGGCGCTGGGCTTTGTCCGGGTTGCGCAGCAGCACATAGAGCGCGCCCGTGCCGCCATCGTGGCGCGGGGCGGAGCAGAAGGCGAGTACCTCGGTGCGCAGCCGCAGCCAGTAGTTGAGTTTGCGTTTGAGCACTGGCGGGCGGTCGGGTGAGCGCGCGCCCTTGCCGTGAATAATCCGGGCGCAGCGCACGCGCCGGGCGCGGCAGTCGGCGAGGAATTCGCGCAGCGTTGCTTGGGCGTGGGCGGCGGTGAGGCCATGCAGATCGAGTTCGAGATCGACTGCGATGCGCCCGCGTTGCAACTCGCCAAGCACCCGGTGCTGCACGCCGGGCTGGGCGTAAAGCAGGTACTCGGGGGTGTCGATTTCATGTTCCGACAGCCGGCGTTCCTCGGTCTCGTCAGCCTCTGGCGGGCGCGGTCGTGGAATGGGGGGCGGGCGTTCCCGATAGGGCACGGGAGCTTCAATTGCGAGCGGCTGGGCATCATCAACGGCTTGCCGAAAAAGCTCGAAATCAGACTCTTGAACGGTTTTTTTCATCTGATGTGTGATAGATTGATGCTCAAGCCTGGGGCAGTATAGCAAGGGGTGCGGCAATGGCTTGGCGCCCTTTATGCCGAACCCCTTTGAGATTTCGGCTCGTTTTGGGCCGGGTGACGGCAACAGGGGGCGCCGTGAATACCTCCCTGTAGGCTTCCCGGCGGCATCCCTGATCTAATCAAGGGCCGCCGAGACTCCCGTGGCCGTCACCCGACCCAAAAACAGAAAACCATTAGTTTTCGATTGGTATACCCTGAATCACAAGTGACTCATCGGCAGGGATAGCGCTGCATCATGAACCTTGAGGTTGAAACGACAGATTCATCTTCCGCAGTGGCGCCGCGCCATGCGCCTGGGCTTGCAGATGGGTGGCATCCATGAATATCCTTCTCAGTAACGATGATGGCTACCGGTCCCCCGGGCTGCACGCGCTCGCCGGGGCGCTGTCGCGTTACGCGAGTGTGACTGTGGTAGCGCCCGACCGGGATCGCAGCGGGGCCAGTCATTCGCTCACGCTCGACACCCCGGTTCGCGCCGAGCGGGTCGAGCCCGGCCTGTATCGTGTGTTTGGCACCCCGACCGACTGCGTGCATTTGGCGCTTTCGGGTCTCCTCGAGTCTGGATCAGATTTTCCGCCAGATCCGGCGCCGGATCTGGTCGTTGCCGGGATCAATCACGGGCCGAATCTTGGCGACGATGTGATCTACTCAGGCACAGTGGCGGCCGCAACCGAGGGTCGTTTTCTTGGCCTGCCGGCGGTGGCGGTCTCGAGCAGCGCCTTCGAGCCCCGACATTTGGATACGGCTGCTGAGATTGCTGCGCGCCTGGTCGCGCGCCTCGGTGAGTCGGACTGGGGCACAAGCGCCGCACAAGCGACTGCCAAGCGAAACATAGAACTGCCAGAACAATGGCAAGCCGCGCTCTTTCAAGGACAGATGATTCTCAACCTGAACATTCCCGACCTTCCCGCCACCGAGATCAATGGCCTGCGTGCCACCCGGCTGGGCAATAGGCACAAGTCGGAGCCCATGATCCGCGCCGAGGACCCGCGTGGCCGGCCTGTCTATTGGGTGGGTCCGCCCGGACCGGAGCAGGACGCTGGCGAGGGAACCGATTTTGCCGCAGTGCGCGATGGCTACATCTCGGTCACGCCGCTACAGGTGGATCTCACCCGCCATAGTGCCGTGGCTGCGCTGGACGCCTGGCTGGAGGGTCTGCGGTGATCGAGCCCCAAAAGAACCCGGCCTTTGAGCGCGAACCCCTTGCGCTGCGCGGGCGGGATCGTCTGCTGGCCCGGCTGGAAGAAGACGGCATTCGCAACCAGCAAGTCTTGGAGACTCTGGCCGGGATTCCCCGGCATCTGTTCATCGACGAGGCCCTAGGCACCCGCGCCTACGAGGACTCGGCCCTGCCCATCGGCCATGGTCAGACCATTTCCCAGCCCTATATCGTTGCGCGGATGACCGAACTGTTGCTGGAATCCGGTCCCTGCTCCACAGTGCTGGAGATTGGCACCGGGTCGGGTTTTCAGACCGCCGTGCTGGCGATGCTGGTGCGCCGGGTCTACACAATTGAGCGGCTCGCCGCCCTCTGGGGTCTTGCCGAACCGCGGCTACAGACGCTGAAATTGCGTAATGTGCGCTATCGCCATGGCGATGGTCGCCTCGGCTGGCCGGAAATGGCGCCTTTTGATGGCATCCTTATCACTGCCGCTTCCGAGGGTATCCCCCGATGCCTGGCCGAGCAACTCTCTCCCGGCGGCTCGATGTTGCTGCCGTTGGTCGTGGGCTCGCAGCAGCGACTGGTGCGCCTGACCCGGACTCGTACCGGCTTCCGGCACGAAGATCTGGAGCCGGTCATGTTCGTCCCGTTACTCGGAGGAGTTGGCTGATGCGGCTGTTTTCAGCGCTTTACACCCGGGTCATGCGTTGGTCGGAGCATCGGCACGCGCCCTGGTACCTTGGCGCCTTGAGCTTCTCGGAGTCGTCTTTCTTCCCGATACCGCCGGATGTGATGCTGGCACCCATGTGCCTGACGCGCCCGCAACGTGCCTGGTGGTTTGCGGGTTTGACCACCCTGGCCTCGGTTGCTGGCGGTTTGCTCGGCTATCTGATCGGCCGCCTGGCCTTCGATCTGGTCGAGCCCATTGTCGGCCCGGGCGGCCATTATGCCGAGGCCTTCGGGCAGGCGCAGGACTGGTTCGAGCACTGGGGTATTTGGGCGGTGTTTTTGGCCGGCTTCTCGCCCATTCCCTATAAGGTGTTTACCATCACGGCAGGCGTTGTGGGCATGGCCTTGGTTCCATTCGCCATCGCCTCGGCCATTGGGCGCGGTCTGCGGTTTTTCATGGTTGCGGCGCTGATGGTCTGGGGTGGCGCGCCGATGGAAGCGCAGTTGCGCCGTTACGTTGACTGGATTGGCTGGTTGGTGGTTGTGGCTATTGGGCTCTTTGTGCTCATCAAGGTAATTCTCTAAGGTTTGACTCATGGTGTTGGCTGCTGATATCAGTCGCAGGGACAGATGGCTAGCCAGATCGGCGGGCGTCGGCCATGGGCGCAGCCGGGTGATGGCCGTGAACTGGCGCGCGGGTCTGACATGCATCGCGCTGGTGCTGGTTGCATTTATTGCCGGTTGCAGTGGCGGTGGCGTGCTGGCTCCGGTGGAAAGCCGGGATGGTTACGGCCCCGCACCGCGCGGCTATTACCGCGTTCTGCGTGGCGATACGCTCACGGGCATTTCCAGGCGCACCGGGCATTCGGTTTCGACGCTCGCGGCCTGGAACGATCTCGGGCCGCCGTACCGGATTCATGCCGGGAGCTTATTGCGGGTAGGGCCCACGCGCGCGCAGCGCGGGCGGCCCGCGACAATCGCGGCAGGAAGTGGTCGGGCCGAAAGGCCGAGTGCTGCGCGATCGGACGAAAAGCCGCAGACAGCGTCAACGGCATCCCAATCATCATCAACAAAGGCTACTGCGGCTGGCAGTGCCGCACGTTCTAGCGGCGTGACCTGGCAATGGCCGGTCAATGGCGCGGTTGAGCAGAGCTACCGGGCTGGTGATCGCAGTCGCCAGGGTATCCGCATCGCGACATCGCCGGGCGCCAAGATTGGCGCTGCTGCCAAGGGCAGCGTGGTCTATAGCGGCAGCGGACTCAAAGGCTATGGCAATCTTGTCATCATCAAGCACAATGACCACTTCTTGAGCGTCTATGGCTTCAATCGTCAGCTTCTTGCCAAGCAGGGTGATCGGGTCCGTGCCGGTCAGGTCATCGCGGAGGCCGGTCAGGCGCCAAATGGCAAGTATCTGCTGCACTTTGAAATTCGCCGTGATGGCGCCACTGTTGATCCGCTCGGCTATTTGCCGAAACGCTAACGAAGAATCGCGCGCATGATGTTTTTGGTGTCTAGCCTGGCAGCCCCTTCGATGACCGTGGCGAGCGTGGGAGGCACCCGTGGTCGCTAGAAAGATCGAGGACGATATGCCCGATGACCTGGCTGCGGACGAGGACCAGGACGAGCTGCTCAGTGCGCAGGATGAAATGGAGGACGAGGATTTGCTCGTCGAAGAACAAAAAAAGTTGAATGGGGGCAGAGGTGAAAACGGCTTCACCCCAGGAGGGGGCGATTTCGACGCAACCCGGCTGTACTTAAACGAAATTGGCGGCTCGCCCCTGCTAAGTGCCGAGGAAGAAATTCACTACTCGCGCCTGGCCAATCAGGGCGACGAGGAGGCCCGGCGTTGCATGATTGTGAGCAATCTGCGGCTGGTGGTGAAAATCGCCCGGCGTTACCTCAATCGTGGCCTGCCATTGCTCGATCTGATCGAGGAGGGCAACCTTGGCCTGATGCGCGCGGTCGAGAAGTTCGACCCCGAGCGCGGTTTCCGCTTCTCGACCTACGCCACCTGGTGGATTCGCCAGACCATTGAGCGCGCGATCATGAATCAAACCCGCACGGTGCGGCTGCCGATTCATGTGGTCAAGGAGATCAATATCTACCTCAAGGCCGCACGCGCCTTGTCGCAACAGCTTGATCATGAGCCAACCGACGAGGAGGTGGCCGAGTTGCTTGATCGGCCCATCTCCGACGTCAAACGCATGCTGGGGCTGAACGAGCGCATCGCCTCGGTCGACACCCCGCTGGGCAAGGATGCGGACAAGCCGCTGGTCGATATGCTGGAGGATGATTCACTCGACGACCTGAGTGACTACATCCAGGATGATGACGTGCATAGGAAGCTCGAGCGCTGGCTGGATAAACTCAACGACAAGCAGCGCGAAGTGGTCGAACGGCGCTTCGGACTGCATGGTTACGAGCATTCAACACTTGAGCGGGTCGCCCACGAGCTTGGTGTCACGCGCGAACGAGTGCGCCAGATTCAGATGGACGCCCTGCGGCGACTGCGCCAGACCCTTGAACGCGAAGGTTTTTCGTCCGAGGCATTCTTTCGCTAGACCGGATGATGCGGTCGCATCATCGGGTTGGCACAGCGCGCGGGCTACCCGCGTCGTTCAGCCAAATCCATTTTCGTGATCAGCTGTGCGATCCCAATGGCCGATCTGGCATCGGGCTTTACTGCGCTGGCGACCCATCCTTGGCGTCTTGCTCCGCCGCTGTCGCAGCCGAAGCCTGGGTTGACTGAATCGTTTCCAGGCGATCCCGCCACTGCTGTAAATGCTTGGCCAGTGGGATCTCCGGGTTCCAATACATCCAGGCCAGCAGCAGCGCTAACAGGCCAACCACCAGTAGTATCGCGCGCGCCCATTCGCGTGGGCCACGAGCACTGGCGCGGCTGGCAGCGGTGCCGAGTGCGAGTCGCGCCCCTTGCGGCAGCCGCGCGGTGCGGGTCAGGGTGCTACCGAATGGGATATTGATCTTTGCGCGGGTATTCACGGCCCAGCCGTTGCCATCAAGCAGCGGGCCGAGATTGCGTTGATGCAGCTTGAGAAAGGCCAGCAGCATCGATGGACCCGAGATCAGCAGCATCAGGCCCGCGATGTCGATCGGCAACTCCCACCATTGCATCTCCAATAGTCCGCCAAAAATCGACGCCAAGGCCGTGCCGATTGCGCCGATGGCCAGGCCAATGGCGGCGAAGATGCCGGCGAACCTGGCGATGTCGAACGGCGACTTGGCCGGCGTGCCGGCTTGGGCATGGGCGGTCAACTCGCTAATCGTCTTGAGACTGCCGTCGTCAATGGCCTTGTCACGCTCGCTCGAGAAGCGCTCGACCCACTGAGCGATTGCACGCCCCACGCGTCGATAAGGTAACCAGGCAGCCTCGCCGACGCTGATAGGATGGGTGACCACCTTGATCACGGTCGCATCCCAGTCACGATCCTGGCGGTCATAGAAAATACCGTTGCGCCCAACCATGAGGTTGCGGGCATGGCCATTGGTCACGGCCGCGACGATGGTCATTTCATCCTCACCATCGCGTCGGCGACAGCGACAGTAGACGAGGAAGGTTTGACTCAGTGTTGCCAGCTCGCCGTGGGCGTTAGGGTCCTGAACGCGGATGCACAGGTCGCAGCTGCGCCCGTCCAGATAAAGGGTACCGGCCTGGAAAACCGCGATGCGCCCTGGGGTGTAGAAGTCCTGGAGTGACACATAGCTCTGCAGCAGGGTATCGAGATGCTGGTGGTAGTGCACCAGCCTGTTCACGTCCAGGACAGCATCCGCCAGACTGGCGGCTTTGCAGTCCTCGACAATGAGTGAATCGAGCGCGGCGCGGGTTTGCTGGTGCAGAAGCTCCCTGACGCGCGCCGGGCCAAGCGGTGCAACTGGCGACGCGCTCGACTTGGCTGCCCAGTCGCAATAGCCCTCGAATGCTGCGGTGATCTCTTGCCATTGGGCCTCGCTCAGGTGGTCACGCTCGCCGAGCAGGGGCGTGATCACGCGGGTTCTGAATGCCTGGACCGCAGCGGCCCAACGCGGGTTCAGCCCGTCCACCAGGGGCAGCTCGGCCCCTCGGGTGATGCGCGCGATGGGAAACTCGGCGAGGCTATCGGCATGCGCGGAGAGAGTCGCCTTGGCGAGCGCGGCATAGTCCTCCTCGGCGGGGTTCAGATGGTCGGCCGCGCTCGCATCGAAAGCAGCGAGGCGCACGCGCGTGAAGAAATCATCGATCTTGGCCTGCACCGACGCCAACGCGGCGAAAGCCTGCGGCGTGTCGTCACCCAGCGGCAGGCGCTGACCGTCATCGGCGTGGGCCTTTTCCCACCAGACCAGATAGGCCTCCGCGGCATCGAAGAAACGCTCACTCAGAGTTTGATCAATGCCATCCTGCCCGGACCGGTCCGGCACAGAGCCGACACAGGCGATGATGTCTTCAATCGCGGCGCTCAGGGCTGGCTCCTCTGCGGTATTGGGCGTGACCACTCCGTCCCCGTTGAACCGGGTGCTAGCGAGAATGCGCTGCGACTCAGCGGTATGCTCAGCGGTGATTGCCTGTGCCTCCTGCTCCCCCAGAAAGTCGAGGATATGCCGTGCCGCAGTGCGCAAGGTGAGGCCTTCCGGATGGCTGTCGTCGATTGCATCCAGGGGCAAGGCTGCGGCGCGCGAGAACAGGTCTGCCGGGTCTTTCAGTCGGTGACAGACCCAGGCGACGGCCTCGATCAGATCCTGCGCCCTGACACGACCGTCACCGTTCGAATCGAGCAGCTCCAGCGTCTGCTGATCAAACTCCAGGCCGGTGGTTGGGCAGCTCAGGGTGGCCCAGAGTTTCTGATCAAGCTCACCGAGTTGTCTTAGATCATCGGCGCTCTGGAGCAAGACCTGGTTGAAGCTGCCGACCCGGGCAAAGCGCCAGCGATGAGGGGGCTGAGGTTCCTTGGTGGTATCTGCCATCGGTCGTGATCGCTCCTCGTTCATGGTCCCTGCGTTCTGAAATCTTTGCGGAAGATGATAGCCTTGTTGCCTGCGGCCTCAATCAGATGCGTGGGCGTTGAGGACGCAGTGCTGGGCCTGATGCCTCATGCGGTGGGCGGCTGCCATTGCAAAGCTTGAGTATTTGACTCGAGTATCTTGACTTTCAGGCGCTGATGAATTGTGATTGAAGAGGCTGAAAAAACGCGCGGTCAGGGCCCATCTGCCGGTCCTCGCTGATGTTTGATGTTACCCGATTAGGGGCTCAATCGGGGCAGGTTGGCTGCGGCTTATCATTGTTTCGGTTCCGTCGCGCTCCTTCAGCTCCTGGCTGGTGATCGCTTGCGCGATACGCCAGATTCTCGGTTCCGCAGTCGTTTTTGTGGAGGAGTTTATGGAAGCAACGGCGGACAGCGCGGCCGAGCGCAAGTACGACTTCGACGTCGTGCGCTGGTTTACCATCATGGCGGTGGTTTATTTGGTCTTTGGCGCATCAGTCGGCGTCTATATCGCCTCAGAACTGGCTTGGCCCTGGCTAAATTTCGACAATCCGCTCATCTCCTTCGGGCGGCTGCGCCCGGTCCATACCAATGCCGTCATCTTTGCCTTCGGCGGCTGTACTCTGATGGGCACGGCCTTCTATACGGTGCAGCGCACCTGCGGCGTACCGCTGTGGAGCAACAAGCTCGCCTGGTATACCTTCTGGGGCTGGAACCTGGTCATCGTTCTGGCGGTGCTGACGTTACCGTTCGGCTTTACCCAGTCCAAGGAATACGCCGAGCTGGAATGGCCAATCGATATCTTGATTGCGGCGGTCTGGCTGGCGTTTACCTTCAATTTCATCATGACCATCGCGCATCGCAAGAGCTCGCACATCTATGTGTCGAACTGGTTCTTCCTCGGCATGATGGTGATGATCGTCTACCTGCATGTGGTCAACAGCCTGGCCATCCCGGTGGGGCTGTTTAAGTCCTACAGCCTGTTCTCCGGCGTGCAGGACGCCATGATCCAATGGTGGTGGGGGCACAATGCGGTCGGCTTTTACCTCACCGCCGGGTTCCTCGGCATCATGTACTACTTCGTGCCCAAACAGGCGAACCGGCCGGTTTACTCCTACCGGCTGTCGGTCATTCACTTCTGGGCGCTGATGTTCGGCTACGTCTGGCTCGGCGCGCACCATCTGCAATACACCGCGCTGCCGGACTGGACTGGCTCGCTGGGGGCGGCCGTATCCATCGCCATGATCATCCCCTCCTGGGGCGGTGCGGTGAATGGCATGATGACGCTCTCGGGTGCCTGGGACAAACTGCGCACCGACTATGTGCTGCGGTTTTTGATCATCGCGCTGGCCTTCTATGCCATGTCGACCTTCGAGGGACCGGTGATGGCGCTCAAGACGGTCAATGCCCTGTCGCACTACACCGACTGGACCATTGGGCATGTGCACTCAGGTGCGCTTGGCTGGGTCGCCGGAGTTTCCATTGGCGCCATTTACCATTTAATGACGCGGCTGTGGCATACCCGGATATGGTCTGAGACGCTGATTAATGTCCATTTTTGGACGGCGACCATCGGCACGGTGATTTACATCGTGGCCATGTGGGTGGCCGGCATTATGCAGGGCCTGATGTGGCGCGCCTACGACGATTACGGCACCCTGGCCTACACCTTTGTCGAGTCAGTCGCGGCCATGCACCCTTACTACGCGATGCGCGCGGTCGGTGGCGCCATCTTCCTGTTCGGCGCCACGGTGATGCTCTTTAATGTGCTGATGACGGTGTGGAAGTCCGCTTCCGAGGGCAGTCTGCGCGAGGCGCGCGGACCCCTGGTTCCAGTGGCGGTCTGACAGCGTTCGGTTCAGGAGAATTACGCCATGGCGAAGACCAAAGCCGCACAGCGCGGAGTGCAGGATTTTCTCGAGCGCAACATCTGGGGCCTGCTGATCATGACAGCCATTGTGCTGTCAGTCGGCGGCATCGTTGAGATCGTGCCGCTGTTTTACCTAAAGGACACCGAGGAGGCCAACCGCTTCCCGGAAATCGTCTGGGAGGAGGCCGGCAAGACGCCCATCGTCACTGTCGATGACAATGGCCGGGAGGTCTGGAACTGGAAAGCCGGTGACGGCATCCGGCCCTACACTTCATTGGAGTTGGCGGGGCGGGATATTTATCAGCGCGAAGGTTGTTATCTGTGCCATTCCCAGCAGGTGCGCCCTTTCCGCGACGAGCGCGAACGCTATGGGCATTATTCCCTGGCGTCTGAATCCATGTTCGATCACCCCTTCCAATGGGGATCGAAGCGCACCGGCCCCGATCTTGCCCGTGTTGGTGGTAAGTACTCGGATCAATGGCAACGGCAGCATTTGCGCGATCCGCGTGCGGTGGTGCCGGAGTCCATCATGCCGGGTTATCCCTGGCTTGATAAACGCATGCTCAAAGGCAAGCGCCAGCGCTGGCGCATGCACGGATTGCGTGCAATCGGCGTGCCTTACGCGGATGAGGACATCAAGGGTGCTCCGGCGCTGATGGCTGACAAAACTGAGATGGACGCCCTAGTCGCCTATCTTCAGGTGCTCGGCACCATGGCCAACCTGAAACCAGGGGTGGATTATCGTGAATAGCCTGGCTGAGTATTTTCATACCGACTGGCAGGCCATGACGCTGACCGACTGGTACGGCACCTTGCTGACGGTGGCCATCACGGTGCTCATGGTCGTGGCCTATTTCCAGGTATTCCGGCCCAAGAATCGCGAGGCGCTGGAAGCAAGAAAATATCTCCCCTTTGAAGAAGACGCGGTTGAGGCAGACCCAGTCGGGGCAGATCGGGTTGATGGCAAAGACGACCGCAGCGGAGGTGGCCATGGCTGACGAGAATCCATTCCCCGGCGAGAACAACACCGGCCATTTCTGGGATGATAACCTGCGCGAGCTGCGTAACCCGCCGCCGCGCTGGTGGATGAACGCCTTCTGGCTGTCCATCGCCTGGTGGGTACTCTATGGCCTGCTCTATCCCATGTGGCCGACACCGCCCTGGAAGCTTGACCAGACCGAGCAACAGCACACCGAGGGGATGCTCGCCTGGAGTTCCATCAAGGAGTTCAAAGAGGGCATGGCGCAGGTTGAGGAGGTGCGCGCCGAATATGAGAATCGCATCGCGCAGATGTCGGCCGAGGAAATTCTCGCCGACCCTGGCCTGCTGCAATACACCCTGGCGTCATCCAAGGTAGTCTTTGGCGATTATTGCGCGGCCTGTCATGGCAGTGGCGGTCAGGGCAATCCCGGCTACCCGGTGCTGGCCGATAACGACTGGCTGTGGGGCGGCACGCTCGGCAAGATCACCGAAACCATCAACGGCGGTCGCAAGGGCAACATGATCGCCCATCAGAACATTCTCAGTGAGCAGGAAGTCGACACTCTGGCCCAGTTTGCGGTCGATCTGAGCGAGGGCCGGGAGGCAAGTGCCGAAGCTTGGGGGCTCTTTAAAACCAAAGGCTGCTTCGGCTGCCATGGCCCCGAGGCAAATGGCGTGATCGGCACCCTGCCGAATGGGGATGTCATCAGCGTGGGCGCGGCCAATTTGACCGACCGGTTGTGGCGTTTTCGTCCGGGTGGATTTGAGAGTGCCAAACACACCATCCTCTATGGCGTGAATCAAGCCGGTGTCGAGCAGACGCGCGACGCGGTGATGCCCAAATTCGGCGGTGATGGCAGTGCGGCAGGGCGCCTGGATGAAAACCAAATCAAAAAGCTGGCCGTCTATGTGCACGAACTTGGCGGCGGTCAGTAATCTGCCTGGGATCTGAACTTGACGAAGAGCCGCATCCGGGTCAGACCTAGGCCATATCATGGCTTAATCCAGTAAGACTGCCAATGTTGAGACCAGTGCTGACACCAGTGCTGATCAGCCGCAAGGTTCCAGTCGGGAGTGGTTTTTGAGCGATATCCCAACCAGCGATACTCCAACTAGGACGCAGGCCAGTCCGCAACCCGGCACGCTCGATGATCTCTATGCCGAGTCCGAGCACTGGCAGGTCAACACCGGCGGCAAGACCATCCATGCCAAGCGTCTGCCCGGGCGCTGGCGGCGCATTAAGTGGTGGGCCGCATCCGTCTGGCTGATCTTTTTCCTTGGGCCCTATCTGCGCTGGGATGGACGCCAGGCGGTGCTCTTTGATATTCCCCATCGCCAGTATCATTTGTTTGGCGCTACCGTGCTGCCGCAGGACTTCTGGATGCTGTCCCTGCTGCTGCTGTTCTTCGCCATTCTGCTCGCGGTGGCCACGGCGCTGGCCGGGCGGGTTTATTGTGGCTTTTTCTGCTTTCAGACGGTCTGGACGGATATTTTCACCCTGATCGAGGAATGGCTCGAAGGTGATCCACGCCAGCGGCGCGCGCTGGATCGGGCGCCTTTGAGTCTCCACAAGCTGCGCATTAAGAGCGCCAAACATCTGTTGTGGCTGTTGATTGGCTTCGCCACCGGCTGGAGCTTTGTCGCCTGGTTTTATGGTGTTTTTTCACTTTGGCGGGACTTCTTCACCGGCCAGGCCAATGGCGCCGTTTATGCTTCTGTCGCGCTGTTCACCGTCGGTACCTATCTGCTGGCGGGCTGGCTGCGCGAACAGGTTTGTTTCTGGCTCTGTCCCTATGCGCGTATTCAGGGGGTAATGCTTGATCGCACCACCCTGGTGCCGGCCTATGACCTCAACCGTGGCGAGCCGCGCGGGCGGCTGCGCAAAGAGGCTTTAGGCGATGCGACCGGGCAGGGTGACTGTATCGATTGCAATCAATGCGTCGCCGTTTGCCCGACCGGCATCGACATCCGCGCCGGTCAGCAGGAGGGCTGCATTACTTGCGCGCTCTGCCTCGATGCCTGCGATCAAGTGATGGATAAAATCAGCCGCCCGCGCGGTCTGATTCGCTACGCCTCGCTCGATGAACTCGAAGGCCGACGGGTCAGACCCATGCTGCTGAGCGTGCGGGTCTGGGTTTATCTGGGAATTCTGGTGCTCTCGGTGCTGGGCATCGGCTATGGTTTTTCGACCCTGGTCAGCATTGAATTGAACGTGCTGCACGAACGCTCGCCGCTGTTCGTGGAGTTAAGCGATGGCTCCATTCAGAACAAATACACGCTGAAGGTGCTGAATAAATCCAATGATGATCTTCAGGCGCAGATTGCCGTCAGCAGCCCGGTACCGATTGAAGTCAGGGGAATCGAGCATAGCCTGAGCATGCGCCATGGGGAGGTGACGCCCATGATGGTCTTTATCCGCATCGAGCGCGCGCATCTGACCGGCGAGAGTATTCCCATCTTTTTTACCGCCGAGGCCAGCCTGGCGGATGGGACTCAGGCCACGGCAGAACGGGAGAGTGCGTTTTTCGCGCCCGGCCCTGATTGAAGCTCTGAGCCTGATTGAAACTGTGAGCCTGATTGAAGCTCTGAGCCTGATTGAAACTGTGAGCCTGATTGAAACTGTGAGATGGCCCCCGTTGGCTGCCGCCAGCCTTAGCTGGTTGCCGTGCCCACCAGTTCCAGGAGATGACAAAGATGACAAGGACACCAGTAAGCGCCTCGCATGTGCCGCCCGCCGAAGCGCCCCTGTCCGCGACGCAATCTGCCTGGCAAAGCCCCTGGGTGCGTGCTTGGATCGCGCTGATTGTCGTGGTGCTGGCGGTCAATATCCTGATGGTGACTCTGGCTGTTGTCACCAGCCCGGGTCTGGTGGTGGATGACTACTACGAACGTGGCCGCGCGATGGAAGAGAGCATTCGTTCGCGCGCTGCTGCCAACAAAGACCACATGCTGGAGGCAGATATTCCACCGGACCTCAGGGCCGGGCAGCCAAAAAACCTGCGTTTTTTTGTTGTGGACAAGGTCGGGCAGCCGGTGACGCCAGATGCGGTGCGCCTCTTTGCCTATCGACCCTCGGATGCCGGGCAGGATTTTTCACTGCCCATGTTGGTGGAAGCGCCGGGGCGCTATGGTGCCGAGGTCAGCTTCCCGCTGCCGGGCCTGTGGGACATGCTAATCGAGGTCACCGAAGGCGAGGCCAGCTACCGACTTGATAAACGCCTCTACGTGAATCCATGAGGCGAATGAGCGAATCAACTTGCCCGCTTATACCCAAATCACATGGGATTTCGGCGAGTTTTGGGCCGGGTGCCGGTCGCGGGGGACGCCGTGAATACGTCCTTGTAGGCTTCACGGCGGCGTCCGGCCGCCGAGACCCCCGCGCCCGACACCCGGCCCAAGACCGAAAACTGATTTGCGATGGGTATAAAGCCGTTATTCGCTCTGTCTGGCATTGATGGATCCCCCGTCGCGCTGCTTCCACTGCGGTCTGCCGATCACGCCCGCAAGCGCCGTGCGTGGTCAGATTGCCGGTGGCGAGCGCCACTTTTGTTGCCATGGCTGCGCGGCGGTGTGCCAGGCAATCCACGACGCCGGCCTTGATGGCTTCTATCAGCGCACCCCTGATGGCGAGGTCTTTGGTCCGCCGCCGCAGCTGCCGCGCCAGCTTGAGTTCTACGATCTTGACGAAGTCCAGCAGGAGTTCGGCGACATTTCCAGCGACGAACGTGAGCTGCAACTGGCGGTCGAGGGGATTCACTGCGCTGCCTGCGTTTGGTTAATTGAAAATGGCTTATCCGCCATGCCCGGGGTGACCGATGCGCGAGTGAACCTGACCGGGCGGCGGCTGCGCTTGCGCTGGGACAATGGCCGTCTGCGCCTGTCGCGCATCCTGCGGCGCCTGGGCGAACTGGGCTATGCTGCCGTGCCTTATGATCCCGGTGCGGCCGAACTTGGCTTGCAACGACGCAATCGGGCGCTGCTGTATCGCCTGGCTTTCGCCGGCTTTGCAGCCATGAATCTGATGTGGATATCCATCGCCCTCTATGCCGGGGCGGATCAGGGCGAGTTCCGCACCTTGTTTCATTGGGTCGGCTGGCTGTTGGCCACGCCCACGCTGCTCTATGCTGGCGGGCCTTTTTTTGCTGGCGCCTGGCGCGGACTGCGCCAACGGCACCTGGACATGGACCTGCCCATCGCCATCGGGGCGACCATCACCTACGCCTATTCGCTGGTTGTGACCTTGACCGGGCAGGGGGATGTCTACTGGGATACCCTGGTCAATTTTCTTTTTGTGATTCTGCTCGGGCGCTACCTGGAGGCCATGTCGCGCCGTCAGGCGGTCTCGGCCACCCAGCGCCTGCTTGATCTTCAGCCCCGCGCAGCCACTGTGCTGCGCGATGGCGAGGAAGCCCTGGTTCCAATGCGCGCCGTGCGCCCCGGCGATCAACTGCTGATCCGCCCTGGTGAGCGGGTGCCGGCTGATGGCCTGGTGGAGCAGGGCAGCAGCGCGGTTGATGAATCCCTGCTCACCGGCGAGTCGGAGCCGATCATGCGCGGTCCCGGTCAGCCAGTGGTGGCCGGCAGCCTGAATGGCGCCGGGGCGCTGCGGGTGCGGGTGACCGCCGTGCTGCGCGAGACCCAGCTCGGGCGCATTCTGCATTTGGTCGAGGAGGCCCAGGCGAGCAAGGCACCGATTCAAAGCCTGGCTGATCGGGTGGTGCCCTGGTTTGTTGGTGCCACCCTGTTGCTCGCGCTTGCAACCGGCCTGTTTTGGTGGCGGGCCGATGCGGCTACGGCGGTGCTGGCAGCCACCTCGGTGCTCATTATCACCTGTCCCTGCGCCTTTGGGCTCGCCACGCCTATGGCCATGGCGGTGGCGGCCGGCAGCGCCGCCCGTCACGGCATCCTGATCAAGCAGGGCGCCGCGCTGGAGCGCTTGTCCAGCGTAACCCGGGTGGTGTTCGATAAAACCGGCACTCTGACGCGCGGCCAACCCCGGCTAGTGGCTTTGATGGACGCGCGCGGTCTGTGGCGTGCCGATGAAACTGGTGAGCCCTTGAATGCGTCTCGACAACACTGGCTGACCCTTGCAGCGGCGCTGGAGCAACTCTCCGAGCATCCGCTGGCGCGCGCACTGACGGCCTTCGCCCGCGAGCAGGGGTTGGTCGACATGAATCTGACGGTTGCTGATGTCCGCATGGAACCCGGACGCGGGGTTGTTGGTCGTGTTGATGGCCAAGTCCTGGCCCTGGGTTCGGCAGCCTGGCTGCAAAGCCTGGGGATTGCGCTGCATGCGAGCTTGGAATCGCCAACAGACTGGCCGAGGGCGACCCTGCTGCATCTGGCGGTAGATGGTCGGGAAGTGGCGCGCCTGCTGCTGCGCGACGATCTGCGCGAGGATGCGCGCGCGGCAGTGGATGCGCTGCTGGCCGCTGGGCTTCAGGTCTCCCTGCTCAGCGGAGACCGTCAGACAACGGCGAGCGAGATTGCCAAACGCTTGGGCGGGATTGAAGCCATTGCCGAGGTGCTGCCAGAGGGCAAGTCGGCAGTGATTGCCGGTTTGCGCGCGGCCGGGCAGCGGGTCGCCATGGTCGGCGATGGGGTGAATGACGCACCGGCGCTAGTGCGTTCTGATGTAGGCATCGCCCTTGGCAGCGGGACCGATGTCTCCATGGCCAGCGCTGATATCGTCCTCACCGGCAATGAACTTGTGCGCGTACCCCAGGCACTGGCGCTGGCAAGGCGCACTCTGGGGATTATCCGCCAGAACATCGGGTTGTCGATTGCGTACAATCTGGTCATGGTGCCGCTGGCCATGGCGGCGTTGATCACGCCCCTGGTGGCGGCCATTGCCATGCCGCTGAGTTCGCTCGCGGTGATCGGCAACTCAGCGCGCATTGGTCGTATACCGAAACTCTTTAAGATTTAGGCTCGTTCTGGGCCGGGTGACGGCCACGGGGGACGCCGTGAATACCTCCCTGTAGGCTTCCCGGCGGCGTCCCTGATCCGATAAGGGCCGCCGAAACCCCCGTGGCCGTCACCCGACCCAAAACCATTAGTTTGCGATTGGTATACCCCTGATGCGCTCTAAATTCTTCCCACCGCCTAGTGCCCACTGATCCTCAATGGAAGTCATCTATGGTTTGATTCCCGGCATGCTGCTGCTCGGACTTGCCGCGGTTGGCGTGCTTTTCTGGGCCGCGCGCAGCGGGCAGTTCGACGATCTCGAAGGTGACGGACAGCGTATTCTGCTGGATGACGACATCAAGCCTGATGATCCGCGCCGCTTTCCGGGTGCGGATGTCGAGGATTGAGCGTTTCTTCCGGCTGCTGATGCGGAATGTCGGTCTATAGCCTGCTGAGGTGCGTCAACTCTTGCCCGCGTTCGCCGCATGTCGGGTCACGGCACCGGCGGGAGTCGACTGCTGACCGTCTTGTTCCGGTGGGTTGAGCAGGATGCGGGCGATGGTGCCACCACCGGGCCGGGCGCCCAGATGAATCTCGATGTCGTTGGCCATTGCCAGTTGGCGCGCCACTGCGAGACCCAGGCCGGTGCCGCCGGTCCCCCGGTTGCGCGATTGTTCCAGGCGGAAAAACGGCCGAAATACCGCATCGAGGGATTCGCTGGGGATACCGGGGCCACGGTCGAGCACCTGAATCTCAACACCCTCGGCACAGCCCTGCTGAAGGATCTCTACGGTCTGATAACTGTAGCGCAGCGCGTTTTCGATCAGGTTGCCGAGGATGCGCCTGAGCGCCATCTCGTTGATGTTAGCGGGGCAGGGGAGGCCAGGGCGGCAGCGGATGCGCTGACGTTGGCCGACCACTTCTTTGATGATCTCATTGATATCAAGATTCTCCTTTGCGCCGGCGCCCAGGCTTTGGCCGAGCTCCATCGCCTGGCGAATGAGCTGATCCATCTCCTCGATGTCGCGCGTCATGCGATCACGTTGAGGGTCGCTGACCTGCTCGGGCAACATCTCGACGGCCAGCCGCAGGCGCGTCAGCGGAGTGCGCAGGTCGTGCGAGATGCCGGCCAGCAGCACCGTTCGATCAGCCAGCAGTTCGCGAACTTGCTGGCTGGTCTCGTTGAAGCGCCGTGCCAGATTGGCCAGCTCCAGGGGGCCGGTCTCCGGCAGTGGTTCCGGCGAGCGCCCGCGCGCGACTTCCTCGGCCGCGCGCGACAGGCGCGTTAAGGGGATGGTGACGCGCCTGGCCAATACGGTGGCCGTGACCAAAATAAGCACAAGGGCCATGATTGAGACCAGCGCCACCCCCTCGAGCGGTTTGGTATTGATGCGACCGCGCGGAAATCCGACCCAGACAGGGCCATGCTCGGTATCCATGCGCAGCCAGAACCAGCGCTCCTCTCCGAGGAGATTGCTCTCGACCTGCACCGGGTGTCCGAGCTGGGCTGCGATGGATTTAGACAGACGAGCCGTGTAGGGGAAGAAATAGGGCTCCAGGTCGTCTGGGCGTTCGCGCTGTGGTCGCAGTTCGAGTTGGTAGTCCTGGCGCAGACGCTTGCGGTATTCCTCGCGCAGCGGTTGTGGCAGCTTCACCAGGGTGCGCGCGGAGAGGTCCATGAGCGCGGCCAAGTCACTGGTGGCGCGCTGGACCACCGGCGACAGGGCGTAGTGCACGATGGCGACGAAGGTGACCAGCGCAAAGCTGCCAAAGGTCAGCACCAGGGTCAGCAGTGCGCGGCTGAATAGCGAGCTTGGCAGCCAGCGGTGCCGGCGGGTCATGGTTGCCCCTGGGGTGTGAAAATATAGCCACGGCCCCAGACGGTGCGAATGTAGCGCGGGTTTTTCTTTTCGTGCTCGATTTTGGCGCGCAGCCTTGCGACCTGCACGTCGATGCTGCGGTCGAAGGGGTTGCGTTCGTATCCTTTGAGCAGGTCTAACAGGCGGTCGCGGTCGAGCAGGCGGTTGGGGTGCTCGCAGAACACGCGAAGCAAGTCGAATTCACCAGGTGTCAGGCTAATCGGCTCGCCCGCGCGCTCAAGCTGACGCATGGGAATGTTCAGCTGATAGGGACCGAAGCTGCGGCTGTCTCCGGGGGTAGCCTGTGGTTCTTCGGCGGCAGGGCTGTGTCGGCGTAGCACCGCGCGGATGCGGGCCAACAGTTCGCGCGGATTAAAGGGCTTGGACAGATAGTCATCGGCGCCGACCTCGAGCCCAACGATGCGATCAACATCATCTCCGCGCGCCGACAGCATGATGATGGGTGTGCTATGGCTCTGGCGCAGCCGCCGCGCCAGGCTGAGTCCGTCCTCGCCCGGCAGCATCAGGTCAAGGATGATGATGTCGGCGGACTCGGTGTCGAGCCAGCGGAACATCTGCTCGCCATCCTCCACTCCCGCAACCTCGAAACCCTCGCGTTTCAAGTAGTCGAGCAAAAGATCGCGCAGACCCTGATCGTCATCCACGACCAGCACGCGGGCTTTTTCAGCGATTCTAGGTGGCGTGTTGTCCATGGGTTTGGCATCCGGTTGCTTGGCAGAGGCTGGTGTCTTCAGTTCTATACCGAAAACCTTTCAGATTGCAGCTGGTTATTGGTCTTGTAACGGCCACGGGGGACGCCGTGAATACCTCCCTGTAGGCTTCCTGATGGCGTCCTGCCGCCGAGGTCCCGGTGGCCGTCACCCGACCCGGAACCAATAACATGTCTGCGATTGGTGTATCTGATGGGATTGTTGCGTACCGGTTAGGCACTGATGTCGCGGATTGAGAATGATCAATTTGTTGTCGCAAGTGGAGAAATGTGACTTTTTTCCTGGCATCCTGATTACAAGTTGTTACAATATTAGTATATAAGGAAATAACAGAGTAACCTCTTTCGTGCAATATCCTGACTATCGGCTGAAGGACTTTGACCGCTCCGCTCCGTCACTCGCTGGCGTTGAGCGCATTTTTGACCTGAATCATAAGGATTCATGATCCGCGGCGGCCAGGACCTTCAGCATTCGTCAGGCTTAGGACATTATTTTGGAGGAAAAAGCATGATTTTTGACGCTTTGACTATCAGCGGGCTTTTGGTTGCGATCGTCTCCGGCGGGTTTCTCGTCGGGATCGTCAGTCACAACGGCGCCAAGACACGCAAGAGAGGCAACTCCGTCGCCAAACCCAACGCATGAAGCAAACTCCGCGCCCCCCGGCGCGGAGTTTGGCCCCGCAAGGGGCCTGATTGCAGGTGGGCGCGGGACAGAGTTGTTTCCAAAGGCTTCAGTAGCAGGCGGCGTCCAGAAGGGCGCTTACCTCTCTGCGTGCTGTGATCACTCCCAATTTGATCAATCCCAGTATGATCAATCCCAGTGTGATCAATCCTGTTATCAGCAATGGCAATTCCAGTATCTCCAGTCTCTAGATACCCCTTCCTAACATTCCGGGCTAAGGACCATGGCCCCGGCAGCCCCGGAGAATAAATCCGCTGTTTCAGGGTAATCTGAGTTCTCCAACACAGACTCCGATTCACTGAATCGCCACTCATGGCTGTTCGCTTTTAGCGCTTGCGCATGTTTTAGGGTAGCAAGCCTCTTCGCCGTTGCAGCGGTCTTCTCTGGCCGCTGCAACGGTGTTTTTTTGTCTCCGCACTTTTTCCACCCGGCTCGTTATAATCCATCGGCTCCCCGGGATACTTCCGGCCAGGCAAGGCAAACCTTGTCGTTATCTGAGTGTGGGGTTCCGATGCGCGCTTTTTTCTCATTGATCTCGGTCCGCACGCTGGCGGCTCTCTTTTTTACCGGGGCTGCCCTCTATCTCGCAACCCTGGTGCCGACGCTTGAGATTGCCTGGGTCATGGTGGTGCTGATGCTCACCATTTTTCTGTTTGCCTTCGAGGTGGTCGGGGTGGACGTCGCGGCGGTGACGGTGATGCTTTTGCTCGGGCTAACCAGTCTGGTCGCTCCGGCAATGGGCCTGGACGCCGGGTTGGTGCCGCTGGAGTCTTTGTTTGACGGCTTTGCCTCCAATGCGGTCATTTCCATCATCGCGGTCATGATCATTGGCGCCGGGCTGGATCGCACTGGAATCATGTCCCAGGTTGCCGCCTTTATTATGCGCGTTGGTGGTAAGACCGAGGCGCGCATTATCCCGCTGATCTCGGGCACCGTGGCGGTGATTTCGTCCTTTATGCAGAATGTTGGCGCGGCGGCGCTCTTTCTGCCGGTGGTCAGCCGCATTTCGGTACGCACCGGGCTTGCGATGTCGCGGTTGCTGATGCCGATGGGCTTTTGCGCCATTCTTGGCGGCACCATGACCCTGGTTGGGTCGAGTCCACTGATTCTTCTGAATGATTTGATTCTCACCACCAACGAAATCCTGGCGCCGGAGCAGCGCATGGAGACCTTCAGCCTGTTCTCAGTTACTCCGGTTGGGATTGCTCTGGTGGTGACAGGGATTTTGTATTTCGTGATTGCCGGCCCTCTGGTGCTGCCAACGCGTGGGAGCGAGCATCTTGAGTCCCATGATCCCATGGGCTATTTTGCCGAGACCTACGGCTTTAGCGATTTTTTGGTCTACGAGGCGGTGGTTCGCGACTCCAGCCCACTAGTCGGTGTCAGTGTCGATGAACTCGAGCAGCGCTGGCGGGTGCGGGTGATTGCGATCGATAAGGGTGATGGCGTGCGTCTGGGGTCGGACGGGGTTGATCGCACTTTGGGTGTCCAGGCAGGCAGTACACTTGGTTTGATCGCGCCGGCTGAGATGTTGGCCGATTTTGTCGCTGCCTCCGGGGTCGAGGTCAAGCCCGATCTTGAGCGCTTCGCCGATGCACTCTCCGGCGGAAAAGCCGGGATTGGCGAGCTTGTGATTCCGCCGGGCTCCGGTCTGCTTGGTAAGACAGCGCGCGATGTTTGGATGCGAAAGATCTACGGGTTGTCGTTGCTGGCGATTCGCCGCGGTGATGATACTTTGACCTTTCGCACCGGCGGGGTGCGCAACATGGCGTTCAAGCCGGGCGATACTCTGGTTGTGCACACGACCTGGGCTGATCTGCATCGGCTGGAAAGCGACCGGGATTTCGTGGTGGTCACCACCGAATACCCGCACGAGGAGCTTCGGCCGCACAAAGTGCCGGTGGCGCTCTTGTTCTTTGTCATCACCCTGGGCCTGGTGCTGTTTACCGACCTGCGCCTCTCGGTGGCGCTGCTAACCGGCGCCGTTGGCATGGTGCTCTCCGGGGTGCTGAGCATCGAAGAAGCCTACGAGGCGGTGAGCTGGAAGACGGTGTTTCTGCTCGCCTCACTGATTCCGCTCGGTATGGCGGTGGAAACCTCCGGCACTGCGACCTGGATTGCCGATGAGACGCTGCGCGTGCTGGGTGACTTGCCAATCTGGGGCATTCAGGCCGCCGTTGCGGTGCTGGCCACCTTCTTTACCCTGGTGATGTCCAACGTGGGGGCGACCGTGCTGCTGGTGCCCTTGGCGGTGAATATCGCCCTTGGCGCCGGAGCCAACCCGGCGGTTTTCGCGCTGACCGTGGCCATTGCCACATCCAATTCTTTTCTGATCCCCACCCATCAGGTTAATGCCTTGATCATGGGGCCGGGCGGTTACCGGGTCCCGGATTATCTGCGCGCCGGCGGCATTATGACGGTGCTTTTCCTGGTGGTGTCGCTAACGGTGCTGAACCTGCTTTATTGATGATCGACCTGAGTTGATCGTCAGGCCCTTGGGATGGGGTTCCCCGCCTTCAGGGCGCGCTCAGGTGGAGAGATCGCAGATCAGTCGCGCCTTGCCGCCGTCGATAACCAGATCCGTGGTGGCATCCAGGGTGTTGTTCGGGTCATTGGCCATGTCGAGTTTGGAGCGCTGGACCAATGGTTCAAAGATTGCCTTTGCCTCGGGTGCGGCGGCGTCGAACTCCACCATCAACACATGAATGCCGTTGCCTTTGCCGAGGCCGAACTGAATCTGCTTGACTGGTACCTGGTGCCATGCGCCCTGCACTGGAATGGAATACATGCGGAAGTCGGGCTGATCGGTGACACTGATGGCGCCGATGGCTTTCTGCAGCTCTGGCTGTAGCACCCCGATTGCTTGCTTTGGGTTCGCTAGGTGGCGCCAGAATCCCTCGAGCATCTTGTTGTATTGACATTGATGCTCAACACCGTCAAGCAGCGAAGAGAGGTCGGCTCCAGCAACAGCGGGACTCGCAGGCGCCGTATCAGCTTCGGATGTGGACTCGGCAGGGGTCTCGGGTGCCGGAGGGGGCTCGGCGAATGCAAGCGGCGCGGCCAGCACCAGGGCGCTGGCGGTGCTGATCAGCCGGGTTGTCGAGAGGCAGGTCGAGAAATTGGGTTTCAGCGTTATGTTCATGGCTGGCAGTAGTTGTGGGTTACGAGAGGCATTCATGGCTCAATCGCGATCAGTTTACGCGAAATTCGCGCGACTGTCAGTATCACGCAACTGTTGCCAAAATGCCAAGGCTTCGCGTCTGGTGTCGGCCAGGTCGATGATTGGACGCGGATAAGTGATGCCAAGTTCCACGCCAGACTGTTGTAAAATAGCAACGGGCGCTGTCCAGGGCGCATGCAGATAGCGCTTAGGCAGGCGGGTAAGCTCCGGGCACCAGTGACGCACATAAACTCCCTCGGGATCGAAACGCTCGCCCTGGCGCACCGGATTGAAAATGCGAAAGTAGGGCGCTGCGTCGGCACCGCAGCCGGCGGTCCACTGCCATCCTTGTGTGTTGTTGGCCAGGTTGGCATCTACCAGGGTGTCCCAGAACCAGCGTGCTCCGGTCTGCCAGGGAATGCGCAGGTTCTTGGTCAAAAAGGAGGCGACAATCATGCGCACCCGGTTGTGCATCCAGCCGCTGTGCCAAAGCTCGCGCATGCCGGCATCAATGAGCGGAATCCCGGTCTGGCCTTGCTGCCAGGCGCGGAGTAGCTCGGGCGGGGTGGGATCGCGCCAGGGGAAGTCCGCAAACAGCGGATTTAGCGGCACCTCAGCCGTTTGCGGAAAATGAAACAGCAGATGCACACTAAATTCTCGCCAGCCAAGCTCACGCACGAAAGCCTCATGATCACCCACCGTGGCATTGGTGGCCTTGAGCACTTCGCGCGGGCCAATCTCGCCAAAATGCAGATGCGGCGAGAGCTTCGAGCTGCCTTCAACGCCCGGCTGCTCGCGCGTTTCGGCATAGTCATGCGCGGCTTGGTCGAGAAAGCGCCGAAGCCGCGCCTGGGCGCCAGCCGCACCTGGTTGCCAGGTGGTGGGGAAAGCGGCATCCCAGCTAATGCGCGGCAGCAGGTCAAGCCTCTCCAGGGGTTGTTCCGCGAGCGATTTTGATAACTGTGTTCTGCCCGATGCGATGGCTTCTGGGAGCGGCGGCAAGACCTCGGGTGTTGGCGATGGTGCTGGAATTTCCGCCAGACGCGCCGTGGCGCGTCGCCAGAACGCGCTGAACACCTTGAATGGCTGATCAGCGCCGGTTTTGATCTCCCAGGGCTCAAACAACAATCCACCATTGTGGCTTTCGCAGCGGATGCCTTGGGCGCGCAGTTGCTGCTTGATGAAGCTGTCGCGTGCAATTCTGGCCGGTTCGTAGCAGCGGTTCCAGAATACCGCGCGGGCCGAAGTCGCGGTGATGAGCGCTTGCAGACAGGCGAGACTGTCGCCACGCAGGATGAATAAGCGCGAGCCGCGTTCGCGCAAGCAAGCATCAAGGGCTTGCAAGCTGTGATGCAGCCACCAGTTTGACGCAGCTCCGGGTGACCAGGGGGCTTCCTCGTCTGGCGCATGAAGATAAACTGGCAGCAGGCGTTCGCATCCATCCAGTGCGGCCATCAGGGCTGGATTGTCTGACAGCCGCAGGTCGCGACGGAACCACAAAATGGCGGTTGAAGGCATGGGCGTGCTCCGCAGCTAGGGACGAACTGAACTTAAAAAATACCATGTGCGTGAAGATAACCAATGGCCGAATCTCTCGAAACCGACCTGAAACATCCTGAAAAGCCCCCGACAGCAAGACCCTCTTTTTGGTCGCAGCCGAGTGCTCGGGCTAGTGGCTCGGGGCGCGTGCTGGCGGTAGTGAATCCATCTGCGGGGGAGCTGGTCGCCAGCGAATCCTTTGATGTGCCGCTGCTGAAGCCCTTGCAGGCGCAGCTGTCCAGCTATGGCGTGAAACTGGAACAGCTGGTCCTGAAACCACAGGGCTTTGGGCCCGCATTACGGGCTCGTCTCGGCGATGATTTACTGGCGATTTATGTCTTTGGCGGCGATGGCACCGTGCTGGCGGTGGTTGAGGCGCTGGGCGAGGATCGCGTCCCCATCGCCATTCTGCCGCAGGGAACCATGAACTGGATGGCGCGCGATCTGGGCATTCCAGCTGAGTCAGAACAAGCAATGCGGGTGCTGCTCGATCCCGAGGTGCGCTTAATCGACCTCGGCCAGGTCAATGGCCATCCATTTCTGTGCGCCTGCATGTTGGGCATTGCCGCCTTGCTGGCGCGCTATCGCGAACGCGACCGCCACCGTTCGCGCTGGTGGCGCTGGCCGGTGCTATTTTTTGCCGCGCTTCGGTTGTGGGGCCGTTACCCGTACTTGCGTATGACGCTGGTCGGGGATGGTGAGCGTCAGCGGTTGCGCTCGCGCACGCTGGTGGTCGTCAATAACCGTCTTGAGCGCGCCCTGCGGCGTCTGCCGTTTCGTGATCGCCTTGATGGCGGTGTGCTTGAGCTTTATGCCATGCGCCGCGCCAGTGTGCAGCGCCTGCGCGCCCTGTTGGGGCGACTGATGGCAGGCAGTTGGGGCATGGACGACGTGCTGCTGACGCAGACCAGCGCGGCTGTGCGCATTGAGGTGGCCGGGCTAAATCATCTGCCGGTGCTGGTCGATGGCGAAATTCGGCGGCTGCAGACGCCCTTGTCCTTCAGTCTGCAGCCGCGTACCCTGCCCATGCTGGTGCCGCGCGAGGACAGCTAGTTGTGTGATTTGGCCAACAGCTTGAAGATCTTGAAGTTGATGATCCAAAAGCGAACAAACTGCCAAACAAGAGAGGTGCGGAAGTAACGCGTGAACCGGGTCGGCACCGGCGGGTAATAGGCCTGCTGGTAGGGTTCGCGGTTTTTCACCGGGACTTTCGGGGACTCGGATTCAGTGCTCATGGATGCGGACTCCTCAGTGATATCTTGGCGGGCAGTAGGCGAATGAATTCGCCTACAGGAGTGACGGCGAATTTATTCGCCAGGGCGCAATTTAATCTGGCAACACATGCCAACCGGGGCCAAGCTTCGCCTGGTAGATGAAGACATAATGCAAGATGTATTTCATCCAGTGCCCTGCCAGACCGATCTCGCCGAAGGTCAGATTCATATCCCGACCGTATTCTGGGAAGGTTTCATAATCCGGCACCACCGGGAAGACGGTCATGGTCGCCGCCGTGCCCTTGAGGATGTCCAAACCGGTCGAGGCCACACAGGCTGCCCCCGTCTCGGCCATGGATGCGCGGTTCGTTGGCTCGGGTGCGCCGTTTAGCATGTCGCGGATGCTGGCGGCAACGGCCCGTCCCATAGCGGCAGAGGGCATGCCGGTGCGCGGCGGTGTGGGGCTGATCTGCGTCCCCTTGGGGTTCTTCATCACCTTGCTGATCGGATGTGGCGGGGCGAACGCAATGCCAACGGTGAAGATGTTTTTGTACAGAGGATTCTGATAGGTGCTCGGCCAATCCTCCTTACTCCAATCCTCGTACGCTTTGGGTGTGTAGTCCGCGTCCACCTTCATCATGCCGTTAGGCGCGAACAACTTATCAGTCATGTCGCCGCCGTCCTTGTCATAGGCTTTCATCCCAACACCGGCGAAGGGCGGGATTAGCATGGCGAAATCAAAGTCCAGTTCGCCCTCGGTGCCGTCGAGGGTCTCGTAATGAATCTTGCCGGGCTCGACCTTATTCACATGGGCGCGAGTAATCCACTCCATGTTGCGCTCCACCATCAGCGACTCGGCGAACACCTTGCCATTGGTCATGTAGCCGCCGCGCTTTATGTGTACGCCGCCCATGCCGAAGTCGCCTAGCTCGTACTCGTTACTGATCCACATGATGCGCGCTTTGTCGCGCACGCCATTTTGACGCAGGCAGTGGTCGATGTTGTAGATGTACTCAAAGGCTGCGCCCTGGCAGGTGCACATGCCATGGCCAGTTCCGACCACGAAGGTGCGCGTTTCGCCCCGCTTTAGTGCTTCGACGTTTTCTTGCAGCTTTTCGTTCGCCTCAATCGCATGGTCGGGGGTGCAGACAGAGACGGTGTAACCGCCATCCGGGCCAAGGCCGGGCGTGGCGCCAAAGTTCAGTTTGGGCCCGGTGGCGTTGACCAGATAGTCGTAGTCGACTTTGTCGGTCTGGCCCGCGCGCTGATCATCGGTGTACTCGATGGTGACGAAGGGCCGGGAAAGTTCCGCATCCCCCTCAGGGTGCACCGACACCCCCTTGGCCTGGCGAAAGTCGATGCCGGCCTTGCGGTAAACAGGCTCCAACTCAAAGGTGACCTGTTTCTTGGTCATTCCGCCCACGCCGACCCAGATATTGGAAGGAATCCAATTCCACAGAGGCTTGGGCGAGACGACGGTAATCTGGTGGTCACTGCCTTTCAACCAGCGGCTGAGGTAGCGGGCTACCGTGTGACCGGAAAGACCCGCTCCGAGAATAACGATTCGCGCCATGGCAAAAGCTCCCGTTGATTATAAATTGTCAATCGAAGCTACCAAAATAGGCGGCTCAGGAAAACGACCTGGATCAATGTTTCGGCGGAAACTCCAGATGTCTTCGCTTCGCGACCAGGTACAGTGCTTGCCACTGCCGAGCCACATGTGTTCGTTCAGTTCGCGCCGCTTGACGGCTTTTGGCAAAGATTGCCAGGCGCTTTCGCGGGATGGAAACGGAGACGGGAAAGCCGAAATGAATCGGGTTTTTGGCGTTTGTTTGCGCTCGTCATGCAGGACGTTTCAGGATGGCTCAGACAAGCCGCTATACGACTGCCATCATCCCGCGAATCTGCGGCACCAGATCCAATTGTCGCTGACATTGCGCTTCAACAATCTCGCTAATCGCACCGACAATCTCGGGCAACGCACCGGCATCAGCGGCGGCGTCGCGAACTTCAGGTAACTGCTTGCGGATCAATCGTACGGCGCGTTCAATCTCCTTGCGCACCTGGGCCGGGTGTGTGTCCGTCACCGCACAAAATTGCGCCCACTCATAAGCTGTGAGCTCTTGGGTGCTGAAGGCGTCGCCCACTGCCATCGCGAAGCTTTGGCTGACCTGCCCGGCGTAGACGGCACTGCAGATCAAATCATACGCTGGTGCCTGCACCGGGCCTGACGCGGTCATGTAGAACGAGAGATTCTTGGCATGTGCGTCGGCGTTGCCCAGCAACACCTGAAAAATCAACCAGCGTAGCAACTGTAGCTTTGCCTTGGCCGGTTGCGGACTCGCCTTAATCGCCGCAAAAAACACTTCGAGAGATGCGCCATCGCGAATTTCCCGCACGTCCCGATGATCGCCATAAGGCCGTTCGTACTTGTAACTGCTAGCCAGATCCAACAATTGGCAGCCGTCGATGATGTGCCACCGGCGCACTGCGGCGCCCTGTCGAAAACGATCAAATCGGCTCACACAAAGCACAGGCTCTGGCACTTGGTGCAATTCTACCGTCGCGGTGTCCAGGCCTGTCGCGGCGGCGAGCCTCATGCAAAAAAATTCATTGGGTGCGGCTCCTTTAGAACGACGCTCAGCGACTAGAAAACAACAGCTTAACCAGCTAGAAACCTGAGGACAGGGAAGACAGGGCCTCCACTCGGGTGCGAAACTGAAGGGACGAAACTTTTGTCACGGACCCTGAGGAGACCCTGTCGATGCCATGCTACACGATTTCTTTGCCAAGCCTCGATTGCTACGAGGGGGCGATCGCGCAGTTCGTCCAACTGCTTGAGACGCTGAGCGGGGAGCAAGCCCAACATGCCACGCACGGGGAAATCGAAGCGCTGGTGCAACAGGGCGGCATGAAGCTGCTGTGTGAGATGGTCCAGTCGCACCTGGAACAAAGAGCGCGAGAGGAACCGCGGTATGCGTCCGTGATTGGCGCCGATGGTTATCCCCGGACCCATCATCGCGCCGGCTGTACCCGACTTCTGGAGACCCGCTTTGGGGAAGTGACCGTCACGCGCCGGGGCTACGGTGCGCGGGGACTCCAGAGCGTCTTCCCCTTGGATGCTGAGCTGAATCTGCCCCCGGGCAGGTATTCCCATGGCCTGTGCGAGGTGCTGGCCGGTGAGGTCGTGAACAACTCCTTCGACGCCGCGCTTGCGGCACTCGAACAAGCCGGCGGCGGGACGCTGGCCAAGCGCCAAGCCGAGGAGGTGGCCGTGCATCTGAGCCAGGACTTCGACGCCTTCTACGCCCAACCCTTTGTCCCCCAGGAGCCGAATGAAGCGAGCGAACGCCTCCTGATCATCAGTGCTGACGGCAAGGGCATCGTGATGCGCCCCAGCGATTTGCGCGAGGCCACCCGCAAGGCGCGCGAGCGCCAAGCGCACAAGCAACAGACCCGGCTGAGTCCTGGGGAGAAAAAGCAGCGCAAACGCATGGCCACCGTCGCCTCGGTCTATGAGGTCGAGCCCTACCCACGCACCCCAGAGCAGATCCTTGATCCCAAACAAGCCCCCGCGGGCAAACGTCCCGAAGTCCAGAACAAACGCACCTGGGCACGCGTGGAGGCCGATCAGCGCACCGTCATCGAGCAGGCGTTTGAGGAGGCCATGCGCCGCGACCCGGATCAGCACCGCCGCTGGGTGGTGCTCTGTGACGGTCAGGAAGATCTGCTGCGCCAAGTCACAGCCGCGGCCGAGCGCTACAAGGTCGAGGTGGTGGTGATCCAGGACTTCATCCATGTGCTGGAATATCTGTGGAAAGCCGCGCATGCGCTCTTTCCCGAGACCCCCGCGGAGCGCGAGCAGTGGGTGATGGAGCGCGCCATGGCCATCCTCGAAGGTCGCGCCCACGACGTGGCCGTGGGACTGCGCCGCGCGGCAACGCGCAAGCAACTCGGCGAGACGGCGCGCAAACCCATCGATAAGGCGGCCGACTATATCGACAACAACCGCGAGCGCCTCGAATACGACCAAGCGCTTGCGCTGGGGCTGCCAATCGCCACTGGTGTGATCGAAGGCGCCTGTCGCCATCTCGTCAAAGATCGCATGGATCTCACCGGGGCGCGTTGGGGGCTGGCCCGCGCCGAGGCGATCCTGAAACTGCGCTCACTAAAGATCAGTGGGGACTTGCCGGCCTATCTTGCGTTTCACTTCGACGCTGAGCACCGACGCCACTATCCAGGACCACCGATCCCGCTGGACTTGCCCGTGGCGGCATGATGTCTCACTTGCGCCATCACCATCGACCGGAAACGTCGCCCGCAACCGCTGGATTCTGCGGCGCTTGGCGTCGTTCCAAAAGAGCCGCACCCAAATTCATTGGAGGTCAAGCCCGCCAGTTGCGGGCTGACAGGATCTGGCTTCAGAATGTGTGTTGACGCTAAATCAGGCCCCTCCACCAGATACCAGTCGCCCCCTGCTGCATAGACCGCAACCTTATCCTGAAAGCCGGCGATGGAAAGACGCACCTTGCCATCCCAGACACTGAAAGGCTGTCGTGGCCGTTGCCGAATCCGCTCTGATAACTCTTGTCGCGTCAAAAGGCGTTTCTGCGTCTGATCATGGCTTGTTTTTTCCGGTAACACCAAGCGGAGCGCACCCGCAGTTTCGCGTCCCAGCGCGATCAGCAGGCCAACCAGATTCCCCTTCGAGACATGATTGACGCGGGCTGCATCATCAAGCGCTTGGCCTTCCGGTAGCAGGTTCTCGAAGAACCGCCGTACCCTCGCACTATGCTCATCGAGACTGTGTTCGACAGTGCGCAACGGTAGCGCTGGACTGAGCGGGTAGGCATCGCGTCGCGCAGACCACTCAGTCACATAACTGAAGGCGAACCGGTTGTGCGTGGCATCGAATCGAAGGATGCCGACTCGATTCTGATCCAGCCAGACCTCAAGTTGCATCCGTGCCCCCAGAGCCGCTGTCGTCTGATGGCACCTGCCAGGACAACCGGATGCCCAACCCGTTCATCACCTTGAATGCTAACGCAAGTGAGACTGTGCCCGTACCCTTCTCAAGATTTTGCAGCGTTTGCTTGGCAACGTAAGCGCTCAGAGCCGCTTCCTCGAGCGTGAGTCCCGATGCTGTCCGCGCCGCACGCACCAGCGCACCGAGGTCCTCGGCATCGACGAGTGGCCCGTCAGGGAAGGGCGTAGGGGTGACTCTGCGCATGTGTTCCGGGTCTTTTTATCCTGTCTTGTCAGGATTTTAAGATCGCAGAAGCCCGAAATCAATATTTATCCTATTTTAAAAGGATAATAGATCGGTTGACACTTGCTTCAATCACAAGGGGGCGTTGGTAAGACCAACGCTTGTTTACATCTGGCCTGGATGTTCGCAGATCACGGTGTCAAGACACTTCCAACCATTTTGGCTGGAAAGCGGTCGCGCGATCCGCCCCCTGTCGCGCCTCTTGGCACCCGATTGCCTGTGCCTGGCTGGCATCAAGTCCCGTTGATGCGCTCGTAGTAGCGGGCGCGGTAGAGCAGGCGGGGGTGGTCGTTGTCGCTGAAGCCGCTTCTGGTGTGCAGCACATTGTTGCCGATCAGTCCCCAGCCGGATTCGAGCTTGGCGCGGAAGCGCCAGGGGTTCGGGGTGGCGAGCAAATCATTCAAGCAGTCAACCGCCGCTTTGGTGCCGGGGTCATCGCGCCAGCGGATGTTGCGCGAGCGCTGGGTGAAACGCATGTGCAAGTGCCCGTCTTTGGTGACAGAAAACACCGGTCCGCTGCGATCCGGGCGCAGGGTCTTGCCTTCTGAGGTATGCGCCGGAATGGTCATGCAGTCGGGTTCCATCAGCGCGCGAATGTGTGCCGGGTTGCGGTCGCGAATCAGAATGTATAGCACTTCATGATCCATTAGCTCGTTCTCGCCGCCCTCGTGCGCCGGTCGCACGCAATGCAGCAGCAGACCACGAATCTGCCGCTCGGTGCTGTTGTAGTAGCCGTCCGTGTGCCAGGCGATGGGACGGTTGGAGTAGGGGATGAAGTCGCGATGGCGGGCGTCTTCCTGCACTGTGAGCGCGGTGACGGCGTCATCGTCGGCGCCGGGATTGTGGTCGAGACTGTTTAGCCCAAAGGCGCGGCCCATGGCCACCGGGATCTCCTTGCTTGGATCATCGCCGCTGCGGCTGGCGTAAATCGCCATGTTGGCCAACTGGCAGCGCTCAAACAGCGCCTGATACTCGGCCGGGGTCAAGTGTCTTGGGTCCTTGACCTCTACGATAAGCGCGTTGAGATCGCTCGGAGCGCTGGCAAGCTTTCGCTCGCGCCAATGCTCGTAAGCGCTGTCGTGGTCAAGGTCAAACGGGGATTCAAACATGGTTGTCATCCTGCGGGATGGGGCAAAAGGGGGCTAAAAACCCCCGATTATACCCGTCGAACACCCCATCCGGCGTGTCGGCTGAATCCGCCCTCACCGGCGAGCCGGTCGGGATGGCGCCGGGCCTTTGCCGATCTGGCGCCCAGCTGGAGCCAGTCTGGCATGTCCCCTAGGTTGCTCGTTATATACTGAGCGCCACGACTACCTGCCGAGCGATGATCAATGCCCCAACCCAATGCCCTCACAGAAATTCGCGCCGATGACCTGATCACTAGCGTTGCCGATGCGTTGCAGTACATCTCCTATTTTCATCCACCAGATTTTCTGCACGCCCTGCATCAGGCCTATCTGCGCGAGGAGTCCCCGGCGGCGAAGGATGCCATGGCGCAACTGCTGGTCAACTCGCGCATGTGTGCGCTTGGCCAGCGCCCCATCTGTCAGGACACCGGGCTGGTCGTGGTGTTTGTCAAAGTCGGCATGCAGGTGCGCTGGGATCAAAATGTCAGCCTGCAAGCGTTAATTGACGAGGGAGTGCGCCGTGCTTATCAGCATCCCGACAATCCGCTGCGCGCCTCCATGGTGTCGCCCCCCATCGGCCAGCGCAAAAATACCGGCGACAACACCCCCGCCGTGGTCCATGTCGAGCTGGTTCCCGGCAACACAGTCGAGGTGCGGCTCGCCGCCAAGGGCGGCGGCTCAGAGAATAAAGCACGGTTCGCAATTCTCAACCCCAGCGACAGCCTGGTCGACTGGGTGCTCGAGACCCTGCCCAAACTGGGCGCTGGCTGGTGTCCGCCGGGGATGCTCGGCATCGGCATCGGCGGCTCGGCCGAGAAAGCCATGCTGCTGGCCAAGGAGGCGCTGCTCGAAGACATCGACCTGCACGAGCTGCGCGAACGCGGCCCGGCGGACGACATCGAGCGCCTGCGCCTGGAACTGCACGAAAAAATCAACGCCCTCGGCATTGGTGCCCAGGGGCTGGGTGGGCTAACCACAGTGCTGGATGTCAAAATCCGCACCTTTCCTACCCATGCCGCCTCCCTGCCGGTCGCGCTCATTCCCAACTGCGCCGCCACCCGGCATCTGCATTTCACGCTCGACGGCTCAGGGCCGGCAGATCTGCGCCCGCCGCAGCTTGAGGACTGGCCCGTCATCGACTGGGACCCGGCTGCAGGCGCGCGCCGGGTCAATCTCGACGGCATCACCCACAAAGACATCAAGAGCTGGCGTGCCGGCGAGCGCCTGCTGCTGTCCGGTCGGGTACTGACCGCGCGCGATGCCGCCCACAAGCGTATTCTCGAGTTGCTCGACAGCGGTCAGCCGCTGCCAGCGGGAATGGACCTGGCCGACCGCTTTATTTACTACGTCGGCCCAGTCGATGCCGTACGCGACGAAGTCGTCGGTCCAGCCGGACCAACCACCTCCACGCGCATGGACAAATTCACGCCGCAGTTGCTTGCCCGCACCGGACTCATCGGCATGATCGGCAAGGCCGAGCGCGGCCCGGCGGCTACCGATGCCATCAAGCAGCACGGCGCCGTCTACCTGATGGCAGTGGGCGGCGCGGCCTATCTGGTCGCCAAGGCCATTCGCCAGTCGCGGCTGGTAGCGTTCGAAGAGCTCGGTATGGAAGCCGTGCGCGAGTTCCAGCTCGAAGACATGCCAGTCATCGTCGCCGTCGACAGCAGCGGCGAGGCCATCCACCAAAGCGGTCCGCGCGAATGGAAGGTACGCCTTGCCGCGCAATCAGATTGATCCGGCGCGCGTCTTTACCTTGGTCCCCGGGCTGAGAGTGCTCATGCGATGCCTTTGCTATCGCACAAAATGGTTGGGATTTCTTGATTGTGCGAGAGGCAGGATTCTGATGCGCTGCGCCTAGGCGGGGGGCTGAATAGGCGCTTGGCCATGGTGGGTCCGCCCAGGCGGCGCTTTGGCTTTGTTTCGTGATCGACTGGGACTGGACACTTTAACCAACCCAGATCCGGCCGCACCGCGCGCAGACGCCGCGCCAGGCTGAGACCGTCCTTGTCCCATGGTGGCCAAGCGCGCGAAATACCGGGCACTTGCGCTCATCTAAGGATGTGGCGGAATGAGCCGCCGTAAAAACCGACGCTGGATGGCTCTGCTGCGGGAACTGGCATACACTTAGTTAATCAGACAAGATTCTGAATCTTTCGGGCCACTGATGACCACGCTCGAATCGATCAAAGAAACCGTCAAGCGCGAACTGCCGCACAAGAAGGAGCAAAACCACAAACGGGAAGCTAACCAAGTGGAGCGGGCTGCCCTGCATGAAGAAAGCTTGGCGCTGGGCAAACGCATCGACCGCAGCATCGGTGCCTTGGGCGCAGGCTGGGGGCTGCGCTCGGAGAAAGCTTTCCGCGATGCGCTCGCGTCCTCTATCGACAAGGCGGGGATGTATATTTTTGAGCGCAAGGCGCGGTTCTACGAGCGGCACCATCAGCGCCAGGCCAATCGGCTGATTGTCATCTCCCCGATGATCGACAGCCGCGCCCAGGATGTCGCCCGACAACTGGGGATTGAAACCTACGGCGAGCCGGAGGAAGTCTCCGGCTAAGAGGGCGGGAGATGAAAGGCGCCCGGCGATTTTGCAGCGGCGTTATATGCAAAGACAAAAGACTTTGCGTATAACGCCGGTATGCACCCGCATCTACTGACTTGTGCTTAAACCAGCCGCAGCGGCAGACACAGGCGGTAGCCGAGGCCGCGCTCGGGACCAAGAGCGTTAAGTCCTTTGCCATGCTTAAGCCGCCCGGGGTTTCAGCTCCAACCCGAGTCCCAACGCATGAGCCATCTTGAGCACCAACGCGAACGACGGATTGCCATCGGCGGACAACGCCTTGCGCAGCCCCTCGCGGGTCACGCCTACCTCACGGGCCAGGGCGCTGAAGTTGCGCGCGCGGGCAATGTCGCCCAGCGCGCTGCGAATCAGCGAGCCGTCGCCAGGGTCTTCCTCAATGCACGCCTCCAGGTACAGCCGAATATCCTCCTCGGTCTCCAGGTAGTCAGCACTATCCCAGCGGGTAAATCGTTCAGTCATGGCTCAGGCTCCCATTCTTTGGCCAGCACTTTCGCGCGCGCAATGTCGCGCACCTGCGTGGACTTGTCGCCACCGCACAGCAGCACAATGATCGCCGCACCCTGACGAATGAAATACAGCCGGTAACCCGGGCCGTAAAACAAACGCATCTCCGAGACACCCTCGCCAACCGGTGCAACATCGCCTAGGTTGCCTGCCACTGCGTTGCGTAAGCGCGCGTTAATCCGCGCCACCGCTTGGCGATCGCCCAGACCCCGCAACCAGCGGGAGAAGGTCTCGGATGCGATGATCTCTAACATCAGAAAAATGTAAACTGTAGTTGGCAGTCTGTCAACTCCGTTGCTGGTGAATTGCAGCCGCGGATCACTAGTGGCTCAAGGTCCGGACTCCAACCAAGCGGGCGAGGAATACAGCGACAAACATCGGGCCGACTACGGCCTCGATCATCGCGAACGACTTGGCCGGTGGCGTCAATGGCGTGATGTCGCCGAAGCCGACGGTGGTTAAGGTGGAGAAGCTACCGGCGTCAGCCATGCAGTGATACTCGGTGCGACACAGCCGGTGACGCTGGTGGTCAAGGATTTGCCGATCAAGACTCTTTTCGAGGCGGGACAGGGCGATAGCTTCCATGGATAACGCGCTCTTTTTCGTGTTTGTTGCTTGGCCTTGCTGGAGTCGCGCCTTGATACTTAAACCAACCGCAGCGGCAGACACAGCCGGTAGCCGAGGCCGCGCTCGGCCTGGATGATGGGTTGCTCCATGCCGCGCGCCTTGAGTTTGCTGCGCAGGCGCGAGAACAGCACTTCGAGCTGCTTTTTGCCCTGTTCGCTGAGTTCGCGGTCGAGCAGTTCGAGCAGTTGCCAGCTTTCCATGCACTGATTCTCAGCCAGGGCCAGGGCTTTTAGGAGGGTGGCTTCGTCTGGGGTTAGGGTCAGCTCGCCGCCGGGGAACACCAGGTTTCTGGTGTAACGGTCCAGAAGGCTGATCTGGTGATCCGCCGGCTCTGGCTTGAGTCGGCGCCCGAGGGCGCGGATGGCAAAAGCGAGCTCCTCGGCTGCCACCGGCTTGGCCAGGTACATATCGGCGCCGTGCTCGTATCCGCTGATTTTTTCAGGCAACTGATCGCGTGATGTGACCATCACGATACCCAGATTCGGTTGCACCGTGCGCAGACGCAGCGCCAGGCTGAGACCGTCCTCACCGGGTAGGTTCAGGTCCAGCACCGCAACGTCAAAGTCGGACTGATCGGGTAGCTCGCACACCGACTCGGCGCAATCGACACCGATGGCGCTGAAACCTTGCGCGTTCAGGGTGTCGACGGTGATTTCGCGCAGGGCGCCAAGATCCTCGACCACCAGCACCTTCAGGCGGGGTTCGTCGGTAGCCATCGCTCAATATTACCTTATTAATATCAATGTTATGCCGTCTACAGAGACTGGCCGATGGCCGATGGCCTTGCCGTACCGAAATAGCGGAACGGCAAGGTTAGCCGCCCAGTTTACCAGAGCGAGAATCCGAAACCTTGCACTTGCTTGCAGAACGAATCGCGGATTTGTTCACTTCAAATAAATGCTTCAGAATCACCATTGGCCTGCGAATCCTTAACCCTTGGACCCCGTCATGCGCCTTTCATCCCGATTTGTCCTCATCGGTCTTCTGCTTTGTGAGCTTGCGGCGGCAGAGGCGCCATCGGCAAGTCGTGTTGACGTCATGCACTGGTGGGTCTCCGCTGGCGAGCGCAACAGCATCAATGCCATGCGACAGCATATCGAGCACCAGGGCCTTGTCTGGCATGAGGAAGCCGTTGCCGGCAGCGGCACCAACCGCTTCAGCGACGAACTACGCCAACGGGTGGCGGACGGGAAACCGCCGATGGCTGCCCAGGCCATTGGTTATGACATTCAAGACTGGGCGCGCCAGGGACAGTTGGTGATGCTTGACGATATCGCCAGGGAACAGCAATGGGATGAAGTCATCCCGTTTGCGATTCAACACTTGTCCAAGTATCAGGATCACTGGGTTGCCACCCCCGTCAATGCCCACTCCACCAACTGGCTGTGGGTCAACCACGCACAACTCACGCGCCTTGGTCTGAAACAACCGGACACCTGGCCTGATCTGATCGCCATGCTTGATAGCGCCAAAGCCGCTGGCCTGATCCCGATTCGATTGGACATGAAGCGTGGGAGCACACCCTGCTGTTTGAATCCGTGGCCGCCGGGGCAGGCGGGGTTGAGTTCTATCGCCGGACCTTTGTGGAGCTTGCGCCCAACGCGCAGGATATCGAGATGCTTCAGCTGATCTTTGAGCGCATGAGCCAGTTACGGAACTACCTGGATACTGGTTTTAGTGAACGCAGCTGGAACCAGGCCACTGATCTCGCCCGTTCCGGGGAGGCGCTGATGCAGGTGCAGGGAACCTGGGTGAACGGTGAATTCAGCGCCCACGGACTTGTTCCGGGGCAAGACTATGATTGTTTCCGCTTTCCTGACACTCAGGGAATGATGCTGCTCAACAGTGACCAGTTTATTTTGTTCAAAGACTATCCGGCCGAGCCGGAAACAAGAGACATGTTCGTGAGCACACTCATCAGCATTGACTTGCAGCGCGACCTCAATATCGCGGGCGGCGCAGCTCCCGCGCGGGTCGACGTGCCGCGAGACCAGTTCAATGCATGCGGTCAGCAGGCGATCAACGATATGCGTGCCGACAACATGCGCCGGACGATCATGGGCTCGATTGCAATGGGTAATGCCCATCCGGCTCCGGTGAAAAATGCCCTTTATCAGGTGATCACTGACCATCTGATGGGGCGTATCAGCAATACCCAGGCAGTGACCCGCGTTGAGAGCATCATCACAGCAGCACCACGCCCCTAGGGAGCACGCCCATGCATCTGTTCACCAGCCTTAAACTGACCAGCAAAATCGTTCTGCTGGTCATGCTGCTCGGGGCGCTGGCTGTCAGCATCATGGTCTATTCAATGACCAGCCTTTCCATGGTGAGTCGGGACTACCAGAACCTGCTGGAGAAAGATGCCCAAGCCTCGCTGTTGATTGGTGCTGCCCTGCTGGACCTGAGCGACTCCAGCGAACTGGTTCTCTCTGTTCTGACCGAACAGCAAGTGGCAGAAATGCGGGCAACACAAGAACAGCTAAAGAATCAACGCGCCCAGTTCAATGACAAGATCGGGCGTATTGCACCGCTCATTGATCAAGTCAATGCACAAATCGATGAAATCGGTGAACAGGAAAAACAGCTCTTTGCACTGGCCGATGCAATTATCGATGCTGCGGCAAGATGGCGTGGCGACAAAGCGCTGAAGATAATCGACGAGGAATTTGAACCTCAACTCATTGCCATGCGCCAGGACATGGACCACCTGAAAGCTGACACCATTGCGCACTTTCAGGCGGCATCACAAAGGCTCAAGGTTAAAACTCAAGCAACCATTGCTAACACCACGTTGCTCTTCACTCTGGCTCTGGTGGGCATTATCGGATTGTCGGCCTCCCTGTCTTTTACCCAGATATCACGCCCGATCAAGCAACTGACCCGCGCAATGGGCCGGCTGAGTCTTCGCGACTATCAGACACCTATCCACCACACCGAACGCGGTGACGAAGTGGGCCAAATGGCACAGGCGCTTGAGGTGTTTCGTGACAACATGCTCTGGGCGGACCGGCTGGAGGTTGAAGCAGCAGCCAGTGCCCGAGCCCGGGAGCTGGCCGAACAGGTTGCTGAGGCCAAGGCCAACTTTCTGGCCACCATGAGTCACGAAATCCGCACCCCGATGAACGCCATTCTCGGGCTCGCACAACTCAGCCTCCGACACCCCCTCGAGACAGGCCAAAGAGAGCGTGTCGAGAAAATCATGCGCGCCAGCCAACATCTGACGTGCATTATTAACGATATTCTGGATTATTCTGCACTCGACGGCGGACACGTGAGCGTGGAGGAGATTCCTTTCTCACCACAACAGCTGCTCGACGATGCGCGGGACATGCTCGCCGAAACAGCTGCAAACAAGGGCCTGAGCCTGCACGCTGAGCCGTCGAACTGCCCCTCCTGCCTGGTTGGTGACCCGCACCGAATCAACCAGATTCTTCTCAACTACGCAAACAACGCGATTAAGTTCAGCGATCACGGACGGATCAGCCTGTGCATGGAGTTCCAGCAGCAGGCTGACGATTTACTGTATTTGTATGGCGAAGTCCAAGACCAAGGCATTGGCCTGGACGAGCAGCAAATCGAAACCTTATTCCAGCCTTTTCATCAAGTCGACAACTCGATTTCCCGGCGCTTTGGTGGAACCGGTTTGGGTCTGGCCATCTCCAGTCACCTTGCCGAGTTGATGGGAGGCGCGACCGGGGTTCGCAGTGAACTGGGCAAAGGCAGCACCTTTTGGTTTCGCGTTCAGGTGCGCCAACCTGAAAGTCACGAAACCCTGCCGGAAACAATGCCATCTGAACAAAAAAGCAACGCCCAGAGTTTACGCGGATTGCGCCTGCTGCTGGCGGACGACAATGAACTCAACCGACTCGTTGCAAAAGAGCTATTGATGGATGAGGGCATTGTGGTTGACGAGGCCGGCGATGGCCAACAGGCTGTTGATCTGATTGAAGCCGCAGCTGACAACACATACGCCATCGTCCTGATGGACATGATGATGCCGAAACTTGATGGTCTCAGCGCCACCCGCCGACTGCGCAGAAGCCCTCGCTTCGACAAACTCCCCATCATTGCCATGACGGCCAACGCAAGCAAGGAAGATGTGATGAAGTGTATGGAAGCGGGTATGAATGCGCATGTTGCCAAACCGATTGAGTTGGAAATTCTCCTTAAAACACTCGCTGAACATCGCCTTTGCTCTGAGGCCACTACCCTTGAGGAAGCGCAGACGCAGGCCGACAATACCGCGATGATCGGCAGCGCTTTGCCAGCAAGCAACACGCTTGATCCGAAGTCGCTTGAGCATCTGCGAACGATCGTCACCCCTGAGCGTTTCAACTCATTGGTGGACATGCTCATTGCGGACATCCAGCAACGTGGGGAATTATTTCAGTCACTGGCCCCGCAGGGCGAGCCAAAGCAGTTTCGACAGCATGCCCACGATCTCATCGGATCGGCAGGCCATGTCGGACTCAATCAATTGCGAGACTTAGGCAAGGCGATGACACAAGCTACCAAGGATGACGATGTTCAAACAGCGCGTCGATTGGCCGCGGAGATTCACAGGGCGACTGGTGAAGCCATTCAGGAATTACAGAAGCGCTTCAAAAGCCAATAAGCGATCATACGGACATTCTGGGAATACAATCTTATGGCTGAAGAGACCAACCATCGAAGCATCACCGAGTCCGCTGGCCGTGCTAAGCAAAAAGTCCTGATCGTCGACGACCAGCCGTTAAACCTTGCTTTTGCAGCGGCCGAGATTGAGGACATCTGCGACCCGATACAGGCTTATAGCGGAGAGCAGGCTCTCAAGCTTGCCGGCATTGAACAGCCAGATCTGATCTTGCTGGACGTGCAGATGCCCGGCATGACGGGTTTTGAAGTCTGCCGCCTGCTCAAACAGAACTGCCAAACGGCCGAAATTCCAGTCATTTTTCTGACCTGCATGGATGAAGAAGCCGATGAAGAACAGGGTCTCAACCTTGGTGCCATCGACTATATTGCCAAGCCATTCAGTCCAGCCATTCTCAGGGCTCGGGTTCGAAACCATCTGCTGATCCAGCGACAACGGATGCAACTCGAACGTCTCGCCCAATGTGACGGACTGACGGGAGTGGCGAATCGAAGAAGTTTTGATCAGGTCTTAAACGCAGAGTGGCAACGACTCGCCGGGATTAAAGAACCCCCCGGTTTACTCATGATTGATGTTGATCTCTTCAAGGGCTTCAACGACCATTACGGCCACCTCGCTGGTGACCAGACACTGCAAAAAGTGGCCACTACCATCAACCGTCAAATGCAGCGCGCGCACGACCTTGCCTGTCGCTATGGCGGTGAGGAATTTGCCTGTATTCTGCCGCACGCCGACCAGGGCGGCGCAAAAGACATCGCTGAAAGTATTCGCAGCGCAATTCTGGATCTGCGCATTCAGCACGCGCCGTCACCGGTCAGTGACTGGGTCACCGTCAGCATCGGCGCGGTGAGCATCGTCCCAACGATTGACAAAGCCCCGGACACATTGATCTCACAAACCGATCAATGCCTCTACCAAGCGAAAACCGGCGGTCGAAACCAGGTGAATCCAGGCTGAGTTTCGACGGGACTTCAAAGCAGCCGCAGTGGCAGGCACAGGCGGTAGCCGAGACCAAGAGCGTTAAGTCCTTTGCCATGCTTGAGCCGCCCGGGGTTTCAGCTCCAACCCGAGTCCCAACGCATGGGCCATCTTGAGCACCAACGCGAACGACGGATTGCCATCGGCGGACAACGCCTTGCGCAGCCCTTCGCGGGTCACGCCCACCTCGCGAGCCAGAGCGCTGAAGTTGCGCGCGCGGGCAATGTCGCGGCCAGGACAAAAGGCTTGGCATATAATCCAAGCATACACTTAGGTAATCAGACAAGATTCTAAATCTTTCGGAGCCACCGATGACCACGCTCGAATCGATCAAAGAAACCGTCAACCGCGAATTGCCGGCGTGGCTCGAAACCGACCCTGCTTTTCGCGAGGCCATTCTCGGGCTGACCGCCAACCTGTACAGCCGGCGCGAGGAGACCAACGACTGGTTTCATCAAACGCTGGATGAAATGCGCCGCGAGCGCGAGCGCCAGGATGCGCTATGGCGCAGATTCTACGAGCGGCACCATCAGCGCCAGGCCAATCGGCTGATTGTCATCTCCCCGATGATCGACAGCCGCGCCCAGGATGTCGCCCGACACCTGGGGATTGAAACCTTCGGCGAGCCGGAGGAAGTCTCCAGCTAACACTAGTGATCGACTGGGACTGGATACTTTCCTCTGGTATCTTTCCGTTTTCTATCCCCTGAACGAGGCCTGACGCATGGCATCCGACCCTAGTTCTGCCGCTGCCGGCGGTGCATCTTTGGATTTGCCCGAAATGGACCTGGCCGCAATGACCCCGGTCGGAATGGACCCGCTGACTGGTCTCGATCCTGAAGACCTTGGCCCGGCCAAGGGCTTGCGCGAGCCAACCCTGCTGAGCAAGGACGAGCGGCTGCGCGGGCGGCCCAAGCTGTGCAGTGACTGCGGCCTGTGCGACAGTCAGTTCAAGCCGCTGATGGCCTCGAGCTGTACTTTTGTGCGCCAGCATGTTCCGGAGATTGAACAGCGTCTGCATGGGCGCGAGCGGCGAGAAGGGGACGAGCTGCGCTTTGGCATTTTTCGCGCGATGTATGGCGCACGCATGCGCCAGCCAGCATCGGGAGCTCAGTGGTCGGGCATGGTCACCAGCTTGGGCGCGGCCTTGCTGGAAACCGGGCAGGTGGAGGGCGTCATCACAGCGGCGGCCGCTCCGGGTACCCGGTTTGCGCCCAGACCGGTACTCGCGCGTACGCCCGATGCGGTGCGCGCGAGTGCCGGTAATAAGCCCTGCCTGTCGCCCAATCTGGCGTTGCTCGATGAGGTGCGCGCGGCTGGCATTAAGCGCCTGGCCTTTATCGGCACCGGCTGTCAGGTGCAGATTCTGCGCGCGGCCGAGCCGCAATTGCGCGAGCAGATGGGTCTGGAGCACTTGGATGTCATTGGCATTCCGTGCAGCGACAATGTGACTTATCCGGATTTGCAGTTCTTTCTCACGCAGGTGTCGCGCTCGCCCGAGACCATTGTCCATTATGAGTTCATGCAGGACTATCGCCTGTGGATGCGCCATGACGACGGCGACATTGAGCGGGTGAACTTTATTGATTTCCCGATGGATAAGCTTGATGGGGTGTTTCCCTCGGCCTGTCTGTCCTGCTTTGACTACGCCAACAGTCTGGCCGACATTACCATCGGCTACATGGGTGCGCGTCTGGGTTGGCAATGGGTGCTGGTGCGTACCGAGCGCGGCCAGGCCATGTTGGATTTGATCAAACCGCAACTGGAGTTTCGTGAACTCGACAGCGCCGGCGACCGCAACCGGGGCATGCCGCGCTACATCCGTATGCTGGCGGAGCCGCCAGGCAAGCCGCCCAAGCCCATCCGGCGGCTGATTGCCTTTTTGCAGCGCCGTCGCGGGCCGCGCGGACTGGAGTTTGCGCGCGCGGTAATTGAAATGAAGCTATTGCGCAATCTGCAATATCTGCGCAGCCATTTTCCGCGCTTCGAGCAGCGCGTGGTGCATCCGGCGGTCTACCAAACACTCGCCCCTTATGCCGGGGACTACGCTGAGACTTTCGGCCGCCCACTCGAGCCGGAAAAATAGCGGCGCGAGCGGCCATGCCGTGAGACTGGCTCGCCCCGCGCCTCAGATCGCCCAGTGCCGCAGCCCGCCCAATGCTCGGGTGGCTGCGTTGCGCACCTGCATTTTCTTGCCGTTTTGTTATCAAGCCTTCCTGTTATGCGTCACGCCAACGCGCTCGACTCCCTCTATGACCTGGTCACCGGTGATGAAGACGCGCGGGTTTGCAAGGATATCCCCGCCGCCTCTTGCAACGACCAGCCGCGCAATTTCTTCGCCTATCTGCTCGCCAATTTGTTGACGAAAGTCGCCGATGAGCTGGCCAGCGCCAAGCTGCTGCTGCCCTGGCTGTTTGGGGCGCTGGGCGCGCCGGCGCTCTTGGTTGGCTTTCTGGTACCTATTCGCGAGGCCGGCGTGCTGCTGCCGCAACTGGCGGTGGCGGCGGTGATCCGCCAGCGCCCGCTGCGCAAGCCGGTGTGGATTCTGGGCGCGCTGCTCTCGGCGGTGGCGCTGGCGCTGATGGCTGTGACGGCGGGGAGTTTGCGCGGCGCGGCGGCTGGCTGGGTGATGCTCAGCTTGCTGGTGCTGTTTAGTCTGTCGCGCGGGCTGTGCTCGGTTTCAGCCAAAGATGTGCTGGGCAAGACGGTCTCCAAATCCCGGCGCGGACGGCTGATGGGGCTTTCTGCCGGCATTGCCGGGGTGATGACGCTGGGGGTGGGGTTTTATCTGGAGTTTCTCGCGCCGAGCGATGCGGGAATTGGGGTTTTTGTCGCCTTGCTCGCCGGCGCGGCGGTGTTTTTTGTGCTTAGTGCTCTGGTGTTTCAGGGAATTCTCGAACAGCCCGGGGCGACCAGTGGCGGTGGCAATGCGCTACAGACGGCGATTGAGAGCATTGGCCTGCTCAAGACCGATCCGCTGTTTCTGCGCTTTGTACTGGTGCGTATCGCACTGCTGAGTGTGGCCTTGACTGCGCCCTTTTATGTGCTGCTGGCGCAACAGCACAGTGACGGCGCTCTGACGGGACTGGGGCTGCTGATCATTGCCAGCGGGTTAGCGAGCAGCATCAGTGCGCCGCTGTGGGGCTGGCTCAGTGACCGCTCAGCGCGCTGGGTGATGGTGCTGGCCGCAGGCATGGCCGGGGCGCTGGGGCTGGTGACCTGGTTGCTGGCGCACAGCGAGGCGGCGTTCTGGCTGGGCAATCCGCTGGCCTTTGCGGGGATTTTTCTGCTGCTCGGCATCGCCCACGCTGGCGTGCGCATTGGACGCAAGGTTTATCTGGTGGATATGGCGAGTGCCGAGCAACGCGCCGCCATGGTGGCGGTGAGTAACACGGTCATCGGGGTGGCCATGCTCCTGGCCGGCCCGGTCGGGCTGCTTGGTGACAGTTACGGGCCGGCACTGGTGGTGCTGGTTCTGGGCGTTGGCGCGCTGGTGGCCGCCGGGCTGGCGCTGGGGTTGCGGGAGGTCTCTGAGCCCGACGGCGGTTGATTCAGACGCCCGGTGCTTGGGTTGGCTTGCGTCGCTCGAGGGACTGAAACTCTTCGCTGAGGGTCTTGAGTTGTTTCTCAAAGTGCAGACGCTGTTGCTCGGACAGGGTGGGGTCGAGTGCCACAACGGTCTGAATGAGACCGGCGCGCATTTTATCGCGCGCCTGGGCCAGGTCGACCGGCATGTCCATGAACTCGGCCAGCCAGCGGGTTAGAAAAATGTCGATTTGCTCGGTGCTGGCGCCGCGCCTGAGCAATGCGAGTAGCGCCATACGTTGCTGGTCGCGATAGGCATACCAACTAGTGTCCACGTCCGGAAACTCGCCAATCTCTTTGCGGACCAGTTCGCGCTGGGGTTGGGTGAGATCTCCGGTCGCCCATTCGATATTTTCAATGTAGCGCTTGATGCGCTTGCGCTTGCGTTTGGCAAGGCTTTCCGGGCTGTTATCGGCGGCATCCTCACGCGCCTGCTCCTGAAACTTTTTCTCCAGTGCATTGATCTGTGTCTCGCTCAAGCTGGCGAGCAGCGGAGCCACCGTCGCCGCGAATAGGCGCGCATGACGCTGGTACATGGGCTCAAGCTGATCCAGCCAGGCCGAGACCTTGGCAGTGGTGAGTCCTGCATTGACATCTTCAGCCGCCTGGGTGAGCAAGGCGGTGATGGCGGGGACTTCTTCATCGCGGTGTTGATTGAGTGCTTCGGACAGCAGCGGACGCCAGGAGGCGACTTGACGGTCGTCGAGGCCGAGATAGCGGTTAGCGTAAAGCTCGATGGTGAAGCCGGCGGTGTTGTAGGCGATGTGAATTTGCGAGCAGCCACTGGTGGCCAGAACGAAGAGTAGCGCAGCCGGCAGCAAAGTGAGCAGGCGTCGCTTTGGCCGCAAGCGCTGGTGCGGGGTCGCGAGTTTTCTACGCAGGTCGAGTGTAAGCACGGCGATTACCTGATCACATTGAAAGGGTCAGATTGAAAGGGGTCACATGGAAAGGGACTGTAAATGCAAAAGCTGTTTTCGAGGCCCCTTGGGGCTGGCAGCTTAGGCGTTAGTCCTCAACCTGGCAGCGATGTTCCTCACCCCCATCAAGGGTGAAGGTGGCCGAGTCGCCTTGAATCAAAAGACTGCTGTCGGCTTGTGCATAACGCGCGCCTGGGCCCGAGCTGTCTTGGGGCAGCTCAATCTGCCCGCCGGGATACTGAACCATTGCGCTGTCTTGTTTGGCGGTCTTTTTGTCTGTGGAGGCATCTGATGCGCCGTCTCCAGGCGTGGTAAAACTGACCCAGAGGTCAAAATCCGGCCCGCACTGGTAATGCACGGGAGCGTTCTTGCCAGCGGTGCCGCAGTTAAAGCGGCGGAACAAGGTCTGATTGCCAAATTCATTGGTGGCGAGAAAGGCGTGTTTGTCTGTTAGGTCCAGACGCAAATGGCCATCGCTGGTGATGACCGAATTGCCGGGTGACCAGGTGGCGGCGGGGGCGGCAAGATCGCTGTCGGTGCTGATCAGCTTGGCCGGGATTTGCGGGCCGCTGGCCGTGGGTTCGAGCTTGATGGCGTGAATCTGGACCGGATGAGAGGTTTTCGCGCCTTGCGTCTCGTTGGCAAGGGCCCCCTGTGCATTGACAACCACCAGCATGGCGGGTTGCTCGGTGCATTGCCACTTGATGCGAGTGGGGGAGGGGAGTTCGGACGCCGAGGTGGATTTGGAGGCGGACTCGCCAGCGATTGTATCGGCGCTGATCAGCAGCACGGCGGTGGGAATCAGGCCGAGGAGGGCGGTGCGAAAACCTTTAATGGGCATGGAGGAATCCTTTGTTGGCGCGCCAAGGCTTTTGCCGACATACCAGCTAAGCCGCGAGAGGATCACCGGGCAGTTTGACCGCGCCGGCGGCGATTGGTCTAATCTCCCGGCCCAATCGGGCGTGATTTATTAGTTTACTCGATCAGGATGGATGGGCGCATGTTACTACAGCCGGTGATTTTGTCAGGTGGTTCGGGTTCCAGGCTATGGCCTTTGTCGAGAGAGGCCTATCCCAAACAGTTTTTGCCGCTGACCAGCGAGCACACCATGCTGCAGGAAACCGCGCGGCGCATCGATGGGCTGCCGGCGGAGCATCCGCAGCTTGCGATGGAGAACCGCGCGCCCATTGTGGTTTGCAATCAAGCACATCGCTTTCTGGTGGCCGAGCAGTTCCGGCTGATGGAGCGTGATCTGGCGGCCATTGTGCTGGAGCCGATCGGGCGCAACACTGCGCCGGCGCTCACGCTTGCGGCGCTGACAGCCACCGCAGACGGAGCTGACCCAGTGCTGCTGGTGATGCCGGCTGATCATGTGATCGCCAACGACCAGGGGTTTCGTGCCGCTGTGGCCGATGGGCTGCAACTCGCAGACGACGGCGCGGTGGTGACTTTTGGAATTGTGCCGAGCAAGCCAGAAACCGGCTACGGCTATCTGCGCCAAGGCGCTGGCTTGGAGCAGCCTGCGCTAAATGGGCGTGCCTTCCGACTCGAGGCCTTTGTCGAGAAGCCCGACGTCGAGCAGGCGCAAGCCTATCTGGCCTCGGGTGAGTACTTGTGGAACAGCGGCCTGTTTATGCTAAAGGCATCGCTGTGGCTTGCGCTTATCGAGCGTTTTCGTCCCGCCATGGCTACCGCTGTGCGCGCGGCGCTGGCGGATCAGCGCAACGCCGACAACTTTATCCATGTGTCGTCCGAGGTTTTCGCCGCCTGCCCGAGCGATTCTATCGACTATGCGGTGATGGAACCTTTAAGCGCCAGCAAGGCTGCCGATGATCCGCCCTTGCTACTGCTGCCGCTGGATGTGGGCTGGTCGGATGTGGGTGCCTGGTCGGCACTGTGGGAGGTGCGCGAGCGCGATGAACAGGGCAATGTGCTCGATGGCGATGCTTTCGCGCACGACTCGCGCAACAATCTGCTGCTGGCGAAGCACCGCATGCTGGCAGCCGTGGGGGTGGAAGACTTGATTGTAGTTGAGACCGCTGACGCTGTGCTGGTCGCGCACAAAGACCACGCGCAGGACGTGAAAGCGGTGACTCAGTTCTTAAGTAAGTCCAAGCGCAACGAGCATCGAGATCATCAGCGCGTGCATCGGCCATGGGGTGCCTTTAGCGGCATCGACAAGGGTGCGCGCTACCAGGTTAAGCGCCTGACGGTCAAGCCAGGCCACGCATTGTCATTGCAAATGCACCATCACCGCGCCGAGCACTGGATTGTGGTGTCAGGCACCGCGAAAGTCACTTGCGATGATCAGGTCCAGTTGCTAACAGAAAATCAGTCGACCTACATTCCGGTTGGCGCCCGTCATCGGCTCGAGAACCCGGGAACCATTCCGCTGGAGATCATCGAGGTGCAGTCCGGCAGCTATCTGGGCGAGGATGACATTGTGCGTTTTGAAGATGTCTATCAGCGCACCGAAGAGACATCCTGACGGCGACAGCTATTGGTTTGGCGCGCTCGTCTTTGCCGCTAAGTCAGGCTGTCGTCCGGCCAGAGGCTTTGCGGCTCGTATTGCTCGAGCCGTTCGCGGATCAGGCCCAAGCGCTGCTGAGCCTTGGTGCCCTTGAGTCCGTGTCCGTGCAACTGGCTGAGCAGGGTTTCGCTCTGGTCGATCAGGAGCCTGAGTTGTTCGACATCGAAGAGTTCAACCGCCGCTGCGACCTCACTGGCCGGGGAGGACAGCAGCGCTGGCAGGAGTTCGTGCGCGCTGATGGGGCTGTCCGGGTCGAGTAGATCGGCCACCAGCGGGCTTTCGAGCAGCCGGAAGTGAATCGCGCGGGCCTGTGCCTCGTCGCTCAACTCCTGGCGTGCGACAGGATCATGGTCGCTGTGCCGATGCAGAACCCGCATAATGACCTCAAGCAGCTTTTTGATGGCCGCTTTTTGCTGACTCTGGTCCTCGGGTAGTCCGCAAGCCTGCTCGTAGTGGCGCTCGAGTTCTTCCTTCAAACTCAGCACTTGCTCGCTGCCGGCGTCTGCTGGCAGATCAATCGCGCGTTGCACCAGATCGCGAAATGAGGTGCGGAAGGTCTCGAGTTCGGCATGATCAGCACGCTGGGCGGCGAGCAGGTCCTCTGGCTCGGCGATCCAGGGCGGCCAGGCAAACAGCGGGTTGTTGTGCCGACGCTGAAGCTGGCGTTCGCGACGGCCCGGACGGTCAGTAAAGGGTAAGTCCATTTGGCGCGCTTCCGGGATGCTCGGGCATCCGCTTGAATGTGGGGGGGGGCTGCAATGTGGAAGTCCCCGGAATGTGAAAAATTTCCCGAAAAACCACCGAATAAGACAGAATTCTAATGGAAAGAACCTATCGTCTGGTCATTTCCTGCCCCGATCAGGCGGGCATCGTGGCGGCTGTGAGTGATTTTATCGCCCGACTTGGGGGCTGGATCACAGAAGCCCACCATTATACCGATCCCGGTAGCCAGTGGTTTTTCATGCGCTATGTCGTGCGCGCGGATTCTATTCCCTTTGAGCTGGCAGAATTTCGCGCTCGCTTTGCGCTCACCGCGCAAAGCTTTGGGATGCACTGGTTCATCAACGACAGTGGCATCAAACCCCGTGTGGTGCTGCTGGCAAGCAAGCAGGCGCATTGCTTGTCGGATCTACTGTACCGCTGGCGCAGCCATGAACTCGACTGCGAGATTCCGGCGGTGCTGTCGAACCATGACGATCTGCGCGGCTATGTTGAATGGCATGGCATTGCCTACCATCACCTGGCGGTCGACCCGGGCAACAAGGATCAGCATTTCGCGGCAGTCAGGGAGCGTATCAGCGATGCGCGGGCCGATGTGATTGTGCTAGCGCGCTATATGCAAATCCTACCGCCGGAGTTGTGCGCGGAGTATCCGGCGCGCATCATCAATATCCATCACAGTTTCTTGCCGTCTTTTGTCGGGGCCAGGCCGTACCATCAGGCATCCGAGCGCGGCGTGAAGCTGATCGGCGCGACCTGCCACTATGTGACTAGAGAGCTGGATGCCGGCCCTATCATCGAACAAGACGTGGTGCGGGTGAATCACCACAACACGGTCGAGGATATGGTCCGCCTCGGACGCGATGTCGAAAAAATGGTCCTGGCGCGCGGGCTGCGCTACCACCTGGAAGACCGGGTGCTGGTGCACGGCAACAAGACCATTGTTTTTGCCTGAGACAGGGCAGGAGAGCAGAGGCGAATTGATTGACCGAGCAGGGATAATACCGATGCCGTCACTGTCCCCTTGCGCACCCTAAAAAGGCATGCCTCCGCCAGGCGGAAAGCCACCACCTGGAGGAAAACCGCCACCCGGAGGAAAACCGCCACCAGGCGGGAGGCCCCCGGGCATTTGCCCCTGCATCTGGCGCATCATCTTGGCCATGCCGCCGCCTTTCATTTTTTTCATCATTTTTTGCATCTGGGTAAACTGCTTGAGCAGTTTATTCACATCCTGCACCTGGGTGCCGGAGCCCATGGCGATGCGCCGACGGCGTGACCCTTTAATAATCTGCGGGTAGCTGCGTTCTTTCAGGGTCATGGAGTCCACGATTGCAATCAACTTGGTCATCTCTTTGTCATTGACCTGCTTTTTGACCTTGTCGGGGATCTGGCCCATGCCCGGCAGCTTGTCCATCAGCCCGCTCATGCCGCCAAGCTTGTTCATCTGCTGGAGTTGATCGCGGAAGTCGGTCAGGTCGAAGCCTTTGCCCTTGTGGAGTTTTTTCGCCAGCTTCTCGGCTTTCTCGTGGTCGACCTTCTGCTGCATCTCCTCGACCAGGGAGACCACGTCGCCCATGCCGAGAATGCGCGAGGCCACGCGCTCGGGGTGAAAGGGCTCAAGCGCGGCGGTTTTCTCGCCCACACCGAGGAATTTGATTGGCTTGCCGGTAATCTGGCGGATCGACAGCGCTGCGCCGCCGCGTGCATCGCCATCGGCCTTGGTCAGAATCACACCGGTCAGCGGCAGCGCCTCGTTGAACGCCTTGGCGGTGTTGGCTGCATCCTGGCCCGTCATGCTGTCGACCACGAACAGGGTCTCGACCGGTTTAAGCGCGGCATGCAGCCCGCGAATCTCGGCCATCATGGCCTCATCGATACCAAGCCGACCGGCGGTGTCGATGATGAGGACGTCCTGGAATTGCTTGCGCGCCGCCTCGGTGGCCTGCTTGGCGATGGTGAGTGGTTGATCCGCACCGGTGCTGGGGAAGAAGCTGGCGCCGACTTCATCGGCCAGGGTGCGAAGCTGGTCGATGGCGGCCGGGCGGTAGACGTCGCAGCTTGCTAGCATGACCTTCTTTTTGTGCCGTTCCTGCAGAAAGCGGGCAAGCTTGGCGGTGCTGGTGGTCTTGCCCGAGCCCTGCAAGCCAGCCATTAAAATGATCGCCGGAGGCTGGGCGCTCAGGTCCAGTGCCTCGTTGGCCTCGCCCATCAGGCTGACCAATTCGTCGTTAACGATCTTGATCAGCACCTGTCCGGGTGTCAGACTCTTAGTGACCTCGGCCCCGAGCGCCTGCTCGCGCACTTGATCAACAAAGCTGCGCACCACCGGCAGCGCCACGTCGGCCTCAAGTAGCGCTTTACGCACTTCGCGCAGGCTTTCCTTGATATTATCTTCTGTCAGCCGCGCTTGACCGCGCAGACTCTTGATGACCTCGCCAAAACGTTCCTGAAGGGTATCGAACATCAGTACGCGTGCCGCGCCTTGCGCGGCAAACCTCCCTATAATGTAGTTTGTGACAACCTGCCGGTTGGGAAAATCGCACCACTGCGGGCTGCGTTTTCCATCAGCAGGCTTTGTGAGATGATGACACTATGAAGCAGCCAGTCCTAGCCTCTCTCAGCATTGGCCTATACCTCGTGGCCACAGCCCTGATTTCCTATCGTCTGTTCATGCGTGATCGTGCGACTGTGCCGCCGCGAGTCGTCGCGCTGGGGGCCGCGTTCGCGGGCTTTATGCTGCACACCTGGCTACTGTATCAAACCATCTTCAGCAGCGCGGGCTTGAATCTCGCCTTCTTCAATGCCCTGTCGCTCGCCTCCTGGACAGTGATAGGCGCTCTGCTGGTGCCAAGCATCAACAAACCGGTCGAGAACCTTGGTATCGTGCTACTGCCCGTGGCGGCACTGACCATCCTGCTCGATGCCGTCTATCCCCATGTCGGCTTCATGGCAGAGAACACAAGCTGGATGCTCAAGCTGCACGTGTTGCTGTCGATGCTCGCCTACAGTCTGCTCACACTCGCCAGCGTGCAAGCCCTGCTGCTTGCGGTGCAAGACCACTACCTGCGCAAGCGCCAGCCCAACGGCTTCATACGCTCGCTGCCGCCGCTTATGACCATGGAAGCCCTGCTATTTGAGATGATCAGCGTCGGCTTCATGCTGCTCACCCTGGCGCTACTCAGCGGTGTTGCCTTCCTCGACAACCTCTTTGCCCAGCACTTGGTGCACAAGACCGTGCTCTCGGTCTTTGCCTGGATGATCTTCGGCGGCCTGCTACTCGGGCGCAAACTCTGGGGCTGGCGCGGCCGCAAAGCTATCATCGGCACCCTAAGCGGCTTCATCATCCTGCTACTTTCCTACTTCGGTAGCAAACTGGTGCTCGAACTCATCCTCCACCGCACCATCGGCACCTGACCCACAGCCAGCGCCGTTTTCGGTATAATCTACCGCCTCCCCAGCCGATGTAGCTCAGTTGGTAGAGCAACTGATTCGTAATCAGTAGGTCAGCGGTTCAAATCCGCTCATCGGCTCCATATTTTCAAACACTTACAGCTCTTCCGAAAATCGCGTTTTCGAGCGTGCCCCAGTTTTGCCCCACTTCAGCCACGAAAAACTTTTTTGGCGGCTGGCACAAAAAACCCGGCGCCATGGCCGGGTCTCCAGGGTCGATGTTGACCGAGATCAACTAGGCGGCCTCATCCCACTCGGTGTCGTCATAAGAATGAAGGAATGCGCGAATGCGATTGCGCTCTTCGATCAATCGGGCGCGCTGGCGATCCAGTTCATCCGTCGAAACTCCCGGCAGCACGCGCTCGATCTCAGAGACAGAGACTCCCGCATCGCGCAAAACCCGGCGGCGGTCGTTAATGCCGGCCTGCCCGCAGCGAGACTGGTGCTCGATGCGGTCGAGCTCGGTACGAATTTCATCTTGGCGGCGAAACGCAGCTTTAATTTTGAAGGACATGGAAGAGCGCTCAGCGGCATGCTCAAGGCGCATGGAATCGCCAATCAAGGCGATCTCATCCCGCAGCCGGATAAGCTGGTCCGTCAGTTTCGCGAGCGCGGTGCCGTAGCTTGTGGCGGGGTAGCTCTCGTGTGCATGACACAGAACCGCCAGCGGCTCGCGTGCCGGCAGTTCGGCCAGGTCGCGCATGACCAGTTTTAGATCGTGCCACGTCCGGCCCAAGTCGCCACCAGGGCGGATTCGGCGGGTGGCTTCGGCGGCCTCTTGGAGTGAGAAAGTCAGCATTTTCTTGTGCCCTCCTGGGGCTGGTGGGGTGTGGTAGATACCTTGCTTTCAATGCGCTCGAGACGGTCGAGGACAGCCTCCAGCGCGGCGCGGATTTCGCTTTGATGGGCGTCAGCCAGGCGGGCGAGTCGGACCATCCCTGCCATGGTGGCGTCAGGCTCTCGTTTGGCGATGGTCGTCATGCGATGCCCTCCTGCCCACGCTCGGCTCGCAAGGCGTCCCGGTCGGCCTGAGCTTTGGCGACGGCATCGTCGAACATGCGATCCAGCACGGTCAGGTCAGGCGGCGCGGTGGTGTCGGTGGCGGTGGTCTCACGCACCAGTGTCAGCAGCTCCGTCGCTGTCTCCGGCGCGATGCTCCCGTCAGACACGGCGGTCAGTAGACGGGTGCTGATCTCCTGGGCGGCGCCGGTCAGGTCAACATGGACGGGCGCGGGCTCGGCTCTGAGCTTCGGTATTACCCGATCTAATAACCATGTCAGGGCGTCCATGTCCCCGTCCTTGGCTGATGCGAGCATCTTTTTCAGCAGGACGGGTCCGTGCTTGGCGATCTCGCGGCGGAGCAAGACGCCGGGCGATGACCCACTGCCGGGCGGGCGTCCGGCTTTGTTGCCGCTGGTGCCCGCCCTGAATCGCCCTTTCGGGTCTCGTGTCGTTGCCATAGCTGGCCTCCTGATCGCGTGTGTGACTACAGGTGGCCAGTATCACGCTAAGTTCAGGCGGCGATCAGGGCGTTTTCCGTGCGCGTCCAGTATCCAAGCCACCAAGGGGCGACGATGGCGGATTTCCGGGCGCTGATCAGCCCTTAAGCGCGCGGCGAACGGTCGGCTCGCTGGTGTCGAACTCGCGCGCAAGCTGATAGTTGCTCTTTTCAGGGTGCGCGGCCTTGGCCTCCCGGATGGCTTGGTCGCGCTCGGCTTTGTTACTCGGTAACGGCTCAGTCCGCTTTGCTGTCTCGTTACTCGGTAACGGGCTTGCCACCTTGTCAGCATCGGGTGCTGTCACTGGTGCTGCGCTTTTCAGCCGGGAGACTTCAGCCTTTGCCATATCGCGCTCGCGCTCGACCACTGCCCGCATTGTCTTTTGATGCTCGATCTGAGCGTCCCGGTTTTTCAGATGCGCGCGTAGCTCGCGAATTTCTTTATGCAGCGCTTCCTCGGTTTGGAGCAACCCGGAAACAGTGCTGCGCAGGCGCTTAATCTTGGCATCGTGCGCTGGGGTGTCGTTACCCTGTAACGGCTCGGGGTGTCCGTTACTCGGTAACGCGCTAGCTGTCAGCTTGCCATCATGGAAGGCGTTTTGCTGCTCGCCGGTAAGGGTGTTGATAATGCGTGCCTGAGACTCGATCAGCGCGCGCTCGAGTGCTTGGCGCTGGGTTGTGCCATGCCAGCTTGCCAGCCGGGTAAGCGCAGCCTTGGCTGGCACAGTGACCACCAGGGCGATGCGCTCGCCTTGGGCGTCTACGTCCTTCAGGTGCCGCTCGCGATAACGGCGCTGGCGTTCTGCGTTGGTCATGCCCATCTGCTTAACCTCGGTTGTTACTCAGTAACAGTGAAGATAGTCTGTTACTCAGTAACGGTCAAGGCGTTACTCAGTAACGGCTAAGGGTCGCGTTTCAACCGCGCTCCTGATCTTCCAGGCTCGCCACGCGGCCCTCCAGCGCGGCCAAGCGAGCGGCAACAGCGGCGAAGCTGTAACGGTCGCTGGAATCCTCGGCAAGCCAGTGCTCCAGGTGGGTGACGGCGCGCTCTAGCACGCTGGCGAGCGTTTCATCGGGGTGCTGCTTGAGCGCGGCCAGGCGCTCAGGAATGCGGGCGTCGGCATCGATGCGAACCGCCCATGTGGTCTTGGTTGCGCTCATTGTCCTGACTCCGGGGTGGTGGTTGACCTCCCATAAGACTAGGCCAATGCGGCAAGTTTAACAAGTGTCAAACAATCGACAGCCGATAGCAGGTGATTGGTAGTCAGGTGCTACCAGTGCCATGAATGCAGTAAAAGCGGTGATTCTCTGTCAGTCTGAGGCTGGAAAGCGCGCGCGGGGTAACGCTGGGGGTAACATTTTCGCAGCGTTTGAAAGCGTGTAAGTCTGACAGGCAAAAGAAAACCCCATCAACCTGACCAGGGAATGAGCCCGGAGCTTGACGGGGTTGTCCCGGCTACCAAGCCACCGGGGGGCATAAAGGGGCGGGCGATGCGTGAAACTTGGCCTGAATCACTATTCCAAGGGTCTCGTTTCGCCCAAAACAAGGCTAGGCCAGAATCGCGCTCCCGTCAATCGGGACTGACATTGAACTCAGTGGCGAGCTTGTCGGCGGTTTTGGGGGTGTCATTTTGATCCCCCGAAAAATCCCGATCTACCCTCCCGCTTGCGGCCTTCTTCTCCAACTGATGCTGCTTCCCGCGCAAGCGGCTGATTTCGTCAGTCTCGGCGAAAATGTCTCCCGAGCGGACTTTTTCTCTTTCCTGGGAAAAACCGGCCTTACAGAACGCCCGCTGTGCCGCTTTCGGTGAAGGGGTAAACCGTTGGCAAACCCCTTGGCGGGAACGGCTCAGGGGGCGCGGGATTGGCGCTCAGGGCAGGATGGGCGCCGATCTCGCGCGAGCGCTCCAATGGCCACCAGGGCGGCGCGCTGGCGACTCAGGGCCTTGCCCTCGGCAGGGGCACGGCGAAACCGTAGCGCTCGAAATAGGACTCCCCAGAGTTGGATTGGCGCAGGGCCTGGGGATGGCTGGCGCAATGAGCGCGGCGACGGGGAGGCGGTGGCTCGACTTTCTCCTTTTTTGTTGACTCGAAAATTGTTAATTGGCGCAATGAGCGCGGCGCCGGGGAGGCGGTGGCTCCTCTTGTACGGCCTCAGAAAAATTTGGATAACTGTCGGATTCCTCGCGCGCGCGGGTCAGCCACCACGGCCAGTGCGGATTTGCGTTGGCGCGCTATGGGGCGGGAAAATGCGCGCGCTCGCGGCACAGTTTACATGGCGCGCGAGAGAGTCGGAGCAAACCGGGCGCGGTCCTCGGCTTTGAGCGCGCGCGGGTGGGATTGTGCCATGTTTGGGCGGTGCGCGCGCAACCGACAGGGTGCCGGCGGTGGATCGGTGCCTGACAGATAACGGCAGTCGGCTCCGCCACCAGGGGCACGCGCGCGGCCATGATGCCATGCTGGTGCTGCAATGGCGAACCGGGCTTTGGCCTTGGGGTCGGTCTCGGCATCGCGCTTTAGGCGGGCGATGATGTATTCGGGGTCTGTGCCGCTTTTCTTCTTGGCCCTTTTCAAGTTGATATTATCAACTTGATTACCATCGTCACCTTCAGCCTTCCTGCCTGCCCCATCCCGCTTCCCGCCATGGGTGTCAGCCGCCTCAAACACCTCGCTCCGAAAAGCTCTCAGCGCTTCACCCTCTCGATATACTCCGCTCCCTTGCCTGTCTCGCAAGCCTCGCCATCAATGCAAGGTGCTATTCGCTGGCATCATCGCCAGTTGCAGCAGGTCGCGAATCTGAATCCAAAGATCGCCGGCAATCTGCTTTCGTTCGCGGGTTTCGATTTGTCCATCATCCCCGACGCGCGTTCGCCACCAATGCTCGAACTCGCTTTCATTATCCATCAGGGCGATTAACGAATCCTCGATATGCGGCGGCAGCTCGGGGCGGTATAGGTCCGTGGTGGTGTCCATTGGTGCCTCCCGTCAGAATGCCGCTACGCCAAGTCGATCAAGCTCGAGTGCCAGGCGCATCGGGTCCACGTCCGCGCGCTTGGGCGGGTAATCAAAGCCCTGGGCTCGCAGGTAGCCGATGATTTCCTGATCGCTGCTCGCATCATTTATGCGCCGATCAAATACCACGCGGCGCGCGCGCATATTCAAGGCGGTGCGCAGGACTATCACGCGGGCCGGTGCGGTCTGCCCGGTATTGGAGACACCAAGCTCGGCCAGCTCGCCACGTCCGGGCTTGCGCACGCGCGCGCGGCGGTGGGCGTTAAGGACAAACCAGCGTTTGTCATCTTTGACATAGGGCGGTTTATTGCCTGGGTAGGTACAGGATAAATTCATTGTGGTGCCTCATTGGTGTGGTGTCTTTGCTATTAAGGATGAATGCCCGATAGTCTCGACTAATTCATCGGGCTCTATCGGGAAGTGCCGTTCCATATATCTTTTCAATTTCGCGAGCGCTTTCTTTTCGATGTTTTTCACGCGAATAACGCTGATTCCAAGTTGCTCGGCGATTTCTTCGTGATCCATGACGGGCGTGATGTGCATGTTCGCGGCCTCATTCGTTTATCTATCGGCTAGGCTCGGCATCGCGCGCGGCCTGGACGTAGGCTTCGCGCAACCGGGCGCCATCGGGGCAGAACCGGGCCTGGAGTGCGCCCAAGTTGGTACAGCAGCCGCAACCGGTAGCAGGGGCGCGCATCAGGTGGTCGAGATACAGCCGATGGGCCTCGGTCGCCTTGGCTTTGGCTTCGGTCAGGGCGGGCGGCTCGGGCTGATCTTGCGGCTTGGGAGCGGCGGCGGGCTTGGGTGCAGGCGCTGGGGCGGCGGCCAGCTCGCGCAAGGTCCAGGCGAGTGCTTTCGGGGCGCGCGAACATGCGGCCAGGTATTGCGCGCGGGCCTGGGGATCGGGCTCGCCTATCTGGTCGAGCCACGTTGTTACGCGGTAACGGTCGATAGCCCCTAGTCCGTGCTCCTTGGCTTGTTCCTGTTGCCGGTTTTTGGGGCTGGACTTGGGTGCCTGGATTTTGGGTGCTGGCGAAAAATGCGATTGAAAAACGCCAGGGGGGGAACTGCAAAAACTGCGTAAATTAGTTTTTGCAGTTTTTGCAGTTCGGGGTGGGGCGTTTTTTTTCTCATTTTCGCCTCGCAGCCGATCCAGGTATGGGGTAGGGGTAAGCGCGGCCACGGTTACACACCAGCGCGCGGGTTCACACTGTAAAGCGCGTCCGGCTTGCGTCCGGGTCCGCTGGTGTCCTGGGGGATCTCGATCAGCCAGCCGTACTCGTACAATAGTCGGCATGCGCGCTTAACGGCATCGCGATCCGTCAGGCCATGCCAGCCGTTGCGAACGATCTCCCAAGCCCGAAACTGGGTGGGCATGCCAGGCTTGCGCAGTCTGGCGAGCAACAGGTTCGCGGCGGTGGTCTCGGGCGATTCGGCGGCGTGATAGATGCGCTCGGCATGGGGGGCGAGATATTCCAGCCAGGCGAGCGCTTTCATCAGGGTGCGCTGTGATACAGCTTGAGTCTGGTAGTCATCAGCGATATGCAGAATCAGTGCGATCTTGCCGAGTAGCCCTGGGTATTTGCCGAGATGGGCGGCCAATGATTCAGACTCGGCGCGGTTGGCTTCATTGGCACGGCGTTCGAGCATGAATGCGGTGTACCATTCAATGAATAACTCCTGTGCGCTGGGCTGCAACCGAACAAACTTCACGTCATCATCGAATCGGTCTGGGTGCCCAATGAAATTGAAGTCAAGCGAATCGGTGCGCGAAAACAGGTTAAATGCCTCTTCTCGGGCGTTGGCATTGGGGGCGCGGTCAACATACTCGAACCCCACTGGATCGGGCCAGGTGGCGAGTTGGAAGCGCTGCAACAGTCCATCGGCGCGGTCGCCAGTAGCGGCTCCACGGACATAGCGAGACAAAGGGCCGGGCTGGATGCCACCAAAAACGCTCAGGGCGTACTTGGGCAGTGTGGTTGTGCCTCTGATGATGCGGTCGAAGCGATAGCCCTCCTTGCCGCTCCAGCCTGAGAGGTAGAGCCCGCGCGCGGTGGCGTTAGCATCGTCTTCAAGGTCTTTCAGCAGAGCCGAGATTTCATCGCGCTCGACCAAAAGCCCGTTGGGATTTTCGGCCAGCAAGACGCCAAGCGCTTCTGCGGTCGCGTTACTTGTCCAGTAGGTCATTTTCGGCGGCGCATCGGGCGGTGGCTCGGTGAACGGCTCAATCTTGGCGCCGGGGTCTTTGCTCAGTTTTTTGGCGTTGTCCTTCTTGACGGCGGCCTTGCGAAGCTGGTAGCCCTCCATCTCAGCCTCGTGCGCGGCACTGGCTTGGGCGTTGCTTTCGTCGGCTGTGACTTGCAGGCGCTTGAGCGGCTTCAATGCCTGCCCGGCGGCGGGGCTCTTGAGTGCAGACGGTGGGCCGATATTCAATCCCCAGACATTGGGGTATTCCGTCCAGTCGTCGTCGCGCTTGAGTCTGATGCCGATGCGGCGGCCAACAACTGATCCCAGAGACACCATGCCAGCGATGGCAACAAAATCAGCCGGGAATCGCGCGCGGTCTGCGCAGTCTTCCACCCACGGTCTGAGGGCATCTGGGAGGATGTCTAGCGGCAGCTCTGGAACCGCCGGCAGGCTCGGTAAGGGCGTCGGCTCTGGCAGGTCCGGGGGGGCTGGGGCGGCCTCAGAATTAGGGGGCGAATAGGTCCATGCTTTTTTTCGGTCCTTGGCGCCATTGGCCCAGCCATCGCGGATCGCCGCGCGTTCTGATGCCCAGTTCACCTCGGCCGGCTCGCCGTTGGTATCGGCGGCGCGCATGAGCTCCACGAACTCCTTGAGCATGGATTCCAGCGCAGCCTGGGGCAGCCCATCGCGCGCGGCGAAGGCGCCCATCTTGAAGATTTCGCCGTGACGGCTGGCCTGTGGGTTGTCGTGCGTTCGTCTTGCAGCGTCCCATGCGATTTTGCGGGCCTTGGCCTGATCCCACTCACCAGGTTCCGGCGCCGGTGGCTCAGCGCTTGGCTTGGGCGCATCGTCCAGTTTCAGCCCAAGGCCGGTAACGAGATCGGGCAGCGCATAGCGCAGCTCTGGTGCCCATACCCAGACGGCTCCGGGGAACGGCTCGCCATGATGGTCAATCACGGAAGCCTTGGCGTTGACTCCCTCGGGTAAGCGCACCAGGCGCACGGGGTTGTTGCCGTTGGGATCGGTGTACCCCTTGGCCTTGAGTGCCTTCAGCACGCGCTGAAACAGGTCCAGGTCGGTGATAGGGCGGTCAAGGATGAATCCGAGTTGAGCGTTGTCCGGTGAAGTCTCCAGTTCCCACGATGGCGGGATGGTGATTAGATCGCGGTCAACTTTCCCGTTGCTGCCAACATCGTCAATCACCAGTGCATGCACCGCTGCTGGGTTCCTGCGTGAGAACCTTCCGCTCTCATCCGGCCTGACTGATGCGGTCGAGAAATACTGATTCGTGCCGGGTGCCAGGCAGGCGGGCAGCGAGCCATTAACGGGATAGGTCGCCCAATGTGACTTTGCGACCTTGTGCGGATCGCCATGGAAACCCACGACCACGGGCGCGGCGCCCTCGGGGATGGTGTGAAAAACCGCTTTGAGAAAATCCGCGTTGGAGATGCTAAACTCTCCCATGACGGTGCCCTCCTGTGGTGGGTGTGGCGGTGTCGGTGGTGTCTTGATCCCAAGCCCGGGCGGCGGTGGTGCGCTCCCGGGCTTTTTCATGGCCGGTGCCGGGCCATCGGCTGGCCTGCTTATCGCGGCGCTGGCGGCGGCGGCCGGTGGATTTGCGGCCTCTACTCATGGTTGGCCTCCTCCCGCCAGATGGCGACGATCTCATCGCAGGTTTCCGGGGCTAGGCCGGTCTCCTCGGCGATGTCGTCGGTCTCCAGCCCGTCCATGGCGCGAGCCAGCGCGGCCAGCATCAGTGGGCGCTCCGTGGTGGCATCGGCCTTACTGACATTGATCATCGCGAGCAACAGCTGGGATTCCGCGCGTTGAATCAACTCGATCAGCTCGGCCTTATCCAGCGCCAGGGCGGTGGTTGGCTGTCCGGTGACCTGCCGCAAGGTGGTCAGCGCGGGGTCTGCGATTTCGCACAGAAGTGTCGGCAGGCGGTCGATGGCAGCCTGTGCTACCCGCTTGGGGTCAGCTTGGTGGCCAACCACGAAAAACAACGGGTTGTTGTTGCCTTCGTGGGACTGTTCGAGTGCTACAGCGTCAGACGGCCAGCGGGCGCCAGCGCGCGGGTCGCTCGGGTCTACTACTACGATCTGGCCAGCAGAATGGGAATGAACGGATAGCATGTGTCGGTCTCCGATTGATGATCGAAAGGACCGACTGAGGCGGGCAGGAGGATGGACAACCGGAAGGCAAGCGAAAACGCCACCTTGGCATGACGCCAGGCGGGCGGATTGCTACACTATTGAGGCCGGTGTTCATCTTGAGACTGCCGTAATCAGTCGGAGGTGGGCTTTGCTGTCGGGCGTTGGTAGCGCCCGGCAGACGGTTTAATCATAGACCAAAATTCAGCCCATGTGCCAGCATGGGCTTTTTTGTGCGCAGCTTTCATCACGCGGCCTCCCGCGCGGGTGTCCGCTCGTTGTCGAGCAGCCACTTTTGCAGCGCGGCGCGCCGATACCACGGCTTGCGGCCAATGTAGGTCCGGGGCGGGCCGATGCGCTCAGACCACCAGCGTTGCAGAGTCCGCCGTGTGACTCCGAGGTACGCGGCGGCGCTGTCTTCCTCTAGGTATTCGCCTTCTAACGCCATAGTTGTCTCCGATAACGCGAGTCGTCATTAGGTGGCGTCATCGGAACACACGGCATGGGGGGACACGCAAGGGGGGACACTATCCCCTCTTTTGTCCCCCTCCTTTGTCCCCCCTGTGCTGTCACTCAAGCGCGGCGATGCCTTGCTGCTTCCAAAAGTGCGCAATGAAGCTGGTTTCACTGATCGGCTGGCCTGTCTCGCGCGCGATGAAAGCCGGGTGATCCTTGAGCGCGTGATAGAGCTTCTTCCTGCTCAGTCCGCGCCGGGTCTTGAGTCGGTGCCAGTCCGCGCGCGGGATGCCTTGGGCCTTGAGCCACGCGGCCAGGGCGGCGGTGCGCGCGTCCATTGGGTTCTGATGGGTGTCTGTCTCCGGTGGGTCGGTCGGCCAAGGCGAGTCGATTCCGAGCGTGCGAAAGGTGGTGAGCCAATCGGCGGGCGGGGCTGAATCGCCCACGGTTGCCAGGAATAGGCGCTCCAGGTTCTCGACAGCCGGGGCAATGGCCGCGCGGTCGCAGTCGCGCAAGCTACCGAGGGGGTCAACTCCAAGCGCTAGATGCGCTGCACTTTTTGCGGTCCATTGGCGGGCGGCGAGAAAATCGCGGCGCGGGGGATAGCCGAAACCCTCGCGCTTGAGCGCTTCCTTGCCGCTGGCGACAAGCTCGCTGGCTGTCGCTTTCTTCACATTGATGTCGAATTCGACGCGGACATTGACCAAGCATTCGGCATCATCGGTGCTATCATTATTCACAGCGTTTCATCTCATAGAGCAAGGAAGGTGTTTCGCGACCAGGCGCCAAGGGCTGTTCCCCCTTTGGCGCCTTTTTCGTTTTGGGTCCGGTCTTAACGGGCAAGCCTTGCTATTGCAGGCGCGCCGGACACGAAAGCGAGTTTTTGCAGTTTTTGCAGTTCGGTCTTGGGCGTTTTTCAATCGCGTTTTTTTAGCCGACAGCGCTCTTGGCGAAGGGGACCACGTTACTAACGGTGTTCCCCACGATACCGAGCAAGGCGCGCTCCCACTTCTCCCAGGCGGCGCGGTTTTCGGCGCTGTAGTCGTGCTGGTTGTAGACCGCGACCACGCCGGTCTTACCATGCCCGATGGTGCGCTCGGCCACTTCTTCACTGACTCCCAGGGCGGCTAGACGGGTGCGGCAGGTGCGGCGCAGATCGTGCGGGGTCCAGTGTCCCCAGTCTGCATTCGACTTGTTCGCCATCGGTGCCACGGCGCGAGCCACGGCGCGGTCGAGTCCCGCGACGGTTGCCGGCTTGCCTCCATCGCGATGCACGAAAACGAAGTCGCTGGGCTTCCATTTGCGGCGGGTGGCAAGTCGCGCTGATTCCTCCTTGGCCTGTTCGAGCAAGGCGAGCGCTGTCTTTGTGAGATAAACCCGGTGCTCGGTGTCCGTCTTGCGGCGGCGGGCGGCGGGAATGATCCAAGTTTCGCCATCGATCTCCGACCAGGACATGCCGAGCACTTCGACTGGGCGCTGGCCTGTGAGTAGGATCAGCTTGAGCGCGATCAAGGTGAGTCCGCGCGTCCCTGCCTCGCCATTCCAGAGTGCGCGAATCTCATCATCGTCGAGCACGCGGCGGCGCTTGCGCGGTTTCAGTGCCTTGTCGATCTTGGCGGGCTTGATGCCGGTGGCTGGCGACAGGGGCAGCAGCTCGCGATCCTCGGCAAAGCTGAATAGCTGCTTGATGTAGGTAAGCAGCAGGGCGGCTGCGCGGGGCGCTTTGAGCGCGCGGGCTTCCACCAGGCTAATGATGTCCGAGCGCTTGACGGTATCGATGCGGCGCTTGCCCATAACGGGGATCAGATCGCGTTCGAGGTAGCCGCGCGCTTCATTGGCGGTGTGCAAGCGGCCCTCGCGGCTCTTGCAGAATCGATCCACCAGGGCGGCGATGGTCATTTCATCGCGGGCGGCGTGTTTCTCTCCGAGCGGGTCTTTGCCTTGATCCACCAGGGCGCGCAACCGAGCGGCCTCAATGCGCGCGGCTGTCAGCGACCAGGCGGCTCCGAACTCGCCAATGGTTAGGATGCGCTCTTGCCCGCTTCTCGCGCGGTATCGCAAGACGAAGGCTTTGGTTCCAGCGGATGTCACACGCAACCCGAAACCCTTTGGGGCGTCCCGGTGCGCGTCCCAGTAGATGCGCTTGCCCTTCTCGGGCGTTTGATACTCGCGGATGCGCTTGTCTGTGAGTGCCTCGCGGATGCGCTTGTCTGTTGCGCTTGGCATGGCGTGCCCCTCGTTGGCGGGTGAAACTGGGGCAAGGCGAGCGTGCCCCAGTTTTGCCCCAGTACAGAACGGCTTTTCTTGGGTGCCGAATGTCGCTCAACTTCAGTTTACGCCACTGTTAGTCACTGTCAAGACAAGGGGTTAGAAACTGGGGCAAGGATTGGCGGGGGCGGTAAAAAAGTGGGGTAAATGGATTCGTAATCAGTAGGTCAGCGGTTCAAATCCGCTCATCGGCTCCAACAAAAAAAGCCTTGCAGCTATTGGCGGCAGGGCTTTTTTCTTGGTCGGCCGGTTTAGGTCGCGAGCTAGGTCACAGCCAAGTATTGTGCAAGCGCGTGTAATATGCCTTTGTTCGACCAAGGCATTCCTTTCTAGTGTAGCCGTTCTTGGCGACATAAAAAACCCGCTTGGCGGCGGGTGCTGCTTCTCTTCTGTCGGTGCCGGTTAGCTGGGTGCCGAGGTGACTGGCCTGGTTTGGCTCCGGTAGTCGCGGAAGTGGCGCAGCAGGCGGGTCAGTCAGGGCACTTAGAAGCCGGTTGAGGTGGACCCATTGGGTGTCCTCCACCTCACTGTTCTTGCACGCACCCCAATGTCATCCCCGCCAATAGGCGGGTAGGAACAGGATTAGCAGGGTAAAGACCTCGAGGCGGCCGACTAGCATGGCGAAGAGTGACAGCCATTTGATGGCGTCATCGACGCCGGCGAAGCTTGAGGCTACTTCGCCCAGCCCGGGGCCGAGCAGGTTGATGGTTGCGACTACGGCACCCACGGCGCTGGTGAAGTCCAGCCCTAGTCCCATCATCGCCAGGGTCAGCATCAGGGTGACGAAGGTATAGAGCACGGCAAAGCCCCAGATGGAGAACTGGGTGTCTTGGTCGACTGGGCGCCCGCCAAGCTTGAGCGTCATCATGGCGCGCGGATGTGCGAGATGGACCAACTGCTGCACTCCCTGCCTGGCCATGAGCATGACGCGCATGACTTTCATGCCGCCAGCGGTGGAGCCGATGCAGCCACCGATAAAGGACAGGATTACGAGCGTCAGCGGGATGTGCCGTGGCCATTCACCAAAGGTGGCGGTGCCGAAGCCGGTGCTGGTCAGGATGGAGGCGACCTGAAAGGCGCCGTAGCGCAGGGACTCCGCAAAACCGGGGTAAGCCTGGGTCCATAGCAGGCTCAGCGCCACAAACAAGCTGCCGCCGAGAAAGAGCCCACCATAGACGCGTGCCTCCGGATCGCGCGGGTAGACGAGGGGATTGCGGCGGTTCCAGGCGACGAAATGCACGGCAAAGTTCACCCCGCCAGCGAGCATGAAGACAATGGCGATGCTCTCGATCAGGGGGCTGTTGAACCATCCGATGCTGGCGTCATGGGTGGAGAAGCCGCCAGTCGCGACTGTGGCAAAGGCGTGTCCCACGGCATCGAAAAGCGTCATGCCCGCAGCCCAGTAGGCCAGTGCGCAAGCCAGTGTCAGGCCGACATAAATGCCCCAGAGCGAGCGGGCGGTTTCGGCAATGCGCGGGGTGAGTTTCTCAAACTTTGCCACCCCGGAGGACTCAGCGCGATAGAGCTGACTGCCGCCCACGCCCATGAGCGGCAGAATGGCCACGGCCAGCACAATCATGCCCATGCCGCCGAGCCACTGGATTTGCTGGCGGTGATACAGAATGGACGGCGGCAAGCTATCGAGCCCCGTCATCACGGTTGCGCCCGTGGTAGTGAAGCCGGAGATGGACTCGAACACTGCATCGGTGACGGACAGATGCAGCCCCAGCACAAATGGCAACCCGGCAACGGCGCCGATGAGCGCCCAGAACAGGGCGACGACAAAAAAGGCCTCGCGCACCGACAGCGCCTGACGTTTTGCGTGATTCGGCAACCACAGCGCCAGACCGAGCAAGGCGCACAGCAGCCAGGAGCTCACGAACTCCTTCATCTGACCGTCCTGATAGAGCCAGGCGACGCCAAGGGAGGGCAGAAAGCTTAGGCTATAGAATAGAAATAACAGCCCAAAGAGACGAAAGACAGTGCGCCAGTGCATGGCGAAAGACTCGACAGGTAAAGGGTGGTGGCAACCTGCGATTTTAGCCTTGTTCGGCGCTCTTGTTCAGCGACATTCTGCATTCGCGTGGCGCGTTCAAGCTTGGCCGGGCTTGCTTCAACCCGCATTCACTGTTCGGTCAGTCACTGTTCCGCGGGCAGACGCAGCGCACCAGGGTGCCGTGCTGTTCGCCCTGGGTGCCGATCTGGATATCCAGCAGCCCGCCGATGATGCTGGCGCGGTAGCGCATGATGTGCAGGCCGAACTGGCCGGTTTCGGTTGCTGCGGGTGGTTTCCAGTAGCCGTCGTCCCTGATGGAGAGAACCATTCGGTGTTCGGTCTCCTCCAGCCGGATGTCAATCTGCTTGGGCTTTCCATGCTTGACGGCGTTGTGGACCGCTTCTTGGGCAATGCGAAACAGATGCGCGACGGCGTGCTGGTCGGCGCCGCTGAACTCAATGTCGCCGCTGAACTGACAGCTTAGCTCAGGGCTGGTCGCATCGATGCGCTCGGCCAGCGCGGCGAGTGCCTTGGGTAGGCCGTCGGCCACGATTTCTACCGGCGCCAGGCCTTTGACGACGACGCGGGTGTCGGCCAGGGCCTGCTGAATGTGCTCGGAGAGCGCGGCGGCCAGATTGGCATCGTCTTGTTTGGTCCGGGCCAGGCCGGTGGCCAGGCGCGCGGCGAGCAGACTGATGCCGGTGAGCTGTTGTCCGAGTCCGTCGTGAATATCGCGCCCAATGCGCTCTTGCTCGCGGGTGCTGGCTTCGATCACTTCGCGTTCCAGCCGCAGGCGTTGGCGTTGGTCGCGTACCCAGAGCACATAAAGCTCAAGATGGCCGATAGCGGAGATGGACAATTCGAGCGGAAAGTGAGTGCCGTTGGCATGCACGCCGATGCATCCGTGCGGCCATTCGCCATCGCAGGGCACGGCGCTGATGCCGGTTTTGAACAGGTTGGGCGAGGCGACTTTGTCATCGGGCAGGATCAGGCGCTCAAGTGGTTGGCCAAGCATGGTGGTCTGATCGACGCCGAAGAGTTCCATTGCCGCCGGATTCAGCTCCCGGAGTCTTTGGGCCTGGTCAACGACCAGGATGCCGTGCGTGGAGCTAGACACTACGGCATCAAGCCGCTCTTCGCGATGCCGCAACTCGGTTTCGATAGCCTTGCGATCACTGATGTCGATGAGCGCGACCAGCACGCGGGCCAGGCTGGTCTCGGCGCCGGGGGCTGGGACAAGAACGCAGAGCACCGGGATCTCGCGTTTCTCATTGTCGTGCAGCACGCCTTCGTGGATGATCTGCTCCGGGGTAGCAAGGAGCGACTCGATTAAATCTGCCAGTTGATCCGGCGACTGGATCGGGAACAGGTGCGGTAGACCGGTGGTGAGTTCCTGTAGCGAATTGACCCGCACCAGTGCCATTGTGGCGCGATTGACAGCAACGGGATGAATACGCTGATAGCAGGCGTCGAGGCAGCCTGCCTGGGTGCGCAGCGGCTCGCCGATAGGCTGGTTGATGCTGGTGCGCAGGGATTCCAGGTAGCCTTTCAACTCGGAACAATCCAGTTCCATCAAACACATAGGCGAGTCATCGAACAGGATGCGATAGCGCGCTTCGCTTTGTCGGATGGCGGCTTCGGCTTCGGCACGGGCGCTGATGTCGATGAAGTTAATGGTCACGCCGTCGATACGGTTGTCCCGCGTTCGGTAGGGCAGGATGCGGCGGAGGTAGCGGGTGTCAAGGTCGCCGGCAATTTCCCGTTCGCTCGGGGTCAGAGTGTCGAGCACGCGCTGGGCATCTTCGAGGAGCCTGGGGTCATCGATGTTCGGCGCCAGGTCGCTGAGCGGGCGTTGCTCGTCACCCGAGCGCAGGTTCAGTAGCCGCGCGCTGTTGGGCGTGAAGCTCTTGATATGCATTGCGGTGTCGAGAAACACCGTGGCAATCTCGGCGCTAGAAATCAGGTTGTGCAGATCGTTGCCGCTGGTCTCCAGTTCGCGGATTTTTTCTTCCAGCTGGCTGTTGACCGTGCTCAGTTCTTCGTTGAGCGATTGTAATTCTTCTTTGGAGCTGACCAGTTCTTCGTTGGCTGATTGCAGCTCTTCGTTCATCGCCATGGCCTCCTCGTTGGCGGCCATGAGTTCCTCGTTGTTGTGCTCCATGCCTTCTGCTGTGTTTTGCAAATCCTCCCGCGCGATTTGCAACTCGCGCTCCAGCCGTTGTCTCTGGGCATCATCGGCGGTGCTGGCATCTGCCACGGCTGGGGCGGGCTCCAACGGCGGTTGGTCGAGGAAGCTGATCAGGAGCAGACCGCGCGCGGCGGCAGGATTGCGCAGGGCGCGAATCCGGATGTCGATCGGGCGTGGCGGGCCAGAATCCTGTGGGTGCAGATCCTCCAGACGTTGGTCGCTGTTCTCGCTCAGGGCGCGAAGACAGGCACCACGCAGACGCGCGCGCAGGCTCTGGCGTGTCATCGTGATCAGGTCAAGGCTCGGTGGGCCGTTGGGGCGAATCAGGTAATCATCCGTGGGACCAAAGAAATACAGAATCTCAAGTTGCCTGTTGACCAGCACCGAGGCGGGTACGAATTGCTCCATCAGCAGGGTGCGGGCAAGTTCTTCGAGCGTTGGACCAGAGGTAGGCATGGGTTTGGAGGGCTGATCGGAGGTGCGCTGAGCGGGGTCTGCGGTGATCGGGAATCTGAGATTTTCATGCCGGGTCGGACCGATGCGTCGAAACAACCGCCAGGGCTTGGACAGGGTCTCAAACAGGTCGGTGGCCCGGCCGATGGTCTCGGCCGGGCCGAGCAGTAGGGTGGCGTTGGGCTTGAGCGCGAAGTGAAACAGGCCAAGAATCTGCTGTTGTACCTTCGGCTTGAAATAGATCAGCAGGTTGCGGCAACTGATGAGATCGAGATTGGAAAAAGGTGGATCGGCGATGAGATTCTGGCAGGCAAAGAGCACCACCTCACGCACTTGCTTGGTCACACGCAAGGAGTTCTTGCCCTCGCGCACAAAAAAACGGCCCAGGCGTTCGGCGCCCAGATTGGCGCCTAGGTTGGCCCCTAGATCGGTGGCTATGCTGTCGGGATAGACGCCACGCCTGGCGGATTTTAGTGCTCCTGGGTCAATGTCGGTGGCGAAGATTTGCAGGCTCGGCGCCACCCGCATGTGCGCGCTCTGTTCCAACAGCAGGATTGCTAGCGAATAGGCCTCTTCACCAGTGGCGCAGCCCGGCACCCAGACGCGGATTGAGCGCGCTTCCAACAGTGACGACGCGCCAGGAGCGAACAAGGCCTGTTGCAGCGCGGCGAAGGCTTTCGCATCGCGGAAAAAGCGCGTCACGCCGATTAATAGATCCTGAAACAGTTCGCGCGCCTCCTCCGGGTGGGCGCGCAGATAGTCGAGGTAGTCCGCGCTGCGGTTGATCCGGCACAGGCCCATGCGGCGCTTGACCCGGCGCCAAACCATGTTGCGCCGATAGCCACTAAAATCGCAGTGGATCTGTTTGTGCAGCGTCAGGAGCACCTCGTCGAGCAGTGCCTCCTCGACCTCGAGGTCGACATCGGTTGTGGTCGGCGGGGAGTTTGTAGGGTGACTGAACGCAAGGGCCGGCTGAAGCACAGAATGCAGGTTGGTCACATAGCTTTGAATGGCCTCGCCCATCAACTGAGGCGGCAGTAAGGCATCGACCAGCCCGGCGTCGAGTACGGATTGCGGCATTTGTTCGCAGGCCGCGCTGTTGGGGGTCTGCGCCAGTGCGAGCCCGCCAGCGGCCTTGATGGCCTTGAGGCCATCGATGCCATGTATTCCGGTGCCGGAGAGGATGACGCCGATGGCGCGCTCGCGATAGCCATGGGCCAGGGTGCAGAGAAAGGCGTCGCCCCCGCCCTGTCTTAGCGTCGCCACATCTGCGGCTGGGTGCAGACGCAGTCGCCCGCCGCTTAAGGTCACGGCAAAGTTCGACGGTCCGATAGACACGCAGTTGGCTGTTAGCGGGGAGTGAGGGCCGATCTCCGCCACCGGCATTGTGGTGAATGCTTTGAGCAACTCCGGTAGCAGGCTGGCGCGGTGCGGATCGAGGTGAGGCACCAGCACGTAGGCGATACCGCTGGCGGTGGGCAACCCCTGGAGCAGTGCGCGCATGGCGTCCAGGCCTCCGGCGGAGGCCAGCACGCCAACCACGGCCAGCGGCTGCCGGTCAGGGTCCGGAGCTGCTGATGCTGTTGCTGACTCTGGTGCCGGAACCAGAGCCAGTATTCTTGTTGCAGGTGGCGTCATTCAAGGGCCGAACGTGTTTCCTGCTCGGCTTGCAGCCAGTCTTCGGTTTCGGAACCGCCGAGGAAGCCGCGCTTTTCCGCTTTGAAATAGGCCGCCTCAGCCACCGCTTGCCAATGAGTTTGCGACATGGCGGGGCCATTGACTTCCTGCTCGGGTGGCGAGGCGAAGCGCAGGGAGGCTGTCTCGGCTGGCCCCGCATGATGTACGAGCGCGTCCTCTTGGTTGTTGCGTCTTTCACCCAGGTGCCGACGATTACTCAAGGTCCGCCGGTCTTGCAAGGTGTTGCGGTCAATCGAGAATGACGAAAAAGGCATGGTCAGCCTCCTGGGGGCAAATGCATGAAAAGCTCAGGCTTCGTTTGCGGCCGGGCTGGGCCAGATGGTCGACCAGATCGCTGTCGACTGTGGCGACCCGATCTGTCGCTTTGTGGGCAGTAGCCTAGCCGAGATGCGTGCCAAAGGGTTTCGGGGTGGACAAGGAAGCTGGTATCAGGGTATCCCCCATGTCGCAGCTAAGGCGAGCCACAGATAGTGACCATTTTGGTATGTCAGTATTGGGTTTGCGACCAGATGATGGCAGAACGCGTCAGCTCTGCCGCATTGCCCAGTTGTAGTTTGCGTTTAATGTTTTCGCGATGAGTTTCAATCGTTTTGACACTCAGATGCAAGACCTGCGCGATCTCGGCGGTGGATTGGCCGTCGCCGATCAGGCCGAACACTTGCAGTTCGCGATCACTAAGATTGTCCACAGAAAGCCCTGCGGGCTGCTGTCCAGGACCATTGCGCTTGAGCAAGCGCTCGACCATCGCCGGACTCAAAAACATGCGTCCCATCAAGGTGGCGCGAATCGCGTCTATAATATGAAGTGCCACCTCGCTTTTATGGACATAGCCAATGGCGCCGGCATGGAGCGCGCGCTCAGCAAAGAGTGCTTCATCGCGCATCGAACAGACCAACATTTTGAGGTTCGGGCAATGTGCTTTCAGCCGCTTGATCAGGTCGAGCCCGTCGCCGTCCGCCAGGGCCAGGTCGATGATGGCCATGTCTGGCGCCAGGGCCTGAATCAGCGCCATTGCTTCGCCGACGTTGCCGGCCTCGCCAACCACGATCAGCCCCTGTTCGCGCGCGAGAACTGCTTTCAGGCCCTCGCGCACCAGAGGATGATCATCCACAATCACCAGGGTTTTACAGTCCGATTCAGTATGCATTGATGGTCTGTGCGCAAGTGCAAGCCCATTGCCCAGGGGCTTGTTGCGAGTGGTTAGTGGGGCAGGAATAGTGGTTAGTGGGCAGAAAAAAGGTGTAGCGTGATCCCAGATATTCTTGCTGGGTTTGCATGAAAGCTAACAGTCTTTCGCCGATGACAACATCGGGGAATCCCCGATGCCAGATATGGGCGCGCTCAGTCATACTCTAAATCAGAGACCCGTCAGCGTCCCTGAATCCGTTTAGCGGGGCATGCTTTATTGCTGATGCCCGACTCGCCACGCAGGAGCAGGATCGTCATGCCATATTCCAAGCCGCTCGATCAAACCGCGTCGGATAGGCCAATGATTCCGCCGTCGGCCAGCCAAGTATTCGGTCGGGCATCCGCTCAGATTAGAGCCACGCTGCCGCGTCAGCGCTCTGCCGTTTCTTGTCGCTTGCGATCACGCGCTAACGCCAAGCTTGACCAGGCATTGCAGGAGGCCGTTTGGGTGCAGGCTGACTCAAGCTTGGATATTGCCTCGCTCGACATGATGCAGGAGGCGATTCACGCGGCGCGCTTTGATCAACATCAGACCGGCTGTGTCGTGATCGACATGAAAAACACGCGGCGGGTCTTTGACTCTGGCCTGGAATTACTGCTGTTTCTGTATCGAAAGGCCGGAAAACTGCGCGATAACCTGCATATCGTTAACGCTGGTGCTGGAGTGCGTAAGCGATTGAATGAAAAAGGCCTGGATGCCTGTTTTCATTTGCACATTTCCTCACTCAACTGACCAGTGAGAAGGTTAGAATCGCGCTTGATGCCCAAGTGACATCGGTTTTTGGCGCATTTTGGCTCAGGCGGCATTCCTGCCACCGTGACCCCCTGGCCGTCACCCGGCCCAGAACAAGCCGAAATATCAACGGGGTTGCGCACAACACGGAACACTCATTTGCTACAGCGATGATGATAGGAATATCCTGTGCGACACTTGAACAGTCAGACAAGCGTCGTTTTGGATATTCATGATACTAAGCCATCCGCTCGAGCGTGATTGGGACGCCATCGACACCGTGTTTCTTGACATGGACGGCACCCTGCTCGACCTGCATTTCGACAATCATTTCTGGCTTGAACATCTGCCCAGACGCTATGCCGAGGAGCGCGGCCTAGCGCCTGCGAAGGCGCGGGAGTTTCTGTTTGACCAGTATCGGGCCAAGCGTGGCACTCTGGCCTGGTATTGCATCGACCACTGGAGCGAGCTGCTTGGGCTGGATATCGCGCTGTTAAAGGCCGAGGTAGAGCATCTGATCGCCGTGCATCCGCGCGTGCCTGAGTTTTTGGAGGCCCTGGCGGCGCGCAGCAAGCGCCGGGTGTTGGTGACAAACGCTCATCCGCGCTCACTGGCGCTCAAGATGGAACGCACGCGCTTGGCCGGGCATTTCGAGCGGGTGATCAGCGCGCACGATCTCAAGCACCCCAAGGAGGCGGCGGCCTTCTGGAATGCCTTGCAGGAGGTCGAGCCTTTCGATCCCCTGCGCACGCTTTTTGTTGACGATAATCTGGACGTGCTGCGCGCGGCGGCAGACTATGGTTTTCGCTGGCTGTTGGCCATGTTACAGCCGGACTCCAAGTCGCCTCCGGCGCAGATTAGCGAGTTTCCCGCAGCGCTTGGGTTTGCGCCGCTGATTGCGGAACTCGCGGGTGCGTCGACCTCGCAGCAGGCGGCGGTTGCTTAGTCAGCCGGAGCTGAGTTCTCGCTAGGTTGGCCTTGATCTGTTTTTGGTTTGGACCCTCTACGTCGGCGCTTTTTCGGTTTATCGCCGCTTGCCTTTTCCTTGTCTTGGTCTCCCTTGGCATCATCGCTTTTGTGATGATGTTTTGGCTTGTGCTTGCGATCCTGCGAGCCTCTGCCGTCCCTGTCGCGCGTTTCGCGGCGCGGCGGGCGAACGCGGCTTGAGGGGGCGATCTCGGCGAACAGGTCGTTGCTGAGCGCTCCAACAGGGATTTTGGCGCCGATATAGTCCTCAATCTCTGGTAGGCAGAAGGCATAAGTCTCGCAGACAAAGCTAATGGCGTCGCCTTTGGCGCCGGCACGCGCGGTGCGGCCAATGCGGTGGACATAGTCCTCGGAGTCTTCTGGCAGGTCGTAGTTGATGACATGGCTGACATCGGGGATATGCAGCCCGCGCGCGGCCACGTCGGTGGCGACCAGCACCGGCGCTTGCCTTCCTGAAAATGGCGCAGCAGGCGCAGGCGCTGCTTCTGTGGGACATCGCCTGAGAGCACGGCGGACTCGATGCCATTGCCCTCCAGGTAACCCCACACCAGCTCGGCCTGGCGTTTGGTGTTGATGAAGACCATCACCCGGCCATCGTCGATACCGCGCAGCAGGCCGATTAGCAGGGGGATTTTCTCATCATTGCCGACCATGTAGCAGCACTGGGTGACCCGATCGGCGGTGACCTTATCGGGCCGGATTTCGACCATCTGCGGATCGTTCATGTGCTCGTAGGCCAGTTCGGTCACCCGATAGGACAGGGTGGCCGAAAACAGCATGCCGAGGCGTTGCTCGGGCGGCGGCATGCGGCGCAGAACGAAGCGGATGTCTTTGATGAAGCCGAGATCGAACATGCGATCAGCCTCGTCGAGAATGACCACCGAGATGGATTTGAGGTCGAACACCCGCTGCTTGAAGTAATCGATGAGTCGCCCAGGGGTGCCGATCAGGATATCCACGCCGGCGCCGATCTCATCGCGCTGCTGCTGGTAACCGGTGCCGCCGTAGGCCAGACCCAGGCGAAAGCCGGTATGCTTGGCAAGAACCAGTGCGTCTTTATGAATCTGCACCGCCAGCTCGCGAGTGGGGGCCAGAATCAGCACCCGGGGGCCGAGCGGCGGGTGTGCAGGATCAGGCGGATGGCGCAGCAGATGGTGCAGGGCGGCGACCAGATAGGCGGCGGTTTTGCCCGTGCCTGTCTGCGCCTGGCCAGCAACGTCGCGGCCCGCGAGGGCGATCGGCAGGGCCTGGGCCTGGATGGGAGTGCAGAAGTTAAAGCCGGCCTCGTTCAGACCGTCGAGAATGCGCGGGTCGAGTGCAAAGCTGTCGAACCGGGTTTCGGTAAGGTGGGTTTCAGACATGAAAAATTGTTATCGCTCCGATCATTTGCCGCCATTTGACGACAGGACTTGCAAAACTTGGTATCTTTGGCTGAAATAGCATCTTACCCGAGGGTCTGGTACAACGCGAGATCACCGGCTCAACCGGTTATCTCCTGCCCACCGTCGCCGATCCTGTCAGGCCTGCCAATACCGGCTCCCTTTGGCCCGCTAAGGGGCGACAGTAAAGCCAATTTCCCGACTCAGTTCGCAAACACCGACCCAGGTTCGGCCGCCGCATGGCACCGCCTTGCCGCCGGGTAACCGCCAGACTCGCGAGCGAACTGCAATCCCAAACCCACCAAGCTGATTCCCCAACGGAGACTGTACACTGTGAGCGATAAAATCCTCCATGTAACGGATGATACTTTTGAACAGGACGTTTTACAGTCCGCGACCCCCGTGTTGGTTGACTACTGGGCCAACTGGTGCGCACCCTGCAAAATGATCGCCCCCATCCTTGAGGAAATTGCCGAGGAATACGGCGAGCGCGTCAAGGTGGCCAAGGTAGATATCGATGAGAACCGCGCTGTCACCGAGCGGTTTAACGTGCGCGGCATTCCAACGCTGATTTTGTTCAAGAACGGCGAGGCCGAGGCGATTAAGGTCGGTGCCGTGTCCAAATCTCAGCTGACGGCCTTTATCGACAGTAATCTCTAGACACCCGCAGCGACCGTGCAACTCGCGACGCTTCCGGGCGCGTGTTGCGTCACCCGCTTGCGGCTCACTGACTGGCATTTTGCCCCAACCTCCGCTGTGGACCTGCGGTCGTCGTCCCCGACGCCCGTTCCTTCCTCCGCCCTCATCCCGCACCGCTTCGCCGACCTTGCCAGGGTCGCCCGGACGGCGGCATCTTCCATGCGGTTTTCGAGCACGTCTAATGAATCTCACTGAATTAAAGAAAATGCCCATCCCGGGCCTGGTCGAGCTGGCGCAGTCCATGGAGATCGAAGGGGTAGGGCGCTCGCGTAAACAGGATCTGATTTTTTCGATCCTGAAAGTCCAGGCGAAACGTGGGGAGGATATTTCCGGCGACGGCGTGCTGGAAATTCTCCAGGACGGTTTTGGCTTTTTGCGCTCAGCCGATGCGTCCTACCTTGCCGGGCCTGACGATATCTATGTCTCCCCGAGCCAGATCCGCCGCTTTGCGCTGCGCACCGGGGATACTATTTCGGGCAAGATCCGCCCCCCCAAGGAGGGCGAGCGTTACTTTGCGCTGCTCAAGGTCAGCGACATCAATTTCGACCGGCCGGAACTTGCCAAGAACAAAATTCTGTTCGAGAACTTCACGCCGCTCTTCCCGCAAAAGCGGCTCGGGCTCGAGATCGGCAACGGCAGCACCGAGGACATCACCGCGCGCATCATCGATCTGGTCGCACCCATCGGTCGCGGCCAGCGTGGTTTGATTGTCTCCCCGCCCAAAGCGGGTAAGACCATGATGTTGCAGAACATCGCCCAGTCCATCGGGCACAATCATCCGGATTGTTATCTCATCGTGCTGCTGATTGACGAGCGGCCAGAGGAAGTCACCGAAATGGCCCGCTCGGTGCGCGGCGAGGTGATTTCCTCCACCTTCGATGAGCCGGCCACGCGCCATGTGCAGGTCGCCGAGATGGTCATCGAGAAGGCCAAACGCCTGGTCGAGCACAACCGCGATGTGGTCATTTTGCTCGACTCCATTACCCGCTTGGCGCGCGCCTACAACACCGTGGTGCCATCCTCGGGCAAGGTGCTGACCGGTGGTGTGGATGCCAATGCGCTGCAGCGGCCCAAGCGCTTTTTTGGTGCTGCGCGTAATGTGGAGGAGGGCGGCAGCCTGACCATCCTCGCCACCGCCCTGGTCGACACCGGCTCGCGCATGGACGATGTGATCTACGAGGAGTTCAAGGGCACCGGCAACATGGAAATTCACCTTGACCGGCGCATCTCCGAGAAGCGCATCTTCCCGGCCATTCACATCAATCGCTCCGGTACCCGTCGCGAGGAACTGCTAATGGCCCAGGCCGAGCTGCAGAAGATGTGGATTCTGCGCAAGATCCTGCACCCGATGGACGAACTCGCAGCCATGGAGTTTCTAGTCGACAAGCTCAAGAATACCAAGACCAATGGCGAGTTCTTCGATTCCATGCGCGGCTAGGCTTCGGGCGCTAACGGGCCTGTGGCAGGCGCTGCTGCCATGACGCGCGTGAGTCCGCCTCCCGCTCGGCGTCTGGCGTCTGCGGTGCTGTCCGCGCTGCTGTTGGGTGCCGCAGTCTGGCTGGGTGTTGTGCTCATCTCCGATCTGCGCACCCTGCAAGAGGACAAGACCGCGCTGGCCGAGCTGCGCGATGTCAAATACGGGCTGTTCAATGCCGAACTCTGGGTGGAGCAGTTGGGCGATATTCTTGCCCGCAAAATCGACAGCTTTGAGGTTACCGAAGAGAGTCGCCCGGGCCTGAAGCTCGCTGTGGAGCAGATTATTGATCGGCTCTTGGTGGAGGTGGATGGCTACCTGCAACGGCGCAATCATTCAGGCAGCAACTGGATCGAGCGGGTGCAGGGTGGCCTGCAACAGCGGGTGCAGGACTGGCTGATCGACTTCGACAGCCTGCGCGCGCGGGTGCCCTATTATGCCGATCAGGTGCTGTTCGAGCTGGAGCAGCCGCACACCAAGGCCGAACTCAAAGGCTATCTGACTCGTGTGCTAAACCAGGCCACCGCGACCAGTCTGGCGCAGGTGGACTACAGCGCTTTCAATGCCATTCTCATGCGCTATGGCTGCGACACTGGCGTGGACTGTACCGAGCAACTGCAAGCCCGCATCGAGGCGGGTGAGCAGTGCAGCCGGCAGAATGCACTCCTGCTGCTCGGCCTGGTGCTGGCGCTGTTTTTGCTCAATCTGCTGTGGACCCGAACGGCCGGGCGGCTGCTGCCAGAGGTGTTAGGGCTGCTGACAGGCGCCGCGCTGGTGTTGCTCGCTATCGGCGTGCTCACGCCCATGCTGGAGATTGAAGCGCGCATCACCGAGCTGAGCTTTCTGTTGCTTGATCAGCCGGTGCGCTTCACCGACCAGGTGCTGTACTTTCAGAGCAAAAGCATCATGGACGTTGTGGTACTCCTGGCCCGCACTGGCGCTGCTGACATGCTGTTGGTGGCGGTGCTGATCACGCTTTTTAGTCTGGTGTTCCCAACGCTGAAAACTCTCGCAAGTCTGCTGTACTACCGCGCTCCAGTGGGCACAGAGGGCGGCGCCTGGCGGTCAATTGTGCGCTTCTTTGCCCTGCGCTCGGGCAAATGGTCGATGGCGGATGTGCTGGTGGTGGCTGTCTTTATGGCCTTTATTGGCTTTGACGGGCTGATCGACAGTCAACTCCTGACTCTGGCCGGCGGTCAAACTGCCCCGGCCAGCCTTGATGTGCTAACCACCAACGGCACGCGACTTTCGATTGGCTTTTTCATGTTTTTGAGCTTTGTGTTGGGCAGTCTCACCATCTCGACCCTGCTGGAAGCCGACCGCGCGCCGTCCAGTTCCAAGTTAAATCCGGAACCAAACCGGGCGCCAAACCCCGAGCGAACCCGGGAGCCGGGCGCATGAAAGCCATGATCCTGGCCGCCGGGCGCGGAAACCGCATGTGTCCGCTGACCGATACCACGCCCAAGCCGCTGCTACCGGTGGCCGGCAAACCCCTGATTCAGTATCAGATCGAGCGGCTCGTGCGCGCGGGATTTCGCGATCTGGTCATCAACCACGCCCACCTTGGCGTCCAGATCGAGCAGGCGCTTGGCGATGGCCAGCGTTTTGGCGCGCGTATTTGCTATTCGCCCGAGGGTGAGGGCAGAGCGCTCGAGACCGGCGGCGGAATTTTCAAAGCCCTGCCGCTGCTCGGCCCTGAGCCTTTCCTGGTCACCAATGGCGATATTTTTTCCAACATCGACTATAGCGCGCTGCGCCTCGCCGCTGGCGATCTGGTCACCCTGGTGCTGGTTGATAACCCGCCCCAGCATCCGCAAGGAGATTTCGTCCTTGGCGATCATGGCAAGCTGTTGAGCGAGGGCGAACGACGGCTGACCTTTGCTGGAGTCGGTCTCTATGACCCGGCGCTCTTTGCCAGCTGTCAGCCCGGCGCCTTCCCGCTCGCGCCCCTGCTCCGCCAGGCGATCAGTCAGGGGCGCGCCAGTGGTTACCATGACAAAGGGCAGTGGATGGACATAGGCACGCCCGAGCGTCTGGGGCAGCTTGAGAAAATCCTGAAATCCGATGTTTGAATGCCAGCCACAGCCTAGCGCGCGCTGACTAACCCCATGGGAAAAGAGATCACCGACAGCCGCTTTCAGTCGTCTGATTTCACCGAGTTTCAGCAGCGCCTGGAGCAGGAGACCGAGAGCCTTGCGCGTCTCTTTGCCGAGGATGGATTGGCTGTTGGCCCGCGAGAGGTGGGCGTTGAACTCGAAACCTACCTGATCGACCGCCATGGCGCGCCGGCGGATGCCATTGAGTCCGTGCTGGCCGCGCTTGATGATCCGCTGGTGGTGCCTGAACTGGCGCGCTTTAATCTGGAGCTCAACACCACGCCGCGCCGTCTCGAGGGCAATGCTTTCAGTCAGCTTGCCGCAGAACTCGATGCCCGTCTGGCCCGTTGTCGCCAGGCATCAGCGGCGGCCGGGGCGCGGGTGGTCGCCATCGGTATTCTGCCCACCCTGCGTCCTGATCACTTGGTGCTCGCGCGCATGACCGAGCGTCAGCGTTTCCAGGCGCTGAACGAGCAAATTTTTTCTTTGCGCCGCGACCGGCCAATCCGCATCGACATCAGCGGTGAGGAGCAAGTCCAGCTGTTGCAGCCCAATGTGATGCTGGAGGCTGCCGCGACGGCCTTTCAGATTCACCTCAAGATGACGGCGGCGGAATCGGCACGCTACTACAATGCCGCTAAAATTTTGTCCGCGCCCATGGTGGCGGTGGGGGCGAATTCGCCCCTGCTGTTCGGGCGCGAACTTTGGGCTGAAAGCCGTATTCCGCTGTTTGAGCAGGCGGTGTCTGTTGGTGGCCCGGCGCTGCGGGAACGTTTTGGCTTTGGTGTGCGTTATGCCAAGGGCTCGGTGATGGAATGTTTTCGCGCCAATGTCAGTCGCTACTCGGTGCTGCTGCCGGAGCTGAGCGATACCCCGCCCGAAGCCCTGGCGCATCTGTGTTTGCACAATGGTACCATCTGGCGCTGGAATCGCCCGCTGATCGGCTTTGAGCCCGATGGCAGGCCCCATTTGCGCCTGGAGCATCGGGTGCTGTCAGCCGGGCCGACGGTCGCCGACAATCTGGCCAATGCGGCATTCTTTATCGGCGCCTTGCACGGGCTTGCCATCGCCGAGCAACCAGCGGAGGAACGCCTGCGGTTCTGGCAGGCCAAGCGCAATTTCTATCGCGCCGCCCAGTATGGTCTCCAGGCGCGACTGGTCTGGCGCGACGGTGCTGAAGTTCCAGTCGCGCGGCTGATCGAGGACGAACTGGTCCCCTTAGCGCGCGAGGGTCTGACTCACCTTGGCATCGACCGCGATGAAATTCGCCACTGGCTCGACATTATTGCTGCGCGTGCCCGCCTTGGTCGCACCGGTTCGGCCTGGCAATGCGCTTGGGCCGCGCGTCACGGCACCCGCTGGGACGAGCTGACCCAAGCCTATTTGGCCAAACAGGAAAGCGGCCGTCCGGTGCACGAGTGGACGCTGGACTAATGGCGCCCCCAAAGCTGTCACTCATCGAGCTCAACCAGCTCCCTCCCGGTCTGCTCGATTGCGACAGCCAGTCGCTTGCGTCCATTCTCGGTGGCCCGGCCTTGATCCACCTCTCAGGTGAGCGCAAGCCAGCGCTTTTTGTCTCAGTGCTGATGCATGGCAATGAAAGCGTCGGCTGGGATGCCATGCGCCTGGTGTTGCGCGAGCGTCTTGGAAAAGACGGGGCAGGGCGGCTACCACGGGCGCTCAGTCTGTTCATCGGTAATCCAGCTGCGGCGGCAGTTGGTCTGCGCCACCTGCCAGAGCAGCCGGACTTTAACCGCGTCTGGCCCGGTAGCGAGCTTGCGCCGACGACACCGGAGCATGCCATCATGGCGCGCGTGGTCGAGCGGATGTCGGCGCGCGGCTGCTTTGCCAGCATCGATTTGCACAACAATACTGGCAACAACCCGCACTATGGCTGTCTCAATCGCATTGAGCCGCCTTTTTTGCAGCTTGCCGCGCTCTTTTCGCGTACTGTGGTGTATTTCATCCGCCCGCGCGGGGTGCAGTCCCAGGCCTTTGCCGAACTCTGCCCGGCGGTGACACTCGAATGCGGCAAAGCCGGCCAGCAGTATGGCATTGAGCATGCGCGCAATTACATTGACAGCTGTCTGGACTTGGACTCACTGAGCGACCAGCCGCCACCCGCGCAGGATATCGATCTTTTCCACACCGTGGCCCAGGTTAAGATCGCCACCGGACTGGAGTTCGGCTTTCCTCCCCGCGCGGCCGAGCTGCTGCTGTCGCCTGAACTGGAACAGTTTAACTTCCGCGAGCTTGCCGCCGGCACGCCCTTCGCTCGCTTGGATTCGGCCAAGGAGGCCGCGTTCGATGTGCGCGATGAAAACGGCCAGGATGTTGGCGCGCGCTTCTTTGAACTCAAGGAACGCGAACTGCGCCTGCGCATCCCTGCCATGCCCTCAATGCTTACCCGCGATGAGCGGGTCATTCGTCAGGACTGCCTGTGCTACCTGATGGAACGCTACAAGATCGGCGCTTGATCGTCTCGCTCGCCGCCGGCTTTGAAGCCAGCTTGAAGCCAGCTTGAATCGGGCGCAAAACCCGCATAATGGGCGCAAACAGATAAAGCCCAAACACTCAGGAAATCCGCTGTATGGAACCCGAGAGCAATCCTCTGACCGACCGCATTGATGCCCTGCATGCCGTGCTCGAGTCCGGCTCGGTCAAAAAAGCCCAGCGCATGCTTAATGCGCTGCATCCGGCCGAGATTGGCCATGTGATTGAGTCCCTGCCGCCGCCGCAGCGTCAGCTCCTGTGGGAGCTGCTTGACCCGAACATCGAGGGTGAAGCGCTGCTCTATCTGCACGACGATGTGCGCGACGACATCTTAAGCCGCATGAGCTCGGACCGCATTCTGGCTGCGGCCGAAAGCCTGGACTCCGACGACCTGGCCGCCCTGATCCGCGATCTGCCGAGCACCATCACTTGGGAGGTGCTAAACAGCCTGGACCAGCAACGTCGCGAGCGTCTGGAAATCTCCCTGGCTTATCCGGAGGATAGCGCCGGCGCTCTGGTCAACAGCGACACCGTCAGCGTGCGCCCGGAGGTGACGCTCGACGTGGTGATGCGCTTTCTACGCCGTTACAAAGACGGGCTGCCAAACCTGACCGACAATCTCATCGTCGTCAATCGGGCTGGCCGTTATCTCGGCGTTCTTTACTTGAGTGATCTGCTTACGCACGATCCCGACGAATCTGTCGCCGAGGCTATGACCCTGGATGTGCAGCCCATTCTCGCGACCACCAACGCCCGCGAGGTGGCCAGTCGTTTCGAGGCGCACGATCTGGTATCGGCCCCGGTCATCGACGATCAGGGGCAGGTGCTCGGGCGCATTACTGTCGATGACGTGATGGACCTGATCCGCGAGGAAGCCGAGCACCAGTTCATGGGGCAGGCGGGTTTGAGCGAGACCGAGGACATGTTCGCTCCGGTGTTGCTCAGCGCTCGCCGTCGCGCGCTCTGGCTGGGGGTGAATTTGCTCACGGCTTTTTTGGCTGCCTGGGTGATTGGCCGCTTCGAGGCCACCATTCAGCAGATCGTCGCCCTGGCGGTGCTGATGCCGGTGGTCGCCAGCATGGGCGGCATCGCCGGCACCCAGACACTCACGCTTGCCATCCGTGGCATCGCCATCGGCCAGCTCTCGGTGAAAAATATCCGATGGCTGCTCGGCAAGGAAATGGCCGTGGCACTGCTCAATAGCCTCATTTGGTCGCTGGTGGTGGCCGGAATTGCGTTTTTGTGGTTCGGCAGTCGCGACATCGCACTCATCATCGCGGTGGCCATCGCGCTAAACCTGCTCGTCGCCACCTTTACCGGTGCGCTCTTGCCGCTACTGCTGCGCCGCCTCGGCATCGACCCGGCGCTGGCTGGCGGTGTCATTCTCACCACGGTGACCGACGTGGTGGGCTTTATGGCGTTTCTTGGTCTGGCGACCCTGTTTTTGCTGTGAGCGCATCGGTATCCCAATTGCAAACTCGTTTTCGATTGTGGGCTGGGTGACGGACGCTTAAGACGCTTAAGTTTAGAAAGCAAGCAATGGACGCTGCCGTGTATTTCGAGACCATTGTCGGCGGATTTCGCGCGTAGTCTAGGTATTCTTACGCATAGGCATTTCTGCCAAGACCGCCTAGAGTCTTTCCGGGTTGCGTCGTGTCGCGGGCTGAAGTTCCATTACGAAGGCTCCAAATCCTAACGCTCATGGTCCCGATCACCCTGGATAATGAATCCCTGTGATTCACATGAGGGTTCCAGTCCTTCCTACTCCATTCAGACTTCAGCCTGAGTGCGTCGCTTCATCCTTTCGATCCTTTATTGATTCGGCCTCCCACCGGCTTCCCAGCGGAGGCGAATTCCCTACGATCCAAAAGGTAATGCTTATGTCTGTTGATCCATACCACAATGGCGGGCCGATGCTCGCAAAACCCGATGCTTTGCGCCATCGACTGACGGCCCCGCTTGCCGTCGCCCTGACCTTAAACTTTGCGCTGCCCTACGCGGCGGCGGCCCCGGATGCAGAATCCGCCAACCCGCGCGGCGCAACCACAGGCCCAACCTCGGCCAAGGGGTATGACTTTCCTGGGCATTTCATTCATCTCAAGGCCGAGAAGCCGGCCGACAACATGTATCCGGTCATCGCCCATCCGGAGCAAGAGAACGCCGCGCGCGAGAAGCTCGCCGAATTGGAGAAGAAAACCGGCAAGAAGCCCAATGTGCTGATCTTCCTGCTCGACGACGTGGGCTGGATGGATCCCGGCTTCAACGGCGGTGGCGTGGCCGTCGGTAATGCCACGCCCAACATGGATGAGCTGGCGCAAGACGGGTTGCTGCTGACCTCGGCCTACTCGACGCCGTCCTGCTCACCGAGTCGCGCGACCATTCACACCGGTCAGAATCCGCTGCATCACGGCATCCTGCGCCCGCCGATGTATGGCGAGCCGGGCGGCCTTGACGGTGCCATCACCTTGCCCAAGCTGCTCAAGAAACACGGCTATGTCACCCAGGGCGTTGGCAAGTGGCACATGGGTGAGAACAAGGGCTCGTTGCCACAGAATGTCGGCTATGACGACTATGTCGGCTTTCTGGGCGTCTCGGATATGTATACCGAATGGCGCGATCTCTATTTTAACCCCGAGGTCGCTCTCTCGCCGGCGCGCTTCAAGATGATGCAGGAGGATGGCTTTGACCACCACGAGGTCCATTGCACCGCCGATGACACCGAGCAATGCAAGGACGGCAAGCTGATCGACCTCGACTACATCAAAGACCTTGACACCCACTGGAAGGACGTCAGCCTAGCCTTTCTCGACAAAATGAAGGACAGCGACGAGCCGTTCTTCCTCTATCACGCCACCCGTGGTTGCCATTTCGACAACTATCCGCCCGATGAATACCTGGGCAAATCGGCCGCGCATACCGTCTATAGTGATTGCATCGTGCAGATGGATGATATCTTCGGGGCCTTGGTCGACAAGCTTGAAGAAACCGGCCAGCTTGAGAACACCTTGATCCTGCTCACCTCCGACAATGGGCCGGAATGTGAAATCCCGCCGCATGGTCGCACCCCATTCCGCGGCTGTAAGGGGTCGAGCTGGGAAGGCGGTGTGCGCGTGCCGACCTTCGCCTATTGGAAAGGCATGATCCCGTCACGTCGCTCCGATGGCCTGTTCGACTTTGCCGATATTCTGCCCACCGTGATGTCAATGACCGGCGTTTCCGGGGCCGACCTGGCTGGAGAGTTCTCCGACGTTACCTACATCGACGGCGTCGATCAGCTGCCCTTCCTGCTGGCCGATGATGGTCTGTCAAGCCGGCGCAGTCGTCCCTACACCATCAACCAGTACTTCGGTGGCATTCGGATCGATGAGTTCAAATTGGTCTGGACCGGGGAGATTGAGAACGGGGTGGTGCAAAAAGGCGATTTTGGCGGCTTCAGCGGTTCGGTCTTCACCGAAAGTGGCGGCGCTATTATGTTTAATCTCTACACTAACCCACAGGAAGACGTGAGCATCGGTGTTCGCCATATTCCAATGTACGTTCCGCTCGAGGGAGCGGCTGGCGCCTATATGGCCGACCTGATGAAGTATCCGCCGCAGTTCAAGATCGGCTTTATCAGCAACAACCCGCCGATGTATGACCTTGCGCCGAAAGAGCAAAAGGCCGTGCAGAAGATGCTTGATGAGCGAGGTATGGGGCGTCCAACCCCCTGATCCGCGTGTTTTGAACTGTCCCGGCGCATGACGCCGGGCAACCCATGACGCATGATCCTGGTCATCCCGGATCATGCGTCTTTATGTTTTGCGCGAAGTTTGCTAGAAGCTATTTCGCTCCATCGAACACTGTGCATGCGGCTAAGCCGCTTGGCTGTGCCTTGCATGCTTTCTCTATACAGCAGTACCTGATCGGCTTTCCCTGCGGGCGCACCAGAAGTGCCCGCAACATCTGCGACCCTAACCAAAGGTGATACCCAAATGCATACCAAAATCAAAGGTAACCGCAAGCCGCTGAGCCTGTTGTGGCCTGCGGCGCTGGTGCTTGCTGGCCTCGGCGCGACCGGCGCGCTCTTTGCCGCAGACACTGACCCACTAGCGTCTTGGACGACTGGTGACAGCAAACAGGCGATCATCGAGTTTGTGGACAAGGTCACCACGCCAGGCTCGCCCGACTTCGTGCCGCCTGAGGACCGCATTGCCACCTTCGACAACGACGGCACACTCTGGCCGTCGCACCCCATTTACACCCAGCTCGCCTTTGCCCTGGACCGGGTGAAGGCGCTGGCTCCCCAGCACCCGGAGTGGAAGACGACAGAGCCCTTCAAGTCGGTGCTTGCCAACGATCTGGCCGGCATTGCGGCGAGCGGAGAAAAGGGCATTCTTGAGCTGGTCATGGCGACCCATGCCGGCATGAGCACGGCCGAGTTTGAACAGATCGTGACCGACTGGTTCAAGACCGCCAAGCATCCGAAGTTCGACCGGCGCTACACCGAGCTAGCCTACCAGCCGATGCTCGAACTGCTCGACTACCTGCGCGACAATGGCTTCACCACCTACATCGTCTCCGGCGGCGGCATCGAGTTCATGCGGCCGATGACCATGGAGGTCTACGGCATACCCGCACAGCAGGTGATCGGTTCATCGATCAAGACCGAGTACAAGGTGGTCGACGGCAAGCCCGAGCTGATACGTAAACCCGAGGTGAACTTCATCGACGACAAAACGGGCAAGCCGGTCGGCATCAATCAGTTCATCGGCAAGCGTCCCATCGCCGCCTTCGGCAATTCCGATGGCGACCGGCAGATGCTCGAATGGACTGGCGCAGGCGCGGGCGCGCGCTTGATGATGCTGGTTTTCCACGACGACGCGAAGCGCGAATACGCCTACGGCCCCGCCGAGGGGCTGCCCGACACCAAGTTCGGCACCTTCAGCCAGGACCTGATGGACGAGGCCAAGGCTAAGGGCTGGTCCGTGATCAGCATAAAGGACGATTGGAAGCGCATCTTCGCTCCTGATCAATGAGCGCCAGGACGCAACCCGCTGACGAGCGATCCAACAATTGACCAATTTCCGATTGGTATAAACAGAGATGACCTCCTTTTTTTATCAAATTCCGATTTGGGGCGTGGTTCTGCTGTTTTTCGTCCTCGTGATGATCGCGATCGAGATCGGTTATCGCGCCGGGCATCGCACCAAGGAATTTTGGGAGAGCGCGGAGGCCGGTGGGGGCAATGTCGTTCTCTCGTCGATGTTGCTGCTGCTTGGGCTGATCCTGGCGCTGACCTTCTCAGCCAGTGTGGGCAATCACCAGTCCCGGCAGAAGGCCGTGATCACTGACGCGAATGCGATCGGCAAGGTGTTTCTGCTGGCCGATCTGGTCGCCAAACCTGAGGATCAGAAATTAAAGAAGGCGCTGCTTGAGTACGCGCGCACTCAGGTCATTACGAGAAGTGACGCACTCAGTTCCCAAAAGCTCCAGGATTTGATCCAGGAGTCGACGCGCGCGGCAGCCGCGATCTGGCAGCTTACCGAAGAGATTGTGCAAGAGAAGGAGGCTGGTGCGTTCGATGTGTCTCTCGGCTTGGCGGTGACGGATCTTTTTGGTTCGCACCGCCTGCGCAATTGGAATGTTTTTTACCGACTACCGGGCATTGTGCTCGCCATTTTGGTGATCATCGCCACAGCTTCTCTGGCAATCGGCGGCTTTAACGCCGGCATTTCAGGGAGAATCAGCCGTTCGCGGATGACGGCTCTCGCCCTGGTTCTGTCCGGTGTCATGCTGCTGCTTGTGGATATTGACCACCCAGTGTCCGGCTTTATCCAGGTGGACCAGGAGGTTATCCAGACGCTCATTGACCAAATACAGCAGGACCTTGGGCAGTAGCTGCTGTTTTACGCTAAGGGTTCGCTTTGAGCCGCAGCGTCTTTCGGTGGTACAAAAAGGGACAGTAACGCCTTGGTCGAACGGACCTTGAACTTGCGCAGCACACTACGTCGATGCGCTTCACCCGTGCGCGGGCTGATGCCAAGCGCCAGGGCAATCTCTTTGGTCGATTTACCGGCCAGCAGATGATCAAAGACTTCACGCTCTCGCGCAGTTAGCGTATTGGAGCACTGATCGATATGGTCCTGGGTCTCCCGCGAGTTCTTGCGGCGGCCGTCAACGGCTAGCGCGGCCTGGATGCTGTCAAGCAGTGCCTGCTCGCGGTAGGGCTTCTGGACGAAATCGATGGCGCCGGCTTTCATGGCAGCGACGGCCATGGGCACATCACCGTGGCTGGTTAACAGGATCACCGGCAGGGGTGAACCCTGCGCCTGGAGTCGCTGAAGTAGCGTCAAGCCGCTCATCTCGGGCATGCGCACGTCAAGCACCAGACAGCAGGGGGGCTGGGGCGCATAGGCGACGAGAAAGGACGGCCCGGAGGGATAGAGTTCGGCCCGCATCCCGACCGACTCCACCAACTCGGCGATCGAGTCCCGCATCGCGGCATCGTCATCGACCACGTAGACTGTCGGGATTGTGTTGTTATTCATCTCGCAGTTGCTCGCAGTGTAAAGCGAAAGATCGCACCGCCGGTCGGGTTCGGCTCGTGCCAGATCTTGCCGCCGTGAGCCTCGACGATGGTTCGGGCGATTGATAGCCCCATGCCCATACCACCGCGCTTCTCTGAGTAAAAGTGTTCAAAGATGTCGCCGACGCGCTCCGGCGGCACGCCCGGCCCATGATCCGTCACGCTCACCTCGACTTGATCCTTGCCTGCGTAGCCTAGGTCAACCGAGACCTCTTTATCGGCTCCAGTGTCAGTGTCATCAGCCAGGCTCTGGGTGGCGTTTTGTATCAGGTTGACCAGTACGAGCTGCACCTGCAAGGGATCGGCGAGCACCGTCGGCGCCTCGCCGGTCAGGCTACAACGGATGTGGCAGCTGCGGCTTTCAATCTCGGGCTCGATCATCCGGATTACCGCTTCGAGCAGCGGATAGAGGGGAACAGGCTCTAGCTGCGGCTCGCCGCTGCTCACCAAGGAGCGGACCCGCTGCGTGATGCTACCGGCGCGTTCCGCTTGTCCTTCGATCTTCCCGAGTAACTCAATGCTCTTTGCCTTACTCTCGCGATCGCCCTGCAATCTGCGCTTGGTCGCCTGCGCATAGTTCAGGATGGCGGTAATTGGCTGATCGATTTCGTGAACAATCGCCGCAGCCATGGTGCCGAGGCCGCGCTCCTTGCTGACGCGGGCCAGTCGGCCTCGCAACTGCGCTGCGAGGCTCTCGGCTGTTTTGCGTCGTTTGCATTCTGCCTCCAGCCCCGCTTGCGTTTTGCGCAGCCGCCGCTGGTTTCGCATCAGTGCCAGGATCCATCCAGCCTGGGCCAGGATCACGCCCAGCACCAGGAGAATCTGCTGACGGTACTGATCCCAGACCCCAAGTTCACGAAACCGAATCTCGCAGCCTTCGGGCAGCAGGTCCGGGTCGATGTCCCAACGGCGCAATTGCCGCCAGTCGGCCATACAGCTTGGCGCCACCGGCGGTTGTATGCCGATTGCCGCCGGGTCTTCCCCATTGAGCACCCGAGCAACCATTTGGCCGGTTTTTCGCCCCTGCACGCCGAAGCTGGCAATCGAGCCGGCGAGAATACCGTGCCCCAGGTAGGTCTCGAAGACCCCGAAGATGGGTACCGGAGAGACCTTGCTGAGCCGCTCCAGCATCACGCGGGGTACCTGAGGTTGGCCGTCAAGATCGCGATAGATCGCCAGATAGAGCACGATGGCATCGGGAGGCAGCGCTTCAACGGCGGCAAGGGTTTCGGCCGTACTCAGGCCAATGATCAATTGCGTGTCGACCCGCGCCTCCAGGCGCTTGATTGCCGCGCGCGCAGGTGCCAGAAACTCGCAGCAAGCGCGAGGGATGTCGCCGACGATGGCAATCGTTTGTGTTTGCGGCCTGAGTCGCAGCGCAAGATCGAGCGTTTCCACGAACTCGAGACGGTGCGGAAGGCCGATGACATCGGGCGCAAGGTTGCGTTCATCGAGCAACTTGGGCGAAATGATATTGAACACGATGTCTGCACCGGGCCAGGTCTCATCGCGATAGCGCAGAGCGAAGTCAAGCGCAACCGGCGCGATGGTGACGACCACATCGATCTTCAGGTCGTGGTATTTCCGTTTCAGCAGCCTGGCGATATCCTTTTCGAGCAGCGCGTGCGGAAAACGGTGCATATCCAGCGTCTCACCGTATAGCTCGACAGGGCTTGCGCTGTTTGACACGATCGCCGCCCGCAGGGCGCGCTCAAACACCTGGAAGGCGGGCAGGTAGGGATCGGTTGCATTGAGAATGACAACGCGCTGAGGTGTCTCGGAGCCATCCGAGTCAGTCGCCAGCGCGGCGTTCGGCGCAAGCAAGACGGCGACCAGGATGACGCATCCCGTGATGGTAGCGATCCTGAGCCAGGAATGCGCCTCGTCAAAGCGGCGCAGTGCGACCTCGGCAAGGAAATAAAGGAGTGCAGTTCGAGCCACAATTGCCTGTTGGCGTTCTTCTTGAAAGACCGGTTGGTTGCATTCAGACACTTCCGTCTTCAAGACGGGCATTGGCCAGCGCCACGACTAATTTGCGGTGACGACTACGCAATTGCGGCCGGCTTTCTTGGCCGCATAGAGCGCTTGGTCGCTGCGAGCCAGCAATAGATTTGCATTGTCGCCGTCCTGCAAAATTGCCAGGCCGATGCTCACGGTAACCCGATGCGGTTCACCGAGCGGGCGTAGCTTCGCCGTTGCGATGCGAGTCCGCTCGGCGACCTTCCGCCCCTTCTCGACGTTAGTGTTCGGCAACATGAGCACGAATTCCTCGCCGCCCAGGCGCCCGGACAGATCACCGGCGCGACTGCCCTCGCGCAGCAAATCGGCGAAAGCTTTGAGCACCGCGTCGCCGCCGGCGTGTCCGAACCGATCATTGATCTGTTTGAAGTGGTCCAAATCCATCATCAGCAATGCGACGGGCTGGCCTTGCCTTTGCGCGCTCAGCAGGGTCAGGTCCAGGCGCTCCAGAAAGCAGCGGCGGTTCGCCAAGCCGGTCAAGCCGTCGGTGTGGGCGAGTTCCATGACGCGACGGTTCGCATGACGCAATTCTCGCACCAAGTTCGCCATTTCGGTGGTCATACGCGAGAGGCTCTGCGTGGCCTGGGATTCGTCCGGGCTGGTCACGGAACCAATGAGGAGTGCGTGCTGATCGGGTAACGGGTAGGCGTACATCAGAATGTCCTGATCCGTCCAAGAGTTCAGCACATAGGGCACGGGTGTGCCGTTCGGAAGCCCTGGGACGATCTCTGGCCGCTCGTTTCCGTTGTTACGCAGAAATTCGCTGAGCGCCTTTCCCCGTGCCTCGCCGGTGGGTCGCAAGGCGATAGTGAAGCCGTTGTTGTGATCGACGATCAGCCCATCCGCATCCAACTCGACCATGATCAGGTAACCGGATGCAAGGGCGAAATCGAACAGCGCGGCTTGAAACTCAGGCGTCTCGGTGTAGGACATCGTTCGCACTGGGGAGACAATGGGCGCGCGCCCAGGTAACGGCGTCCAGACAATTGTGCAGACAGGCGTCGGCGCCGATGTCCGTTCCGAGCGAGCTCAGGAACTGGAACACCTGGCCACCTACCACGACCTTGGTCGCCGGTAGATGCGAGCGCAACGCCGCAACCGCTGCCCGGGCGGCACGCAGATTGAATGGCATAGAGATGGACAGCGCGACCAAATCGGGCCGCTGATCTAATGCCTTGTGCAACAGGACATCGTTTGGAACATTGGCGCCAAGATAGATCACGTCCCAACCATCCAACTCCAGACAGGTGGCCACCATCCAGGCGCCCAGCTCATGGAACTCGTTCACGCTGGCGGCGACCAGCGCGCGGCCCCGCACCGGCTCGGGGAACGCCTGCTCGTAGTACAGCGAGGACAGTACCCGGTTGATGATCGCGGTGGCCTGGTGCTCGCCCGTGATCGAGAGCTTGCCATCTTCCCAGAGCAGGCCGACCAGATTCATCGCTGGCACCACCAGGCCCTGCAGCAGGGTCGGTAGAGCCATACCGGCGTCCCGCAACTCGCGGCACAACTGGAGCAGGCGTTCATCGTCGGCCTCAAGCAGGGCTTCGGTGAATGCAGCGAAGGCATCGGCTAGACTTGAATCGACGGTGAGTGACGTCTTGGCGCGCTGTTCGGCCAGTTCAATAACCTGCTGGTGCTGCGCCAGCATCCAGTCGTATACGCGGATGATCTCCGCAGCAGGCTCTGCCGGCAGCGCTGCGACTATGGCTTCCTTCCAAAGGCCAAGTTCGATGGCGAAATAGTCGTAGTGGACGCCCTGCGCATGGTAGGCGTGATAGACCCAGGGCAGGGTCACCGCGAGCAAGTCGTATTGCGCGCTCTGGAACACCTCGTCCATAAACTGGGCGTGATATCGATGGTTGTCCGCGAACAGCGTCGGCGGGTTGCCGCCGATCAGTTCCGGGTAACGCGAATGGGCTGCAATACGGTCCGTAACTTCCGCCGCCAACAACTGCATAACCGATTGGTAGGCCTGCACGGCCACGGCGGACACTGCGGGCAGGCTGGCGGCGCCCTGTGCGATCAGGTCAGAGCGCTGTGCGGCATTGCGCGTCATGCCGGCGGCCTCTTAACCGTGCCCAGTTCAGGATGCCCACAATTACAGGCCGGTAGCGGTCTCGAAAAACTGACACCTGTCATTCTGGATGGACCAGTTCCGATGTGCCGCTGGATTCGATGTTCATGATTCCAATTCCCCGGTCAGGTTGACACCTTGCACATCACCTCAACGCTGCTCATGTCCGGCATGTGCAGGTCGAAAAAGATCGGATCGGGCCGTTGCGCCCGCACCCGCGCGATGCCCTCGGTGCCTTTGGCTGCGAGCACGAGATTTTAGTCCATCAGACGGCTCAGCGCGAGAACGAAGGCATCGCGAATACCTTCTTTGTCGTCCCCGTCTCGCACCCGGTCTTGCAGTCAAGATGACAACAGCGGCGGATGGGATGTCGCAAAGGGCGCAAATTGGCCTGCGGCATGCGATATCACCCTTGATGTATTGCCTTTTTCTATTTAGGCATGCCCTTTGCTTTAGATTGCCCTGCCAGAGGTGTTTCGGCTCCTCTGGGGTGGGTGTCGCGTGCGGTCGATGAAATGACTGCCGGCGGCGCTGACGCGACATCGGTATTCAGGGCTCTATTGGAGGGCTTGCGCATGACTAGGACTCCGCCCGAGATTATTCCGCCGAGCATCGCACCCGGTGCGGTCTGCATCAACGACACGACGCTGCGCGATGGCGAACAATCTGCCGGGGTGGCCTTTTCGCTGGACGAAAAGCTTGCCATTGCGCGCGGGCTCGACGCCCTTGGCGTGCCGGAGTTGGAAATCGGCATTCCGGCGATGGGCGAGGAGGAACGCGCATCCATCGCTGCGGTCGCGGCCTTGGGACTGAATGCGCGCCTAATGGTCTGGGCGCGCATGGTCGAGCAGGATATTGCCGCCAGTCGTGACCTACCGGTGGATCTAATCGACCTGTCGATTCCGGTGTCCGATCAGCAAATTTCCGGGAAGCTCGGGCGTGATCGCACCTGGGTGCTCAAACAGATTCGCATCCAGGTGCCACGGGCACTGGAGGCGGGCTTTCAGGTTGGCGTTGGCTTTGAGGACGCCTCGCGCGCTGATGCGGATTTTCTGCGCCAGGTCGTGGAGGTGGCACAAGCCTCGGGCGCTAGGCGCGTGCGCTATGCCGACACCCTTGGGGTGTTGGACCCCTTCGGCGTGTTTGCCGCCATCAGCGATCTGCGCGCCCATTGTGACTGCGAGATTGAAATGCACGCCCATGACGACCTCGGCATGGCCACGGCCAATACTCTGGCGGCGGTGCGCGGCGGGGCCACTCATGTGAATACCACGGTGCACGGGCTGGGGGAACGCGCTGGTAATGCGGCACTCGAAGAGGTGGCAATTGGCCTGAAGCACGTCCATGGTTGCGCAACTGGCATTGATCTCACCCATTTCGAGAGTCTGTCCGAGTTGGTTGCAACCGCATCGGGCCGGCCAGTGGCCTGGCAGAAGAGCCTGATCGGCGCCGGGGCTTTTACCCACGAGGCTGGCATCCACGTCGATGGACTGATGAAAGATCCGCGCAATTATCAGGGTGTCGATCCGGCCGAGCTTGGCCGCACTCACCGCTTGGTGCTGGGCAAGCATTCCGGCCGCCATGCCCTGTGTCGCGCCTATGCCGAGCAGCTCAATACCTCACTGAGTGCTGAGCAGGCTGCCTGTCTGCTCACGCGTGTGCGCAGCTTCGTGACCGAGCACAAGCGCTCGCCTGAGCTGGGTGATCTGCGCGGTTTCCTCTCGGAGATTGATCTTAGCGCCGGCGGTAGTCTGCGCTTGCAATAGCCAGCAACCATCGCCAAGCAATTTGTGGGATAGCATTGGATTTACTCGACTTCACCGGCCAGGAGATGTACTTCGACGCCCCGCTGCCGGCGGAGGTGGACGCGCTCATACAGGATGCTGCGAGCGACTATGGAAGCGAAGGCGGCGCGAGCGCTGAGTTGGCTTTGCTGCGGGCTTACTTTCTGGCGCCCGAGCAGCTATCGGTGCTGGTCGCGCTCTATCGCTACTATTACTATCAGCACCGGCTGGAGGATGCGCTGATTGTGGCCGAGCGTGCGCTGGCGCTGAGTGCCCGCGACCTGGGATTGGACGGCGGCTGGCGGGAACTCGATGAGGCCCGGCTGCATGAATTAAGCCAGCATGCCATGCCCTTGACCCGCTTTCTGCTGCTGGCGCTCAAAGGCGCTGGCTATCTGGAGTTGCGTTTGGAGCGCGCCACCGAGGCGCTCGAACGTCTTGAGACCCTTGCGCGGCTCGATACCGAGGGGCGTCTGGGCATCGACAGCCTGCTGCGCCTGGCGCGCAGTCTGGTGACCGAGCAACAGATTCAGGGTGCTGGGGATAACCTGCATGTTTTGCGGCGTCGCTGACGCAAAATTTGGCGAATGAATTCGCCTGACCGACGCGGCGAATCTATTCGCCATTAGGCCTTGACCATCAACTAAAAGGTGCCTGCCATGTCCGATGTAACACAGACGATCGAGGAACTGGACCTCGATGAACTCGAAAGTGCCGAAGATTTCCTGACCTACTTCGGTATTGCTTTTGACCCTGCCGTGGTTCATGTGAACCGTTTGCACATTTTGCAACGCTTTCATGATTATCTCGCCGAGGTCGAGACCTTGCCAGAGGATGCCCAGGCACAGTTTGAGTTACACCGGGATCTGCTCGAAGGCGCCTATGGAGATTTTGTGAATTCGGATGCGCGCACCGAGAAAGTCTTTCGCGTCTTTAAGCAAGGGCAGCCGGTGAACGTGGGGTTGGATTCGCTGCTTGGTCAGTTGCATCATGCGCCCAGCGTATGACTACGGCGATGAGGTGCGCGTTATCCGCCACCTGCGCAACGACGGGACATTTCCCGGTCGGGATCGCGGTGCGCTGCTGATTCGTCGCGGCAGCACGGGCTATGTGCGCGATGTTGGGACCTTTTTGCAGGACCAGATCATCTACAGCGTGCATTTTGTCGACCAGGATCTCGTCGTTGGCTGTCGCGAGCAGGAATTGCAGGCGGCAAGTGACTTTTGGGTCGAAAGTCGCTTCGATACCCGCGACCGGGTGCGCGCCACCCTGACCCTGGCCAGCGGCGGTCGCTTGCTGGTGGAGGAGGGCAGCATCGGGGAAGTGGTCAAGGTCCTACGCGGCGAGCGCGAACTGCTTGGCTACCATGTCCAGTTTCCTGGCGCCAATCTGCTACAGGTGCCAGAGTCCGCGCTTGAAGCCACTGAATGGGTGCAAGAGCCAGCGGCGAATGATCAGGCGAGCGCGCCCTCAGCACCGTCGGAGCCAGGCGCATGACCAATCGTATGACCAATGGTATGAATGGTACCGCGCGAGCGTCCCAACAGAGCGCAGGCTTAGCAGCGAATGCTCAACACGACTCGCAACCAGCGGAATACCGCTACCACTTGCTGCGTGCGGCGGCGGACAAATTTTCCTGCGGACTTGCCGCCTTAGCCGATGACCAATGGCCGCAGGTCGAGGCGCGCGCGAGGCAGAGCTTTTGCCTCGAGAACCTGGTGCTGAATGCACCGGAAGCTCAGGCTGTCTGCATCCCGGAGGACCAGATCGAACAGGCACTGGTGGAGGTGCGCTCGCGCTACGCCGACGAAGCGCAATTTCGCGACGAACTGGCGCTAAATGGGCTTGATCTGGCAGCGCTGCGCCGTGCCCTCCAACGCGAGCTAACCTTCGATGCCGTCATCCGTACCGTCGGCGCCCGTCATGCGCCGGTGACCGAAGCCGACGAGCAACTCTTCTACGAACTCCATGCCAAGCGCTTTCGCCAGCCGGAGACCCGCAGCGCCCGCCATCTGCTGATCACAGTCAACGAGGAATTCGCCGAGAATTCCCGCGCCACCGCCCGTGCGCGCCTGGAGGCTTTGGCTGAACAGATCAAACCCGGCGATGCTGCTACCTTCGGCGAGCTTGCGCGCAACCACTCGGAGTGTCCGAGCGCACTGCAAGATGGCCAACTCGGCACACTGACCAGCGGCCAACTTTACCCGGCGCTGGATAACGCGCTCTTTGAAATGGTCGAAGGCGCTATCAGCGAAGTGCTCGAATCCCCGCTCGGCTTCCACCTGCTCTACTGCGAAGCCATCAGTCCTGCCAAAACCGTCCCCTTCGAGCAGGCACGCGAGCGCATCCGCCAAGCGCTCACCGAGCGCCGCCAAGGCGAAATGCAAAAAGCCTGGATAGCAGAATTGCGCGCGCAGACGGGCAAATAAGCGCGAATTCCGTGGCTTGATGTTGAAAAACTGGTGATCCCCTGCCTGTCGGCAGCACCAGCATTGCATAATAGGCGCTTTTCCAGATTCCCCCGACCGGCGCGTGCCGGCCCGGCTGAGCATCTGGAATGTCGAATGCCCTGGTCAATGACGCAATGGACGGATCTCCGACCTCAACCGCACTGCCAACGCAAGCCGATCTCGCCTCCTGCCTGTTACGCGACCGTCACCGTCTGCGCCGACGCTTGAAGAGTCTCCTTGGGCGTGATTCCCGCCCGCCAGAGGAGTCGGCCCTTGCCGATCTCAAGCAATGCATTGCGCGCTCCCAGGCATTGGTCGAGCAGCGTCGCCAGCTTTGCCCGGCTGTCATTCATTATCCGCCCGAGTTGCCGGTAAGCGAGCGCCGCGAGGAGGTTGCGGCGCTGATTGAACAGCATCAGGTCATTGTGCTGTGCGGCGAGACTGGCTCGGGTAAGTCGACCCAGTTGCCGAAGATCTGCCTGGAGCTTGGGCGCGGGCTGTTTGGACGCATTGGCCATACCCAGCCGCGACGCATTGCTGCTCGCTCGCTGGCCAGTCGTGTCGGTGCCGAATTGGACACGGAATTGGGCGGGCTGGTCGGCTACAAGGTGCGCTTTCATGATCGGGTGCGGCCTGAGAGCCGTATCAAGCTGCTGACCGACGGCATGCTGCTGGCCGAGATTCAGCAGGATCGCTGGCTCAATGAATATGACACCCTGATCATCGACGAGGCCCATGAGCGCAGCCTGAACATCGATTTTTTGCTCGGAGTGCTCAAGCAGCTTCTGCCCAAGCGCCCTGAGTTGAAAGTCATTGTCACTTCGGCGACCATCGACCCACAGCGGTTCGCACGCCATTTTGCTGATCGCCATGGCCAGCCGGCGCCGATTATCGAAATCTCCGGGCGCACCTATCCAGTCGAAACCCGCTATCGCCCGCCCGCAGAAGAGCATGCCGGCGAGCGCGACGAGGCCATGCAGACCGCCATCTCTGAGGCGGTGGCTGAACTGGCGCGCGAAGGGCGCGGCGATGTGCTGGTGTTTCTGTCCGGCGAGCGCGAGATTCGCGAGACCGCCGAGACGCTGCGCAAGCATCATCCGCCGGCGACCGAGATCCTGCCGCTTTATGCCCGTCAGGGGCCGGCCGAGCAGGCGCGCGTCTTTCAGCCCCATGGTGCTCGCCGCGTGGTACTGGCGACCAATGTCGCTGAGACCTCGCTGACGGTGCCTGGCATTCACTATGTGATCGACCCTGGCTTTGCGCGTATCAGCCGCTACAGCTATCGCACCAAGGTGCAGCGCCTGCCGGTAGAGCGGATTTCGCAGGCCTCGGCCAATCAGCGCCAGGGTCGCTGCGGGCGTATTGCCAACGGCATTTGCATCCGGCTCTACGACGAGGACGCCTTCCAGGCGCGCGCCGAGTTCACCGAGCCCGAGATCCAGCGTACCAATCTGGCCGCCGTCATCCTGCAGATGAAGCTGCTTGGCTTCGGCGCCATCGAAGGCTTTCCGTTCATTGATGCGCCTGACAGCCGTCTGATTAAGGACGGTTATCGCACTCTGGAGGAACTGGCCGCGCTTGATGCCGAGGGCCAGTTGACACCTCTTGGCAAACAGCTCGCACGGTTGCCGGTCGACCCGCGAATCGGTCGCCTGCTGCTCGCGGGTGCCGAGCACCATTGCCTGCGCGAGTTGCTGATCATTGCGGCTGCTTTGAGTGTGCAGGACCCGCGCGAGCGCCCGCTGGAAAAGCAGCAAGCAGCGGATGAAGTGCATGCCACTTTCCGCCATGAAGACTCAGATTTTCTCGCCTTTGTGAATCTGTGGAATTTTCTCGAATCTGAGCGGCGCAAGCTCTCCAGGCGCAAATTCCAGAACCTGTGCCGGCTGCACTTCCTGTCCTGGACTCGGGTGCAGGAATGGCGCGACATTCATGCCCAGTTGCGCGAGCAGTTGACTGAGATGGGCCTGGTTCCCAAGCTTGAACCTGTGAACCGGCCAGCGGATGGCAGCTATGAAGAAATCCATCGCGCGCTTCTGACCGGTCTGCTGAGCAACATTGGCGTCAAAGACGAACAGCGTGAGTATTTAGGCGCGCGCAATAGCCGCTTCTATATTCATCCCGGCTCCGGCCTGGCTTCAAGACTTCAGCGTGGGAGCCAGCCCCAGGCTGAGAACCAAAAGGCGCCGAAATGGATTCTGGTCGCCGAGCGGGTGGAGACGACCCGGCACTATGGCCGCACCGTTGCCAAAATCCAGCCAGCCTGGATCGAAGCCGCCGGTGCCCATCTCATCCAGCGCAGCTATTTTGAGCCGCACTGGCAGGCGCGCGCCGGACAGGTGGCGGCCTTTGAGAAAGTAACCCTCTATGGGCTCACCCTGGTACCCAAACGGCGGATCAATTACGGGCCCAACAACCCGACCGAGGCACGGGAGATATTTCTGCGCTTTGCGTTGACCGAAGGCGACTTTGACACCCGCGCTCCTTTCTGGCGCCACAATGCCGAGTTGATCGACTACGTGCGCCATCTGGAGGCCAAATCACGTCGCCACGACATTCTGGTCGATGATGAGGCCATCTATGCCTTCTACGACCAGCGCGTGCCGAGCGGCATTTATTCCAAGCCGCAATTCGAGCAATGGCTGCGCCGAGCGCTGAAGAAGCAGCCGAAACTGCTGCATATGAGCATGCAGGATGTGATGCACCCTGATTACAATCGGGAGGCCGTCGGCATCATCGCCGAGGCTTTTCCGGATGCCTTGCGGGTCGGCGCCACCGAACTGCCACTGGAATATCATTTCGATCCCGGCAATCAGGCCGATGGCGTCACCCTGGTGTTGCCGCTGCCGCTGATCAACCAGCTCGCGCCCGAGCAGCTCGAATGGCTGGTGCCGGGGCTGTTGGAAGAACGCATCACCGCGCTGCTGCGTGGCCTGCCCAAACCTATCCGCAAGGCGCTGGTGCCCATCCCTGATACAGCGGCGAAGATTGCCGCGGGCTTGTCGCCCAGCGAGCGACCGCTGATCCAGGCGCTGAACGAAGAGATCAAATCCTTGACCAGCCAGATCATTCCGGAGGATGCCTGGGATGAATCCGTCATCCCGGAGCATCTGCGTATGAAGGTGCGGCTCATCGATCAGGACGGTCGTGCCGTGGCGAGCGGGGAGGATCTGATCGCGCTTAAACGCCAATATGGCCAGGCCGGTGGCGCGCGCTTTGCTGAAATCCCGAGCGCCGGGCTGGAGCGCGAGGGGCTGACCCGCTGGGACTTCGGCGACCTGCCCGCGCAGATTGATCTCACTCGCGGCGGCATCCGCTTGCGCGGCTATCCGGCGTTGGTCGACGAGGGCAAGACGGTGGCCGTGCGGGTGCTGGATTCCGAAGCCAGTGCCGCGCAAGCCATGCGCGCCGGGCTGCGGCGGCTGATCATGCTACAGCTGGCGACTGACATGCGCGCACTGCGCCGGCAGCTGCCGGGGTTGGATCGGATGCGATTGCAGTATGCCAAGGCGCCGGTCGATGCGACATCCCGTCGCGCTCAGCCCGCTGATCTGGCCGATGAACTCATCGCCCTGATCCTGGATCTCGCCTTTCTCGAGGATCAGCCGACCCCATACAGCCAGAGCGCATTTGAGCAGTGCCTGACCGCCGGCAAGCCGCGTCTGTTTCCAACCGCGAACGAGGTCTGTGCCCTGGCCGCTGAGATACTCGGCAATTATCAAAGCCTGCGCAAGCAACTGGGCGGCATTACCCAGATCAACTGGCTCGAGGCGGTGAGCGACATGCGCGAACAGCTCGATGCCCTGGTGTTTAAAGGTTTCCTGCAGCAGATGCCATTCGGTCAGCTCAAGCAGTATCCGCGCTATCTGAAAGCCATTGGGCAGCGAGCCGAGAAGCTTTTCCACGCCGGCGGACGTGATCGTGCGCTTATGGTGGAAATCAGGCCGCTGCTGGAGCAATGGGGGGAGCGCCAGACGGCCGCTGACAAGGCGGGACGCGCGGACCCGAGACTGGCTGAAATCCGCTGGATGCTGGAGGAGCTGCGGGTGTCATTTTTTGCCCAGCAACTGGGGACGGCCTATCCTGTTTCAGTCAAGAGAGTGAAGGCGCGTTGGCGGGAGTTGGGGCTTTGACCTGGTCGCGACTGGATAACTGAAGGTCTCCGGGCCGCGAGTCTCATGGATTCATGCTTTGGGATGTCGCTCCAACATAAACCGTGGACCAGGAATCAGGCGGGAAGGCCGCCCGGACGCGAGCGGTCCGGGCGGCGAGGGAGCCTGCTTCAGCCTTTAATTGGCAGGAGCCGGAGTGGGTTGTGCGGGCGCTTCAGCGGCCGGCGGCGGCATCATGCCGGGAGCACCCATGGGAACCGGGTAACCGGGACGCGGATGATTGCATGGCTTGCTGCCATGGGGGCAGCGGCTTTGGCCATGCCAGCCAGGACCCATGCCACCGGGGCGGCTTGGCATGGTGCCGAATTCCGGCATTTCGCCAAAGTCCGGCATCTCGCCGATCACCTGCTCAATGGCTTGGCGCTGTTCTTGGTTCAGGGCGTCCATGGTCTCGCGAAACTTGTCGAAGCGCGCTTTCATTTCCTTGCGACGTTCTTCAGCGGCTTTCCAAGGGGGCATTTCGGGCAGCTCGATTCCATGCTCGGCAGCGCGGGTGCGGGTTTCCTGCCAACGTTTCTCGCGCAGGGCATTGCGCTCCTCGGGCGTGATCCAGGGAGCGTAATCGGGCGATGGCATGCCGGCGCGTTCGCCTGGCTCCCAAGGTGGCATCTCGGGCATCTCAAAGCCCAGCTGGCTAGCGCGGTTGCGCAATTCTTCGTATCGGCGCTCGCGCTCCTCAGCCATTTGTTTGTGGCGCGCTTCCATGCGGGCGATGATCGCATCGGGAGATTCCGGAGCGCTCATCGGGGCAGGGGCCGCCGGGGGTGCGGGCGGAGCCGGTGGGGTGGCTGCTGCGGGCGCGGTGGCGTCGGTAGCAAAGGCGCCCTGAGATAGGCCCAGGGCTGCGGCCGCAATACTTGCGACCAGGATCGAGGTGGATTGTCGGCTCATTGTGTCACTCCGTCAGTTGGTTCTTGTTTCGGTGGTAACTTTAGGCTGTTTCTGTTGCCGGGCGCTCGGGCATCGGTCATCCGTTATGTTAATGCGCGGTTTTGCCGTTACCGCAGGATGCGTGGATCGATGCCGTCAGCCGGATACCCGACAGGCACGACCATAGCATGGTTCCGTCTTGTATTGAATCAAGAACCTGAGCGCGCTTGGGTCATCTGAGACGGTGGGAGACTGATGGGTCGGCCGCGACAGGCGCGCGCGCGCCTCAGTTGGTAAAATCGTGCCTTTGGTGCAGCGGGTCAGCCGGCGGAAGATTTCCGGAAAGAAACAGAGAAAGATAAGGAGTGGCAGAAAGGCATGCAGATCGGCGACTTGATGATGACCTCGGGCGTGAAGTTCGGCACCAGCGGTGCGCGTGGGCGGGTGGCGGACATGACCGATGCGGTCTGCTACAGCTATGCCAGCGGGTTCCTGAGCTACCTCAGCGAGACTGGTAGGCTGGAGACCGGAGCCCCCGTGGCGCTGGCTGGTGATTACCGGGAGAGTACCGGGCGCATTCTGGCAGCCTGTGCCCAGGCGGTGCGCGATGCCGGCTGCGAGCCGCGCTATTTCGGGCGCATCCCGGCGCCAGCGCTGGCGACCTTTAGTTTCGCTGCTGGCATGCCAAGCATGATGGTTACCGGCAGCCACATCCCGGAGGATCGCAACGGGATTAAGTTTAATTTGCCAGCAGGGGAAATACTCAAAGACGACGAGGCCGGTATCGCGCATCAACGCGTGGTGCTGCCGCCCGATCTTTTCGATGAGGCGGGGAGCTTTCGTGCCGGTTCTCCCGCACTGCCGGCGCAGACCGATGCTGCCCGCGAGGCCTATCAGCGGCGCTTTTTGGACTTCTTCCCGCGCGATTGCCTTGCCGGTCTGCGCATTGGCCTTTACGAGCACTCGACAGTTGCGCGTGATCCGTTGTTCGAGATTCTGAGCGGACTGGGGGCGGATGTCACCCGGCTCGGCTTCTCCGCCACCTTTGTGCCGGTGGATACCGAGGCCATCCGCGCCGAAGACCGGGACCTGGCCCGCGATTGGTGCGCCGGAGGCGACTTCGACGCCCTGGTCTCGGCCGATGGCGATGGCGACCGCCCGCTGCTGGCCGATGCAAGCGGGCGCTGGCTGCGCGGCGACGTGGCTGGCATCCTGTGCGCGCGGGCGCTGGGGGCTGCGGCCATTGCAACGCCAGTGAGCTGCAACACGGCCGTTGATCGCTTGGGCGAGTTTTCCAGGGTGTATCGCACCCGCATTGGCTCGCCCTATGTGATCGCTGGCATGAAAACCCTGATTGATGACGGGCATCGGCCTGTGGTCGGCTATGAGGCCAATGGTGGCTTTCTGATTGCCTCGTGCATTGAGCGCCAGGGCCGTCTGCTGCCGGCTCTGCCGACGCGCGATGCGGCCATCGTTGCGGTGGCGGTGCTGGCCGACGCCAAAGCACGCGGACTGTCCCTGGTTGAACTCTGCGCTGGCTTACCGCCGCGCTTCACCGACAGTGACCGCATCAAGGACTTCCCCGTCGACCTCAGTCGCGAACGACTCGGTGCCTTTAATACCAGCGACCCGAGTGCCGATTGCCAGGCATTTGCTGCCGCCTTTGGCGATGTCTTTGCCCCCGTTGTTGCGATTGACCATACCGACGGCGTGCGTGCCACTCTGAGTAATGGGGAAATCCTGCATCTGCGACCATCAGGCAATGCGCCGGAATTGCGCGCCTACACCGAGGCCGACACGCCAGAGCGCGCGAACGAGATGAATCGGCAGTGCATGCGGGTGTTGCAGGATTGGCGCTGACAGAGCGGCTCTGGCCTGAGCGCAAAACACACTGATGGAATGGTTGGAAGTCGCACCGCTGCTGGTGGTCTTGGCGTTTGTCAGCGGTGCCATCGATGCCATTGCCGGCGGTGGCGGATTGCTGACCATTCCAGCGCTGCTCTGGGCTGGGCTGCCGCCGGTTGCGGTGTTAGCCACCAATAAGGCTCAGGCTGTTTTCGGCAGCTTTGCTGCCACGGTGCATTTTGCGCGTCGGGGCATGGTCAAACCGCTGCATGCCTGGCGTGCCGTGCTGGCGACCTTTATCGGAGCCGGCGCCGGTGCGCTTTTGGTGCAGTATTTGGCCAGCGATCTGCTAGAGCAACTGATCCCGGTGCTGCTGATCGGTTTCGCGCTCTACTTTGGTCTCTCGCCCCGGGTGGCTGATATCGACTCGCGGCAGCGCCTCGGCGCCACAGCCTTTGCCTTGCTAATTGGGCTGGGCGTCGGCTTCTACGACGGTTTTTTCGGCCCAGGCACGGGGACCTTCTTCGCCGCTGCCTATGTTGCCTTGCTTGGCTACAACCTGCGTCGCGCCACGGCGCACGCAAAGTTGCTCAACTTCACCAGCAACCTGGCGGCACTGCTATTTTTTGCCGCTGGTGGCCATGTGGTCTGGACGCTTGGACTGCTGATGGCTGGCGGTCAACTCCTCGGCGGCTGGCTCGGCGCCCACCTGGTGTTGCGCCATGGTGCCCGACTGGTGCGGCCGGTGCTGGTAGCGGTATCGCTTGTGATTTCAGTGAAGCTGCTGTTCTGAGCGCTGCCCGCCGGCTGCGCTTTTTCAAATTCTGTGTACTATCAACAGCCTTCTGTTGCTCTCCACTTTGGGTCGGATAGAGTCGCGAAACGGGAATGAAAAAATCCACGAAACGGTTTGTGATCTTGTTGGCGATCGGCGCGTTAGCCATTGGTGCTGCGAAGATTTTCCAAGCGGAGATGCATGCACTGATCGATCAGTTGTACGTCAAGCTGCAGCCGTATTTGTATGAGGTGCCTAAAGAGGCAAGCACGCGATCTCGACCGATCAACAAAACCCGAGAGGACATGAGCACTGCCAATGCTTACGGCATTCCAGCTGACTATGGTTATTCGGATGCGGCGTTTCAGCGCTATCGTTCCTGGATTGATCAAGCGATTCAGGGCTCAGGGGATAAACCTGCCATCATCATCGATAAATTGGCGCGTACCTTGGAGCTATGGATTGATGGGAAGAAAGAAGCGTCTTTCCCCGTTGATCTTGGTCGCGACCCCATTAGGGACAAAATTCTTGAAGGGGATGGCGCGACACCGGAGGGCTTTTATCGGGTGACATGGGTTCGGGACCATGGTCAGACACGTTATTACCGCGCCTATCTGCTGGATTATCCAAATCAGACGGACTTGAATGAGTTGAGAGACTTGCAGGCGAGAAACCTGGTCAAATCTACCGCAAGACCTGGCGGTCATATTGAGATCCATGGCGAGGGCGGCATGGGCATTGATTGGACGCTCGGGTGTATCGCCCTGTCGAATGAGGACATGGACAAGCTCTTTTCTTATGATCTCAAGGAGGGGACTCCGGTGACTATCGTCAGGTATGGCACCAAGGAAGGCTACTGATCGGAAGGCGACTGGCCGAGCCTAGCATTGCGAGTGACCTTTGGTTTCTCGCGCTGTCCAGTGCGCCATCTTTGGGCTTGCGGGCAAGGTCGCTGAATTCGTTACCGTCCTGCGGAGCTAGCGGTTCGAGAAGGGAAGATCCGCCAGGGTTAGAATGAACAATGTATACCGAAACCCTTTGAGATTTCGGCTCGTTCTGGGCCGGGTGACGGCCACGGGGGACGCCGTGAATACCTCTCTGTAGACTTTCCGGTGGCGTCCTGCCGCCGAGACCCCCGTGGCCGTCACCCGACCCAAGACCGAAAATCAGTTTGCGATTGGTATAGGCCATACGGTCTGGATTCGACTTGGTGTCGAGACCGCAACTTTGTGGCCGGTTTTCTACCCATACAAGAGGATAGCGCATGGATCTGGTCTACAAAAACGAGCAGCCGCTGTTCGTGCTCTCCCTGGTGATTTCGGTTCTCTTTTGGCTGGTTTTGATTCTTGCCACCTTTGGCGGCGTTTTGTTGTGGCTGTTGCTCTTTTTTCTGATTTATCTCTTTGCACACTCCGCCCTGATCTCCTACCTGAAAGGAACTGCGGTCAGGGTTAGTGCGGTTCAGTTTCCGGATCTGCATGCGCAAGTTTTGGCCGCTTGTGAAAAGCTCGGCATTCAACAGCCTCCCGAGACTTTCCTGCTGCATGCCGACGGGGTCTTTAACGCCTTTGCGACGCGCTTTCTCGGCCGCGACTTTGTTGTGTTGTACGCGGACGTTGTTGATGCGTTGGATGAGCAACCCGGCGCCATCTCCTTTTACATCGGGCACGAGTTAGGCCATGTGCGGCGCGGACATCTGACCTGGGGTCCGGTCTTGTGGCCGGCGGGCATTCTGCCGCTGCTCGGAGCGGCATATTCACGGGCGCGCGAGTATAGCTGTGATCTCCACGGTTTAGCCTGTTGCCAGAATGCCGATGACGCTTTACGCGGATTGGCGGCATTGGCTGCGGGGAGCAAGCGGTGGCGAACTCTCAGCCTCGAACAATATCGGGCGCAGACGGCCGTGACCGGGGGCTTTTGGATGTCTTTTCACGAGTTGATTGGCGACTATCCCTGGCTGACCAAGCGCATGGAGTGCGTTATGGCGCGTGCCGAGGCCCGCGATCCGAAATTGCCTCGCAGGAGTTTTCTTGCTTGGATAGTCGCTGTATTCGTCCCCAGGCTTGGCATTGGCGCGGGTACCGGTGGCGGCTCATTGATTGCTGTGATGATGGTGGTCGCGATCATCGGCATGCTGGCCGCCATATCAATTCCCGCTTTTCAGGAGTTCACCATGCGGGCGCGGGTGTCTGAAGGCCTGATCACCAGTCGCCAGGTCGAGCAGGAGGTGATTGACTTCGCGCGAGAGACCGGCGAATGGCCAGCCAGCAACGAGGATATTGGCTGGGACGCGAATCGGGATGCGGAGAATTCGGCTGTGCGTTCCGTGGTCGTCACCGACGGCGGCGTCATCATTGTGACCTACGCCGGACCGCCAACCCAACTCGAAGGCAAGACAGTGATCATCGTGCCTGTGGTGGAGGACGGAAATGTTCTTTGGGATTGCACCAACGGCTCGCTCGAATCCAGGTACCGGCCAGTGAGGTGCCGAAAACAGGAGTGATCGGAACGCTGTGAGCGTTACCGTAACAGCAGCTTCATCGACCAGGGTAGAGCACCAATGCCGTCAACTTTAGACGACCCGCTTGTACGGGATATGGTATCCCGCCTTGCGCTGCCCGGGATTGTGGCGCGGGAAACTCCGCCCCGGGCGCACTTGCTCAGTGGTTTGTGACAAGCGTTGGATGATCCGTGTGATCAGTTCCGCGCAACCGATTGGTGAAGCGTAGAGGAGATGAAACAACTGATCGCTCAGGTGGGACAAGGCGCTGGTCATGCGCACCTTGTAGTCAAACCGGCGTGCCTCGTACAGGCGCTTTGCCACCAACTGGGCCACCGCGCGCAGCATGGCCGCGAGATTCATCGCCAGCACCTTCGCATGCATGTCCTGGCGCACCGCCAGCGACGTGCGCCCGGAGAGATTCTCCATCTCCGCGCGCACCTTAGTGACCTTATAGCCCCCTTCTTCCACTCCCCAACGCCGGTGGTAGAGGTCTTTGAACAACCGTGCCGGCAGCCGCGTCTCCTCCAGTACTGTGGTGGCCAACACCTCGGTTTCGCCGCCTTTGAGCTTCACCCGCACCAGGCGCAAGGTGATCGGATCGGGTTCGGCCCCCTGGTCGCGGCACGCGCGCGCTTGTTCCGCGCAGGGATGCAAGGTGATCAGCGCACTGGGCGCATCACTGTGCCAAAACGGCTCGGCTTCCTTGAACTGTTTGCGCGGCAAACGCATCACGCAGTCGACCCCCAAGGTCCGGTGCAAAGCAAACAGCCAAAGCGCCGGATACCCGCGATCATAAATGACCAAATCCCCCGGCGCGGTCGCCTTGAGATGATCGACCGCCAGTTCACGTTCGCTGACACAGTAGGCCGCCACGGCGAAGTCCAGAACCATCTCCAGGTCCAGGTCATAGAGCAGCGAACCGCGCGCCAGCACCGGTCCGCTGGGTTGAGCGCCGAAAGACCGTTCAATGCCCTCGCCATCGGGCAGGCGAAAGGTCGTCCCATCCACCGCCCGCAGGCGGAACCCATGCCAGGTTGGACGCCCGAAACCGGAGAAAAACCTCGCCAAGGCTTGGCGGTTGAGCGCCTCGAACACCGACGCGGCCAGCCCCTTGCGCGCCTTACTCACCGCCGAGCGCGTCGGCACCTCCGAGGCCACGGCTTCGCCCTCAATCGCGGCGAAAAAACTCGCCAGTTCGGTTTCGGTGCTGCGCGCGCGGGGTTTCATCAGGAAGGACACCAAGCGCTCGAAGGGCAAATCACGTTGGCGGGTGAAGGCGCGCTCATTCAGACGATGTTCAGCGGCAAAATCGGCGTTGGAAAGTGAGCCATTAATCGCGTTGTACACATTTTGGAATACACTTTGTATGCGCTACTTCCGCCGGCTTCAGTTCGATTTGTGTGTGGCGCTTCATTGGTTGTACTCCATTGGGTGAAAATCGGGAATCGAGGCGATAATTTTAGCAAAATCAGCGCGATGGCGCTTAAGTCAACGACATTGCGGTCTGTGGTACTCGTCCTTTTTCTTCTCTGACATAGTTCCTCCGTACGTTCTTTTGCCTAACGTCAAGCGCAGCCCGCCGCCAACTGGCCAGCCGCCCGCGTCAGCGGCGGCTGGCCAGTTGGCGGTCGGGCTTGCGCCCTAGTTAGGTGCTTGTGGCCACGCTTCCGCATGGTTCTAAAGCCTCCCTGGGCTAGCGCGAACGTCATGAACGACTTCCGATATCGGGTCGAGATCGCACTCGTATACGTAATTCTGCCATGCGCCGAAGCCGTTCTGAAAACGTATCTTATCGCCGATATACGTGATTACTCCAGATTCTTTAGACTTCCACCTGAAGCGGCTAAACTTCGGCTCAAGGAAGCCGTCTGTCCATTCGAAAGCGTACTTGGCCAATCTTTCGACATGATTGTCGCAACGAAAGCCCGCCATAACAGTATGCTTATCACCCCAGCATTGTAGATCCTTCTTGCACGCTTCTGCCTCGGCTCGCGCTTCTGCGGCTGCGCGCAGACGTTGCGCTTCTTCATTCAAGAGCGCGAATTGCGGAAAGTCGGAGTTATTGAAGCCACTAAGAAAGGCGAAATTCCCGTTTGCGAGTTCCTCCTTGGCACTACGCAGCGCTTCCCGCTCCAACTCAACCAGTTCCTTATCTTTCAAATCAGCCCATTCCGTTGTTACCGCCAGCACAGCGCCAAAATTGCCGTCACTCAAGTTCAGTCTTGCTTCGCTCAACAACGCTTGCTTTTTTGATTCGAAATCGGCAATTCGCTCCGCTCGCCTCTTGGCATATTCCTCCCGCCGATCTTGGCGTTCGGCCGCCTCCTTTTCTAGGCGCTCGGTTTCCTGAATGGCGTCGATTAGGTTGTTGACAGTGAGTCCGGTAATCAGTAGCCCGATAAGCGAAACTTGCACCACCGACGGCAACAGTTTGCGCGACGCAGGTAAAGCAACGATCAACGCAGGAAGCGTCAAGATGGCAAGTTTGAAATCGCCCGCAAGCAGATTAACGATTCCCGCAAGGCCGAGAACCCAGGAGACGAGAAGCAGAAGTAAATGACTACCGCGACGAAATGCAGGCCCGGCCTTGCGGTTGATTCTGCGGGCGCCGGGTAAGTTCTTAGGAGCGCCGTCACCGGTCGCCTGGCGGGCTAGCTGCGCTTCGACCTTCTCATACACTGCTCCACAGTTTGGGCATGCATAGGCTGGAGCTGCGTCCTGTGGCTTTCTGGCATATCCGCATTTTTTGCACACCTTACCCATGCTGAGCATACTCCTCCTGGCGGGCTATGTTGATTTCTGCACCTAACGCCTCGCTCAGCCGAGCCGGTTGAGCGAGAGCGAAACCGGCTTCGGCTGGAGCACCGTGTTAGGCGAATTAGTTGGCTTGATTTAGCACTCAGAAATTAAACCGAGCCTGGCCGTTCGCAGTAACAACAGTAAGTCTAGCGGGTTAAAGTCCCGTCCGGGGAGTTGTCCGTACACCTCGGTAGCATGAGGAAGCGGCGTCTTGGTAACAAGGGGTCGTAAGTTTCCACACAGCAAGAGAGCAGGCCGTCAGCTAAGTGAACCTAGATGTAGCCTCGTGAACAAAGGTTGGAGACGCCGACCCTGTGGTCAGAAGGGGAAGGCCGTTGGTTGGCCACTGGAAGAACGGAAGTGGTGGTCATCGTCTCTCGGGGTAGCAGGGGCGGCATGTTCTTGAAGATTTATCTGTCCAGTGCTGGAGATCCATGACGGGAGGTGGGCAAGACCACCAACGCCAGCGTATAAGGCAACGAAGTCGCTGTCGCCTATCATGGAAGTCAGAGGGGTTCCCAATTGATGGAATGGGTACCGTTTGAGACTGAGGGACAACATAACCCCGGTCGAGGCCCTCAGTGTCAGGATAGAAGTCGTCATCATATTTGTAACGAGCCCATTGGAAGCATAGATTCCAGTCTCCACTGTCACCTACGCACACCTCTTCTAGTATTTCAACATTTGCCATAATCTGTTTTCATGCCTTTGATTAAATCATCTCCCCAGAGTTAATTTATTGAACTCTTCTAAGGAGATGACGTTGTGCTTAATCGGCTTTCAAATTCAAAACCAGTTAATAGGCTTTTTAATCTTTGAACGAGCCGTCGTCTCGACGCTGATGCTTGCTCATTGCGTGCTTACACTGCGGGCATTTTTTTACAAACAGACCATGGTTCCAACTGAAAGCAAGTGCATACACGATATCGGCTGGAATATGCAATATTTTTGAAATGCCGCTTCGGGTGCAAATTTCACAATCTCTACAACCTTGTCTCGCCATTTTGCTCACCTATTTCGTTGAAGTTGCCTAACGCCCGGCTCACCCGCCCGCGATGGCGGCACTGAGCGAGAGCGAAGTGCCGACGGCGCGGGTCGGGTGAAGCACCGTGTTAGGCGATTTGGCCTTGATCATAACTCCGACCACTTTCTGCTGCGGTCTCCGACGCTCCAGGCTAAGTGTCTGTTTTGACGAGCTTGGCAGAAGCACAACCACCGGTGACGCTGGGTTTTGGGCGGACTTATGATCAAGGCCGGCGATTTGATGGCTTAGATTCGGTCTTGAAAATAATACCGAACCTGACCCGTTTAATTCAATTGAATTCACTTTCGGCTGACTCATCATCACTGCAGTAAGCATAGGTTAAATCAGGTTTTCTAAATGCTTCCGCAACATAACGCGCTTCGTCAATGGCCCCATCCTTCTCAAGCCTGATATAAGTCGAGCTAACTAATCGATAGGTCCCTCGCCCTCCAGAATACTCTGTGTCGTAGTCTGTCTTAAACCCCTTATCATTAAGAATTTCAGCCAAAGTAGGAACCACCATAAACGCATCATGTTTTATTAAAGTTGCAGCAACCCAAGCAACAAGCTCATACTTGTCTGCTTTTTCAGCTGATGGTGCATGTTCGCGTATAAAATCAAGCAGAGCTTCGTCTTCTGACTTAGCTTTTTCTGCTTCGCTTTGGAGAAGCGTTGAGACCTCAATGCGTACACTATTCTTTTCTTCAAGAATGTCATGAAACTCTCTAATGAAACCTAATGGGCCACCACGGTTCCTCATGTAGGATGGATGACATGTATGATAAACATCCACATCAAAATTCCTGACCCTGTAGCGCAAAAATCGCTCGCCAATCTTACCTAACCCTTCAAAATCTAAACCAGCAAAAAAATCTTCTATTTCTAAGCCGCTATTAAGAATCAAGACTGTCTTAGGTTTTAACGTCAAAAGCATGTGCTCTAGTTTATTAAAATGCTTACTCGCCTCGCGCGCAGCTTCCCATGTTTCTTGAGAGGGATGTGGCAAGCCTTGTTCCTTATACTTTTCTATTGTTGCCCATACCTCGATTGCGTTTGAATTACCCCAGGCAAATGAGCCAAGCACTTTCTCATAGCCGCTTCCCCTTTTGAGTATTGTCCAATCATCGATTTCGTTTACTGAACCGAGTAACCCCATTACGAAGCCCAGAAAAGAATGGGTATTTCGACCCCAATCGCGAAACTGATACCCCTGAATCACATTTTCAAAAGCTTTATTAATACCACTGCCAGGTTCAGCTAGCTCACCGGCAATGAATTGATCAGCAGGAAACCATTGATAAGTATCCTGCCCGATTATAAGGAGCTTTTGTTGGGAGTGTTCATAGCTGTCTCCAAAAAGAGGCAAAAATGGTTGAGAAAGTCTTTCGAGATCATCAAACTGACCCATTTTCAGCTGGCTACAAAACTTCGCTACGAGCGGAATGTAGTAATCTAAATAACTCTGCTTCATCGAAGAAGTTTGTTTGGCACCTTTAGCCTTTTTTAACTGCCTACTATTGGAAGAACCAGCAGGCACTAGGCAATCTCTCGAGATGTATGTGAATGTCGTGTAAGGTTTGTCTTTATAAATTAGCGTCTTGGTTGAAGAATCCGGAAACTCTACAGCAACCTTGCCATTATCGTAAACCTTAAAAATCTTACCTACTCCAAATTCCCGGCGCGCTTTATGCGTGACCGTCTCTCCGATAGCTAATTCAGACATTTTATTCTCCTGAGACTTATTTATGGGGCCGGTTTTATGGGGCCGGGATCGGTTTGATTACAGCACAGGCGGCAACAATTCGATCCAGACCCCTTTGATTCCAGACCCCTTTGATTCTTCTTTGATTCTTTGATTCCATGTTCAGTTAAAGTTTGGTTCGCTCTTCCCATATCGAAATTGCTCAATGGTAATGCCGCCATCCGTCACACAAAGACGATCTCCATCTTCGCCAATACCACAATATGCCGGTTTTGCTTCCCAGTATAGACCCCATGAAGTAGGTTCCATTGTAGAAACCGGCACAGTATCTTCTTGCATCAACTGTCGGGCAACTTTTTCCATGCCAAGCGAGCATACGTCAAAAATGCCACATGAAAAATTAATATAAGTCCTGCCCGGTTGAAAATTCAGATTAATAACCGAAATATCATTTGGTCTTCTACACTGATACATTTTTAATACTGGCTGGCATTGCAACCCGCGTTCGCTTATTGTCGTCAATACTTTTTCAGGAGTCATTGTAATATTAACTCCAAAAATAGTAATGGGCTCAGCACTAGTGCTGCTCGCTGATAGCAGCATGATCACCGAAAACAGTAAGTTCTTATGAGACATTGTAATGTACCTTCGTTGTGGAATGATGTTGTAGAATATTTGATAATTGGTAACATAACGGAGTTTAATTTTCTCCTAAGTGGCCTAACGCCAGCCTCAGCCGCCGCGAGCGGAGCGAGCGGTCGGACTGGAGGCGTTTGTTAGGCGATTATTTTAAGCGACTACTTGCCCTCAAATCTGTGCTTGAGATGGCACTTGTTCGAATCAGAAGATTTTTTGGCATCTTCCTCAGATGACCAGCTTTTGAGTTTGCCTAATTCCTGATACGTTTCATCATCAGTAAATGAGACGCTTGGTGATTTCACTTTTTTTAGCTTTACCACACCATTTTGAATTGCCAGTACTTCCCAAACTTCATACCAAGCGCATGGTGATGATTTATCATTTTGCATTGTCCAATAGACTTGCTGGCCAGGCGTTGGATCCTCCACTACTTTAAAATCCGCATTTGCAACTCCAAGTTGAAAAACCGAGTACATTACGAACGAGGTAATCACGACTTTTTTCATTTCTTTTTTCCTTTAGCACGATTAGTAACGTGTAAAAAATAAGTTGAACACCTCTGCAAATCGTAAGCCTTTTAGAACTTGGCCTGCGATTATAGAGAATGCACTACTTATCAATGAAACGTTACTTAATGGATACGCTAGACACTGGACGTATTGAGCGCCTAACAGTTTACTAGACAGAAAGTTGGTCAGGCGTGCTAGACAGAATCCGTGTAGCACCGTTAGCATAGATTCTGTCTAGCGCCGAGCCTGAAAACAATGTTTTCGCAGGCGCTCCAAATCTAACACTTCCTGTCTGTGAATTCGAGGCTAGCACATGCCCGCGCATCGAGCAACAACAAGAGACGCCATGGATCGGTTCTGGGATCGCTTTATTGAGCGGGCGCGGACGA